>NZ_CP191225.1:3120000-3997500 GCF_058566435.1 Bacillus sp. SCT118
TGGAAGCATCACCGTATGTGAGCTCTTTTACCAAACCTGATTCCCGGAACACACGCAAATTGTTATATACTGTCGCTACGCTCATGTTAGGAAATTTCCCTTCCAGAGCTTTATATATATCGTCCGCTGTTGGATGAGCCATAGAGTTAACGAGATATTCCAGAATCGCATGACGTTGAGGAGTAATGCGAACTCCGGTTTCCTTCAACGTTTCTAAGGCTTCTTTTAGTTCATGTGCAGCCATCCGTCATGCACCTCTCTTCTAAAAAAAATTCTTACATTGTAATGTTTATAATTAGTGTAACTCTTCCTACGATAATTTGTCAATTGATATCAGGGTAAAAGTAAGCATAAGCTCATAGAGATTTACTTTTCCGACATATCTTTGAGGGTTTGAAGCGCTTCGGCTACATGGTCCTTTACTTTTACCTTTCTCCATTCTTTAATGACCCGGCCTTCTTTATCAATTAAAAAAGTGGAACGCTCGATTCCCATATACTCTTTTCCGAAGTTTTTCTTCAGCTTCCACACATCAAACGCTTCTGCCAGCTTATGCTCGTCATCAACAAGAAGCCGAAATGGCAGGTTATGCTTCTCTTTAAATTTTCCGTGTTTTTCCTGGCTGTCCGGGCTGACGCCGATAATGACGGCATCCAGTTCGGCGAAGCTTTCGTGACTGTCCCGAAAATCGCATGCTTCAGTTGTACATCCCGGTGTCATGTCTTTTGGATAAAAATAAAGCACGATGTACTTTCCTTTATAATCCGATAATTTTACTGTTTCCCCATGATCGCCTTTTAACTCAAGATCAGGCGCTTTTTGTCCGATTTCTATAGTCATTACGTTACCTCCGGATGTTTTTTTATTAAGCGTATCCAATTCTTGTCCAGATTACAACCATCTCAGCTGAATCTGAAGCCCGAAGCCATTGTTCTTGTTCGGAAGCATGCTACAATAGAAAGGACGCATGGAGATATAGGAGGTTTTTATTCTTGCATACAAAATCAATTGAACTTCACAATGAGGCATTACAGCACATTGTCGGCGGTGTAAACAGCCCGTCTAGATCATATAAAGCAGTCGGCGGCGGTTCTCCTGTTGCAATGGAGAAAGCAAGCGGCGCTTATTTTTGGGATGTGGACGGCAACAAATACATCGATTATTTAGCGGCGTACGGTCCGATTATTACAGGACATGCCCACCCGCATATTACAGAAGCGATTAAAAAAGCGGCAGAGAACGGTGTATTGTATGGAACACCAACGAAACATGAGGTTACATTTGCAAAGATGCTCAAAGAAGCCATTCCCGCTATGGACAAAGTAAGATTCGTCAATTCGGGAACAGAAGCCGTTATGACGACCATCCGCGTGGCTCGCGCATATACAGGCCGGACAAAAATCATTAAATTTGCGGGCTGCTATCACGGGCATTCGGACCTTGTGCTTGTCGCCGCAGGCTCCGGCCCGTCTACTCTCGGCACACCAGACTCAGCCGGTGTACCGAAAAGCATTGCAAACGAAGTGATCACAGTTCCATTTAATGATATCGATAGCTATAAAGCGGCTCTTGATAAATGGGGCAGTGAAATCGCGGCGGTTCTCGTTGAACCGATTGTCGGCAACTTCGGTATCGTCGAGCCGAAAAAGGGCTTCTTAGAAAAAGTAAATGAATTGACACACAATGCAGGCGCTCTCGTTATTTACGATGAAGTCATTACGGCTTTCCGCTTTATGTATGGCGGCGCGCAGGATCTCTTACAGGTGAAACCGGATTTAACAGCACTCGGAAAAATTATCGGCGGCGGACTTCCAATTGGCGCCTATGGCGGCAAACAAGAAATCATGGAGCAGGTAGCTCCGCTAGGGCCTGCTTATCAGGCAGGAACAATGGCAGGGAACCCCGCTTCCATCCTATCAGGCATCGCTTGTCTGGAAGTGCTCAAAGAGGAAGGCGTGTATGAAAAGCTTGATCACCTTGGCGCTATGCTGGAGGAAGGCATATTACAGCATGCAGAAACACACGGCATCACGATTACTGTCAACCGGTTAAAAGGCGCACTCACGGTTTATTTCTCTGATGAGAAAGTCGAAAATTACGAGCAGGCTGAACGTAGTGACGGAGAAACGTTCGCGACGTTTTTCAAACTGATGCTGGAACGCGGAATTAATTTAGCACCTTCTAAATATGAAGCCTGGTTTATTACAACAGCACATACAGAGCAGGATATTAAAGACACGCTTGCAGCGGTCGAGGATGCTTTTAAACACCTTAAAAACTAGAATCAGACAACTTGGACAGGAGCATTGAGCTCCTGTTTTTTTATGGATTCAAACAGTGTGTAAGATTTTGGTCTTTTTCTAGAAAAATAGCTTGAATATTTGTGTTGATCCCTGTATATTACTTAATTGTTTAGCAAATAAACTTACCGGGAATTTTAAGGATTAGCCATTTGCTATGTTACACAATTTACTATAGAAAGGAATGCACGCACAAACCAATGAAACTTGGTGCCCGCATTTTCAAAACCGGGATTGCGATTACACTTGCCCTTTATTTGGCTTCGTGGATCGGGCTTCCCGCGCCGATTTTCGCTGGGATTGCAGCGATATTTGCGATCCAGCCGTCGATTTACCGCTCTTTTCTCATTATTATTGACCAGGTTCAGGCAAATATCATCGGAGCTGTGATTGCCACAGTGTTCGGCCTTATTTTCGGACCCAGCCCGATTATGATCGGGTTAACAGCAGTTATTGTCATTACAATCATGCTGAAACTTAAAATTGAACATACAATTTCGATTGCTCTTGTAACAGTTATTGCGATTTTAGAATCCGCCGGTGACGACTTTTTAATGTTCGCGCTGATCAGAACAAGCACTGTGATCTTAGGGGTGCTTTCTTCCTTTATCGTCAACCTTGTGTTTTTGCCTCCTAAGTACGAAACAAAGCTGATTCATAATACCGTCGAAAACACCGAAGAAATTATGAAGTGGATAAGGCTGTCCATGCGGCAGTCAACAGAGCATTCGATTTTGAAAGAGGATATTGAAAAACTGAAAGAAAAAATGATCAAGCTTGATCAGACATATCTGCTATATAAAGAAGAGAGAAGCTACTTTAAGAAAACGACTTATGTAAAATCAAGAAAGCTTGTCTTGTTCAGACAGGCCATTATTACTGCAAATCGGGCGCTTGATACATTGAAGAAACTGCATCGTTTGGAAAACGAGATCTATCATATGCCGGAAGAGTTTCAGGAAACACTGACTGAAGAGCTTGATTACCTGCTTTACTGGCATGAACTGATTTTGATGAGGTTTGTCGGCAAAATCAAGCCGCATGATGACGCAGATGAAGAAGGCATTCGATATAAGCAGCTTTTAACAAAGTCATTTTTAAAAAATCAGCAGAATACGGATGAGGAGCTTATTGATTACAACATGCTTAATATTATGGCAAGTGCCGTTGAATATCGCGAGCAGCTTGAACATTTGGAAACACTTATCACAAGCTTTCAAACGTATCATCCGAAAGACTGCGAAATAGAAACAGAAGAGTAACCCGGTTAAACAGCCGGGTTTTTTTATATACAAAAAAATCTTATATCCTTCGTTAAAAGGATATAAGATTGATGTTTTAGTTCAAATTTTGAATGGTAAATAAGTGCTTGTACTGGCTCTCATAGTCCATGAGTTCATCATGGGTTCCGATTTCAATGATTGTGCCGTTTTCCATGACAACAATCTTATCCGCATGGGTGATTGTCGATAAACGGTGGGCGACAACAAAAGTTGTTCTATCCTTCGCCAGTTTGTCCATCGCTTCTTGAATGTAATGCTCACTTTCCAAATCCAGAGCTGATGTAGCTTCATCTAAAATGAGGAGCGGTGGATTTTTCAGGAATACCCGCGCAATTGAGATCCGCTGCTTTTGTCCGCCTGAAAGCTTAACGCCTCGTTCTCCCACCCGGGTCTCATATCCTTCTGGAAAGCTCATGATAAATTCATGGGCATTTGCAGCTTTGGCGGCTTCGATTATCTCTTCAAGTGTGGCATCAGGCTTGCCGATCGCGATATTTTCCCGAATCGTTTCACTAAATAAAAAGGTATCCTGAAGCACCATACCAACCTGGTTGCGAAGGCTCCTTGCTTCATAATCGCGAATATCCGTCCCATCAATCAGCAGTCTGCCGCTTGTTACATCATAAAATCTTGGGATCAGGCTGACGAGCGTTGATTTTCCTCCTCCGCTCATGCCGACGAGAGCTACAGTTTCTCCTCTATTTACTTTTAAGGATACATCATGAAGAATATTTTCTTTGTCCTTCTCATATTGAAACGAAACGTTTTGAAACTCCACTCCTCCGCGAATCTGATCGGCCTTTATCGCATTTGGTTTGTCAGTGAGTTCATAGGGCTCGTCAATAAATTCAAACACCCTGTCCATTGATGCGATTGACTGTGTCAAAGTTGTAGAGGAATTGATCAGCCTTCTAACAGGGTTGTACATTCTGTCAATATATCCGACAAATGCGACCATTGTTCCGACTGTCAGCGGTCCATTAATGACAAAATACCCGGCGCACGCTATGACGATGAGCGGCGCCAAATCTGTAATGGTATTGACCACCGCAAAGGTTTTGGCGTTCCAATTCGTGTGGCGGATGGCTTTATCTAAGAAATGGCTGTTTTTCTCATTAAATTGAGCCTGTTCATGATCTTCTATCGCAAAGCTTCTGATGACAGGCATGCCTTGAATGCGTTCGTGCAAATGCCCCTGCACTTGAGCAAGAGCCTGTGAGCGCTCCCTTGTCAGCTTTCGTAAACGGCCGTAAAAATACTTCACTGAGATTCCGTATAATGGGAATAATACGATAGAGATCAGCGTTAATTTAACGTCCAGTGTGAGCATGATAGAGATTACAATCAAAATCGTCAGCATATCGAGCCATATATTCATCAGCCCTGTGATGACGAAATCCTTTGTTTGTTCTACATCATTAATCACTCGGGAAATGACTTCCCCTGTTCTTGTATTCGCGTAAAAACGAAGGCTCAGTTTTTGTATATGGTCAAACAGCTTAGCTCTTATATCAAAAAGCACCTTGCTGGCAGTCCACTGGGCAAAATATTGCCGATAATATTCAACAGGCGGGCGCAAAATTAAAAATAAGGCGAACATGATCGCCATAATCGTGAACAATGACGTGGTTTTGTCACTGGCCGTACCGCCTCCTTGAATAATGTCGTCAACTACGTACTTCAGAAGCAATGGGAGAGCAAGCGGAATGGAGAATTTTACGATCCCGATTAACACTGTAACGAAAATTTGCTTCTTATAAGGTTTGACGAATTGCATGTAGCGTTTCATAACCCCCACGTTGATTCCCCCTCTCTCTTTATCATGATGTGTGTAAGCCCATGTGAAAAACCTGTTGTACCCCGCAACAGGTTTTTACGTAACCATTATTTTGTATAGCGCAAATACCGTTCATACCACATATCGACAAACTCGGGCGCAAACGGTCCCTGACGCTGGTGAATCCAATGGAGCAGCGTATTTAAGTAGTCTCTTAAAATACTGTCGATTTCTTTTGGATAATTCATGGCTTTCCGATGATCATCATATTCGTCTTCATCGAGAATATTGTAGGTCATGTCAGGAAAAACCTTAACATCTAAGTCATAATCAATATATTTAATTGCTTCGCCATCATAGGCAAACGGAGAACTGATGTTGCAATAATAATGAACCCCGTCTTCCCTCAGCATCCCGATGACATTAAACCATTGTCTTGCGTGAAAATAACAGATTGCGGGCTCTCTGGTTATCCATGTCCGGCCGTCTGATTCGGTTACCATCGTCCGGTCATTGGCTCCGATGACACACATTTCTGTACTTTTTAAGATTGTTGTCTCATTCCAAATTCTATGAATCAGCCCGTTGTGCTTATAGCTGTGAATTTGAATGGTTTCTCCTTCCTTGGGATAGCCCATATTTCTCCCCTACTTTCTATAAAGCCCTACAGTTAGTATGTCCAAATTTGCTTACCGACAACGTCTTTTACCTATTATAACGTTACAAATTGAAAAATGAAAATAAAAGAGCCATTCCGGCCGGGGAATGGCACATTCCTGCACTACACAAAGGAAGACGGCTTTTCTGAGCTGCGATATGAACGAATGACCTGCTCTGTCTGCTTTTGAAACATATCCTGTATATCGGCAAGGTGTTTCCGTTTTACCGCAATTTCAGCCTGAATCCCACGCAGCCTTGCATCCCTTTCCAAATGCCGGAGTTCCGCCTCAATTTGTTTGCAGCGGTCGAGCTCTGATTGGAGATCGAGAAGCTTATCCATCGTTTTCATCTGTTCACTTACCAGCTTTTCAAATTCCGTCATCGGTTCCTCCTTCAGCCTGATGAAAGTATAAACGTTTCCTCCTTTAATCATTTCGATCTCCATAAAGCAAACCCTTTGACTCATTCTGTAGACCTTCCACAAGTTTTGTCGTTTTTCAAACAGAAAAAAGCACTTCCACCCGAAGATGAAGTGCTTTTTTCTGTTTCAGTGATTAGCTGTTTTGTTGTTTGTTTTGTTCAGCAGATTGGTTTTGCTGTCTTACCTGCTGTACGTCAGTTTCACTAGCGAATTCAGTGCCGAATTGACCTTGTTGTCCAGCTGATTGCTGGTTTTGTTTTCTGACTTGCTGAGCGTTTGTTTCGCTAGCAAATTCAGTGCCAAATTGACCTTGACCAGCAGCTGATTGTTGGTTTTGTTTTCTAACTTGTTGAGCGTTTGTTTTGCTGAAGTTATTTGAGTTAGCCATTGTTATCACCTCCACGGTCATTAGAATGTGCAGGTGATCGTATAGCTATTCCTCTTTTTTAAAAATTTTTAAACCAGCAGTGAGCGTCCGCCGTCAACGATAATTGTCTGTCCGCGGATCATGTCAGCCTTGGAAGACACTAGAAACTCAACAGTATCAACCATGTCTTTAATTTCGACCATGCGTCCCGCCGGCGTGTTTTGGCGCGCATCCTCAAGCAGATCTTCTCTATTCGGGAAGTGTTTCAGCGCATCTGTGTCGATCGCTCCGCCTGAAACAGCATTGACGATAATTTGTTTTGGTGAAAGCTCAACCGCAAGATAACGGGTTAAAGCCTCTAACGCTGCTTTTGATACACCGACCGTGGTGTAGTTTTCAAGATAGCGGATAGAGCCTAATGAACTGATGCTGACAATATGCCCGCCTCCGTTCTTCTCCATTAGCTTTGCAGCTTCCTGAGCGCAGAAAAGCAATGCTTTCGCATTAATGTTCATCGTCCAGTCCCAGTGTGTTTCTTCTAATTCCATGACAGGTCTTAGTACTCCTGAAGCGGCATTATTGACAAAAACATCAAGTCTGCCGAACGTTTCATCAATTTGCTGAAACATTTCTTTGATTTTTGCAGGCTGTCCTACGTTTGCTTTTACGACAAGCACTTTAACGCCAAGTTTTTCGATTTCTTCCGCTGTTTCTAATGCTGCTTTTTTGCTGCGTGCATAGTTAATGACGATGTTATAGCCGTTCTCAGCAAGTCTGATCGCGGCCGCTTTTCCGACACCGCGGCTGCTTCCTGTTACGAGTGCACATTTATTTTGTTCCATTTTTCCTCATCTCCTTGTAGCGTATAGTTCTTTTATTTCCACAAACAATAATGGCAAGAACTTTAAAGGGGGTCTTCTGTTATGTATGTCGGACGTGATATGAGCGAATTGAACATGGTTTCCAAAAAAGATTGGAAGAACAGTGAACTCGCTTATTTTCATCATGCCTTTCAGCAAATTATGCCTTATTTGAACGAAGAAGGCCAATCAAAATACCGGGAATTAACGCAAGAAATTGAAGCGCGCGGCGGAATGAAGCGCAATGAAGCGGACTACAGCCACGGCACGCGCGTCTCTTACGATTAAGAATGGTTTACGGAGCAGCCGAGATAGCGGCTGCTTCTACTGCCATCTTCCAGATTTTTTGATGTGACACCGGGAACGCAAATTGTTCGAGCTCTTCTTTCGTTACTATTTTCAGCTCGCTGGTATCCGACACTTGTTTTACTTTACCGAAAAACACTGAAATATTCCATACCAGGTGGGTGAAAACATGCTCGACTACACCTTGCAGATCACTGATATCAGCTTGTATTCCATATTCGTTTTCTAAGAAAGCAATGAGCTGTTCACGCTCAGTTTTGATCCCTTTTTGTGTTTCAAGATTAGGGAATTCCCACAGGTTGGCGAGCAAACCTTTAGACGGCCGTTTGTGGATATACACTTGTCCGTCTTCATCAGTCAGTACGATCGCAGCCATGGTTTTGATCCCGGGCTTTTTCTTTTTGCTTTTTACCGGAAGCTCCCGTTCAGTGCCTTCTTCAAATGCTGAGCAATGCTGCTGAACCGGGCATAGCAGGCATGAGGGTGATTTTGGCGTACAGATCAAGGCTCCAAGCTCCATCAAGCCCTGATTAAATTCAGATGGTTTTTCTTTGGAAATAAAAGCTCGTATGGCGTCTTCAAAGATCGTTCTTGTTTTTGGTTTGGCAATATCATCCCAAATAGAAAGAATTCTGGACATGACACGCATCACATTTCCGTCAACCGCGGGAATGGGTTTATTGTAGGCAATGCTGAGCACCGCTCCCTTTGTATAAGGGCCGACGCCTTTTAACCCGCCAAAATCTTTCTCGTCTGGAGGGACAATGCCGCCGTATTCCTGTTTCACTTCTTTTACCGCGCTTTGCAGATTTCTGACTCGCGAATAATAGCCGAGCCCTTCCCATGCTTTCAGCACCTTTTCTTCATCAGCATCAGCGAGCGCTTCCACTGTCGGGAATTGTTCCACAAACCGGAGAAAGTAAGGAATCACTGTCTCTACTCTCGTTTGCTGTAGCATCACTTCAGATACCCACACCTTATAAGGATCTTGGTCCTCTCTCCACGGCAAAACGCGCTGCTCTCGTTCAAACCATGAGATTAAATCATCGCGAAATTGCTGTATGTCTTTTTGTTTTAATTTGTCTTCAAGTACGTTCATATGTGTTTCTCCCCAGTCTTTCGCGCCCCGCTTTTCTTTAGACTGTTTTTTGTTGTACACTAAGGGCACAGTACGATAATATGTTACATTAAATAGTAATAAAGAAAAAGCGGAAACATATGAGAACGATTGAATCAGTTTAAAAATTGGGTATATGAAAATGGGGAATTTCTTACAAAGTGAATGTGCAGGATCATCCTGCAAGGAGGTCACCTATGGATACGGGCACACATGTCGTTATGGGCATCGCACTGGGCGGTATTGCGACGCTTGATCCTGTTGTCGGATCAGATCCGGCAATGGCTCACGCTGTTATGATCGCAACGCTTGCGGGCTCTCAGGCTCCGGATATTGATACTGTGTTAAAGCTTAAAAACAATGCTGTTTATATAAGGAATCACAGAGGATTTACCCATTCAATTCCCGCCGTTTTGTTTTGGTCTGTCATCATCCCGGCGATTCTGTATTTATTTTATCCTCAGGCCGATTTTCTGCACCTGTGGCTGTGGACACTGCTGGCAGTCGTTCTGCATGTCTTTGTTGATATATTCAACGCCTATGGAACACAAGCCATTCGTCCGTTTTCGAAAAAATGGGTTGCGCTCGGGCTGATTAATACGTTTGATCCGTTTATTTTTATCAGCCATCTGGCAGCTATTGCGATTTGGTATGCAGGCGGGAGTCCCGGCATCACGTTTCTCAGCTTATATATCATATTGGCAGGCTACTACTTGGTGCGCCTGATCATGCAGCTGAGAATTAAACGGAAGCTTCATGAGATGATTCATGATGAGATCGAAAGCATTATTATTTCTCCAACGATGAAATTCAGGCAATGGCGAATCGCAGTGACGACAGCACATGCTTTCTATGTAGGAAGAAGCATGGAAGGACATGTCGTGATTCTGGATACATTTAATCGGGTGCCTGTTCCTGAAACCGATGTAATGCATGCGGCAAAGCAGGATGATAACATCGCGGCGTTTCTGTCCTTTTCTCCGGTTTACCGGTGGGAAGTGGATACGTTTAAAGATCATTATGAGGTGAGATTTATCGACCTGCGCTATCGGAGCAAAGGCCATTATCCGTTTGTCGCAATTGTTCACATCGGCCATGATCTCACGATTCGTTCGTCCTATACGGGATGGATATTCAGCGAAGAAAAACTTCAGAAAAAATTAAAGCTCGGCTCTATATAGAGCCGGGCTTTTTACGTCTTATATAGAAAACAGCAAGCAGCAGACTGACAAGAGATATGAGCGCCGATATTTTGAAGTATGGCGGATAGTAAGTCAGCTCAATGTGATTGTCTCCCTTTTGCGCCTTGAAGCCTATAAAAGCATAATCCGCTTTTTCGATCTTCTGTGTTTTTCCGTTGATCTTCAGCTCCCAGCCTTTTTCATATGGGATCGGAAGCATGATGTACTGGTCTTTTGACAGATGATATGCAAAGGTCAGTCGATTTTTGTTCCAATTCAGTTTGTCTGCTGTCTCTGTTTTATTTTGCATTACAGCGTTTTTCAGCGTTTGGTAATTTTCTTCATAGAGCGCTATGTTTCTCAGCTCATAGGTTCCTTTCGGAAGATGGATTGAGATATGTCCTGATTTAGGCACTCTTACCGTTATATTATTTACTCCGGTTTTATATATCGATTTGTTCGATTTCCTTGTTGTGACATAATCATTTACCTTTAACGTAAATCCTTTGTCTTTTGCTTTGCTTTTCAAATAAAAGCTGACATAGTAGTCTCCCGGAGCGGATGATGGCTGTTTCGGGGTGATGATCAGCTCTCCTCCGTTTTCTCCAGTTACGGTTAGCAGCCCGTTTTGATACTGGGCTTGTTTTGCGGTAATGTCCGACTTGGTGATCAAATTGGACGGTTTTGGTGTCTGCTCCGTTTTTCCTGATGGATCTTTTAATATGATTCCTTTCAGCATCGCCTGTTCTTTCGCAAGAGCGGGCAATCGGTCCAGCTCACTTTCGCTGTATATGGCATCGGCTGTTTTGACGAATGGAAGCATGTACTGATTCTCATAAACTGCATAATGCTCTGTTTCTAAATGCTTTTTGAAGCCGTACGGGACGCTGGCTTCGTTTGTTTTTTCGGTCATATAATATTTGCCGTAAAGCAGGCTGTATAAATTCGCCCTGTCTCCCAATGACGCGTAACGGCTAACGCTTTCCCTGCCCATATCGATACTTAAATCATTCCAATAGAAGGCCAGCAGATCTTTGTTTAAAATGCTGGAATACGCGCTGAAGCCATTAAACCCGTAAATGATTGGCGTATTATTGCGGACCCCGTTCATCCAGTCGATTCTCATGAGCGGATCATCGTCTTCCTTCTGTAAACGTCTAATGAGCTCAGATGATTCCCGCCCTCTGTATTCCTCACTTGTAAGATATTCTTTTGTCACACTGTCCAAATCGCCGCCTTCTGAGAGTGCGTATTTTTGATAGGAGTTGGCGACAAACAGTGAAGAAAGAATGATTATACCGTACACAGCCATTTTTGCCCGTTTTTTCGCAAAAGCTGCAGCAAACAAGGCTGCGATTGTCATGAGTAAGAGCAATAGAATACTTTCATTCGCAGGCTTCCATATATCGAGCTTATACCTTTGAATATGATACAAGTAAAGAAGCAGGACGACAGCTGCGGCCGGGAGCAGTTCTTTCCGTTTCAAATCAGACAGCTGTGACAAACCAGCCGCAGCTGCTCCCGCAATGGTAAAGGCCAGAACATATTCAAACCGGTTTTGCGGGGCGGAAAAGCCGTTAAAGACGCTTGCCGCATACGGACTGAAATGAAAAAGAATAAACAGCAGGCTCAATCCGGCAAAGAGACGAAACACACGGTTTTTGTAAAAAGAAATAATAAACAAAAACAGCAGAAAAGCGGCCGGCACAATGATGATCCGGCTCGAAAATAAGATATTATCATCGAAATTGAGCCACTCTATTTTCTGGCTGTATGGAGGGCGCAGGTTGTTTAAATAACCGTATACCACCGGCACAAACGCCGCCGCACTGATGCCAAAAGAAATGAAGCCTGAAACCAGAAATAATCTGATTTGAATCCATCTTTTCTCTTCATGTGGTTCCAAACGGATCAGCCATCTGAACAGCACATAGATTCCGATGAATATAAGGTTTATGTATGCAAAGTAAAAATTATTGATTAACGTCAGCGAACACGCAACGATAAACCACGCCGGGCGCCGCTCTCTAATAATTTTTTCTGCGCCAAGCACAAGCAGCGGAAGCCAAACCATTGTATCGGTAAAAAATTCCCAATATGCTTCGTGACGGAAATAAATAATTGAGACGCCGTATAACACAGCTCCCGTGAACGATGCCGCCCTGTGCTTGAGAAGATAATGAAAAACAGAAGCGGACGTAAAGATGATCAAACTCAATTTGAAAATACTGATAAAAACAGCTGACTCAGCCCAAAAAAGCGTATCCGCTTCTCCGATCAGCTGGACGGCTTGAAGCAGCCAAACAGCGGCGGACGCAGCAAGAAAAAGAAAAGAAGCAGAAAAATAATAGCCGAGTTGACTGAATGTGCCGCCGCCAAGTCCGAATGAATAATTGTAGAAAAGATTCCCGTTTGTATATTGGTCAAATAATAATTTTTTAAATACGATCATTTGCGCAAGCCCGTCACCCGGACCTGTCATATACCTGCCTTCCGCCCATTCTTTCACAAAAAAAGCGTGTGCCAGAACGGACACCAGCAAACTGGCCGCATAGATCATGATATGTTTTCTTTTCATATGAATTCTCCAGTCTTGCTTTTAAGATAATAGACACGCAAAAAAAGCACTGCCAATGGCGCTTGGTATTTTCAGTGCATTTTTGTCAGACGCCGCATGCTTTTTAATTCGTTCGTTTCAGGCAGGTCTTTGTTCGGGATATTCGCTTCTTTGATCAAATAATGCGGGCGTTTTTTTGTTTCATAATAGATTCGGCCGATATATTCGCCTATAATTCCGAGGCTTAACAGCTGTACTCCGCCAAGAAATAACACTGCTGAGATAATGGTAAAATACCCAGGCACAGAAATACCGTTAGTCAGAATTTTAACGAATGTGGCAATGATATAAATGATGGAAAGCAGCAGGATGAAAATGCCTGTATAAAAACATAATCTCAGCGGCTTATGATTAAATGAAACGACGCCGTCCATTCCGTAGTTAAACAGACTGCTGAACGACCATTTGGAGGTGCCGTTTTTTCGTTCGACATTTTCATAAAATACAATTTTCTGATCAAAGCCAATCCAGCAAAAAAGGCCTTTTGAAAAGCGGTTTCCTTCGCTCAGCTTCAAAAGTGCATTCACAGCTTGGCGGCTTAACAATCTGAAGTCACCGACACCGTCACGCAAATCGACTTCCACCGCTTTATTAATGAACTTGTAATACATAGATGATAAGAGTGAGCGGACAAAGCTGTCCCCTTTTCTGTTCCTTTGGGCAATGACTTGGTCATACCCTTCTTCGTAGCCTTTGATAAATTCCTTCAGCAAATATGTCGGATGCTGCAGATCGGCATCCATTACAATAACCGCCTCGCCCTGAACATGCTCAAAGCCCGCCAAAATTGCGGCTTCTTTTCCAAAGTTTCGAGAAAAAGATATATATTTTACCCGGCTGCACGTCGCTGCCAAGTCTTTGATCTGCTGAAGCGTGTCATCAACACTTCCGTCGTTTATGAAGAATATTTCATAGTCATAATGAATGTTTTTAAATTCCTTTTTTAAAGATTCATGAATGAGTTTGACATTATACCCTTCATTGTAAGACGGGATAATAATCGAGATTAATCCTTGCTTCATTAAGGCACCTTCTTTTTATTATTCTTTTTAAGTATTGCCTTAGGGGAGTTTTACACAAATCTTCAGTAAGGCTATTCCTTTTTTTAAAGTCGTTTAAACCTGTTTTTTGTTACAATTTTATGGTGACATTCATGATTTTTAATGTTATTTTGTCATGTTTAAAACAGACTATGAAAAAAACGCACAGAAAAAGTCTGCCATTATGACAGACGGATGGAGAGAAATTTTGGCTTATTGGTTCTTAAGATATTCCAAAATCAGCTGATTGACGATGGCTGGCTTTTCGTGGTTAATCCAATGGGAAGCTTCATCAACAAAGATGAGATGTCCATTCGGGCAATGCCTTTCCGTCTCTTTCGCAAGCTTTCTGCTCAAAAAACGGTCTTCCATTCCCCAGATCATTCGGTAAGGTACTGTTTCGTAAGAAGGTTTCTCTGCCAAGCTTCCTTTTCTGATGGCTCTGTACCAGTTCAGCATAGCTGTCAGCGCGCCCGGCTGTTTCCACGCTTCTTTGTATCTGCTGACATCCTCGGATGTAAAAAGCGCGGGACGGTCGGATAATCCAATCGCTTTATCTAATGTTTCATAATCATTTTCCCTTAGTGATGTCTCCGGTATATCGGGGAGCTGGAAGTATGCGATATACGAGCTTTTCAGCCATTGCGGCGGATAAAGCGGCGTTACGGTTTTCATGACGTGCGGGTGCGGGATATTGATCGCGATCAGTTTTTCAAGATATTCCGGGCATGTGGAAGCCAAATGCCATGCAACAGCCCCTCCCCAGTCATGCCCGATGACAATTGCTTTTTCATCAGTGAATTGCGTAATAAGCCCGATGATATCATCTCTTAATGTATCAATCCGATACGAATCAATTCCTTCCGGTTTGTCACTGAGATTGTAGCCCCGCTGATCAGGAGCAATGACCCGGTAACCCGCATCAACAAGCGGTTTGATTTGATTTTTCCAGCCGTACCAAAACTCAGGAAATCCATGGAGCAGGACAATTAACGGGCCATCTTCCGGTCCTGCGGCTGCAACGTGGAGCGTGATTCCGTTCGTATTGACAAACTGGCATTTAACTCCGTCCACTTCTATCTCCTCCTTGACTGTGCGTCATGATTTTCAGCCTTTTCTCCGTCAGCATAAATGTTACGGCACAGGCGGCAATCAGCAGGATAAGCTGAAGAATAAACAAGTTTGATCCCAGCAGCAAACCCATTCCCGCAATCACCAAGCCTGACAGGATCATTAATGATGCACTGTAACGGTTCGCTTCATTCCATAATCTTTGATCTGACATTGATCGTCTCGTTCTGTATCCGTACACACTGTTGATCGATTTGGGAGGAAACAGTTTGATCAGTATGCCCGCAATGATCATAAGCCCTCCGCCGACTAAACCCGTCATATCATCATCTCCTTTCTCATTGTTACGTGCAGAAAGGAGAAATGTTTCATGCATAGGCAAAAAGACAAGCCTCGGCCTGCCTTTTTATCGCATTTGTAAATCCTTTGTGTGAATATAGCCTTTAACTCCGCCATAATCGACGAACGCCCAAGTGAAGTCAAATCCTCCATTTTCACTGAATCCCCACCCAAGTATTGTCACCTCTGTTCCAGATGAGAGCTGTTTAGCTTTTCCATTTTCGGGCGTCGGTGCATAGAAGGCTGTCTGTTTCATTGTTTTCGCTTGGCTTGCGGTTTTCATTAAAAAGTGGGTTGAAATATACGCTTTTTTTCCTTTGAAATGAATTTGAGCCCAATCGGCATTTACAAATCCATAGACTTTTACTTTTTGTTCTGATGATACAGTGCCGAGAATGTCACCTTTATGATTTGGCTCAGTCCGGACATTCAGCTTTCCTGTTTTTATGATGTAAGAATCGGATGATGGCATGCTGACAGATATGTCGTGAAGGGGCGCAGCTTTTGCTGCGGGAGCGGAATGAAGTGCTGTCAAACCCAGTCCTGCGGCAGCTGTTAAAGCGAGCATTACTTGTTTCTTTTTCATATAAAGCTCCTCCTCGCATTTTGACAAGATATTAGTGGTATTCCCTGATTGACAGGCTGGTGAAACATGTTTTGTTTATGATTTCTTCCTGTTAAGGTAATTTTAAGAAAATGAAAAAACCTGCCGGTCGTTAACGGCAGGTTTTTAATGCAAAAGGCCTCTGCTTTGATTTAAGTAATCATTCACGTCGTTACGGGAGCTTTGAAAAAGGTGGAGCTGGCCGCCATAGTTTTCAATCCATTGTGTGACGATTTTTTCAGTCATTTTTTCACCTTGATAGGCGTGTCCGGCTTTTGCATAGGTTGCTTCGAAATCGCTCCATAACAATTCCACCCACGTTTTTGCCTGTATATAGCTGATCATCTCGTTCTTTTCCAGAAGCAGATTAGTCAGTTTCTCAATGTACATATTCATGTGTGCAGTCTCCTTTCTTCAGGAAAAAAATAACGCTTTATTACGTGGTGTTCTCCATATACTAACCTTACGTCTTCATCTTGAAAGACGCAACTTTTTGATCTCGAACCTAGGGGGATATGACATGGTCCGAAATAAAGAAAAAGGATTTCCTTACGAAAACGAAAACAAATTTCAGGGTGAACCGAGAGCAAAGGACGACTATGCTTCAAAGCGTGCTGACGGATCTATCAATCAGCATCCTCAAGAAAGAATGAGAGCCTCAGGCAAACGGTAAAGAAGAACAGCTGCATACACTGCAGCTGTTTTTACCCTTTATTGACTTGATATTCGTAGACGCTTTTCTTTTCTGATAAGTGTGCGAAGGTAGAAAGCACAAGTCCGCATGCAGTCATAAGCGCACCTCCTGCAAACAGCCAGGAATAAGAGCCTGTTCCGTTTAAAATCATTCCCCCGATCCATGCACCAAGGGCATTGGCAAGGTTAAATGCTGATACGCTGACAGCTGCGGCAATGGTTGTGCCGCCCTCAGATGAGGAAATGACCTTTGTTTGCAGAAGAGGCGGCGTGCCGAATGCGCATGCCCCGAATAGGAACGTTGCCACAATGGCTGCAGCCGGGTAAATGGTGATGTAAGGAAATACAGCCAGAACACCGATTAAACCGATCATTACGCCGATCATCGTCCGAGTCAGCAAAGGCAGCGGTACTTTTCCCGCAAAGAAATTCCCGGCAACGCCTCCCAATCCATACGCAAAGAGAGCACCTGTAATGCCAACCGTGCTGAATCCGGCTGAATGCCTCAAAATGGGTTCGATAAAGGTGTAGGCGATAAAGACACCGGAATAGCCTAAAATGGTAATCGCGAAGGAAAACAGCACTTGTTTGTGTTTAAAAACCCCCCACTCATTCATAAGCATTGGGATCACCTTTGGTTTTCTGTTCGGCACTGCAGCCATAAGGCCTAAAAATCCGATGACACCAAGTGCCGTAATGATGGAAAACACCGCTCTCCAATTCAGGACATCTCCAAGATAAGAGCCGAATGGAACACCAAGCATTAGAGCCACTGTCAGTCCGCCGTTCATTGAAGCAGCAGCTGCAGCACGCTTTTCCGGCGGAACCATTTCACTTGCGAATACCATGGCAATCGCGAAGAAAGCGCCGTGTATGGATGCAGATAAAATTCTTGAAATGGCCAATACCGTAAAATTCGGCGCCAGTGCGCTCATCAGGTTTGAAAGGATAAATATCGCCATCAGCCCAAGAAGCACAGGCTTTCTCGGAAGCTTGACGGAAATGATGGTGACGAGCGGTCCTGTCAAACAAACGCTTGCCGCATAAGCCGTGACAAGAAGCCCTGCTGATGAAACTTGTATTTGAAAGTCATTGGCAATCGACGTCAAAATACCCATCACCGCGTATTCTGTATAGCCGATTGAAAATGTACAAATCATAAGAACAAATATAATAAATTTTACAGATGGGTTTTTGATACTCAACGTCATCGCCTCCTTTGATTTTAAAAAACAACGAGTTTCATCTTAAAAGATTTTTCAAGTGAATTCAATGATTTTTTCTTTAAGAAGTCATGTAAATGTGCTGCAAACAAAAAGAGGCTGATCATCAGCCTCCTGTTACGCTTTATTCTTTTTCTTTCAATACTGAGATTGGCAGCGCTTCCTCTTGCTGAGGGGAAGAGGTCCTGTATCCCCATGCGAAAACGCCATTTAAATAACTGATAGTAAACTGGTCCTCAGTGTCCTCTATACGATATGTTTCTCCCGGTGAGTAATCTTCCGGGTTCAGCAAATATGCTTTTGCCATCGTAATTTTCCGTTCGAGCACTGCCAGTTCGTTTATGATTCCATGCTGTTCGGCTTTTCTTGCTTTTTCAGAAAGTAATGCGATTTCGGTATTGAGTTCGTGCGGTGTCATTTGACTGTATCGTTTCTCCATTTTTTCAGCTACTCCTCTTCCTGCAGAAATTGCTCGATTAAATCGAGTGAGAATCCTTTGCGGAATAAAAATTGTTTGACCTTCATGGCGCTTTCATATGAGCCGTCGTAGCGGTATTTTCTAAACGCTTTTTCCGCGTGAAGGCGCAGCGCTTCTTTCTCTGTGTCTTCATCATTTTCATATTCAATCTGATCCATCGCCGCGCTGATAACATCAAATGAGAAGCCCTTGCGCTGAAGCTGCAGCTGGGCGCGCTGTTTGAGTTCTTTCGTCGAAAGCTTTTTATCTTTTTTGAGAAGCTTTTCAACATGCTTGACCGCTTCCCTCGTCTGATCTTCAAAGGAAAAGGAACTTAGCGCCTCCTTAATTGTATCGTCATCAATTCCCTTCGCCCTTAGCTCTCTGAACAAAACATCAGGGCCTTTTCCGTTTGTTTTTTTGTGAGTGCTGACATAGGCTGCGGCAAATTCCTGGTCGTTTAAGTACTTGTAATCGTTAAGCCTATGGATGACTTCCGCAATGACGGGGGGCGAGGTTTCTTTTTTCTTTAAGTGCTCCTCGACCTCTTTCGTCGACCGCATTCGATAGGATAAAAAGTCAAGCGCACGGTTGAAGCCTTTCTTCACTTCATCGCCGTATTGAATCTCAATGATGTCAAGATCATCGAGTTCTTTTCCCTTCTTGAGCTCAAATTTCACGAGCACATCCGCGTCCACGCTGAAGGCGTATTTATCATCCAGAAAAATATTGAAGCGTTCCGTATTCTTTTTTTGCGTTGATATTTTTGTAATAAACGGCATCTTAATCTCCCTTCTCTGGCCTGAAACGCGTTTTCTTTTATTACAATGAGGTAAAGTATATTTATTAGAACGATGAGGAGAGATGTTCATGAATATCGCAATGACGGGCGGAACCGGTTTTCTCGGCCAGCATCTGACAGGCGTTCTTATCCGCCAGGGACACCATGTTTATATTTTATCAAGAAACGCAAGGGAAACTGAACAAAAAAATATGACATATGTCCAATGGCTGACGGAAGGAGCCGCCCCGGAGCAGGAACTTCCTCATATTGATGTCTGGATAAACCTTGCGGGAAAATCGATTTTTGGCCGCTGGACAGAAAAAACGAAGCAGCACATTCTCTCCAGCCGTATCAATGCGACGCGTGAAGTGCAGCGGCTTATTCAGAAACAGAAGGAGAAGCCGAAGACATTGATCCAAGCCAGTGCCGTGGGTATTTACGGCACAAGCCTAGAGAAAACTTTCACAGAGGATTCTGCAACGTCAGATGAGGATTTTCTCAGCCATACTGCACACCTGTGGGAAAAGGAAGGACAGCATATTGAAGCGATGGGCATCAGGACGGTTTATGCAAGATTTGGCGTGATGCTTGGAGAAAAAGGCGCTCTACCGCTTATGGTTCTCCCCTATAAGTTTCTGGCCGGCGGAACGATCGGAACGGGAAGGCAGTGGCTGTCATGGATTCATGTCGAGGATGCGGCCCAGATGATCCGATATGCGGTGGAAAACGCCGGCATCTCAGGCCCAATGAATGTCACCGCGCCCAATCCTGTGGACATGAAGCAATTCGGAAAAGCGATTGCACGGGTGAAGCACCGCCCGCACTGGCTCCCCGTCCCGGAATTCTTTTTATCAAAAGCATTGGGTGAAATGAGTCTTTTGATTGTGAAAGGACAGCGCGCTCTTCCTAAAAAAGCGATAACCTCTGGATTTCGTTTTACATATTCGGATCTTGAATTTGCACTCTCACAGCTGATAGCGGACCGAAAGACTGTATAAAAACAGCAGGAAGCGTCAAACTTAAGAATAACATGGTTGAAGGAGGTCCTTTTTATGGAAAAAAAGAGGGAGAAGCATCAGCAAGGCGCCAACCTGAAAAAAATGCAGGAAGTTCTTTATTCAGGCGAATTTAAAAAAGCGGAAAAAGCTGCTAAGCGGAAGTAGGAATACATAGCCCCTTAAAACCAAATACTATATTTGTTTGATATCACTTTTTAGGGGGAATTTGATATGGGCAGAAATCATATCCACAAAAACCGTGATAAAAACAAACAAAAGCTTCCACAAGTTCCCGATGCATTAAAAAGGGAAACTGACGGCGTTTACGAAGAATATTCAACCGAGCTTGCTGATGCAGATGACCGCGAAGCGCAAGAGCGTGCGAAAGCAGCCGACAACAGAGCGAAAAAGAAATCTCGTTAATGAAAAACCCCTTGTCTCCGTTTGAGACAAGGGGCTTTTTACATTTCAGTGAACCGGTCGCGGATCGGTGTGCGTTTTTTCACTTCCGGCGCCTCGTCAGGATAACCTGTTTGTATGATGGCGGCGAAACGCTCATTATCCTGCAAACCAAAGGCCTGATGGACTTCTTTGTCATAAAGGATTTTTCCGCTTTTCCAAACCATGCCGATTCCTTTTTCGCAAGCAAGAAGCTGAAGATTTTGAATCAACGAGCTTGTTGCCGCAAAATCGTCGTCCCGCGCTCTTTCGTTTTCATCTTCCTGAAACACGACGAGGAGAAATCCCGGAACGCGCCCAAGTGTGTTTTTGAAATTTTGAAGCTTTTCCTCTGTCATATCCGGCTTGGATTTCTTAGAGAACGCTGCAAATGTATTGATGAGGTTCGCTTTACCTGTCTCACTGGAAACGTAAATAAATCTCCATGGCTCTGTCACTCTGTGATTTGGCGCATATTTTGCCGTTTCAAGCATGTCAAGAATGACTGCTGAAGGTACTGGCTCTTGTTTAAACTTTCGAATCGATCTTCTGCTGCGTATGATGTCCCGCAGTACTGAATGCTGATGTATTTGTTCGGTTTGAGGCATACCGTCTCACCTTCCTATGCAATTGAAAATGATTATCATTTCATAATGATAACGGAAAGTGCATCTTTTTGTAAACCATCATCCGTATTAGATTTTAAGAATACGG
The DNA here is from genome assembly GCF_058566435.1 of Bacillus sp. SCT118. Taxonomy (NCBI): domain Bacteria; kingdom Bacillati; phylum Bacillota; class Bacilli; order Caryophanales; family Bacillaceae; genus Bacillus; species Bacillus sp. SCT118. Next base: position 3,141,251 of record NZ_CP191225.1, read on the forward strand.
GTTTCTGAGTAAACGGCTGTTCCTGTCATGTTCACTTTCACATGGCCGCCGGCTTCGTTCATTTTGATCTCCACTTTTCCGTCTTTTCCAATTTCCTGCCCTTGTTCAATGATAAATTTATACTGCTTGGCATTGCCATATTGTTTCATATAAGCCCCCATCACGCCGGATGCTGTGCCAGTCACGGGGTCTTCAATCGTTCCCGAATACGGGGATGAAAAGTGGCGTCCGTGCAGGTCGCTGTCGGGATGGACGGTTTCAAAGGTAAACGGATGGACTGAAGCTTTTGGCAGATCAACTAACACTTCCGGAAATTGTTTGTTATCTGGCACCATTTTTTTGGAAGCCTCCAATGATTTAAGCGGAACGATGGCTGTCCATATGCCAGTGCTGCCAAACACAATCGGAAGGTCTTCATGAAAATCCTCTTCGGTGATACCCAGTGCGTCCGCAAGTTTTTTCCGATCGCCTGTAAATGGTTTGAATTGCGGAGAGGCCTGTTCAAGCGTGATATGAATACGGCCATCTTTTTCAGAAATCTTCACAGGCAGGATACCCGCTTTCGTTTGGATGCTGTACGTTTTACCGCTCTCCAGCATTCCTTTCTCACATAATGCGTAAAGAGAAGCAACTGTCGCATGACCGCACAAATTCATTTCGTGTCCAGGTGTAAAGTAACGGAGTTCAAGATCGGCCGACTCGCTTTTTCGGATAAAGGAAGTTTCTGAATACCCGGCACGCTCAGCTATGATCTGCATCTCGTCTTCCGTATAATCGTCTCCCTGCAAAACGACGCCTGCAGGGTTTCCTTTGCCGGGACTGCTTGTAAATGCTTCATATTTTAATACCTCTGCTTCTTTCATTCATCTGCCGCCCTTTCTTTATCAATGTCTCTGTCAGTATAGCAAAAATAATTACGAATCTTCAGTCATTATCAAAAAAACCCATTTTCTTTTTTAAGAAAATGGGTGTAACGATCAAGAATTTCTTGTTTTATAGAGCAAATAAATAAAATAAGGTGCGCCGATAGCCGCTGTAAAGACGCCGGCCGGCACTTCCACCGGGGCAAATAAGGTTCTGCCGACGATATCAGCTGTTAAAACGAGCAGAGCTCCAATAAGTGCCGACGCTGGGAGCAGGGCGCCATAAGATGAGCCGACAAGCCGTCTTGCAATATGGGGCGCCATCAGCCCGACAAAACCGATTGTGCCGGCAACTGAAACTGCACAACCAGTAAGAGCCGTACTCAAAAGGAGCAAGAAAAAACGATTTCGCTGCACAGCGCTTCCTGCACCCGCCGCAATATCTTCACCCAGCACCTGTATATTCATATTTTTTAGCGCGACAAAACAAATGAATAAGAGAATGACAGATAAGATAATAGCTATTTTTACATGCTGCCAGTTTGACCCATAAACTGACCCAGTGATATATACATTGGCTTGTGATGCCCGGTAAATCGGACCTTTGATCATCAGCAGGGTAGTCATCGCCTGCGCCGACATTGAAAATCCGATTCCGATAAGCACCAGCCGAAATGTGGAGGCGCCATTTTTGTATGCCAGTAAATAGACGATGAGCCCGACAGCCGATGCGCCGATAAATGCTGCTGCTGGAAGCCATGACAGACTGATCGTAAGTGAACTGCTGCGGTCTGAGAAGAACATCATTAAAAGCACGACCGCTACTGCCGCTCCTCCTGTTATTCCGATAATATCCGGAGATGCGAGAGGGTTTCTGACGAGCCCCTGCAATATCGCGCCTGCCGCTGCCAAGCAGACACCGGCGCATAAAGCCGTCAAAATTCTTGGCATGCGGAACGACATGATCATCAGTTCATCCAGCTTGGAACCTGCACCAAAGAATGTTTTTGCTACATCCCAGGGAGGAATAAACCTTTGTCCGAGACCAGCGCTTATGATGAGTACAGCAGCTGTTAACCCCAGTAAAACCAAAAAGACGATCCATGCTTTCTTTTCAGCCGCAGTAACGCCAAAACGAAGTTTCATAGCTTCGCCCCCCTTCTTGCTATGTACACAAACACAGGCATTCCGATGATGGCGGTCATGACCCCGACAGGAACTTCCTGAGGCATAATGATATATCGCGCACCGATATCCGCGCAAACAAGCAAAATGGCACCCAAAACAGCGGAAAATGGCAGAACCCAGCGATAATCATTACCAACGACAAAGCGGGCAAAATGCGGAATAATGATGCCGATAAAAGAAATCGGCCCGGCAATGGCGACAGCGGACCCTGCAAGCATGACAACACAAAGCGCCATCACAAATTTTAACAGGCCTGTTTTTTGGCCGAGTCCTTTTGCCACATCTTCTCCCATAACGAGGAGATTAATTTTTTGGCCGAGAAAGAAGCAGATTACCAGCGCTGCCGCTGCATATGGAAACATCGTCATCAACAGATCCAGACTCCGGCCCTGCACAGAGCCAGTCAGCCAAAAAAGCACCTGGGCAAGCTCGAGTTCGTTGACAGACAGCAAGCCCTGTGTCAGAGAAGAAAACATGGCTGCCATGGCAGCTCCCGCCAGCGTCAGTTTGATTGGCGTCAGCCCTTCCCTCCCAAGCGAGCCTGCTGCATAGACGATCGCGGCGGTAAATGCTGCCCCCAGAAACGAGCTCCATACTAATGCCTGAGGTGACTGAATATGCAGAAAAAACGATCCGGCAACAATAAAAAAACCTGCACCGGCGTTAATCCCGAAAATCCCCGGTGACGCAAGCGGATTTTTTGTGAGCGCCTGCATGAGAGCGCCTGCGGCTGCAAGCGAGGCGCCGACGACTGTCGCAACCAAAGCGCGCGGAAGCCTGACATCCTTGATGATGACATGCTCATTTGTTCCGTTGAAGGAAGTAAACGCCTGATAGACCTGTCTCCATGACGTACCTGTATAGCCATACACGACGCTTGCGCAGACAGCCGCCAGTAAAATGAAAATCAGACATACTAACACAATCCATTTTGAAGATGCCTTTTTGCAGATCATGATCTAATTCTCCTAGTTATTCACTATGTAATGTTTGTTTTTGAGAATAATCCTCAATTAGGGATTGACACTCTTAACACTGCTTATTATGATCTAAATGATAATGAATTTCAATATTGGGAGGAAAAAGATGAAAAAGCATATCAGCATGCTATTCGTATTTTTAATGGCCGTTATGGTACTTTCTGCCTGTAATAGTTCAGAAAGTTCAAGCAACAGCGAGGGGTCAAGCAGCAAAACAAGAACGGTCAAACATGCAATGGGGACATCAGACAACATCCCCGCCAATCCAAAACGGATTGTTGTTTTAACTAATGAAGGAACAGAGGCGCTCTTAGCGCTTGGCATTAAGCCGGTCGGAGCCGTAAAGTCATGGAAGGGCGACCCGTGGTATGACTATCTGAAAGATGACATGAAAGGTGTTAAAAACGTCGGTCTTGAAACGGAACCGAATGTGGAAGCCATCGCAGAATTAAAGCCTGATTTGATTATTGGAAACAAAGTGCGCCAGGAAAAAATTTATGATCAGTTAAATGCGATTGCGCCGACTGTTTTCGCTGAATCTTTGGCCGGGAACTGGAAGGATAACCTGACTCTATACGCCAACGCGGTGAATAAGGCGGATAAAGGCAAGGAAGTCATTGCCGATTTTGATAAACGCGTTTCTGATTTAAAAAACAAGCTGGGCGACCAGACTAACAAAACAGTTTCAGTCGTACGCTTTTTATCCGGTGAATCAAGAATCTATTATACCGATTCATTCTCAGGGATTATTTTAGACCAGCTTGGCTTCAAACGCCCTGAAAAACAAGTAGAACTGTTCAAGAAACAAAAGGACCAATTTACGTTCTCAACCGACAGTAAAGAATCTATTCCTGATATGGATGCTGATGTGCTGTTTTATTTCACTTATAAAGCCGATAATGCAAAGGAAAATGAAAAATGGGCCAATCAGTGGACAAGCAGTTCACTATGGAAAAACCTAAAGGCCGTGAAATCAGGTAATGCACATGAAGTCGATGACGTCGTGTGGACAACCGCAGGCGGAATTAAAGCCGCAAACTACCTGCTTGATGATATTGAAACCTACTTCTTAAAAACGAAATAAAAAAAAGACTCCGTCTTATTAGACGGAGTCTTTTTTGCTTTTGCCAATCAGACGTGTAACGAGGAACATGGTGACAGAAAGAGATCTGTTTTTCCGATACGCCAAGTATTTCCCTCGCCACTCCGGTTTGTATTTTTCTTTAAAGGCTCTTAGGCCGCTGAAGCTGTACATGTATCTGACATTATTAAAAATGACAGCAGCAAACCTTTCGGACCAGAAGGATGTAAAGGCAGTGCCGACATTGGCCAAGGGTGCCATCCCCATATTAAATGACGTGCAGCCCTCTTCCTTTGCCCATAAAAACATACGGATAAACAATGCGTCCATAATGCCATTTGGAGCGTCGCCGCGATAGCGCATCAGATCAACCGATATCTCTCCTTCCTGGTACATCGGCATGACATTTGCGAATGCAACGATCTCTCCTTCTGCATTTTTCATATAGGCGATCGGCGCTTTCTGTAAATAGGAAGGATCAAAAAATCCGAGCGAGAATCCCTTCTCTTTTTTCGAGCCGAGCCATTCGTCTGAGATTTGCTTCAGCTCCTCCAAAAACGCATCAGAAAATGGGGGATGATCCACATGGAAAGTATACTCCTCCCGCTCAAAGCGGTTATTGATTGCCCGAAGGCCGGCTTTTTTCTTCCCAGTCAAGGTAAATGTATTTAAATCTACATATGCTTCCTCGCCAAGTTTAAAGAAGTTGTAGCCAAAATCGTGATACAGCGCCATGTCCTCTCGTTCAATTTGATAGAACAAAACACTGAATCCCTTCTGATGCGCTTCGTTCAGAAATTCTTCCAGCACGAGCGGGAATGATTCTCTTTGGCCAGACGGATCGCCGAGCACGACCAGCCTTCTGGCGATTTTCCCAAACAGAAGCAGTGCATTCCCATCACTAGAAAAATAAAACCGCTTATCTCCAAGAAAACCAAGATGGCTCAGCGCGTTGCCGCCTTTTTCATTGAGAAACGCAGTAAGACGCTCAGGGTCAGCTTTCTCTCCGATCGGTTTCGTTCTCTTATGATAGACCACTGTAAATATCAAGAAGAACAGCGGCACAATAATGATCGCCATGATGGTTGCATGTGTAATATGCGAGGTGCTGTGGACGAAATATTCGTGACGCAGCACCTTCTTCATCCGGTCCCAAATAAAGCCCGCGATCAGATTGTAGTTAAAGAGCGCCACAGTAAACAGCGCCACAGCGAATATCAATTGTCCCAGTGTATAGGATGCCTGTTCGCGGACAAATTGTTTTTTCAATAGCACAAGCAATACGATAATCATCGGCAGTACGAATATCGCGCTGATGTTAAGCCCTTTTAAAAAGCTGAACACAAAGCCGCCGACAAGCGCTGTAATGGCCATCGTATAGGAACGTTTTGTCCGTTTATAAAGCTCGATCGGCAAAATCAGCAGAATGAGCGCTGAGCTTAAGGACAGACCGTTGAACAGCAAAAGCGCCGGGCGCGGAATGTGCGGTATAACCGTCAGCCTGTCAATCGGCAAGGAAACTGAGGCCAGGACAATCAGACCTGCTACGAACACAATAAGGGAAAGCGAGCCTTGCAAAATTCTCACTAATACCGCACGCTGAACAACAAGCAGAACGTTTGTCGTCTCAATTGCCGGTGCGATGCGCGGGTTCGTTTCGAGCCGCTTCATTGTATTTTCCGTCAGGTCGCCTGCGGCAAAGAACAGTCCTAAGATAAATGGGATAAATGAATAGGCGAGCCTGTACAACACAATAGAAGTAACGATGGCCTCCTGATGATAGCCAAGCTGCTCCATCCCCAGCAAAAATAAAAGGTCAAACGAGCCGAAGCCGCCCGGCACGAGGCTGATCATTCCTCCGATCGCCGCAATGACGAACACCCCGAACACATACCTGATATCTGCATGAATGCCCATAGCGAACAAAGCAAAATAGATGACGGTCCCGGCCATGAGCCATTCAACAACTGAAGCTCCAATATATGCGAAAATCGGATTTTTCACTTTATCCGCATTCTCTTCGTCCCCAGCTTTGCGGTCTTTTATTTTGGACACCGCCAAAGACAGCGGCAATATCAGCGCAAAACCGATAACGACCGCCCATAGCCAAGGCTTTTCATGAATCACTTCATCCACTGGCAGCACTCTCGCAGCGACGAAAATGCTGAAAACAGATAATCCGAGCAGCATAGATGATGTGAGCCAAGCGATTCCTTTCACGAGTGCCTTATGGTCTTTCGTATGCTCCTTATAGAACATCATTCTTAACCCGACTCCGGCTAAACCGCCGAATCCCAGCACATTATTAAATGAGTTGGCGATCCAGGAAACCCTGAATACTTTTCCATTTGTGATCGATAGGCGCAGTGAGTATTTCAGGACGTAATCATACAGCGACATGGCCGCAACAGCCAGCAAGCCAATCAACACAAGCATGAATAAGTCCGTTCGTTCCAGTCCGTTGATGACCATGAGCGTACGTTTGAATGACAGATTTGTCAGTTCTTTTTTCGATTGATAAATAACAAATAGCAAAACAGCAATAGGAAAAACGATTTTTAATATTGATATAGCATTCTTTTTAATCAGCAATGGTCTCTCCAATCATATTCTAGTTCGATCCTCTCCCCCAATAATCTCCAACTCATTATACACTACCGTTATTTTTCGAACAAAGTCCCGCATGCGGTTTCTGCTCACTTTCTTTCAGGAGTGAAAATCGAGTAATATGGTAAGAGGAGTGAATGATGAGGAAGTGATGAAATGGAATATAATTTACACGATACAACAGTATTAAACGAAAACATTCTTTCATCGGAGGAACGGGAAATATGGGTGCTCTATATGAAAGTCTTAACTTCCGCCGGGCTCGGTGATGTGTCCGAGTGGATGAAGCTGGATATGAGCATGCCGCAAATGAAGGTGCTGATGCTATTAAACAACCATGGAACATTAAAAGTGAGCGACATTGCTGAAAAAATGGGGGCTTCCCTGTCCAATACAACTGGGCTGCTTGACCGGCTTGAAAAATCAGGATTTGTCAAACGCTCACATTCTGAAGAGGACCGCCGCTCTGTAGTTGTTCAGTTGACAGAGAATGCGAAAAATATTTTCCGGGGTTTGTATGAAAAAGGCCACCTGAAATTGAAGCGTTCATTAGAGCTGCTGTCCCCTGAAGAAAAACAGGCTGTTTCCGAAGGGCTGTCTATCCTTTCAAGAGCATTAGAGAAAGCAAAAAAAGAATAAATCTGTAAGTCTGTCATCCGCAAACTGCGGGAGCAGGCTTTTTTTATTTGACATTTAGTTCATTTAAAATGAATAATATACTTTGAGTGAACAAAAAGGGGGTTGATAAATATGTCTGAAGCATTAACAGAGCAGAAAAGCCAAAAGTGGGCGATCAGCCTGTTTACGATTGGTGTGTTTATGGCTGCGCTGGATAACGGAATTATTTCAGCTGCTTTAACAACGATAAACGAGTCGTTTGCCGTTTCACCTTCCTGGGGATCATGGGGCATTACCCTTTATACGCTAGGTCTTAGCGTCAGTGTGCCAATCGTCGGAAAGCTTTCCGACCGCTACGGCAGAAAAAAACTCTTTCTCATTGAGGTTTGCCTGTTCGGATTTGGTTCTTTGCTTGTTGCTTTGAGCCAAAGCTTCCCGCTCTTTCTGATATCGCGGCTGATTCAGGCGCTTGGAGGCGGCGGGATTTTCATCATCGGCAGCTCTCACATTCTCGCGACCCTCCCAAAGGAAAAACAGGGGAAGGCCCTTGGGCTGCTTGGCGCAATGAACGGGATGGCCGCTGTGCTCGGGCCAAATATCGGAAGCTTTCTGCTTGATTGGACCGGGTCTTGGCATTGGCTATTTTTGATTAATTTGCCGATTGCCGTGCTATTGGTTGTACTCGGCGCATATTTTATCGCGGAAACAAAAGCACCTGAAGCTAAGCGCCTCGATGCGGCCGGAATCTTCCTTCTATCACTGTCGATTTTAGCCGTGATGTACGGCATGACGAACCTTGATGGGGCAAATCTCTTACACAGCTTGGGGAATCCGGAGGTTTATGGATGTATTATTTTTGGCATACTTTGTTTTGCAGCGCTTATCTCGTATGAAAAGAGAGTTGAAATGCGAGGAGGCGATCCGATTTTGGCGTATTCTCTGCTGCGAAACCATATGTTTCAGCGCACGCTTATCATCGGTTTGTTATCCGGGGGGCTCTTGGCGGCAGTCATTTTTATCCCGTCATATGTCGAACAGTATTTGGGTGTCCCTGCCGCAAAAGCAGGCTATTGGATGACACCGCTTGCGTTGGCTTCCGGAATCGGCGCTTGGCTTGGCGGAGCGCTTACCGACAAAAAAGGTCCTGTAAAAACCGTTATTCTTTCGGGAATCATCTCATGTGCGGGGTTTGCTTTATTTCCGCTCTGGGTGACGGAAAAATGGGAGTTTGTGATCGCAAGTGTGGCAGCTGGGATCGGTTTTGGCTTTCTGTTAGGCGCTCCGCTGAACGTCCTTGTATCAGAAGCGGCAAAAACAAATAAGGGTACAGCTCTTGGCACGCTTTCATTAGTAAGGCAAATTGGACTGACCTTGGCGCCTACTCTTTATGCAGGTTTTATCACAGCCGGGTTTGACCAAATAGGTGATGAGATCAGCAGCCGCTTATCGGACAGCGGATATTCAGAAAAGGCGATGCAGATGATTCCGGAGATCGACAGTTCTGATGTTTCTTCTTTACAAGAACAAATCGAACGCATTCCCGTTCCTGAAGTCAAAACCGCGATAAGCGACGCCATTCATGCGAGTGTCGCCAGCGGCTATGATCATTTATATGCAGCGGCTGCTGTGATCTCACTTCTGGTGATTGCTGCTATCAGTATTCCGGCTTTCCGCCGGCAAAAGCGTTAAGACCACCCCATCCGTCTGGAAAGCTCCGTAATATGAGCGATATGGTGATGTGAGTGCCAGACATACAGGCCGAGCGCGTTCTCCAGGGTAATGATTTCCTTTGTATCAGGGTGATAAAACCCGCGCTTAAATTGCTGATCCGTCAGAGTGCGGAGCAGAGCCGTCCATCTTCCGTGAAGCTCCTGCAAAAGCGCGAGTGAGCCGCTCGGATCTGCCGTTTTCGAGTCTTTTAGCTCCGACCATGCTTTTTCATCATACGGACGGATAGCCGGTGTCTCTTCCGTCAAGCTCAATTTAAAACGAATATAGCTGTTCATATGACTGTCAGCCAGATGATGAATAACTTGCCGAACGGTCCATCCACCGTCCCGGTACGGTGTGTCAAGCTGGCTGTCCGTCATGCCCTCTACAGCTTGCTTCAATTTTGCCGGCACTTCTTCAAGCACTTGAATCCATTTATCTTTTTGCTCCTTCGATACCGATTCCCTCGGCTGGTATTCTCCTATTGGATAGCTTAGATTGGCTGTTGTCATGTATGTTCTCCCTTCTGTTCAATCTTCTCCTTTATTTTACAAGAAAAAGATTGTATATTGTGTCTTTTTCCCATACAATAAAAACGACACAAGTGTCATTTTAATGATCAGGAGGATGAATCATGGAAAAACCGTTGTTTCGCAATCAAAAAGGACTGATGACACTGTTAGCCTCACAAACCATTTCTTCACTTGGAGACTGGCTTCACATTTTGGCCGTGCTAACATTAGCCGCTTTTCAGCTTCATGCTTCACCATTAGATATGTCGCTTTTAATGATGTCGTTTGCTTTGCCTGTCATTGTACTCGGACCTGTATCGGGTCTGCTTGCCGACCGTTTTGACAGAAAAACGATCATGTTTCTGTCTGAAATCGGCCGTGCCCTCACTGTTATCAGCTGCGTTTATGTCAGTGAGCTTTGGCAGCTTTATGTATTGCTATGCCTTCAGAGCTGTTTTTCTTCACTTTTTTCACCTGCTAAAAACGGAAAGCTTAAGGAATTGGCTCCGGAAGCACACATTCAGCAGGCCGTTTCCGTCAGCAGCATCATTGATAACAGCGCAAAAATCTTCGGCCCTGCCCTTGGCGGCATGCTGATCGCTGCTGTCTCTATACATTCTGTTTTCTATATCAACGCCGGCGCCTTTCTTCTTTCCGCTGTCATTTTGTTTTTCCTCCCCAAAGATGCTTTTTTACAAAAAGCAAATACACCTCAAGAAAAAACATCAGCACTTGCTTCTATCAAAGAAGGCCTTCAGTATTTGAAACGGATGCCGCTTCTTTTAACAGGCTTACTCACAGCTTGCGTCGTTCTCTTTGTTTTGCAGATTGGTGATTCCCAGGCTATCATTCTTATCCGTTCTTTTTCAGGCGCTCCGCCTGAGCTTGCAGGCTGGTGCATGGCCGTAAGCGGAGCCGGCATGCTCCTTACGGCGGCAATTGCCGGCAGACGGCGAATCACATCTTATTTTCTTTATTTCTCATCTGGGACCTTTCTGCTTGGACTAGCAACTGGAGGTATGCCATTTCTGAGCGGAATGGGAATAGCCGGCATTGCTCTTTTTATTTTCGCTTTTTTCATCATGGGAGCGGCTTTCGGTCTCGTCCATATTCCATTTCAAATTCTCGTGCAAACAACAGTGCCTGTCGATTACAGCGGCAGGGTGTTTGGCGCCATTCAGAGCGCGACAACCCTCGCCTCCATCCTCGGCATGGCGGGCGGGGGCGTGCTGGCGGAATGGATCGGTGTATCACTTGCTTTTCTTGTCTGTGGCTGCTTGCTGATCATGGTCGGGTTGATTACACTTGTAGGTAAGAAAGTTGCAGAAAGCAGGCGATATCTTGTCACCGAAAGTAACAAAGGAGCACAAGGATAAACGGCAGGCAGAGATTTTAGAGGCTGCCAAAACGGTTTTTAAACGAAAAGGATTCGAATTAACGACAATGAAGGACGTTGTGGAAGAGTCAGGTTTCAGCCGAGGCGGTGTCTATCTTTATTTTTCAAGCACCGAGGAGATGTTTCGGCGAATCATTGAAGCAGGGCTAGATGAAGGGCTCCGAAAGCTTGATGACTCAGCTGAACACCGAAGTGTTTGGGCCGCCATCTCCAGCTATTTGGATGAACTGGCTGAAGGCCTGCGTGATGCAGCGGATACACTGGCGCCGGTGCAGTTTGAATATTTAGTGACGGCTTGGCGCAATGAAGAACGGCGGAAGTATTTGGAAAAGCGGTATGATCTTTTTGTGGCAAGGTTTTCAAAGCTATTGCAAAAAGGAATCGATCAGGGGGAATTTCAGCCTCTGCAGCCTTTGGCGACGATCGCGAAATTTTTCCTCAATATGAATGACGGCATCATCCAGAACGCGCTATATTTCGATGAAGAAAAGGCTGATGTATCTGGACTTGCTGAAGCTGCAAAACTGTATTTAAAAACGGTACTGCAAGTAGATGAGAAATAAAGAAATGCGGCAGGAACCTCTCTCCTGCCGCTTGTTTTCACCCTGCGTGATCACGCACTTCTAATGTGGCTTTCTTCTGTTTTGGCTGATAAATCTTCCCCACAAATAAATAACCGTATTTGAATTTATTCAGTGCCCATGAGGTCAGAATCGGGCCGGCTGTGCACACGGCAAACAACAGGAGAACAGCCGGTACGGCAGGAATCCCGGGCATATTTAAAAGCAAAACGTAGCCTATGATCATAAAATAAGCATGAAGCAGATAAATCGAAAAGGAATAGTTGCTGATAAACATAATGATTTTCGGCACATGCTTCATTTTAGAAAACAAGTGAAAGCACAGGAAAATCATGCTTGTCGAATACAGCATGATATCAGGCCGTTTCGAGCTGATCATGCCGATTTCACCGACATAAGAAACAGTGACAACCAGCGCAGCAGAAGCTAGCGCGGCGCCGTATATCACTAAGCGGTATTGGTTCAGCAAGGCTAAAAAGCGCTTATACTCCTTTCCGCAATAGTAGGCAAGACAAAAGTAGAAAAGCCAGCCTGCGAACGGAACCCAGAAGAACGGAAACCCACCGCCCTCTTCTGAAGCGGGAGCCGGGCTGACTGCTGAAAAATAGCTTAAATAGGCGGCTGTCACCACAAATGAGATGGACAGCACCCATTTCGGCGATGCTTTTTTCAAATACTCATGAAACATCATATGCAGCATGTAAAATTGAAAGATGACGAGAATGAAGTATCCGATAAAGTTTCCTAACAATACGTTCGCCAAATACTTTTGCACGATCGCGAGAAAGGTGATCTCTCCCCCCATCGCACTGGTCATCAGCAGTGCATCGATGGCCGCGATAAATAAAAAAGGAACGAAAATCACTTTTCCCCGCTTCTTTAAAAAACCGTTTGGCACCCCGTCAGGATAAGAACGGGCCAGCAAAAATTCAGAGATGAAAATGAAGGCAGGCGTGCTGAACATCAGGAGTGTGCGGAAAGAATCTACGGTGTGAGAAATATCTGCGAGAGCTTCTGCCTGAAGCATCAGGACCATTGAAATGATATGGAGCAAGACGACACTTAAGCACGAAATGCAGCGGATCATAAAAATTTCTTTAATTTGCATAACAGCGCTCCTTTTATTTCAAATTTTTAGAAATCGATGGTTGTACCTTAACACACACGATTCATTTTAAAAAAGAGACTGATGTCTTATCTTTCTCTATGCATGAAAGACTAGCAGCCATTCATATCCATGATTTTTTTAATAGACATTCTCCAGCCATTTGTCCCGAACATTCAGAGTGCGATGTTTAACACGTGAAAACAAAGTCCTATTCATATATTTGATCCCGCAAAAATTGCAAAATGCCTTTCTTGATCATAATCCAATCAGCATCACGTTTCACCCGTTTCATGTACCAGGCGGGCGCATCAGCCGTATAAAACACGTGAGCCGATTTTGCTTTTCATAACCCTTTAGGAAGCAGCCCTCGGTTTCTCGTTCATGTTTGATATCAGACCTCCTGATCTCACCGCCATACCTCAGAGTCCACCAGTGTATATGACTGACTGGCTTTCGAAATTTGGTGAACTTTCCCTTTTAAGCTTTTTCAAATACGATATTCTTCATTTTGATATGAGTGATTACTCACTTTACAACCTTCCCTGTCCGTGGTAATTTATTGATGAGTGATTACTTACTTTAATAAATAAGGAGGCAGATCAATATGGACGTAATAGAAATGCGAGATGTCAGCAAACGATTCAGCAGCAAAACTGTTTTAGAACCGTTTACCTTTTCTGTGAATCAGGGAGAAATCTTTGGATTGCTGGGCCCCTCCGGATCAGGAAAAACAACACTGATTAAAATGATGATCGGGATGCTGAAGCCATCCACCGGCACAGTTGCTGTGTGCGGAACACCGATGCCAAATTTGAACATGTTTCATCGGATCGGTTATATGGGCCAGTCTGACGCGCTTTATGAAGACTTGACCGCAAAGGAAAATCTTTCATTTTTTGCCGGGCTGTTTGGAATGAAAGGAAAACGAAAGCGTGAACGGATGGATCAAGTTCTTCACTTGGTTGACTTGACTGAACATGCCGAGAAGAAAGTAAGTGCTTTTTCCGGAGGGATGAAAAGAAGGCTGTCCCTTGCGATAACACTCGTTCACGAGCCGGACGTTTTTGCTCTTGATGAGCCCACTGTCGGAATTGATCCCGTTTTGCGCCGGTCGATCTGGGGTGAACTCGGCCGTCTGAAAGAAAACGGAGCCGCCATTCTTGTGACGACACATGTTATGGATGAGGCTGAAAAATGCGACCGCCTTGGACTGATCAGGGATGGCCGAATGATTGACAGCGGTTCGCCTAAAGAACTGATGAATAAATACAAAGCAGCATCTATTGAAGATGTCTTTCTTCTTTCTGGAGGGAGTGCAACATGAGAGTGACTGTACTTGCCGTAAAAATCATTCTGCAATTTTACCGGGATAAACGAACGCTGCTTTTGATGCTGCTGGCTCCGCTTTTGGTCTTGACTTTGGTTCACCTCATCCTTGATCATAAGGAGGACTCATTTCATGTCGGAGGGTATCATCTGCCGGACGAAATGACGCAGCAACTGGAGAAAAAAGATATCAAAGTGACAGAATTTTCGAATACCCATGCAAAACAGCATATAGATGATGAACAGCTAGACGCATTTATTTCATTCACAAATCAGCATATGAAAGTGACACTTGATGGCAGCCAGTCTAAGAACAAACAATTGCTTCAGATCATTACAACTGGAGGCAGTCAGCAAAAACAGCCAGCAGAGGTCTCTTATGCCTACGGCAAAGAGGATTTGAGCACGTTTGATTATACCGGTCCGACACTAATCGGCTTATTTATTTTCTTCTTTGTTTTTTTAATCGCAGGGATTTCTTTTTTAAGAGAACGGACGAACGGCACGCTTGACCGGATCCTCTCAACACCTCTGCGCCGCTGGGAAATTGTCGCCGGATACGGATTAGGCTTTGGCTTGTTTACAACCCTCCAATCTGTGTTGATCACTTGGTATGCTGTTCAAATTCTTGGATTGTATCAGGGCGGATCGTTCTGGCTTGTGTTAATCGTAACGGTAATGCTTTCTTTGACGGCTTTAACGCTTGGCACATTTTTATCAGCGTTTGCCAATAACGAGCTTCAGCTGATTCAATTTGTCCCTCTCGTCATTGTGCCGCAGGTGTTTTTCTCAGGTCTTTTTCCGATGGATAGTCTGGCCGGCTGGCTTCAGTCACTGCAGCAGATCATGCCTCTGTACTACGGAGCAGACGCCTTGAAGCTGATTATGATGAAAGGCCAAGGCATGTCAGAGATCGCAAATGATCTTCTTATCTTGGCGGGCTTCACCATTTTATTCGCATTCTTAAACATTCTCATACTGAAAAAATATCGAAGACTGTAAAAGAGGTGTTTTATGATTGACAAATCATAGTAAAAAAATCGCCATTATCGGAGGGACGGGTAAAGCAGGCCGTTTTATAGCCAGCCAGGCTCTTGCAAAAGGCTATCAAGTCCGTATGCTCGTCAGGCAGCCGGAGCGGCCCCCTCACATTGACGAGAGAATTGATGTCATTCGCGGAGATGCCCAGCACCCGCAAAGCATCCGCACGCTGCTGGAAGGATGCAGCGCCGTCGTCAATACGTTCGGACAGCCTGAAAGAGCCGTCCCGTTATACAGTACAGTGACAGAACTCATCGTTACTGTCATGAAAGAATACAACATAGACAGATATATCGGAGTGACTGGCGCTTCGTTAGATATTGAAGGTGACAGAAAATCATTGGTTTATAGAATAGGCGCGCTTCTCTTTCGCCTCCTCTATCCGCAAATGATTGCCGATAAAAAGAAAGAGCTTCATATATTATCACGCAGCGGATTGGATTGGACGCTTGTCCGACTTCCTTTTGTAACAGATGCTCAGACTCAGGACGCTGTAAAAGTTGATTTCTTCAATTCGCCGGGAATGAGAATCACCAATTTAGATATTGCAGCATTTTTAGTTCAGCAGATTGAGGGTCATTCCTTTTCACAAAAAACACCCTTTATCTCAAATTAACAGCGGGATTGGTTGTGTTCCCTGTCCGCCTTTTCTATAATAAAGGGAACAGGCTTTCAGAAGGAGTACGAACAATGGATGCGAAATCTCTTGAAGAATTATTGCATATAGAAGGCGAACAAATAAAAATGAGCGAAAAACAGCGGCACATTCTGAGTGCGGCTATTGAAATGTTTGCTGAAAAAGGATTTGCCTCGACATCCACAAGCGAAATAGCCAAAAAAGCCGGCGTTGCTGAAGGGACGATTTTCAGGCATTATAAGACGAAAAAGGATTTGCTGCTGTCAATTGTGATGCCAACGGTGACAAAGGTTGTTGCCCCTGCTTTCGCCAAAAATTTCAGCAAAGAAGTGTTTGAGCAGGATTATCCGTCATATGAGGTCTTCATTCGGGAAATGCTGAACAACCGCTTTGAATTTGTTAAAAAGCACTTCCCCGTTTTGAAGATCTTTATTCAGGAAGCCTTCTACCAGGAAGAATTCAGAAAAGTGTACAAGCAGGTCTTCAATGAACATGTGTACGATAAGTTCAAGCACATTATCGAGCATTTCCAAAGCACCGGCGAACTGCGGGACCTTCCGGCGGATACCATCATCCGCACGACGATCTCTTCTATCATCGGACTTATCATTACCCGGTTTTTGCTGATGGGAGAGGAAATGGATGAAGAGCTTGAAAAAGAGCGGACGATTCAATTTATTTTGTACGGGGTCACACAAAAAAGATGAGCACTGGCTCATCTTTTTTTGAGAATTACGATATACAATTAGGATAGTATTAGAAGGTATTTACCTCATATAAGAGCCTGCAAAAAATCAACTCAGTTTTCGTTCTATCTTCCTCCTCATTTCAATCGATCAGAAAACAATAAAAACCTGCTGTATTAACTAACAGCAGGTTTCAAATCACCCGTAGATTTTCAAGCATTAGTTTGTATTTAGTCCCCCGCCATTCAATCCTTCTTTGATATAGCCGTTAACTTGGCTATTAGAAAGCAAGCCAATATGGCCGATGCCATAAAGCTGAATATTTCTTGCTCCTTGTAACCGAGACAAGCTATTGATTACAATTTGATCATTGAGACTGTAAATAGATGTATAGAGGATCTTTTGGTTAGGATCTGTACCCGGCAGCGCGGTTGATGACACTAAACCATTAGCCCCTCCAAGCGTTACGACATTTTGAATCTTATTGCCCCCGCCTAAATATTTAATATAGTACAGCGTATTGGCGCCTCCCATACTATGAGCCACAATATCTACTTTTTTTGCCCCCGTCTCTTTTAAAACACGGTCAACATATGAAGCAAGCTGCGGGCCGTTATTTAGGTTGTTTCCTGTTTTATCATAAAAATCAATTGCGTACAGTTTGTTGCTTTGCCAGCCTTGAGAAATTAAGTAGTTTTTAATAGCGAAAAAGTTGTATGATGCACCACTTATTCCATGAACAAGAACGACAGGATTATGTACTGATTCAGCTTTTGCGCCAGACGGCGGAGCGGCTAAAACAGATAGAATCAGCGATAAACAAATAATGAATGCCATAAGTACTTTTTTCACGTTTATTCCCCCTTAAATTGTTGATACCACCAATTTCCTATTATACATAAAAAATCAATATAGTTACTATTTTTTCTGAAAATTAAATTTAAATCTCTTTTATATTATCGACGGAGATAAATCGGATTCCTTCTGACATCCCTTTTATTTTCATTTCCAAAGTGGCCCGGTTGTGTTCCCTTCCTCCCTTTTCTATAATAAGGGGAATAGGCAGTTAGAATCACAGTTGAGCACCGGCTCATCTGTTTTGCGAAACAGCCAGACACGGAGGATAGCATGAGAGTATTAAAATACGCCATATTAGGGCTTTTGCGAAAAGGCGAATTGAGTGGATACGATATTACGAGTTATTTTAAAGAGGAGCTCGGCCAGTTTTGGAGCGCCAAGCACAGCCAGATTTACCCTGAGCTCAAAAAGCTGACGGATGAAGGATTTATCACGTTTCGGACAACGATTCAGGGCACAAAGCTGGAGAAAAAGATGTACACCCTGACAGACAGCGGAAAGCAGGAGCTGCATGCCTGGCTGATCCGCCACCAGCCGATACCCGAGACGGTGAAGGATGAATTTATGCTGAAGGCTTATTTCATTTCTTGTCTATCGCGCCAGGAGGCTTCTGATTTGTTCAAAGACCAGCTGCAAAAACGCCAGGCCAAGCTTTCTGACTTACAGGGAAGCTATGAAAAGCTTATGGCTTCAGCAGAGCCGATGTCATTTTCTTCACCGGACTTCGGCCACTATCTTGTGCTGACGAAAGCACTGGAGCGGGAGAAAAATTACGTTTCATGGCTGGAATCAATTTTAGCTATGATAGATAAGGATTAACCGGGAGCGGCCTTCAGGCTGCTCCAATACGTAATGCGGGGGGAGAACGATGAATGTGACATTGCACGAATTAACAGGGGAACTGATTCGAGTGGTGCCGATGGACAAAAGCCATATTCAAGGTTTATATGAAGCGGCAAATGATGAAAACATCTGGACCCATTTACCGAAAACGATCACAACACTGCGTGGTACGGAGGCTTTTGTTGAGGAGGCGCTGCAAACGAAAGAAACAGGAACAGAATGTCCATTCGTGATTATTCATCGTAAGACTGGAAAAATGGTCGGCACGACACGTTTTCTGTATATGTCATCCGCTTCAAGGAGCCTTGAGATCGGCTGGACGTGGTTTCACCCTTCAGTGTGGGGCACCTCAGTCAACACTGAATGCAAATATTTGCTGTTACAATATTGCTTTGAACAGCTGAAGACGATTCGGGTGCAATTCAAAACGGATGAGCGGAACATCAGATCACAAAAGGCCATTGAACGGCTGGGGGCAATTAAAGAAGGCATATTGCGAAACCAAATGATCAGAAAAGACGGAACATTCCGCAATTCGGTATTTTATAGCATCATCGACAGTGAGTGGCCATCCGTGAAACAGCATTTGGAACGGAGGCTGCATCTGTCAGAAAAAGAAACAAAATAATTGCAAAAATCATCTGTCCGAGGGACAGATGATTTTTTTTAGGCTCGGAGCGCCTTAAGCCCCGCTGCGAAAGTGATTGCTGCAAAAGCAAGCAAGATGCCGCAGATTCCGAGAATATCTGTGACGCTGGCACCGTTAGCGATAATCTCCGTCAGCCCGCTCATCGCCCACTTTTGCGGAAGAAATTCAGCGATGGATTGCATAAATTTCGGTTCAATGTCGATCGGCCAATACATCCCGCTAACCATACATGTTGCGATGACGAACAAGTTGCCGAACGCAAGCTGCTGTTCTGGCGTTCTGACATTGGCCGCAATCATCAATCCGATGCCGACAACGGTCAATAGAAAAAGTGACACTAATACAATAACCGCAGCCGGATTCCCCCAGTTGATGCCAAACAGCCAATGGGTTGAAAGAAGCAATATGCCAAATTGAATCCAGCCAATGACAAAGAAGGAAAGCACATACCCAGCACCGATTTCAGCTCGGCTGACAGAGGCTGTAAGCAATCTGGACCAGATGCCGTTTTTTCTTGCTTCTAAAATGGTTCCAGCCGCTCCCATCATGGTCAGCATGACAAACAGGATGGAAAAACCTGCTGCTCTGGAGGCTGTGTCACTTGCTTCCGCACCCTCTTTTTTATCACTGAGCGTCTGTCGTTTTACAGCCGGAACTGTATCTTCATGTTTTTTGGCGAAAACCGTTTTATACGCCGCCTTCCAGTTCTCTCCCGCTGTCTGAGATGCTGTTTTCGCCGCGGTCACCTGAATATTGAGCGTTGCCAATGTGCTTTCTGCATATTGTTTGACCATAGGCGCTTCAGACAGCTCAGGGCCGTGACGGAAAATCAGCTCAGGTTTTTTGCCTTTTTCCAGATGTGTCTGGAACGAGCGGGAAATGACGATGATCCCGGCAATTTTCTTTTGTTTCAGCTTTTCTGACGCTTTGTTTTCAGGCACGTTTTCGAATGTATACATATCATCGTGTGCCTTCAGCTGCCGAATATAATGCTGTGAGAGAATCGTATCGTCCTGATCAACGATTGCAAGCCGCACCTTATCATCATTGCCGCCGAGCATACTCCCAAATACAAAGGTAAGCAAAAGCGGGGCAGCAAACATGATCAAATAGTTCTGCGGCTTCTTAAAAATGAGAGAAAGCTCAATGCCGCAAATGGCTATGATTTTTTTCACCCTAGTGTACCTCCTTATCTTGTATGAAGCCGTCTGATACCAATTACAAGTGAACAAAGGCCAATCGCCGCAAAAAGAAGCACAGGCTTTTGAAGGTCAGCCCAGCCTCCCCCTTCCATTAAAGAAAGAAAGCCGTCAAGCGCCCAGCGATTTGGCACCGCTTTGGATATAGACTGCAAGACGTCCGGAAATTGGTACAGCGGCAGCATGGACCCGCCGAGAACCGCAAGCAATTGAATGCCGAAGCCGCCTATCGCATCTGCAGATTTCATATCGCTGATGCACGACGCAAGCAGCATTGAAATGCCGGATACAGCTGCGGCGTAAGAAAGCCCGAGTACACTCACAAACAGCAAATTGCCGCCCCAGTCCACACCAAAAACATTGATTGTAACGATCAGAAATATGAAAAATTGCATGATGGCAAACAGATACGTCCCAAGCCATTTTCCGAAGAGAATGACGGATTTTTGCGCAGGCGTCATCAGCATTCTGGCAAGCGTCTCCGTATCCTTTTCCTGTAAAAACGATTTCGCCCCGACTGTCATATGAAACAGCATAAACATGCAAAGCATTGCCGCCGAATAGTATTGAAAACTGGTAACGGCCTTGCTGCCGACAGATTTTTCTGCAATAGTCAGCTTGTCACCTGTTTCTTTTTCAAGCGTCTTTGCCAGCTTTTCTGCAAACTGTGCAGGGTCAAGTTTTCCTTGTTTTACAGCTTCCGTTTTGCTGATGTAGTCCATCGAGGCTGACGCGGCTTCCTTTACCGCTTTATATTGCTCTATAAAAGAGCTTGCAGCTGTTTCGATGATGGAACTTTTCAATGTTTGATCAGGAGCGGCATAAACAACAGCTGAGGTTTTGCCGGCTTCCCAATGGTTCGGGATGACGATACCTACATCAACTTTCTTTTCATCAAGCAGTTTTTTCATCTTGTCTTCGCTGCCGGCTTTTGTGACCTTTATTGACTTTATTTTTTTAAGCACATCTTTCGTAAACATGTTCGCTGCATCTGACTGGTCTGGTTGAACGTAGCCGACTTTGATGTCATCAATCCCGCTGCCTCCGTCAACAACTGATCCGAGCGCCGCGCCTAAAATACAGGTTAGGATCAGCGGCATTAGGATAAGCATCATAAACCCTTTTCTGTCCGTGATTCTGATTTTGACATCTTTCCATGCGATCCATATGCTTTTTTTCATGGCCGTCCCTCCTAATCCCGCAACGTGCGGCCGGTCAGATTCAGAAACAGGCGCTCTAGATTCGGTTCCTGCACCTGAAGAGACAGCAGGTTTGTATGATGGGCAGCGGCTTCCGCAAGCAAACTGGTGACGACTTTCTCATGATGGGCCGCAGAAATGTCAATTTTGAGCTCTGACTCCTGGACTGTTACATCATTGACATGAGCCAGGGAACGGATCGCCAAAAGAAACGTTTCATCAATCTCGCTGACCGTGAGCTGAATGATGGTATCGCCCCCAAGACGGCTGCACAAATCAGTTTTTGTACCGATTGCAATCATTTCCCCCTGATCAATAATTCCGATCCGATCGCATAAAAACTCAACCTCTTCCATGTAATGACTCGTATAGATCACCGTCATGCCCGTTTCGTTGAGCTGTTTGACCGTTTCTAAAATGTGATTTCTCGATTGAGGGTCAATACCGACAGTCGGTTCATCCATAATCAGCAGCTCGGGCTTATGCATTAAAGCCGCACCGATGTTGATTCTTCGTTTCATCCCCCCGGAGAACGTTTCAATCTTATCTTTAGCCCGCTCAGCCAGACCGACATATTCAAGGACCTCAGCTGATCTTTTTTTGGCCTCACCGTGCGTAAGTCCGTACATTTTCCCCCAAAACATAAGATTCTCATGAGCCGTCAGCGTCGGATATAATGCAATTTCCTGCGGAACAATGCCGATTTTTTGTTTCGCTTTGGCCGTTTCTTTTCCGATGACATAGCCGCCCACCGTGATGTTCCCGCTGTCATGCGGCACAAGGCCGGAAATCATCGAGATGGTTGTGGACTTCCCCGCACCGTTTGGCCCGAGCAGACCGAACGACTCCCCCTTTTGGAGGGAAAAAGAAATACCTTTCACGATTGTTTTTTTTCCATATGCCTTTTTGATGTTTTCTGCTTGCAGCACGTCGTCTCACTCCTTTTTTTGATCCATTGCCATTGTAGAAGAAAGAAAGGCGTGCGGCATGTAGCGGCAGATAGAACATAGGGCATGAAAAAAAGGCCTGTAAAAGGCCTTTTCAGAGAAGCGTATATGCAAAACGTCATATGTCAAAAGACAGATACACCATATCTGACCGAGTAAATGGCTGCTTGGGTTCTGTCCCTGACAGCCAGCTTGCTGATGATATTTGAAACATGATTTTTGACTGTGCCTTCTGTAATGTAAAGCTTTTCGGCAATTTCTTTGTTATTCAGCCCGTACCCCAGCTCAGCCAGAACTTCGAATTCGCGCTCGGTCAAGTCGAGCAGCTCCTTAGGTTTTTCTATCTCATTTATTCCTTTCAGCTGTTTTTCACGTTTCCATTCGTTCAGCATTTGGGCAGTCAATTCCGGAGGAAGCACCATTCCGCCAGAATGAACAGTCATCACCGCTTTTACAATCGTATCTGCCGACATATCCTTCAATAGGTACCCGCTTGCTCCTTCTTCAAGCGCTTCAGCAATCAGCTCTGAGTCCTTGAAGGTTGTCAGCATCAAAACCTTTACGCCGGGCAGTGAGCTTGTGATTAATTTTGTTCCCTCCACCCCGTTGGAAACCGGCATGCGGATGTCCATTAACACGATATCCGGCTCCAGCTCTTTCGCCTTTTCGAAGGCTTCCTGTCCGTTTCGCGCCGTTGCGATCACATCGAGCTCTTCTCGGAGCTGTAGCAAGGATGCCAGCCCTTCTCTGACGATATCCTGATCGTCGGTAATGATGATCTTAATCATGATAAACTCTCCTTTTGCTGCACGGGTCTGAAGCTCCATTTTTTATTGGCAAGTGAAAATTCTGCATTCACAGTAAATCCTTGATCCCGTTCGCTTTCAAAGCGGATCATACCGCCATGTTCCGCTGCCCGCTTTTTCATATTCAAGAGACCAAATCCAAGTGCTGCCTCGGGATTGCCTTTTCCGTCATCCTTAATGACAAGGCTGATGCTGTCCGTTGTGCAGGCAAGCTGTATCGAACAACCTGCGGCGCCGCCGTGCCGTTTGGCATTGGTCAGTGCTTCCTGCACCGTTCTGATCAGGGTCGGATGGAGAGACAGCGGGATAATTGCAGGATCACCGCTGACCGCAAATTCTGTTGTGACTCCTGCATTTTTGCAAAAGTCCTCTGTCAGCTGTTTCAGCGATTCGATTAGCGAAGGATCGTTTTCAGTTTGCAGAGTGCGTACTGATAAGCGGACATCATCAAGCGCTTCACGGGCAAGTGTTTCACAGACACCTACTGTCTCATCCGCTTTTTGGCTGTCTCTTTTTTGCCATTCACGCAAAAGCTGCAGCTGGACGAGAAGGGCCGTCATTTTATGCCCCACTGTATCATGGATTTCCCTTGCCATTCTGTTCCGCTCGTAAATGGCGGTCAGCTCTTCAACCTGCTTCGCATATAAATGCAGCTCCTGATGTGCGGAAGACAGCGCCAAGTGGGATTCTGTCAGTTCCCGGTACTGCTGTTTTGCCGTTTCCTGCGCATCCGTCAGCTTGCGGATTAATTTGCCCACGACACCGCAGAAGACAACGAATGTCATGCTGATGCAATGATCCATCACATATTCATCACCAAGCATATGATATGTGCGTAATAGAACAATCAGCCACATCATAAAACAAAAACACAGGACAGACCATACAGTTTTCCGGTCAAATCCCTTCAGAAAAAAGGTAACTGCAACCGGGCTGAGCAATGTAATATATAAACCTGTACCCGGAAACATGAAACCGAACGAAAAGCCAACTGCAATATCAATTAGACAAAAAATAATTGCATATTTCTGTATCCTTAATAAGAGATGATTTGCTAAGAATACACTTGCACCGCCAGCGATGAACAAATACTCAAACCAGCTGTCATCCTCTACAAGAAAAAAATAAACCGAACAGCTTACCATTAAGGTGAAAATCCTAGTAAAAAAAAGAGCCTTCACGCTCATCACTCCCGATACCCAATTCCCTTTTTATCATACCTGCCTGAGGGCATTTTTGACAGGAGTTTCTGGAAAATAAAAAATCCCCCTGCCGTTTTTTCGGCAAGGGGATTGCAGTTAAATCACAAATGTAATATAGGCGCCGGAAACAGGGTCTTTCACACGAAAGCTGTTTTCCTTCTCTTCAATCGAATACCCGGCATGTTTGACTCGGTTTGCCACTAAGTCCAGCTCCTCTTGGTGAGGCAGGACAACAGTGTAATAGTCTAGTCCGCTGGCATTTGTCGGTTTAGGCGGCGCATTTCTTCCCGCCCAAATGTTTAAGCCGATATGATGGTGGTACCCCCCGGCTGAAACGAAGAGGGCGGACATGCCCGCATAGTTTCCGACAATGTCAAAGCCCAGTACATCTGTATAAAACGCCTTTGCTTCTTTCAAATCACTGACATGCAGATGAATGTGTCCGATGATTGTATCGTTCGGAAGCGATGTTTTCCGCTCATCTCCTGCCTCTTCCAGAAGGCCCTCAATGTCAACAGCGGTTGTCGTCATGACGTAGTTTCCTTCCAGATCACGCTGCCACGTGCTGCGGGGGCGGTCAGCGTACATTTCAATGCCGTTTCCGTCAGGATCAGACAGGTAGAGCGCTTCGCTGACAGCATGGTCTCCATGTCCGATAGCAATGCCGTGTTCAATCAGGCGGGCGAGTGCGATCCCAAGTTCTTTCCTGTCCGGAAGAAGAATCGCAAAATGATAAAGGCCTGTCACAGACCGTTCAGGCAAGACGACAGCGCTCGGATTTTCTTCAAGAATAAGCAGGACGCGTTTTCCGTCAGCCGTCAATTCAGCTTGGCGATCCGTCTTTTTTAAGACTTGAAAACCGATGACGTTACAGTAGAACTGAAGGGAACGCTCCAGACTGCGAATTGTGAGTTTGGCGTAGCCAATGTGTGTATCCTCATGAATGCTGGTCATGCTGTATGCCTCTTTTCTTATGCTGAAACGTTTTCGTTCTTTTTTCCTTTAAACACAAATGGGTCCAGCGCCAGGAATCGACTTCCAGTAAGCGCCAGGTGAATGGATGTCAAAAGCAGAAGGTAATCAAATTCTGCATTGCCCATGAATGGCGCTTTCAGCTTAACAGTGATGATGGCGCCGATCAGTGTAAGAGCGAACAGGACACCGACAATACGTGTAGCCAATCCGAAGAAGACAAGCACTCCGCCAATGAGTTCAATCGCTGCGATGACATACGCCATAAAGCTTGGAAGGCCTATGCTGCCGAAAAATTGGATGGTGCCCTCCATCCCCTGAAACTTTGATAAACCGTGAACAAAAAAGATAATACCTGTAATAACTCTTAAAAGTAATGTGCCAATTTCAAATGATTTATTCATTTTATCCTCCTTGATAAATGTTATCACTTACTTAATGTAAGCTAGTATATATACATAACTTGTTTACGTCAAGTAATTTTGTTACATTTCACGAAAATGAAATAAAAGTACTATAAAACTGTAACAAAAAAGACCTCTGTGCAGGACAAAGGTCTATTTCTCAAATTGGCTTTCAGATAAGTCACTGTAAAATCCTTTTTGCCGAATCAGCTCGTCATGGCTGCCTTTTTCAATCATTTCACCGTCTTTAAGCACCACAATCTGGTCCGCTCTTTGAATGGTGTTCAGCCTGTGGGCAATGATGACGCTTGTTCTTCCTTCCATTAAACGGGCGAGCGCTTCTTGAATGTTGACTTCTGTAACGGTATCAATGTTGCTTGTCGCTTCATCCAAAATGAGAAGAACCGGATCGGCAAGCACCGCCCTCGCTATAGAAATCAACTGCTTCTGTCCTTGACTGATGCCCGAACCGTTTTGCGTCAGCACGGTGTCATACCCTTTTGGCAGCCTTTCAATAAAACTATGGGCATTCGCTGTTTTTGCAGCGGCTTCGACTTCCTGATCAGAAGCATCAAGCCTGCCGTAGCGAATGTTTTCTCTGATCGTTCCCTGAAATAAGAAAGAATCCTGAAGAACAAACCCCATGTTTTTTCTCAGGCTCGCTCTAGTAAGGGTTTTAATATCTGTACCGTCGATTAAAATTTTTCCTTCGTTAGGCTCGTAAAAACGGGCGAGCAGGTTGGTGACGGTTGTCTTCCCCGCCCCCGTCGGTCCGACAAACGCAATGGACTGCCCCGCAGGCACGGTAAACTGTAAATGCTTCAGTGTCTGCTGCCCTTTATCGTAACCGAAGGACACATCCCGGAATTCAATGCTGCCTGTTTGGATGGGCTGATGCACGGCGTTCTTTTCATCCTCGCGCTCTTCTTTTTCATCAAGCACGTCAAACACCCGTTCAGCGCCGGCGATTGCGGACAGCATCGTATTAAACTGGTTGGCCAGATCGTTTAAAGGGCGTGTAAATTGCCTTGAATACTCGGCAAAGACGACGATGGAGCCGATCGAGATCCAGCCTTTCAGCGCAAACAAACCGCCGATTGCCGCTATCATTGTAAAACTTAAGTTATTCAAAGAGTTCATGACCTTCGGGATAAACCCGGAAATCGTCTGCGCCCAAAAGCCCGACGTCTTGAGTGCAGCGTTTTTTTCGAGAAATTCAGCAGTAATCTGCTTCTCACGTGAATATGCTTTGATGACCTTTGCGCCTGAAACAGATTCCTCAATATACCCATTCAGATCACCAAGGTTTTTCTGCTGTTCTTTAAACAGCTTTCCCGTTCGGTTGGTGATCCATTTCAGGCTCGCTGCCATCACCGGAATAATGGTCAGCGTAATCAATGTAAGGAGCGGGCTCATGTACAGCATCACCGCAATCGTCCCGACAAAGGTGATCACGCTTGACAAAATTTGAATGACTGACGTGTTTAAGGTAGAACTGACATTTTCGATGTCATTCGTCACCCGGCTCATCAGCTCGCCGTGCCGCTGTTTATCAAAAAATGGAATCGGCAGCTCATGCAGATGGGTGAACAATTCGCTTCTCATTCTGAAAACCGTGCCCTGCGAGATCGTAATCATCCAATAGTTTTGAAACCAAAGCGACAGGGACTGAATGATATAGATAGCAAGCAGAAGAAGCAAAACGGGAATCAAGCCGCTGACCGTTTTCCCGACGATAAAATGGTCGATGGCCTTTCCGATCACAAAGGGGCCAAGGAGCCCGAATATGGCGCTGATGACAACCATCAGCATGACAAGGATGAGCAGTCCTTTTCTTTCAGCCAAGTAAGACCAGATTCGTCTCAGTGTGCCCTTTGTATCCTTTGCTTTCGCCCGCTTTTTCGCGCTTTCTTTTTTGTCAATTGGCAGTTTGGGATATTGGAAAGGCTTGCGGATGTCTTTTAGCATGACTCGCTCCCCTCCCTTCCGAATTGTGACTCGTAAATGCGCTTGTATAACTGAGATTCAGAAAGCAGCTCACTGTGAGTGCCTTTTTCAATCAGTTCGCCGTCCTCAAGCAGCAAAATCTGATTAGCTTTCATCGCCGTGGTTATTTTTTGTGTAATGATCAAAGTTGTGCAATGGTATGTGCTGATTGCTTCAAGCAGCTTCGCCTCCGTTTGCAGGTCAAGCGCGCTTGTGCTGTCATCTAATAGAAGGATAGCCGGTTTTCGAATCAGTGCCCGCGCAATGGAAATTCGCTGTTTCTGGCCGCCGGACAGGTTGACGCCTCTTTGCCCCAAAACAGTGTCATATCCATTTGGGAGCTTCAAAATCGTTTCATGAATTTGCGCATGTTTGGCCGCATCCATTATTTCATCTAGTGAAGCATTTTCTTTGCCCCAAGCGATGTTTTCTTTGATTGTGCCGGAAAACAAGAGGACTTCCTGCGGTACATATCCAATTTGCCTGCGCAGCCCTTCAGCCGGAAAATCTTGAACCGGCTTTTCATCTATGTAAATGCGGCCTGAATCCGGCTGATAAAGCCGCGGAATGAGCTGAAAAAGCGTGGACTTGCCCGAGCCCGTCGCACCGAGAATCGCGATCGTTTCTCTTGGCTTTGCGGAAAATGAGACATTCCTGAGCGCTTCTCTGTCCATTTCAGGATAGCGAAAGGATACATGCTGAAACTCAATCCGTCCTGACAAACGATCAGATATGATGCCTTCCTCCCGCTCGTCGCCTTCTGTTTCAAGCACCTCACCGATTCTATCCCCTGAAGCCTTCGCCCGGGTGAAAATCATAATCAAAAACGGAAACATCGAAAGCGCGCCCGTAATTCGTGTTGCGTAGTTAATAATCGCAACAACATCGCCGACCTGAGTGCTTCCGCTCGTAATACTGTAGGACCCCGCCCACAAAATCAAAAGGATGCAGAGATTCATTAGCAGCATCAGTACAGGCATCGTGAATTCCACAAGCTGAAAGGCCGAAACCGTTTTTTCCATCAGCCTTGTGTTGGCTTTGATAAATCGTTTGACTTCGTGGCTGCCGCGAAGCAGCGCTTTGATCAGCTTGATTGCGATTAAATTTTCCTGCATGATGGTGTTCACTTGATCCAGCCTTTTCTGCACTGAGCGGAACAGTGCTCCGCCTTTCCTTAATACCCATAGCAAAAACAAGATCAGGATCGGAATGGTCACAAGCAGAAAAAAGCCGAGTTTCACATTAACGGCAAGCGACAGCACAATGCCGCCTGCAATCATTAAGGGAGCCCGCAGCATAAACCGCAAACTCATAAAAATCATATTTTGAACCTGTGTGACGTCGTTTGTCAGCCTTGTAATATAAGAAGAGGACGAAAACTGTCCAAATGTGGGATAGGAGAAGGACTGGATTTTTTGAAAAAGCCCTTTTCTCGTATCATAGGAAAAGCTTTGGCTGACATGGGCGGCATAAAAGGAATTCAGCATCCCCGCCGCAAAGGATAACACGGTCAGCCCGATCATGACCGCGCCCCATATCCATACATGCCGCAGATCTTGCTTCAATATCCCATCGTCGATGATTTTTGCAATCAATAAAGGCTGCATCAGTTCAACTGCAAGCTCCGTCAACATAAGAATCAGAGCGATTCCCGCCAGCAATGAATATGGTTTTAAAAACGACAAAGCCTTTTGCATGTAAAAGCCTCCAAACCCCTTTTTACTCGATTGTCTCTTTCTTTACTTTACTATGGCGGTCTTTTTGACGGCAAACAAAAACCCTCCCGAAAAGGAGGGCTGTCTTTATTGATTCAATATTTTTTCCACACGCTCCCGCATCTGCGGTACGCTTAATCCGATAATTACCTGAAACGCCTTCCCGTTCCTGACAACGCCGTGTGCGCCAAGCGCGCGGAATACGCTGTCGGGCTCAACCTTTGTTTCATCCTTGACACTGACTCTGAGGCGGGTGGCGCAGTTTGTGACTTCAGTGATGTTGTCTTTTCCGCCCAGCGCTTCAATATACAGAAAAGCGGTGTCATCAGCCGTTTCAGCAGCGGAGGCCGTTTCCTCCTTGTTTTTTCGTTCTCTATATTCCTTTTTCGAATATAGCTTTGTTTCCTGCTGTTCATCCTTTTCCCGTCCTGGTGTAGCGATATTGAATTTGAGGATTAAAAATCTGAAGACGAAAAAATAAATTGCTGTAAACGAGAGCCCGATCAAAATTTGATACACATATGTCATACCGTGGCTGCCAAAGAGCGGAATCCAGTTCAAGGTTACCGCCTCAATCAGCCCGCCTCCCATATTTCCTACGACGCCGGCCATATACATAACTGTCGACATTGTGGCGGCAAGCACGGCGTGAACCGCAAATAAGAAAGGTGAAATGAATAAGAACGTAAACTCAATCGGCTCTGTAATCCCGGCGACAATCGCTGTCAGTGTGACAGGAATCAGCAGCCCTGCGACGAGTTTTTTCTTTTCCTTTTTGGCTGTCACATAAAAAGCCAGAGCGATACCCGGAATACCGAAGATTTTCGAGTTGCCGTGAAGCGCGAATCCGCCTTGCGGAAAGAGCTCCTTCAGCGGTTTGGCGCTTTGCGAATATTCGCCAAGATGCTGTGCCCAATACGTGACGATCCCGCCTTCCGCTACAGCCGGGCCATAAATAAACGGCGTGTAAATAAAGTGATGAAGGCCAGTTGGAATTAAAATCCGTTCCAAAAACGTGTATATCCAAACGCCCACCGCCCCAGAAGCAACCAGGAAGCTTTGAAGCGAGCCGATTCCCGATTGAACCATCGGCCAAATATAAGACACAGCCAAGGCAATCGGAATCATAATAAAGAAGGAAATCATCACGATATATGTTGAGCCTTGAAAGATGCCGAGAAAATCGGGCAGTTTTTTATCAAAATAGCGATTATGCAAAAAGACGACAATCGAAGAAATAAAGATGGCCCCGATAATGTTGGTGTCGAGCGTTTTAATGCCCGCAATCATCGTTAACCCGCTCGTTCCGCCGACCTCTTGGTTCATGTCGACGCCAAATGCTCCTCCCCATACCGTCAATATCGCGCTGACAAAATAGTTGAATGTCAGGTAAACAGTAAGCGCTTCCAAACAAGCGCGTGCCTGAGCTTTCTTCGCCAAAGCAACCGGGATGCCAATGGCGAATAAGAGCGGCATTTGGTTAAAGACAGTCCAGCCGCCCTGCTCAATGATATACCAGCACTGATACCAAAAACCGTCAGGATCGGCGAGCGGGCCCATGAGGGTTTTATTTTTAAAGAGCGTGCTGATACCGACGATAATGCCGGCGAACGCGAATAATAAAACAGGCACAAACATCGCGCTTCCAAAGCGCTGAATTTTTTGCATCATACCAGAACCCCCTGCTACTCATTGTCATTTTTTTCTGCCTCTTTGTAATCAACATATGCGCGGAACAATGCTTCGCCAACGAGAAAAAACGGTGCAAAAGCGACAATTTCCGTTTTATCGCTTAATGTCACAGGTTTACTTGTCGCATAAAGATTATGCGGAGTCAGCTGGGCGAGGACATTGTTTTTTAAATTCGTAATGGAAATAAAGGGAATACCCTTTGCAGAAAGCATTCTTGCCTGAGGAATCAGCTCCGGTGTTTCTCCGGAAAGAGAAATGATGATAAACAGATCGTTTACTTTAAAATCATCGCGCATCAAATTAAATTCATTTGTGTCTTCAATCAAAATAAGATAGCGATGGCGCGGAATAAACATTCTTTGCAGGTCGCGGGCGCATATCTTTTGCGCATTTCCTGAACCGTAGACGAAAATGCGGTCCGCTGCATCAATCAGCTGGCACATGTCCGTCATGTCCTTTGTCCGTAAGAACTTCAAATTTGCTTCAATATCATCAAGCAGCTTTTGAAAACTCATACTCTCGCCTTCTTCCGGCTGATCTTCCCACTTTAAAAAGACGCGAAATTCACTGTAACCGCTGAAACCGAGCTTTTGGGCAAGCCGTAAAATTGAGGAACGCGATACACTGCAAGCTTTGGCCAGCGCGTCGATTCCAAGGTGATAGCATGTGTGCTTATGATTCAATATATATTTTAAAATATGAAAATCGTTGTCATTCAATTTGCTGTAGTGCTGATTGATCAGTTCTTCGAGCTGCATATCAGATCCCCCCATTTTCTTTCTATTATATACAATTACAGATTCGAAAATGGGGGAATTTCAGTTATGATATGCGGGTCGGACTTTGATCAAGCTCAGGCCAGAAGTCTTTGTTGGCCTCCATTAAATCCTCGAGAATGAGTCTTGCCACACGCGCGTTCGGCACTGTTTTTGACAAAATTAGCGCCTGCCACAGCTTTTGGAACGATTTCTCCGCCCACGCTTCAACAGTCAGCTTCTCAACGGATACCTGCTGCTCCATAAGCCCTTTTTGGAATTGCGGAATGGTGCCGACGGTAATCGGTTCAGGCCCATTTGAGCCGACAATGCATGGCACCTCGACCATCGCAGTCGGGTCAAAGTTCGCAATTGCGCCGTTATTTTCAACGATCAACAGCATTCTTTCACCTGTGTTGTAGGCAATCGCCCGGGCAAGATCAACGATATATGATGCGTGGTCATCGATTTTGATTTCGCTGTTTTCCGTGGACTGCTCACGTGTAATCATGTCACATTGGCTGAAAATAAAAGCTTCGCGCCCTTCCATCACTTCATTTGCCCGCGTATGATTCGGATTTGATTTTTTCACCATATCATCCGGGAACAAATAATATTGCAAATACGTATTCGGCAGTGTGTCAGGATCTGCGGCCTGCACGTCACGCGCTTTGGCGAATGTGTCATTCCAGCTCGCCTCCACCGCTTCAGCCTCTGTTTTCGGAATATAGCCGTATTGAGATACATGCTCCTTCAGCTTCGGCATTAAATCGTTGCCCTCTTGATCCTGAATTGATGTCCACCAGCCGAAGTGATTTAATCCGTAATAGCGGACCTTCATTTCTTTTCTTGAGGATAAGCCAAGAATTTGCGCCATCCGGTCTTCGATCCCAACCGGCATATCACAGATATTGAGAATTTTAGAATTCGGTCTAAGGCGTCTCGTAGCTTCAGCCACAATCGCCGCCGGATTGGAATAATTGAGCATCCACGCATCAGGCGAGTATTTTTCCATGTAATCTAATATTTCAAGCACACCGCCGATCGAACGCATACCGTATGCGATCCCGCCCGGCCCGCACGTCTCCTGGCCGACAACTCCATACTTCAACGGAATTTGCTCATCAAGCGCACGCATCGCGTATTTCCCTACTCTGATGTGCGCCATAACAAAATCGACATCTGTAAAAGCTTCTTCCGGGTCAGTCGTCGCTGCAAATTCAATATCCGGCGCTTTTTCTCTGATAAAAACGTCACAGGCACCTGCAATTCGATCCTGTCTCTCCTTATCATTATCATACAGCTTCAGCTTTCTGATCGGAAACTCCTCCAAATGGTCCAAGAGCATGAGTACGATCCCTGGAGTGAAAGTGCTCCCTCCGCCCGCTATTACGATTGAGAATGATTTTTTCTTCATATGACGACCTCCTTGATAACGTTTACAATTCCATTTATACCATGAGATAGCCCGTCCCGTAACACGTTTGGCGCACTTAGGTCATTTGATCAATTTTAGTGTTTTTTCCCATAGAGCGGGAAATTTCTCATTTGCCTTATGTCTGAGAGATTTGTTTTTTTTACCTTTTTTGTAATCTTAAAGTCTCACCAACTGTGAATTTTAAGTGAATATACGCCCTTCCAATTCTTATGAAAAGGTTCTTTTGTACGATTCGGATGCATGCCGAATTATTTATAATCATTTATATAAAACATCCAATTGTGCGTGAATTTAGAAAAGGCAGGGGACAAAAGTTGGACTCATATAAAGTCATTGAGCTGGCAAACAAGTACAGTGCGGCCGCAGAAGAGGTCAGAAGCTCCAAAATGCTGCTTGAATCCCGGTTATCTGCATTGGGAGATGCTTGGCAGGGAAAAGCAAGAGATTCATTTGACCAGGATTTCGAGGAAACGAAAGCCGCCTACGATCAATTCGAACAGGAGCTGCTTGAAACAAGCCAAGAGCTGAAGGCTGCCGCTGTCAAAATAGAAGAACGAAAAGCTGAAATTGCCAGAATGGAAGAACTGGAGCGTAAAGCAAGAGAGGAAAGACATAAACTCGGGAGGTGAACGGTGTGTCAGGAAACATTGCAGTTGATCCGGATAAGCTCGAACAGCTTGCAAATGATGTAGTCACTGAATTAACTGATATGGAAAACAAATATAAGGACCTGCATGTGGAGCTGGGGCAGATGATTTTGCAATGCGATCCCCGCTACAGCAGCTGTTTTTCCGGAGTCGGCGATGCGTGGAGCTCAGGAAAAGCGCTCGTCACTAAGCTGAGTGACAATGAGATTTTCATCAGAAAAACGGGCGATAAATTTGTGGAACAAGATGATATTTTGCGAAAGCTCTACAATGCCTACGACAAATACGGTACGATGACAAGCTTAACCGCTCTTATGCTGACACAGGGAAAATATTACGGGTTAGGGCTTACAAAATTTGTGAAACAGCCAAGCGGCTTGCATACAGCCCAGCACTCAAAACTGCTCTTGGATATTTCCAGGGCTGTTGACAGCTCACGTTATCAAAAAGCGGCAAGAGTGCTTTTGAATCCTAAATATTTGTTGAAAAAGACAAACCGTCCATTTTCAGATTTGGTACATAAAAAGTTTACAAAATACTTCCCTCAGGACACGGTGGATTTTTCAAACAGCGTCAGAAGCTACACAAAAGGATTTCTTAATGAAGCCGGCGTACGCTCCACTTTGAAGGATGTGGGAAAAACGGGCTTGAAATTCGCGAAAGGAAATGCCATTACCGCCACACTGATTACCGGTGCGACCGAAACATTCGGAGCAGGCGTGAAAATTGCTGAAAATTATGCAAAATACCAGGACAAACCCGAAGTTCTCAAGCGTGAAAACGCCAAGGCTGTCGGGAATGCTGTGAATAATACGATTTTTGTTGCCGGCGGTGCCACAGCTGGTGCTGTCATCGGCGGTGCAATTGGAAGCTTTGCAGGACCTGTGGGTACTGTCCTTCTTGGGGCAGCAGGTTCATACATTGGCGGAGTCGTCGGAGAACAAATCGCCAAATATACAGCCGGTTTTGCCGAAAAAGCAGCCTTAAAGCTGAAAGAACCGATCCATGCTGTCGTTGATACAGCCAAAAAAGGGCTGGAATCCGCCGGCAAAGTCGTCAAATCAGTGAATGACGGCATAGATGCGGCGAATAAATCGATACATAAAGGGATAGACAGCGCGAAAAAAGGAATGGAAAAAGCAAAGAAAACAGCGGATTCGCTTATACACGGCGCAACCCATTTCCTTAAAGGGAAATTTTCATTTGGATAGGAGAATAAACAATGAAGCAGTTTACAATTAGCATAGAAGAACTCTTGTTTTGCTTTTACAGCGAAGGGTTTTTTGAACAGGGGATGGCCTTGAAGCAGGCCTATTTTCCGGAAATAGAAGATGAACAGCTCGGCGCTTTGTTCGAAGCAGCTTGCCGCTCACTCTTAGCTAAGGATGCAGCGGAATATCGGAACCATCAATATCGGTTAAAGGACGAGTACTGTCCGTTTATCCATGTATTAAACGACGCTGACTATACAGTGAAGCTTTCTAAATTTAACGGGCAAGGCGCCGAACAGAATGTGTCCTGCCATGTATCAAAATTCGGCACCTACTCTCACGAACTCCTTTTTGATGAACAAGTCCATCGCATTACAAAAATGGAATCAAGTGAAGGGTTACTTGCTAAGACAGATGAGTTTTTACATATAATAGATATAGAGGATAAAAGAGAATCGATTGTGACATTGACATCAAATGAATTTGAAAAACTCTTGGAGGGCGCTTCAGACAACCCTTCATATCTAAAAGAGTTCCTTGAAAAACATGACCACCAAGAGGACGTTACCCGATTTGCAAATGATCTGGCTTTGCGGAAAGGGAAAATGGATACACTTATGCGTCTGGCATATGGCAAAGATAACACTCCTGAAGTGGCTGACATGGCATTTGTCCTGCCGGGGGCCCACCATACTTGGCTTGTCACAGGCATCACCCAGAATGAATTTTCTATCCTCCCTGCTCATAAAGATGTTGTAAATCAAATCATTTCAAAATGATAAGAATTGAATTAACAAAAGGAGAAAAGCATTGAAAAACCAAGAAATCATTGAAGTCAAAAGCAAAATGTTCCTGAGAATATGGGCTTTTGTCGGATCTGCCGGTATGGGATTAGCATGTTTGTGGCTCTTTTATATGGGTATTACGTTTCAAACGAAATATTACCTATTAGCCATTCCTGCTGGCTTTCTGTTCACCTTGTTTTGTTTATATTTATTTATCATCTTCTTTCCGGCTTTCACCCCGCGGGGAAATACCATTTTCCGCATCAAGACAGGAAAAAATGGAGAAGTGTTCACTGACAAAGTGTCTGTTACGTTTACTGATATCAAGAAAATTGAGATGAGCCGCCATAAATTTAGTCTTAAAGGAATTTTCCAGGAAGATATATTGATCCAAACCGTTGATCAGAAGACCATTCGCATTCCCACTTGGAACATCATTCCGAATCCGTTGTTTTTCGAAGCGGTTGAACGCTATATCCTTCCCCATCTGAATGAAGAGGCGAAAAGCAATTGGATCGGACAGTTTACAGACATCCAACGCAGTGCGTATTTGAAGGAATTTGAGAATCATCCGAAGCTTTAAAAGCTCTCCTCCTCTATAATGAAAGATAAATGCAAATTGAGGAGTGCTCATGATGCTGATTACCATTCTTTTATTTCTCGCGGCAGGGCTTGCCGAAATTGGCGGCGGATATCTGGTTTGGCTATGGCTGAGAGAGGCAAAGCCAGCCGGCTACGGAATCGCCGGGGCGCTGATCCTCATTGTATACGGCATTCTTCCTACGTTTCAGTCCTTCCCATCCTTTGGCCGTGTATACGCCGCTTATGGCGGAGTATTCATCGTGCTTGCGATCCTGTGGGGATGGCTTGTTGACCGGAAAACACCTGATCTGTATGACTGGATCGGCGCATTCATTTGTCTCATCGGTGTCTGTGTTATTTTATTTGCGCCGCGCGGATAACAAAATGGCCTGCTTATGAAGCGGGCCATTTTTGTTTAATCCTCTTTTAAGTTAGTCAGCTGCACTTCATGCTCCTCTTGCGGTTCGTCAAGCGGATAAATTCTTGCTGTTCCGTTTTCTTCATTCACGTGCTGAATGTATATAGGAACGCCGTTATATGTTACTTTCTTCATGTCGGGAGATTCTACAATTTCTTTCGCCCTTTGAATATTCATCGTAACACCCTCCTTCAATACATAACGTTTCCATTTCCTGAAGGAAGTATGCTTTATGATTCAGCGGACAAGTTGAATTTTTTTAGGCGTTTGTAGAAAGTGCTTCGGGGGATCCCGCTGATTTTTGCGGCTTGAGAGACGTTTCCTTTTGCAGATTCAAGCGCTTTGATCATCATATCCTTTTGGATTTGCTCACGAAAAGTAAGCACGCCGGCAGCAGCTGGCTTTTTTTCTGCAGAGCTGGCCGGCAATCCAGCGGCTTCCAGTAAAGCAGGAAGCGATTCATCCCTCAGCCGGCCGTCCGGAAATCTGATAGAAAGACGTTCAAATACATTAAACAGCTCGCGAATATTTCCCGGCCACTTCCATTGCTTCAGCACATTACAAAAATCAGAAGGAAGTTCGCCTGGCCAATGATTCTTCTGTTTGTAGTACTCAAAGAGATCCGGGATATCCTCGGTGCGATCGCGTAATGGAGGGAGTTCAATTGGATAGACATGAAGACGGTAAAACAAGTCCTCTCTGATTTTTCCGTTTTCGGCAAGCTCGCGTAAATCACAATGTGTGGCGGCAATAACTCTGATATCAACTGGAATTTCTTTCGTCCCGCCGATTGGCGTTATCTTACGTTCCTGAAGCACCCGTAAAAGCGCAACCTGCATCGAGTGGGAAATTTCTCCGATTTCATCTAAAAATAATGTGCCTTGATTCGCTTTTTGAAAGGCGCCTTTATAGCCATTTCGTTTCGCTCCCGTAAAAGCGCCCTCTGCATATCCGAACAGTTCGCTTTCAATCAAATCAGACGGAATCGCTCCGCAATTGACAGCAACAAACGGACCGTGCCGTCTCTCACTGTTCTCATGAAGCGCGCGAGCCGCGACTTCCTTTCCCGTACCAGTTTCGCCCGACAAACAGACCGTTGCATCTGCCGCAGCTGCACGTTCAAGGTTCATCAGCATCGCTTGCGATCGGCCGCTTTTCCCGATCACTCCATTGAATCGAAACACCTTCTTTTTCTTTTGTTCCGAAAGATAAAAACAAGTGCCGCCATCTCCTATGGTGACAGCTTTTTCGATTGAGTAGCCCCGTTCCTTCAACTCATACAGGTGCCGGCCCTGCCAATCCGGCATAGAGGTTCGAATCGGTATGCTCGCACTGATGATGTGCTGCTTGATATTGCATAGCACCATCGGCACACTGGATGCAGCCCTCTCTCCAAAACGGCTGATCAGCTCGAGCTCTTTCTCACGGCTTTTAGCTGCGAGTTCCCGTTCAGCTGCATAGGCGATCGCAGTGGCAATACCTAGCATATGAGGATGCGCGCCTGCAGCCGGACACGATATGTCAATCACACCCGCAAGGCTGCCATCCTCATGGTGAATCGGAGCGGCTGAACAGTTCCAAAGATGGGAAGCAATGGAGTAATGCTCTGATCCTTGTATCGCAACCGGCTCGCTGATGTGGAGCGCCGTGCCAATCGCATTTGTTCCGACAGCCGTTTCCGTCCAGCATGCCCCTTCGACAAAGTTGATGCGTTTGGCTTCATAGAGCGCGCGGGGATGGCCGTCCAATGCCAGAACAACACCGTCTGAATCAATTAACAGCGCCATCATTTCCATTTCTTTTATGGCAGGCAGCAGTTTTTCGAGGTAAGGCTTTGCGGTCGTCAAGAAGAATGAATGTTTTTTTGACTGATGATCCAGCTCCGTTTGCTGTAAAACCTTCGGGCCTTTTTCTAAATAAGGATTGACCTCAGCTTTTTTGCAGCGATGCCATGACTCGGCAATCCGTTTTCTTAATCGGGCTTCGTCAAGCACACCGTCTTTCACAAAACGTTTCCAGGTTTGCAAATCGTTTGGGACCGAATTCATTTCCTTGATCGCTCCTCCCTTACACGCCGTTTTCATCTATTGTAGGGGAAAAATAAAGCGCTTTCAACAATAAAAAAGCAGGCGCCTTATATCCATGCGCCTGCTTTTTCCTTTATTATGCATGTACCGCAAGGCCGATCGTGCTTAACAGCGCCTCATGCAATGTTTCCGATAAAGTCGGATGGGCGGCGATAAAATGCTCCGCCATATCTGCCGTCATCTCACCATTCATGATCGCTGCCGCTTGGCCGATGAGCTCGGTTACATCCGGGCCAATCATCGAGACACCCACGATTTCGCCGAATTCCGGTTCAGCCATGATTTTGACCTTTCCTTCCGCTTGCTGTTTAATGAGCGCCTTGCCGTTTGCGGAAAAAGAAAATTCGCCGATCTTCACATCCCCGTATATGCTTCTTGCCTGTCGTTCTGTCATTCCGATACACGCGATTTCCGGGGACGTATAGATGCAGCGCGGCACATGTTTCTCATTGATTTTGACATCCCTTCCGGAAGCATGAGAAGCAGCGATGATGCCCTCATGGAAAGCGGCATGCGCCAGCTGAATGCCCCCTATAGCATCTCCGCACGCGTAAATATGAGGCACGTTCGTCTGCATGTGCCCATTCACTGGAATGCCCTTTGGAGAAAAATCAACTCCGGCCTGTTCCAGCTGTAATCCGTCAAGACGGGGTTTTCTGCCGATCGCCACCAGCACATAATCGGCCTTCGTTTTAAACTCTCGCTGACCGCTTTTCCATATTGCCGTTTTGGCCGTTTGATCCACCCGCTCTAATCTGGATGAAGTATGCACTTCGACACCGTCTTCCTCAAGTTTCTCCTGAAAGAGACGGGCAATATCTTCATCTTCAGCCGGGATCAGCTGGTCCGCTGTTTCAATGATGATCACCTTCGATCCCAATCTGGCGAACAGCCCTGCATACTCACACCCGATGACACCGCCGCCGACAATGACTAGTGAAGACGGAATCTCGGAAAGAGAAAGCGCGTCTTTGCTGTCGATGATCCATTCGCCGTCAAACGGGGCGAAAGGCAGCTCGATTGGCTCTGATCCGGAGGCAATCAATACTTGGTCCGCCTCTCTGATTTCTTTTCCGTTTTCTCCTTCGATCAAAAGCTTTCTTTCAGAAAGAAAGGAGGCTGTTCCCTTTACAACCTGTATTTGATTTTTCTTCATTAGGTACTGAACGCCTTGGACAAGCTGACTGACAACCTGTTGTTTTCGGCTTTGCATTTTACTCCAATCGACTGATATCGCACCTGCCGGAAGTTCGATTCCAAAGCTGTCGGCATGCTTGATTTTATCAAGAACGTTTGCGCTTTCTAACAAAGACTTTGTCGGGATGCAGCCTTCATTCAAGCAGGTCCCCCCAAGCTTGCCTTTGTCAATGAGCAGCACGTTTCTGCCCTGCTGTGCCGCGGAAACCGCAGCCGCATAGCCTGCAGGTCCGCCGCCGATAATGGCTAATGTCATGTCGTTTTCACCTGCTTTTCCTATAAAATTAATGCTGCGGGTTCTTCCAAATATGTTTTAATCGCCTTCAGGAATGCAGCGGCTGGGGCGCCGTCACACGCTCTGTGATCAAATGTCAGGCTGAGCGGCAGGATCGTGCTTCTGACGATCTCCTCCCCTTGATACACCGGCGTGTCATAGCTTGCTCCGATGCCGAGAATGCCTGTTTCCGGCGGATTTAGTATCGGTGTGAAATGCTCAACTCCAAACGAGCCAAGGTTTGTAATGGAGAAGGTAGAGCCTTGCAGTTCTTCGCTTCCCGCACGTCCCTCGCGTGCTTTTTTGGCATTTTCTGAGATGGATTGAGCCAGTTCTATCAGCGTTAGCTTTTCAGCATGGCGGATTACAGGCACCACTAAGCCATTTTCCAAGGCTACAGCCATACCAAGGTGTACATGGGGATGTGTGATGATGCGCTCATTTTGATAAAAGCTGTTCAGCACAGGGTGAGCTTGCAGAGCGAGAACGGCGGCTCTTGAGACAAAATGAGTGATCGTCAGTTTTGTGCCGTATCTCTCTTCCGCAGTTGGTGAAAGCTGTTTTTGAAGAGTGGCAAGCTTGGTGATATCAGCTTTCATCGTGATCGTCAGCTGCGCGCTGTTTGCCAGGCTTTCCTGCATTCGGGCAGCGATGACCTTTCTCATGCCTGTCACCGGGATTTCCTGCGCATTCTGCTCCGACACAGGCTTTGCCTGATCTTTTTTCTGTTCAGCAAGGGCCTTTGTTACGTCATCCTTCACGATTCGTCCGCCTGGTCCAGTTCCTTTCAGTTGTTTTAGGTCTAATCCTGCTTTTTCTGCTATTTTCCTGGCGACTGGAGATATTTTCATTCGATCTTTTTTGGAGGCTGCGGGTTTGTTTTCTTGTTTGACGGGCTGAACGGCTTGCGCCATATTGTCTTCAGCAACAGGCGCCCCCGCCTCTTCCTGCACCGACTCATTGGCGTCCCCGATATAGCAGATAGCTGTGCCGGGCGGAACCTCTTCCCCCTCTTTCACTTTGATGTCGATCAGCGTTCCTTTTTCAGGCGCTTCGATCTCCATTTCAATTTTCTCCGATTGAATGCTGGCAATGCTTTCTCCCTTTTCAACCGGGTCGCCTACTTTTTTATTCCATATCGATACTTCCCCTTGTTTCATGGCCATTCCCAATTTTGGCATCACTACTTTTACCGCCATTTGTGTCCCCCCTTTAATTCATTGCCGGCTCGCCAAGCAATTCAAGCGTGACGCTGACAATTTTATCTGGTGTCGGCAAATATTGATCTTCAAGCACTGGTGAAAACGGAACCGGTGTATGCGGCGCTGTAATCCGTTTAATCGGCGCATCAAGCAAATCAAAGCCCTTGTCAGCAACAAGC
The DNA here is from genome assembly GCF_058566435.1 of Bacillus sp. SCT118. Lineage (NCBI taxonomy): Bacteria > Bacillati > Bacillota > Bacilli > Caryophanales > Bacillaceae > Bacillus > Bacillus sp. SCT118. The sequence goes on from NZ_CP191225.1 coordinate 3,182,832, forward strand.
GCAGCAATATCCGTGGCAATGCTGCATCGCGGATTGGCTTCATCAATAATGATCAGCCGGTTTGTTTTTTCTAACGATGTGAAAATCGCATCCTCATCCAGAGGAGACAGACTGCGGGGATCAAGGACCTCGGCTTCGATGCCCCTCTCTGAAAGCTGTGCAGCCGCTTCAAGCGCGGTATTGACCTGCTTGCCGACTGCAAAGAGCGTGACATCATTGCCTTCGCGTTTGATATCCGCTTTTCCGAGGGGAATTGTATAATAATCTTCCGGCACCTCGCCCTTCATGTTGTAGGACGTTTTGTCTTCAAAGAAGAACACCGGATCATTATCTTCTATTGCTGCAAGCAGAAGACCTTTGGCATCATACGGATTGGATGGAACAACCGTCTTCAGTCCAGGAATGCTCGTGAAAAGGCCATACAGCGCTTGTGAATGCTGGGCAGCGGCCCGGAACCCTGCTCCGTATGTGGTGCGGACGGTAATCGGTACTTGCGCTTTTCCGCCAAACATATAACGGAATTTCGCCCCTTGGTTGATCACCTGGTCAAAGCACGTGCCGATAAAATCGTTAAACATTAGCTCGGCAATCGGTCTCAAACCGGTTGATGCCGCAGCCATAGCCGCACCCATGTAGCCCGCCTCAGAAATCGGTGTGTCCAGCACTCTTGTGCGCCCGAATTCCTGTACGAGTCCCTTTGTGACCCCTAATACACCGCCCCATGCTTCATCATCCTGCAAATGATCGACCGCCGCTCCCCCGGCGACATCTTCACCGATCAAAAGCACATTTTCGTCTCTTCTCATCGCAAGCTTCATTGCTTCATTGATCGCGTCTGACATGCTTATGACTCTCGCCATCTCTTACATTCCTCCTTTTTCATATGACACGTACACATCTGTCAGCAGCTCCGAATCTTTTGGATATGGGCTGTCTTCGCTGAACGAGACGGCTTTTTCAATCGATTCGCTGACACGCTGTTCAATGTCTGACAGCTTATTAGCATCTGTTTCTTTTAAAAGGTAGTTTTTAAAACCTTGAATGGCATCTTTTTCTTCAAGATGCTCAACTCTTTCATCCTTCGTTTTATAGGTTTGGGCATCTCCTTCGAAATGGCCGTAGTTTCTGTAGGTCATACATTCAATCAAAGACGGGCCGCCGCCGTTTCTTGCTCTTTCTATCGCTTCCTCGGCTGCCTGGTAAACTGCTAAAATATCTTTGCCGTCAACTGTCACCCCCGGCATGTTATAAGCAGCCGCCCGATCGGCGATTGAATCACAGGCTGATGCGTACTCAAATGGGGTAGCTTCGCCATAGCCGTTGTTTTCAGCAACAAATACGACAGGAAGGTTCCATACAGCCGCTAAATTCAGCCCTTCGTGGAAGGTGCCTTGGTTATTTGCCCCGTCCCCGAAAAAGCAAACGCTTACATTTTTAGTCTGTTTATATTTAGCCGTGAGCGCTGATCCGCATGCGAGCGTAAAGCCGCCCCCGACGATTCCATTTGCGCCTAACATGCCTTTATCAAGATCCGCAATGTGCATAGAACCGCCCTTGCCTTTGCACAATCCGGTCGCTTTCCCGAAAATTTCCGCCATCATGCCGTCCAGATCACAGCCTTTGGCGATACAATGTCCATGTCCCCTGTGGGTGCTTGTAATGCTGTCGCCATCATGTAAATGAGCGCACACCCCTACAGCCACGGCTTCCTCACCGGCATATAAATGAACGAAGCCGGGAAGCACTCCCTGGGCGAACAGTTCATGCACTTTGTCTTCAAAGCCCCTGATCTCCAGCATCTTTTGGTACATCCACAGCGCTTTTTCCTCAGTTAATGACAAGCCCTCTCGTTTTAACAATTCCATTTTTTTGTGCGCCTCCTTCTATTTAGGGTTCACCATTATAAATGCAAGAAGTGTGCCAGTCTTTTGAGCCCGTAAAATCAGTCTTCTCGTCTTCACCTTGGAGACAGTTTGAGACGTGTGTCTCGTTTTGTCTCAAACTGATTCATTTGTCTCGTTTTACAGCATGCAAAAAAGACCGGATATCACCCGGCCTTTGACAATGATCGACGTATTTATTTCCTTGGAAATCTTTTTAACTTCCTAGTTCCTCTGCATCGTTTGACTGAATAGCTGCTTTTGAAAGAAAATCAATTGAATATTTGACATATCCAATACCGGCGTCCCCGTCCTTCTGCATACAGTCTATCGTGCCGTTTGAGTATGTATATCCCTTTTCATAAAGCGTTTTTCTGACCGTTTCCGCCATCTTTGCGGCATCTATTTTTGATAACCCGCTGGCACACAAGTTTTTTCATGTTCCCACTCTTTTCCACATATGTACGTGCTACAGTTCATGCTTTTCTTCTACAGCCCGGTTCAGCGCTTGGAGCATGTAGCCTATGCCTTTGTATGATGATAGCGGCCAGCTGATATGCTGGTGCTCTCCGATGACGGCGTTTAGAACGCTTCGATATTTTTTTCCGCCAAGCATGACTAGCTCTTCGATATCAGAAAAGCCTTTTTCGTGAAATTGGCGGCGCAGCTCGTCCGCTGTCATGATTTCCGGATGACCGGTGCCAAAAGTGACATCGTAATTTCCCGAAACGAGATCATCAGGGCGAAGAAAGCCATGCTTCGCCGACAAAATCACCCACTCATCGAAAAATGCTTTCGCATACCGCTCGCACGCCTGATGAAACGGGCTGAGATAAGCGTCCTCTGCTCTTACCGGCCCGGCATCAGGCTGGACGTCCCAGAATTTTTTCTTGCCGCAGGGGATGATGCATAGCCGTTTCATTTTTCTCTCCCCCTTTATAAGATATCTCTACTAAATATACCATTATTTTCTGACAATAAATTAGAGAAAAGACAGGCTGAGTAAAAGCTGCGTACAAAAAAGACCCGGAAATCGGAATTGTTTATTTTACCGAAAATCCAGGTTTATTTTAGTCAAGAATGGTGTAAAAATCCCTTTATTTTGTTAGCCTTTTTTGAATCAAGCACTGCTGTTACTCTATCCCATCAAGATACTTTCTCTCAAAGTCGTCGAGCAATGCACGCACTTCATCTGTTGACTTTGTGTTCATGCATTGATTTCTTAATTCACTTGCCCCTCGGAACCCGCGGAGATAAATTTTGAAAAAGCGAGGAAGAGGCTTGTACGGACGGGCTTCTAATGCTGAATATTTATCATGAAGATCCAGATGCAGCCTTAAGAGATCAAGCAATTCCTTGCTGTTATGCTCTTTCGGCTCCTTTTCAAAGGCAAATGGATTTGTAAAAATACCACGCCCAATCATAATTCCATCAACACCGTATTGTTCAGCAAGTTTTAAGCCAGTTTGGCGGTCAGGGATATCACCATTGATCGTCAAAAGTGTATCTGGTGCCACCTCATCACGAAGTTTCTTAATCTCTGGGATGAGCTCCCAATGCGCATCTACTTTGCTCATTTCTGCTCTTGTACGCAGATGAATAGAAAGATTGGCAATATCCTGTTTCAAAATGTGTGTCAGCCACTCGCGCCATTCGTCTACATCCGTGAAACCAAGTCTTGTTTTTACGCTTACGGGCAATCCCCCTGCTTTTGCAGCTTGTATTAATTCTGCTGCAACTTCCGGTCGGCGGATAAGACCGCTTCCCTTACCGTTCTGTGTCACATTAGGCACAGGACAGCCCATATTGATATCTAGCCCTTTAAATCCTAACTCTGCCATGCCAATACTCATTTTACGAAAGTTTTCAGGCTTATCTCCCCATATATGGGCCACAATTGGCTGTTCATCCTCTGTAAAAGTCAAACGGCCGCGCACGCTATCTTTCCCATCCGGGTGGCAATAGCTCTCTGAGTTTGTGAACTCTGTAAAAAACACATCCGGTCTGCCTGCTTCACTTACTACATGCCGGAAAACAACATCTGTCACATCTTCCATTGGTGCCAGTACAAAAAATGGCCGTGGTAGTTCACGCCAGAAATTTTCTGTCATAACAAAAATCAAATCCTTTCATTAGGGGGTACGGCTATACCTGTATCTCCAATATTAAAAAACTGACCATGCTTTCTTTTTACACTTATCGCATGCGAAAGCATTTCTTATCAATCTATAGTAAATTTTGAACATTTCACGTGGGATGATTATCTACACCATATATTGTGGTTAACACTGGCGCTGACCTTCGTCTTTCTTAGTGGCCTTACTTTTGAACTTTTTGGATAAAAAGAATTCCAACCTAAATAGAATATCATATGAGTTCTCCATATTACCAACGCAAAATAATTGCCCTGTTATTGAAGATAAGATATTTAACACTACACCATATCCGTATCTCTATATCATATTTGCGGAAAAACTAATTTCAAGAGATAAACTTTGATTAAGCAAATTGAGTGGTATAACTGAGTACTCGAGAGAATGAAAAAAACTACTTAAGCTGCTACCACTTGTGAATCACATGGAGTACAGAGGATGAGAAGAGAAAATAAACCCTTATTTAAAAGAATTCAAGAACTTCAATCTGAATCATTTGGGATTTGCTCATGACTTAGAAAATAACCAACGCAGCAAGTGGCAACCTACTATATATTTGTATAGGGTTATAATTCGGTAATCCTGATCCAGAACCAATAAAATAGACTGCTGACTAAGTGTCGCAGTCTTCACTCATAAGATAATTAAGAAAGTGTTCATTTTCTTTCATCATTAAATAAGGCATCAGAAGTTATTGCTTTAATTTCGAATATCCTTTGTTATCCCTGTAATTATTTGTATAATAGTGAAAACTCCCAAGAAAACAGTAATAATATTAAACCATGGATTATCATAGAATGAAAGATATGTTTGAAAGAAATCCAGTTCAACTATGTTTGCTGGGAATCCATTCATTTCTCTATACTTAGGACCCCATCCCGTTAATTCTACAAAATTAAAATAAAGCTGAGATACTAAAAATGCCACAAATGTTTGAAACCAACTTCTTTTATATAACGGTCGTTTTTTATATACTTTATCCATTTAGTTATCCATTTCCTTCTCTGCAATACTTTTTAGCCAAGTGTCAATCTAAAATTTATATTATGAAGCATGATTGTCGCAAGGATATAACCATTGTAGGTATTACTGTAATAGTTGTTATCGTCTCGGCACTATTATTTATTTGTTGTAGTGCTCATACGTTATTCATTTTAAAATGGGGTTGGCCATCATTTTCACCTCTTTCGTTTATTACAATGTTTCAACTTTTTAAATCGAATGACTCTTGAAATGATATACGCCATACCTTTCCTTATATTCCTATAATCAATATTTCACACGTCATAACTGCAAGTCAATATATAATTTTACAAATTATGAAAAAATATCTATGATTTTACATCATTCTACTCATGTATTTTAATCATACTGGAAGGAAATTTTTCCGGTTAAATAACGCTGTTTTTCACCCGCTTTTCAACACGTTTTTTCAACTCTTTTCGCCAGTTAAAATAAAGATCTCCGCGAATAGAAGGAAGATAAAATTGGGAAAAGACAGTCAGGACAAGGGCTGCACATGAAAAAGACCCGGAAATCGGAATTGTTTATTTTACCGAAATCCAGGTCTGATTAGGTATTTCTTATTTTAGTTAGACGATTTCAATACAAGTCTCGCCACTGCTTCAACATGCGCCGTCTGCGGAAACATATCGACAGGCTGAATATAGTCCACGCGATAGTCCTTCGACAGCGTCTGCAAATCCTTCGCAAGCGTGGATGGATTGCAGGAAACGTAGACGAAGCGTTTCGGTTTGACTTTTTTGATCGTGTCCAGGAACGTGCTGTCACAGCCGGTTCTTGGCGGGTCTACGATGACGACGTCCGGGCGGAAGCCTTCTTTCGTCCATTTCGGGAGCCAGTGCTCGGCTGTTCCTGTTACGTATGTGGCATTTGCCATGCCGTGTTTTTTGGCGTTTTTCTTGGCATCGTCAATTGATTCCTTGATGACGTCCATGCCGCGGACTTCCTTCGCTCCGTCCGCCACCCACATGCCGATCGTGCCGACGCCGCAATACGCATCAACGACTTTTTCTTTTCCGGTCAGCTGCGCCGCTTTTTTCACTTCATCATACAGCTTGACGGTCTGTTCCGGATTGAGCTGGAAGAAAGCGCGGGCGCTCAATTCAAAAGATACGTCGCCGAGCACTTCTTGAATTACTGTTTTTCCGGCGAGCTGTTTTGTTTTCTCACCAAAAATCACTGAAGTTTTCGCCCCGTTTACATTCTGAATAATGGATGTGACCTCTGGCAATCGCTTTTGAATCGCTTTGACGATTTCTTCCTTGTGCGGAAGCGTTTCTTTTGCGGTTACAAGCACGACCTGCACTTCACCTGTTTCAAAGCCGACTCTCGTCACGATCGTGCGAACGTCGCCTTTTCGTTTTCTTTCATTATAAACAGACACATCGAAGTCCTCTAATATGCGGCGGACGATGCCTGTTGTTTTGTTCGTTGCCGGATGCTGAACGATACAGTCTTTAATCGGCACGATGTCATGAGAATCAAGGCCGTATAAGCCGGCGATGATGCTGCCGCTTTGCGAGCGCCCGATCTGGAATTGGCTTTTATTGCGGTAATTCCATGGGTTGTCCATGCCAATCGTTTCTTTGATTTCCATGTTTTCAACTTTAAACTTCGTATGGCGTTCAAGAGACTGAATGACGATATCGCGTTTTTCCCGAAGCTGCTGGCTGTATGCAAGGTGCTGAAGCTGACAGCCGCCGCATTGTTCATAAACAGGGCAAGGCGGTGCCACTCGGTGCTCAGATGCCTTGCGGATTTTCTTAATGCGGCCCTCCGAAAACTTCGGCTGGACCTTTGTGGCCTGCACAACAACTTCTTCGCCAGGAAGCGCGCCGGGCACGAAGACGACTTTTTTCTTAAAATAGCCGACACCTTCTCCGTTAATGCCGAGACGCTTAATCGTCAGCGGAAAGGTTTGTCCGACCTTCAGTTCGACGGGCGCCTGTTTCTTTTGTTGGTTCACGTTGTTCTCTCCGTTTCTATATGAAGCTTTCTGCAGAAGGCAGAAAGTGAAATGTTTTTTTCACATCTTTCTAGTATAACACGTTTGCAGAATTTCCTTCATTGTCAGATGAATTATTCTATACTCCTCCACAAATACAAAGACGCATAGCTTAAATAAGGCTCCCACTCCTTGCTCATCGCCAGCATGACATCCTTTGCCGGCTTATCGTCCAGCTGAAAGTGGCGTTTGATGGCATTCTGGAGGCCGATATCGGCAAGCGGGAATAAATTGGGACGGCCAAGTCCGAACATGAGGACGTTTTGCACGGTCCACGGGCCGATACCCCTGATTTTGATCAGTTTCTTCATAATGTCTTCATCCGCCATATGCGGCAGCTCTGACAAGCTGAGTGTGCCTTCTGCGATCATCCTTGATGTATCAATGGTGTATTCCGCTTTTCTCATGCTGAATTGCAGATCACGCAGATCCTGATAATCGAGTTCTGCAATCGTTTCCGGCTTTGGGTAGCACCACACGCCATCCTTCTGCTCGCCAAACGCATGAACAAATCGTTCTGTTAGCGTGTAAGCGAAGGAAAGATTGAGCTGCTGGTGGATAATGCATTTCATCATGCAGTTGTACACGCTGTAGTCCAGAACAAGCGGCGTCCCGGCATGCTCTTCAAAAATGGCGGACAGGCTCGTTTTTGAAAAGTGATCCAGAACGTGCTGCAAATGATTTTCCCATTGAAAAATCCGCTTGATTTCCTTCATCATTTCTCCCTGATCCGTTTCCCCGCTGACGAGGAACTCAGGCTCACCCGCATGGCCTAACGCCTGTACCTTTACAATACATACGTCCCCCGCTTGATTTCTGATTGGCACACGGACTTCCCTCGCCTCTCGATCAACAGCATTGAGGGGGTCTAAAGACAGCCTGTCCAGCACGCGGTCAAAATGATACGGAGGCGTGACAGATACTTTTTCCTTCCACATGAGATCCACCCTTTTTCCGTTTTTGTTCAGTATAACATGCCGCTTGAATTAGGCAGAGAGTACCGTATACTTTTCTCATAAAGACCGCATGATATAATGGCAGGTGGAGGGTTGTTTATGATCAACATTACCGCAATCACAACAGAGCATCAGCTGCTGAAAAATATACCGATCGAACGAGTGGAACAGCCTGATATTGCATGGTACTGGGTTGATTTTTACGGCCCGGAGGATACGGAAACGGCGTTATTGAGAGATTTTTTTCATTTTCACCCGCTTGCCATTGAGGATTGCTTCCAGCATATGCAGCGGCCGAAGCTTGACCATTATGACGGCTATCGTTTTTACGTGATTCATGCGCTGAATAAGGAAACACTTGAGACGGAGGAAGTCGATATCTTTCAAGGCGAAAAATTTGTCGTCACCTTTCATTTACACGAAACGCCCGGTATCGCTAAAGTCCGGGAGCGTTTGTATGCTTCACCGGATATATTGAAAAAAGGGCCCGGACATATTTCTTATATGATCATGGATCAGCTTGTTGATGAATATTTTCCTCTCGTGTACAAAATCGAAGACCGGCTGAATGAAATTGAAGAAAGCCGTCCCCACAAAACGTATGGAACGCTGATGAACGAGGTGTTTGATCTCAGAACAGACCTATTGCATTTGAGACGGACAATTATCCCGATGCGTGATTTGCTCTACCGGATTTTAAGCCTTGACCATGTGAAAGAGCAGCGGGAAACGAAAGCCTATTTCAGCGACATATATGATCATTTGTTAAAGTTGTCTGAAATTGTGGAATCCAACCGTGACATGACGTCCGACTTGCGTGACAGCTACGTGACGCTAAACTCAAACCGGATGAATGCGATTATGATGACACTGACGATCGTATCAACTATTTTCATCCCGCTCACGTTTATTGCCGGTGTATACGGTATGAACTTCGACTTTATGCCGGAGCTGCATTGGAAATACGGATATTTCGCTGTACTTGGCCTGATGGCCGCGCTTGTGATTGGAATGCTGATTTGGTTTGTACATAAAGGATGGTTCAATATTTTTAAATGAGGACAGCGAGCAGCTGTTCTTTTTTGTTGTAAGCCGATCGCTATGCATATTCTGTTCATATTGTTTATAATGGAAAAAATATTCAGGGAGTGATCAGATTGAAAATTGCTGTTATCGGACTCGGCAATATGGGACAGCCCATTGCCCGAAATGTTCTTCAAGCAGGCTACGAATTGACTGTCTATAACCGGACGAAGCAAAAGACGGAAGACCTTGTCACAGAAGGCGCACAGGCAGCTGACACGCCACGGCTGGCGGCAAAGTCCGCTGATATTGTCATCACAATGCTTGCAGATGATGATTCTGTCAGCGCCGTGACATTCGGAGAAGACGGGCTGCTTGAAGGATTAGCAGAGAACAGCATTCACATCTCGATGAGCACAATCAGTGTTGAGTTTTCAGAAAAGCTCGCAGCAGCTCATGCAGAGAAAGGACAATTTTTTCTCGCCGCTCCTGTTCTTGGCAGACCGGATGCCGCAGCCAAAGCCGCGCTCCGTATCATAACAGCCGGACCGGCAGAAGCAAAGCAAGCTGCCAAGCCTCTGCTCGACAGCCTGAGCCAGCAGGTATTTGATGTCGGCGAAGAAAGCAAGACGGCAAATGCAGCCAAAATCAGCATCAATTTCTTGCTTGTGTCCATGCTGGAGGCGTTATCTGAATCCTTTTTAATGATGGAGAAATACGGCTTAGAACAAAAACAATTTTTAGAAATCGCCAGCGCGCTCTTTGGTTCTCCAGTCTATCAAAATTACGGAACCATTATGGCCGAGCAGAAATTTGAGCCGGCCGGCTTCAAAATGTCTTTAGGGCTGAAGGATACCAACCTGGCACTCGCCGCCGCAAAACGGGTTTCTGCAAATCTTCCTCTTGCCGAGCTGGCCAAGAGCCATTTTGAAAGCGGGATTGAGAAAGGCTTCGGGGATCTGGACTGGGCCGCACTGATTAAATGTATAAAATAAAGAAAAACCTCTCCGTTTAAGGAGAGGTTTTTCTCTTTTACAAAGACGGCAGCCTCATTTCTTTCTCAAACATCAAATCATCAATGCTTTTAAATGTGTAGCCCTGTTTTTTCAGATCTGTAATCGCGTCATCCAGCGCTTCTGCATTGTCCCTCGATACGGTGTGAAGCAGGTAAATGGCTCCCGGGTGCGCCTGCTTGATCATATGATCGTAGGCATATTTCTTTCCCTTTTGGTTGTTGATTTTCCAATCAACAAAAGCGACCGACCAGAAAACGGTTTGATAGCCGAGGCGTTTCGTTTCTTTCAGTACGTACTCACTGAACACGCCGCGCGGCGGACGCAAGTACAGATTGTCCTGCTTTCCCGTAATTTTATAAACCTCTTCGTTGACTGAATCAAGTTCATCCTGAATCTGATCAGCTGTTTTTGTCGTTAAATCCGGATGGTGAAAGGAATGGTTGCCGATAATATGGCCCTCATCTGACATACGTTTGATCAGCTGAGGCTGGTCCTTTACGAAATGCCCGGTGACAAAAAACGTTCCTGTTACGCGATGTTTTTTTAAGACATCAAGAACTTTTGGCGTATAGCCATTTTCATATCCGTTATCAAACGTTAAGTAAATCGTTTTTTCCTTTGTATTCCCTAAATAAAACGCGTCATATTTTTCAATTAAACTGTTCAGCTGCTTCCCGGCATCTGGCGGCTGATGATTGACACTTCGTTTAAAGCCCCAATTAATCGGCTCATTCGGCACCGCTTCCGCCATTGCTGCACCTCCGGCAAGCAATACGGCGGCGCAGCATATTGAACACATCCACTTCATGGCCAGCGCTCCTTCTGCATTTTTTCTTATTTTACAGATAGAGACTTTGTTTTATACTGTTGCTTTATGCCAATAAAAAAACCGCGGCGGGCGCGCGGTTTTATTCCCAATCTTTTTTAAAACGTTCGTATTTGGCTTCCAGGTCATCAAGCATGCTGATGAGCCTATCTATATCTTCAACGTCGGTTGCTTCAGGGTCTAATGAATCGATGACGTTCATAAACATGTCAAGTCTGTTCTTTAAATAATCAATCTGCTGATCTTTATTGTTTACGGCGTTCCCCATTCTGTTCCTCCATTCATTTTTTATTATGGTAGCTCATTTTTTGCCGTTTTTCAATCGCCGCGCTACTTGCGATCTTGGCAAATCAGGTCTAAAATTAACTGTTGGCAGCGTTAGTATGCCCATTTATAAAGGAGTTAGATAGTCATGACACAAAACACGAAGCTGCGTCCGATTACGCCCGAGTTTGACCCTTGGGAAGCCTATATGGATGTTGACCAATACGGAGACATGCAGCTGACAAACGTTGAATTCACAACGACGACACTGTGCAATATGAGATGCGAGCATTGTGCTGTAGGATATACATTGCAGCCTAAAGACCCGAATGCTCTGCCAATAGATCTTCTGTTAAAACGGCTGGAGGAAATCCCGCGCCTCAGATCCATCAGCATCACAGGCGGAGAGCCGATGCTTTCGTTGAAATCAGTAAAAGAATATGTTGTTCCTTTATTGAAATATGCCCATGAACGGGGTGTGCGGACACAAATTAATTCAAATCTGACCCTCGACATCGAGCGGTACGAATGGATCATTCCGTATCTCGATGTGCTACATATTTCTCATAACTGGGGTACAGTTGAAGATTTTGCTGAAATCGGCTTTGCCATGATGGACAGAAAACCGACCTTCGAACAGCGTGCGCGCTATTTTGAAAAAATGATCGAAAACAGCCGCACGCTCGTGGATGCCGGAGTAATGGTATCTGCGGAAACGATGCTGAACAAACGAACACTTCCTCATATTGAGCATATTCACCGCCAAATCACAGAAGATATGAAATGTCAGCGTCACGAGGTCCACCCAATGTATCCAAGCGATTTCGCAAGCGCTCTTGAATCCCTCAGCCTCAAAGAGATGAGACAGGCCATTCACCGCTTGCTGGATATTCGTGATGAAAATACGTGGATGCTGTTCGGAACGCTGCCGTTTTATGCCTGCAGTCCGGACGAAGACGACCAAAAGCTGCTTCGCCGGCTTCGCGCGGCGAAAAACGTCACAGTGCGAAATGACCCTGACGGCCGGTCCCGCCTGAATGTGAACATTTTCGACGGAAACATTATCGTGACCGATTTCGGTGATACCCCGCCGCTTGGCAACATTCAGACGGACAGCCTCCCTTCCGCCTATGAAAAGTGGAGAGAGACCAAGCTTGCGAAAGAACTAAGTTGCCACTGCCCGAATGTCCGGTGCCTCGGACCGAATGTTCTTGTCAAAAATAGTTATTATCAGGATACAGACTTCACAAAACGTCAAGCCAGGAGTTAGATGCGGATGAAAGAAACACTTACGGAGATTTTTCAAAATAAAATCGTCGATATTCTCCTCGTTGCCGTTATCCTTTGGATCGGTGTCTTTATCATCAACCGGCTGGTACAGCTATTTTTTAAACGGACGGATTTTATTGAAGAAAAAAAGGAAAAAACGATTGAAAGCCTTGTCCGTTCTGTCACCCAGTATACGGCGACAATTGGTTTTATCTTTTACGTTATTTCTTTATTTGTGCATGATTTCGGCAAGATATTGGCCGGGGCGGGCGTAGCAGGTATCGTGATCGGTTTTGGCGCCCAATCGCTGATCAAAGATGTGCTGGCTGGTGTGTTCTTAATATATGAACGCCAGCTGCACAAAGGCGATTATGTCACCGTCAACAACTTGTTCAACGGGACAGTGGAGGAAATCGGCCTCCGCTCGCTGCAAATCCGGGAATGGAGCGGGAAGCTGCTCACCATCAGCAACGGCGAGGTCAGACAAATAGAGAACTATAATATTGATTTTATGCGGATTACCGAATCCTTTCTTATCAGCTTTAAAGAAGATCCGGACCGCGTGTACAGCGTGTTGGAAGAGGCATGTGACATGCTGAATGAAGAGCTTCGTGATTCATTGAAGCGGGATGAATTCGGCAATCCGACAGAACCGTTTCAAATCCACGGCATCACCGCATTGAATAAAATCAATCGCGGCGTCGAATTTACGGTTAAAGGCATGGTGAAAGATGATGATTATTTCAGTGCCAGCCTTGCAGTCAGGCGGGTTCTCGTTCGCCAGCTCTACCAAAACAATGTGCAAATGCTTGAGGAAGCGGTCCGAATCGAGAGAACCCAATAAACAAAAAAACTGATTCCGAGTTGGAATCAGTTTTTTATTTATCTTGGCAGTGAGGAAAGCTGAAAGCCAAATGTGACATGATCTTGAACCGGAATCCACGCGCCGATGCCCTGTGACGTGACATTTTTCACGACGAGTTTTCGTTTATTTCCTTTCAGCACTAAGTACACTTCTCCGTAAGTCACTTTTCCTTTTTCATTCACAGCCGGTGCATATGCATGTAAATAACCGATTTTTTTAGGAGCAACTTTATAAATCTGATCCCGTTTTGTGCCAGCCCCAATGACCGTCTCAAATGCAAGCGGAAGGTTCGTTTTCTTCATTGCTTTTTGCATCATCATGCTTTTGACATCTTCCGCATTTGGAACTTTAGCTGTCAGGCCGCCCTTCACTCTGTACTGCTGTTCCTGGGCATAATGCATTTCAGCCGTTTCTTTCCCGCCGCGGTTATCCGCACGGTTTGTATTGATTTTTTTATATTCCCAGTTTGCGACTGTTTCATTTGATTCATAGCCGAGCGCCCATTTCCCGAGAAATATTGTCGCCCGGTACCCTACTGCAAGCGGTGTGCCGGATATGTTGGATTCATTCAGCATTTTGATGAGATGCGGATTTTCAATCTTCACCTCAGAATGATCGAGCAATTCCTTTGCCAGCTTGCTCGGCTGAAGCATTGGCTGATCCTGTGAAGCATTCGGATACGTGTTTTCCTTTGAAATGCTTGCGACAGAATTAGGAACCTTAAACTGCTTTTTCGCGTGGATGGGCTGAACGCCGAAAAAACTAAAGAATAACAACACGATAAGTGTGGAATGAAATAGCTTTTTCATCATATCACTCTTTCTATGGCATTTTCCCTTAGTCTTTTCATCCCGCTTTGTTGTTATCCATCATTTTTTCAGGTTAAAGAAGGAAAAAGCCGATCGCCATAATGACATATGCAGCAAGCAGTGTCGCCCCTTCAAACCAGTTGGAATCCCCGTCATTCGAAATCGCGATCATCAAGAGAACCGCTGATACCATCGCGACGAGCTCAGGCAATGTAAATACAAGCGGCATGCTTGTCGGAAAAAAGATAGAACAGATGACGAGAACCGGTGCGACAAACATAGCGATCTGCAGCGTAGAGCCGACTGCAATTTCAACCGCAATGTCCATTTTATTTTTGAAGGCCATAATAATCGCTGACGCGTGCTCCGCCGCATTTCCTACAATCGCCACGATGATGACCCCGATAAACAGCTCGCTCCACCCGAACTGTTCAGCCACCGAGTGAAAGGTATGGACCAGGTTTTCGGATATGTATGCAACCACAATCGTTGCCGCAAACAAGACAATCGTCGCAACCTTCCCTGACCATTCCGGCTCTTCCTCTTCTTCAGTCTGAGCGGCATTATTCGGCTGATAAACGCCCCGATGCGTGACAAGTTTAAAGTACAGCGCCGCCACATACAACAGAATCATAATGATGCTGATGCCGATGCTTAAATTGAGCTTGCTGGCGTTTCCCATACCAACAGAGAATACCTCCGGAATCACAAAGGCGACAATGATGGCAAAAATCAGAAGCCCGGAGTTATGGCGGGCATCATGGATATTAAATTCCTGCCGCTTATATTTTAAACCGCCGACAAAAAACGATAGGCCCGCTACCAGCAACAGGTTCCCCAGCACTGAACCGGTTAAAGAGGCAAGCACGATTCCTGTCAGGCCTTCTTTTAATGCAAAAAGGGAAATAATCAGCTCCACCGCATTCCCGAAGGTTGCATTCAACAAACCGCCGATACGCGGTCCTGCAATGATGGACAGTGATTCTGTCGCCCTCCCCATATAGCTTGCAAGAGCGATAATCGTCACGCAATAAACGGCAAATAGAACCGCGGAAGGCCAATGCATCAAACTGCCAATCACAGAAAGCGGAACACCGGCCGCCACTAAAATAAAAAAGATACGATTCATGGTGAAATAGCTCCTTTTTTATGACTTGTTTTATTTTTATTCTTCACAAAAACCTTCATGATTACACGAGGGCAAATGTATAGCGTGATATAGGCTTTTTTCAGGTTGCCTGCTTTTGGAAAACATTGTACGATCAACATAGATTCCACATAAGGAGAACTGACACGATGTCACGATTTCATTTCTTTATCCTTGTCTTGCTCGTTTCCATTTCCGGGTTTTCACAAGGCATGCTGCTGCCTGTCATTTCAATCATTTTTGAAACAAATGGAGAATCCGCTGCTATCAACGGCCTGCACGCAACCGGGCTGTATATCGGTGTGCTTTTGGCTTCGCCGTTTATGGAAGCGCCGCTCAGAAAGCTCGGGTTCAAGCCGCTGATCGTCATGGGCGGAAGCATTGTCATTTTAAGCTTATTCGGATTTATTTGGCTTCAGTCAGTTTGGGTCTGGTTCCTGCTTCGCCTGTTCATTGGAATCGGCGACCACATGCTTCACTTTTCTACGCAAACGTGGGTGACCTCCATGTCATCAAAACAAAATCGCGGAAGAAACCTGTCTATTTATGGGCTTTCCTTTGGCCTTGGCTTTGCCGCAGGCCCGTTCATGGTGCCGCTTGTCAAACTGAGTCCGTCGCTTCCTTTTATCGTATCCGGCTGCATCAGTCTGTTTGCGTGGCTTTTTGTTTTCTTTCTACAAAATGCATACCCGGAAACCAGTCCTCATGAAACCAAATCAGACAATAGTTTCAGGCGATTTTATCAGGCCATGCTGTTTGGATGGGTTGCCTTTATGCCTACATTTGGCTATGGCTTTCTGGAAACGGCGCTGAACGGAAGCTTTCCGGTGTACGCGCTCCGTTTGGGGATATCAGTAGACGCAGTAGCGATCATCCTTCCCGCATTTGCGATTGGAAGCATTATCTTTCAGTTTCCGCTCGGCATCCTCAGCGATAGATACGGCAGGCGGAATGTGCTGCTGGTGATTTTACTGACTGGGGCTCTTTGCTTTTTCATCGCCGGTGTATTTCCTTCGCCCTACGTGATCGGCGGCTGCTTTTTTATTGCAGGAATGGCAGTCGGATCAACCTTTACACTTGGCATCAGCTATATGACAGATCTTCTCCCGCCTCATCTCCTGCCGGCGGGGAACCTGCTTTGCGGCATTACATTCAGTCTCGGCAGCATCCTCGGCCCGGTTGCCGGCGGCTGGTATATGCACACATTTGAAAGCGCAAACTTGTTCTACTTCATTACTCTCACGCTTAGCGCTGTGTGGCTGGCCCTTGTGCTGGGCAAACCGAAAAGCTGGTCACCGGCTGAAACCTATTCTTCATCTTCTTAATCAAAAAGCCTCCTGACATCATGTCAGGAGGCTTTTATGCTAATGGTAGCCGTTTTGTCCGTTGGCGCTTCCGCTTGTTTTATGGCTCGATTTGCTTTTCGAATTTTGTTTGTTATGGCTTCCGCCTTTTTTCGTATGCTTGGTCATCACGATATCCCCCCGACTTCTTTTTGAACCGAAGTTCGTTTATAGGGTGCGCTAATGGTAGGGATTTTCATCAGGAAGCTTTTTACGTTTATGTAAAAGAGCGTTGATTTCTCCGCCTAGGATAATTAAAATGCCGCTCAAGTAAAACCAAATCATCAGAACGATGATTCCCCCGATGCTCCCGTAAGTGGCGCTATAGTTCGCAAACGTGCTGACGTAAAATGAAAACAATGTGCTGACAACGATCCAGCCGATGGTCGCAAAGACCGCACCCGGCATGACAAACCGGAGAGACAGCTTTTTGTTCGGCGCAATCACATACAGCGCGGAAAAAACAATCAACAGCACAAGCGGGCTGACACCCCAGCGAATGGCGGCCCAGACGGATAAAAACAGATCCGACGCGCCGACAAAGTCAGAAGCGAGCCTTCCAATCTCCCGGCCAAATACCGGCAGAAGCAAAGCCACTAAAATCGTAAATACCATGGCAATCGTCAAAAAAATCGAGGTTAGACGAACAATGATAAAAGAGCGGTTTTCTTCCACATCATACGCGTGGTTTAGCGACCGGACGATCGCGTTCATTCCATTAGACGCAGACCATAATGCGGCGATAATCCCGAATGACAGCAAACCGCCATTTCGATTATTTAAGGTTTGATGGGTAATGGATTCAACGAGTGACATCGCACTGGCGGGAGCATATTGTTCTATGACTCCTAAAACATCATCGGTAGAAAGCGGAAGATACGCGGTGAGCGTCAGCATAAAAATCAAAAACGGAAACAGTGACAATAGAAAAAAATACGCCAGCTCCGCTGATTTACTTTGTCCTTCATGAAGGGTGTATCTGCTGAAAAGCTCTTTCAAAAAACTCATGTCGTCTCACCTCGCATGTTTGATCATTTTTTTGAAAAATGCTCTTTCGTTTCTTGCACAAGTTCCATCACTTGCGGTGTTGTTTTCTTCAGCTCTTTCACCTGCTGATTCACAAAGTCGACTTCCTTTGAAAGCGTTTGGGCGAGCTTCTTGGCCTCATCCACTTTTGTGATGACAGTGTTTTTTAACAGCTCTGGGTTGCTTTTGTACAGTGAAAGTTTATGCTTGCATGTTAGCCATCTCATGCCGCACGCCTGTCTTGTCGGTTTATGGAGCAGTGATAACGCCGCGCCTGCCGCAGCTCCGAGAAATATTCCTTTCAGCATTAAACGTTCGTTGTTCATGCAAATTCTCCTTTCACTCACAATTGTTTTTCTTTTTGAATAGACGCAAGCAGATGCTCACAGCCCGATTTGATTAATTGGCAGACTTCTTCAAAATTCCCTGTGTAGTAAGGATCGGGAACGTCGGCAAGATCTGAATCTTCAACATAGTCCAAAAGCCTTTTGATATGCGAGGTGTTTTTAAATCCCGCCATGCTTCTGAGACTTCCGATATTTTCTGCATCCATTGCAATGATGTAATCAAAATCGTCCAGATCCTGTTCGCTGACTTGACGCGCCAGCATGCCATCAAAGCTGATTCCTTCTCTGCGCAATATCTCCTGCGTTCCCTCATGCGGCGGATTGCCGACGTGCCAGCCGCCGATTCCCGCTGAGTCCGCCTTAATTTTCCCCTCTAATCCTTTTTTGGCTGTCAGGTCACGAAAAATCGCTTCCGCCATCGGAGATCGGCAAATGTTTCCTAAACAAACAAATAACACGCTTATCATGTTGTCCAACCTCCCTATTCTTTGCCCCTATTTCTCTAAAAAGAAACCTTCATGAATATCTTAGTAGGATGTTCATTTCCTTTTCAACTGATGTCTTCACTTTTTTGGAATTAAAAGCCTCCTTTTAGAATAGGGTTTTTTTCTGATGGAATTCTGTTAGAATAAAACATACCTATATTGCGCATAGAAAGGATGGAACCATTTGTCCAGCCCAAATACAGAAACATTAACTCAAATGATTGAAGAAATTTCCCAAAAGCTGAACATGCTGAACGTCGGCGTAATCAAAGCGGAGGATTTCAGTGATGAGAAGATTGAAGACCTCACGTACCTTCACAGCATGGTGATGAAAAAAGAATCATTCAGCCCAAGTGAAATGCAGGCGATTGCTCAAGAATTAGCCTCGCTTCGTAAATAATGGAGACTGGCCGGAAACTCGGCGAGTCTTTTTTATCATTTCCCCAAACCAATTTTCCTTAGAACAGTAAACAGTAAAGTGTTCGAATAAGATTTGAAGGAGTACAAGCATGCAAACGACATCTATTAAAACAGCATCCGGAATGTATATCAACTACTTCTTTCTGGGGATGGTCAACATCATTCTCGCATCCAATATGTCCTCATTAACAAAACAGTGGAATACCGATCCGACCGGCATCAGTTATGTCATTGCCGCTATCGGGTTTGGCAAACTGCTGACATACGGCATTTCCGGCGTTCTATCAGATAAAATCGGCAGAAAGCCGCTTGTTGTCGCTTCTGCGGGAATTATGGCCGTCTTTTTAGTCGGTATTCCTTTATCACCAAGCTATGAGCTGGCGTTTGTGTTCGCCTTATTAGCCGGAGTCGCAAATTCAGCGATGGATGCCGGAACATATCCGGCCCTAACCGAGCTCTTTCCGTCTGCTTCCGGTTCGGCGAATGTCTTGGTCAAAGCCTTTATGTCTGTCGGGGCCGCACTTTTGCCGCTTTTGATCACATTTTTAGCAGACCACAGCATGTTTTACGGATTTGCTTTTTATCTGCCGGCAGCGGTCTATCTCCTGAATATTATTTATTTATCAACGCTTTCGTTTCCTAAAAAACATAAGAAACCAACGAATAGCGGCCAACAGGAATCTCCCGTTTTCTTGTCTGAACCCGTTTTTCAGAAAGAAGGCACCGCACTGATTATCATCGGTTTTACATCCACGGCTTTATTTACGGTTTCTCAAATCTGGCTCCCGAGCTACGCGCAAAAGGCAGCCGGTTTAGCTGAATCAGCATCCGTACAATTGCTGAGCTATTATAGTATAGGATCTCTGGCATCTGTTTTATTATTAGCCGTTTTGCTGAACAGATGGGTCAAACCTGTCTTCATAACGCTCTTATATCCTATTATTACTTTATGTACGCTCGCAGTCATGCTGACCATTCATATCCCAGTTGTGCTGGACATCACTGCCTTTTTCTTAGGCTTTTCAACTGCGGGTGTGTTTCAAATTACCATTACGTTAATGACAGAGCTTTTCTGGAAGCGAAAAGGAACCGTTACCGGAATTGTAGCGACCGCTTCAAGCCTTGCATCGATTCTGATGCCGATTGCAACAGGGCTTATCGCAAAAGCGGGGGGCATCGCCCATATTTTCATATTCGACTTCGGCATTGCGGTCATCGGAACGGCTGCAGCTGCTTTCTTGTATTACAGGTACAAGAAACTGACGGCTGTTCAAGCTGATGCCACGTTATGATCAAAAAACGGACGCCCGCGGGCGTCCGTTTTTTCTTATTTCGCAAGCAATGCCAATGACTCGCGGTTAAATGCCGGTATATCGTCCGGTGTGCGGCTAGTGACCAATTGATCTTGGCAAACAACCACTTCCTTGTCCACAACGTCGGCACCGGCGTTTTCCATGTCAACACGAATGGACGTATAGCCTGTCGCTTTTCGGCCGTCGAGCGCTTTCGCATTGATTAAAAGCTGCGGGCCATGGCAAATAGCGAATACCGGCTTTTTGTCAGTCATAAACGCTTTTGCAAATTGGACGAAACGATCGTCAGCGCGAAGCTGGTCTGGTGAAAATCCTCCGGGAATCAAAAGCGCATCAAAGTCTGAAGGGTTTACGTCGTCAATGGATGCGTCAACCGTCACTTCCGCTTTTCCCTGCTTGCCTTTTACTGTTTTTCCTTTTTCATTTTCGATGACAGTCAGTTCATGTCCCGCTTCTTTAAAGGCTTTCGCAGGCTCAGTGTACTCGCTGTCCTCAAAATAATCTGTTAAAACAACTGCAATTTTTTTCCCCATGATTCATAACCTCCCGCTTTATATGTCTACATAAAACACTCTACCCCAGCCACACTAAAATAAACATTCCGCGATTGTGATAAACGATAAGCATAAATACCCAGTATTTGTCGCTTGAAGCTGCTACATAGTACTCATTTTTCTCCCTTTTACAATAATCATAAAGAAACACCTACAAATAGTTACAAAATATTCTTACAATAGGAGCTGTAACACAAATTTCGTTGAAAGGTGGAGAACTGGTGAGAATACAGAAAAGACGAACACACGTCGGAAACATTCTCCGTATTCTTTTGCCCCCAATTATGATACTTAGCCTAATCCTCCCAACACCACCCATTCATGCAGAAGAAAGCGCGGCTCCTCAGGTGCATCTGAGTATTTTGGCTACGACTGATATTCATGCCAACATGATGGATTACGATTACTACAGCGACAAAGAAACGGCGGATTTCGGTCTGGCGAGAACAGCGCAATTGATCCAAAAGCACCGCGAGCAAAACCCTAACACTCTGCTTGTGGATAACGGCGACTTGATTCAAGGGAATCCGCTGGGTGAATACGCGGTGAAATATCAAAAAGACGACATTATCTCCGGCACGAAAACCCATCCGATTATCAGCGTCATGAATGCGCTGAAATACGACGCCGGAACGCTTGGCAATCATGAATTCAACTACGGGCTCGACTTTCTCGACGGCACAATCAAAGGAGCCGATTTCCCGATTGTAAATGCCAACGTCAAAACAACTAGCGGTGAAAACCGTTATACGCCGTATGTGATTAATGAAAAAACCCTCATTGATGAAAACGGTAATGAGCAAAAAGTAAAAGTCGGCTACATAGGCTTTGTCCCGCCGCAAATCATGACATGGGACAAAAAGAATCTCGAGGGGCAGGTGCAGGTGCAGGATATCGTAGAATCCGCCAATGAAACGATCCCGAAAATGAAGGCGGAAGGCGCAGATGTCATTATTGCCCTCGCCCACACCGGCATTGAAAAGCAGTCACAATCAACAGGTGCAGAAAACGCCGTGTTTGACCTTGCCACCAAAACGAAAGGCATTGACGCGATTATCTCGGGCCATCAGCACGGACTCTTTCCTTCCGCCGAGTATGCGGGTGTTGCTCAGTTCGATGTGGAAAAGGGAACAATTAACGGCATTCCTGTCGTCATGCCAAGCAGCTGGGGCAAATATTTAGGCGTGATTGACCTTAAGCTTGAAAAGGCGGACGGCTCATGGAAGGTAGCAGATTCCAAAGGAAGTATTGAATCCATTGCCGGCAACGTCACATCAAGAAACGAAACCGTTACAAACACCATTCAGCAAACACACCAAAACACACTGGAGTATGTCCGAAAGCCAGTCGGCAAAACCGAAGCAGATATTAACAGCTTCTTTGCACAGGTCAAAGATGATCCTTCCATTCAGATCGTGACTGACGCGCAAAAATGGTATGCCAAAAAAGAAATGAAGGATACCGAGTACAAGAACCTGCCGATTTTATCCGCTGGAGCGCCGTTTAAAGCAGGCGGCAGAAACGGAGCCAATTACTATACAAACATTCCAGCCGGAGATCTTGCGATTAAAAATGTCGGTGACTTGTATCTTTACGATAATACTGTTCAAATCGTCAAGCTGACAGGCAGCGAGGTCAAGGACTGGCTGGAGATGTCAGCAGGCCAATTCAACCAAATTGATCCAGCCAAAGGCGGCGATCAGGCCTTGCTGAACGAGAATTTCCGCTCCTATAATTTTGACGTGATTGACGGTGTCACATATCAGGTCGATGTGACAAAACCGGCTAAATACAATGAGAACGGAAAAGTGATCAATGCGGATTCATCCCGGATCATCAACCTTTCCTATGAAGGCAAGCCGATCAGCCCAAGCCAGGAATTTCTCGTAGTCACCAATAACTATCGTGCGTCCGGAGGCGGCGGGTTCCCTCATCTGACAAGCGATAAAATTGTCCACGGCTCTGCAGTTGAAAATAGGCAGGTGCTGATGGATTACATTATTGAACAAAAAACAGTCAATCCAAAGGCAGACAACAACTGGTCAATCGCGCCTGTTTCCGGCACGAATCTGACGTTTGAATCCTCGCTTTTGGCCAAGCCATTTGCCGATAAAGCAGACGACGTCGCTTATGTAGGCAAGTCTGCGAATGAAGGCTATGGTGTGTATAAGCTGCAATTCGATGATGATTCAAATCCAGATCCTCCTAAAGACGGACTGTGGGATCTGACCGTCATGCACACCAATGATACGCACGCACATCTCGATGATGCAGCGAGACGAATGACGAAAATCAACGAAGTACGCAGCGAAACAAATCACAACATTCTCCTTGATGCGGGAGATGTGTTTTCCGGCGATCTGTATTTTACAAAATGGAACGGATTGGCCGATCTGAAAATGATGAACATGATGGGCTATGACGCCATGACCTTCGGGAACCATGAATTTGACAAAGGCCCGACAGTGCTTTCTGATTTTCTAAGCGGAAACAGCGCAACCGTTGATCCGGCGAACCGCTATCACTTTGAAGCACCGGAATTTCCGATTGTCAGTGCAAACGTAGATGTGTCAAATGAGCCCAAGCTGAAATCATTTGTCAAAAAGCCGCAAACCTTTACCGCAGGTGAAAAGAAAGAGGCCGGCATCCATCCTTACATTCTGTTAGACGTTGACGGGGAGAAAGTCGCCGTATTCGGCCTGACAACGGAAGATACGGCCACCACATCAAGCCCGGGCAAAAGCATCGTATTCAATGATGCCTTTGAAACAGCACAAAACACCGTCAAAGCGATTCAGGAAGAAGGACAGGTAAATAAAATTATTGCTTTAACCCACATCGGTCATAACCGGGATCTTGAGCTAGCCAAAAAAGTAAAAGGCATTGACTTGATCATCGGCGGACACACTCACACCCTCGTAGACAAAATGGAGGTCGTACACAACGAAGAACCGACGATCGTGGCGCAGGCAAAAGAATACGGCCAATTCTTGGGGCGCGTTGATGTCGCATTTGATGAAAACGGCGTTGTGCAAACAGACAAATCAAATCTGAGCGTGCTGCCAATTGATGAGCATACAGAAGAAAACGCAGAAGCAAAACAAGAGCTTGATCAGTTCAAAAGTGAATTAGAAGACGTGAAAAATGAAAAAGTCGGCTATACGGATGTGGCGCTTGACGGCCAGCGTGAGCATGTGCGCACGAAGGAAACAAATCTCGGAAACTTCATTGCGGACGGTATGCTGGCAAAAGCGAAAGAAGCAGCCGGTGCCAGAATAGCGATAACAAATGGCGGCGGCATCAGAGCCGGCATTGACAAAGGGGATATCACACTCGGCGAGGTGCTCAACGTGATGCCGTTCGGCAATACGCTTTACGTGGCCGATTTAACCGGAAAACAAATTAAAGAGGCCCTTGAACAAGGCTTAAGCAATGTGGAAAATGGCGGCGGCGCTTTCCCTCAGGTGGCCGGAATCGAATATACCTTTACATTAAACAACAAACCTGGACACCGTGTGTTAGAAGTGAAAATTGAATCGCCTAACGGAGACAAAGTTGCTATAAATACGGATGATACCTACCGCGTGGCAACAAATAATTTTGTCGGTGCCGGAGGAGACGGATATTCTGTCTTTACAGAAGCCTCCCATGGTGAAGACCTTGGCTACGTTGATTATGAGATTTTCACCGAACAGCTGAAAAAACTAGGAAACAAGGTCTCTCCTAAGCTTGAAGGACGGATCAAAGAAGTATTCCTGCCGACAAAGCAGGAGGACGGCAGCTGGACACTTGATGAAGACAAATTTGCGATTTACGCTAAAAATGCCAACACGCCGTTTGTCTATTATGGAACACATGAAGGATCTCAAGAGAAGCCTATCAATCTTAAAATGAAAAAAGATCAGGTCAAACTTTTGAAAGAAAGAGAATCAGATCCTTCATTGACGGTGTTCAACTACTGGTACAGCATGAAGATGCCAATGGCGAACCTTAAATCAGCAGACACTGCAATCGGAATCAAGTCGACGGGAGAATTGGATGTGTCACTGGCAGATGTATATGACTTTACAGTGAAGCAAAAAGGAAAAGAAATAAAATCATTCAAGGAGCCCGTTCAGCTTTCGCTTCGCATGTTTGATATTGAAGAAGCCCATAACCCTGCCATTTATCATGTCGACAGGAAAAAGAAAGCTTTCATAAAGACAGATCACGGATCAGTTGACGATGATATGGTGACAGGATATACAAACCACTTCAGCGAATACACGATCTTAAATTCCGGAGAGAACAACAAACCGCCTGCATTCCCGTCAGATCAACCGACAGGCGGTGATGACGGCAATCATGGCGGCGGCCCCGACAAACCAGGCGGAAAACAGCCAACTGACGGAAACGGAGGAAATGATACGCCTCCCGGCACACAACCGACTAACGGCTCTGGAGGAAACGGTTCGGGCGGATCAGGAACAGACGGTCCGGCTGGCGGCCTGCTTCCGGACACAGCCACATCCATGTACTCGATCCTGTTGGCCGGATTTCTGATCAGCGCACTCGGCACCGCAATGTACTTACATCAGAGGAGAAAACAGAATAGAGCGAATCAGGCATAAAAAAGAGCTGCTCGCTAAGCGAGCAGCTTTCTTTATTTAAACCCACTTCACAACATCTTCAACAGCAGATCTTGTTTTCGGACGAGGGTCTCTCACTCGGTAGCCAAATGCCACCATCACAGAAATATCAAAGCTTCCGTTTTCCAGAAGGCCTTCTTCTTCAAGAATACGGTGAATGTGATCGTACTGGAAGCCTTCGATCGGGCAGGAATCAACACCGATTTGCGCAGCGGCAGTCATCATGTTGCCAAGCGCGATATAGGTTTGTTTTGATGCCCAGTCAAACAATGTTCTGTCACTTTCAAGCAAATGCAAATCGTTTTTCTGGAATTCTTCTGTTTTGCTTAAATAGCCTTCGTATACGTCTTGAGGCATTTGTTTTACTTCTTTTAAATGACGTTTGATGTAGTCCGCATTATATTTGATATCCTTCGCTGTACGCGCAAGAATCAGGACGAAATGGCTTGCGGTCGGCAGCTGCTTTTGCGCGCCCCATGTGTATTCACGAAGCTTCTCGCGGAATTCCGGATTTTGGACGACGACAAATTTCCAAGGCTCAAGGCCGAGTGAGCTCGGAGACAGTCTTCCTGTTTCTAAAATAAATTCAAAATCGCTGTCTGACACTTTTTTATTCGGGTCAAATTCCTTAGTCGCATGCCTGAAATTGTATGCATCCAGAATTTGTTTCTTTAGATCTGCCATGTAAAACACCTCTCCTTTAGGTTACTCTCATCTCTATTGTAGCCATTATGATAAAAAGTAAAAGTACGCACATTTTTGTTGGATAGTATCAATTTTGATACCAAACAAAAAAGCGCGCTGCCGCAGGCAGGCGCCTCTCTCATTTCCCCCGCCGCGCAAAATCAACAAATCGGAATTTGTCGAGACGGTGTCTGCTTTCCGTATATTGAAACAAACTGGTATCCTCCAAAAAGACGTAGTTTCTCACCACGACCATATGGTCATAGCCGCGTAAATCGAGC
Source organism: Bacillus sp. SCT118 (assembly GCF_058566435.1). NCBI lineage: Bacteria > Bacillati > Bacillota > Bacilli > Caryophanales > Bacillaceae > Bacillus > Bacillus sp. SCT118. The sequence continues at coordinate 3,209,149 of NZ_CP191225.1, forward strand.
AGCTCTCTGTCCTCGTCCGTACACGGCTCGGCGACAATTTCTTTTTGGGCGTAACTGATCGAAAGACCGAGCTCTCCTTCTATATATTCATATATGGAGTTTTCACAAATTTCTTTCGTCAGGTGAGGGACATGCTTTCTGAAAAAGTAATCCTTGTCCAAAATCACATGTTCCCCGTCAATCTTTCTAGACCTGATGACTTCCCAGATGTCGTCATCCAGATTGGCCCGGAGCTGTTTTTGGATCAGCTCTGACGGAGGCTCCAGCCCGAATTTGTGTACAGTTGTTTTCGTTTCTTTGCCAAGCGTTTGCGCGAGCTCCTTGAAGCTGACAAGGCCCGAAACGGGAAACTGCATTTTTTCACGATTGAGCACGACGGAGCCTTTTCCCCTGATTTTCTGGATATAACCGTTTTGCGCGAGCATATGAAGCGCCTTTCGGACCGTTTCTCTTGATGTACCGTACTGTGCGGTCAACTCATGTTCAGACGGAAGAATCTCCTCCGCTTTCCATCGGCCGCCTTCAATTTGCTGTGCGATGTCTTTATAAATTGTGATGAATTTATTCACCTTCATTATGGACCACCCAGCTTAGTTTAACACGGTTTTGTTAAACGATAAACAATGGACTCATACGGGCGAAGCGTCATGTTCTGAAGCCCTTCCCTTTCTTCATCGTTCGTCAACAGCACCTCTGCCTTCCATTCGTCGTGCGCTAAAGAGTCCGGCAGTGTAAAGGCCGCCTCTGTCCCGTAAAAATTATTGATCACGAGCAGCTTTTCATTGCTGCCGTGTCTGAGATACGCAAAAATGTTCGGATCATCCTTTGCAATTAACTCATACGTTCCCTCTGTCACAATGTCATACATTTTGCGAATCCGAATCAATTTTTGATAATGGTAAAACACCGAATTTTGATCTCTTAGCGCCGCTTCAGCATTGATTTCCCGATAATTTCCGGCAACCGGTATCCACGGTGTGCCCGTTGTAAAACCGCCATTCTCCGTAGCATCCCACTGAACGGGGGTTCTGGAATTGTCACGGGATTTCGCCTGTAAAATGGCTGTGATCTCTTGATCAGCCATTCCTTTGTCCTTAAAGGCGTGATACATGTTCAGCGATTCGACATCCCGATAGGAGCTGATGTCAGTAAACTTCGGATTCGTCATCCCCAGCTCCTCGCCCTGATAAATATAAGGCGTGCCCTGCATCATATGAATGGCCGTAGCAAGCATTTTCGCCGATTTCACCCTATATGCGCCATCATCTCCATATCTTGATACAACGCGCGGCTGATCATGATTGCACCAGAACAGAGCGTTCCATCCCCCTCCTGCGTGCATCCCCGTTTGCCAGTCGGATAGGATCTCCTTCAGCTTCAAAAAGTCAAACGGCGCCAAGGCCCATTTTTCGCCGTTTGGATAGTCAACCTTGAGATGATGGAAGCTGAATGTCATATCAAGTTCTTTATTGTCAGGATTCGTATACCGGATACAGTGGTCTACGGTTGTTGAAGACATCTCACCGACCGTCATGCTGTCGTAATGCGAAAACACCTTTTCGTTCATTTCATGCAGAAATTCGTGCACCCGCGGCCCATCAGTGTAAAAAGAGCGGCCGTCGCCTTCCTCCGCATTCGGAAAGCGCTGATCTTTAGAAATCAGGTTGATGACATCAAGCCTAAAGCCGTCTATTCCCTTTTCAAACCAAAAATGCATCATGTCATAGACATGCTTTCTGACCTCTTCATTTTCCCAATTCAAATCAGCCTGCGTCACATCAAACAGATGCAAATAGTATTGGCCTGATGCTTCGTCAAGCTCCCATGCCGAGCCGCCGAATTTCGATTCCCAGTTCGTCGGAACAGAACCGTTTTCCTGCGGGTCTTTCCATATATAAAAATCACGGTACGGGCTGTCTATTGAAGAGATCGCCTCGCGAAACCATTTGTGCTCTGTTGACGTATGATTGACAACAAGGTCCATGACGACTTTCAGGTCTCTTTTATGTGCTTCGGACACTAGCCGCTCAAAATCCTCCATCGTACCATATTCAGGATAAATCGAGTAATAATCACGAATATCGTACCCATTATCATGCTGAGGAGAATCATAAATCGGTGTCAGCCAAAGCACATCCACCTGAAGTGTTTTTAAGTAATCAAGCTTTTCAATAATGCCGTTCAGATCGCCGACACCATTTCCTGTCGTATCGTTAAAGCTTTTCGGATAAATTTGATAAACCACAGCTTTTTTCCACCATGGCGTTTGTTCTGTTTTCATCTGTTTCCACCACCATATTTAAATTGAAAACGGGAAAAGGGAACGTTCAACACGTCCCGCTCCCCATTTGTTATTTATGTTTGAATCTCGCATACGCGTATGTTCCGGCAAACGGCACGATTAATACAATAGCCATCCCGATTGCAAACGCGCCCCAGTACTGGCTCATGATTGAGAAAATCCCCGGCACACCGCCGACACCGACGGAGCTTGCCAGCACACCTTGAGAAGAAATATACATTCCGGCCAGGCCAGAGCTGACCATTGCAATGATAAACGGGAATCTGTATCGCAGATTCACCCCAAAGATGGCAGGCTCTGTAATGCCAAGATAAGCAGAAATCCCTGATGTGAGGGAGAGGCCTTTTTGTTTCTCATCCTTCACGATAAACATCATGGCCAGAGCCGCCGAACCTTGTGCGATATTAGAAAGCGCCAGCATCGGCCATAAAAAGGTGCCGCCGAGCTTTGAACCGATGAGCTGCAGGTCGACTGCAAGAAACGTGTGGTGCATACCGGTAATCACGAGCGCTGAGTAGAAACCGCCATATAACAGACCGCCCACTGCGGCAAAAGAACCGAACACCGAGATAAGCCCTGAAGTCAGTACATTACCGATCGCAAATGTAATCGGGCCGATAATGATAAAAGAGGCAAATCCTGTTAAGAGAAGCGTAATTGGTGCGACAACGAGCAGCTGTATGCCCTCAGGTGTGCGTTTTGTTAAAAATACCTCAATCTTCGCCAGCATATAAGAAGCAAGCAAAATTGGGAGCACCTGGCCCTGATAGCCGACTTTCTGCACCTCTAGACCGAATAGATTCCATACCGGGATCTCTCCGCTTTGTTCTGCAGCGCCATATCCCCACGCATTCAGCAAATCAGGATGCACGAGCATAACCCCGAGCACAATGCCGAGAAGCGGATTGCCGCCGAACCGCTTGACGGCAGACCATCCGATTAACGCAGGCAAAAACGTAAAGGCCGTGCCTGCAATCAGGTTAATCATATTAGCAAGATCCGCCCACTGCGGATAAACCTGCACAATCGATTTTGTGCTGAAGAAAATGCCTTCCGCCGTTAAAATGTTATTGATCCCCATTAAAAGACCCGCCGTGACAATCGCAGGCAATATTGGAATAAAAATATCTGCAAGCGTTTTCACGGCACGCTGCAATGGATTCATATTTTTTTCTGAGGCCTTCTTCACTTCATCCTTTGTTGACTCGCCAATCCCCGTTTCCTTAACCAGTTCAGCATATACTTTATTGACAGTTCCCTGGCCGATTACGACCTGAAACTGTCCGTTTGTCGAGAATGATCCCTTTACCACATCAATTTGATCAAGCATCTCTTGGTCAACCTTGCTTTCATCTATTAAAGCAAAACGCAAACGTGTAACACAATGAGTTGCCGCTGCAATATTTTCAGCACCGCCGACTGCTTCGACAATCTGACGTGCCGATTTGTTCAGTTCCCCCATGCCAACCCCTCCGTAACCGTTTTTATAACTTGTATATACAACTTATAATCATATTGTATTCCTGTATATACAGGTAGTCAACACTTTTTTATAGCGCTTTCATCCTAGTCTGGAATATATGAAACAGACAAGGTTACCCTAAAAGTCACAAGCACTTATTGTGACATTAAAAAGCAGGGTGAGCCTCTATGAATAAACGCGACAAAGCGCTTCAGCTCATCAAAGAGCTTGAAGACAATCAGGACAGACCGATCTCTCCTGATTTGAAGGAAAACCTCGATAATCTGACCTTATTAACAGAAGGCTGCTCAGACATCGTATTTAGACAATTTGACTTTGGAAACGGGCTGTGCGGATTTATTGTTTATGTCGAAGGAATTGTAAAATCTGAACATATTCAGGATCACGCCCTCCGCCCTTTCTTAATGCATTTGACGGATCAAATAGATGAACATGAAGCGGCGCTGCAAAATACTCTATCCATTTCAAGTGTTGCAATAGAAACGAGTATGAGCAAAGTGGCTGCATCCATCATTGAGGGGAACGCGGTTTTATTTGCCGACGGGCACTCAAAAGGCCTGATCTTAAATATAAAAGGCGGACAAAGAAGAAGCATTGAAGAGCCGATAACAGAATCGACCATCAGAGGGTCAAGAGAGGGCTTCACTGAAAGCCTCAGGGTCAATACCGCTCTTGTGCGCTTTCGCGTCAAAACGTTTCAGCTTAAAATGATCTCGTTTAAAATTGGTACCAAAACCAAAACCGATGTTGTCTTGGCCTATATTGACGGGCTTGCCGATCCAAAGGTCATTGACAAAGTAAAAAAAAGAATCAAAAAGATTAAGATTGATGCTGTCTTAGAAAGCGGATATATTGAAGAGTTTATCGAAGACGACACGTACTCACCATTCCCCCAGCTGCAATACACAGAAAGGCCGGACACCGTCGCCGCCCAGCTTCTCGAAGGCCGATTTGCCATTTTCACAGATAATACGCCCTTTGTCTTAACAGGCCCGATTACGTTTTGGCAGCTTATGCAGGCCAGTGAAGATTACTATGAGCGTTATTTGATGTCTAACTTAATCCGCTGGCTTCGCTATATGTTTTTATTCGTTGCTTTATATTTGCCGGCTATTTATGTTGCCGTTATTACATACCATCAGGACTTAATGCCGACAAACTTAATGTTCAGTGTGGCCTCTGCGCGTGAACCGATTCCTTTCCCCGCCATCATAGAAGCATTGATTATGGAAATTTCTTTTGAGGCTCTCCGTGAGGCGGGAGTGCGCCTGCCGAAAACCATCGGCCAGACCGTCAGTATTCTCGGGGCCCTTGTCATTGGGACAGCCGCTGTTGAAGCGGGAATTGTGTCTGCCCCCATGGTGATCATCGTATCGTTAACAGGGATCGCGTCATTTACAATTCCGCGATTTAACTTAGCTATCTCCATCAGGATGCTTCGTTTCCCGCTTATGTTTTTGGCGAGTATTTTCGGGATTTTCGGCATTATGCTCGGCACGATTATCTTAGTGCTTCATTTATGCAAGCTGCAATCTTTCGGCATTCCTTATTTATCCGGGATTTCTCCGTTTAAACGAGATGAAGTAAAAGATATTTTTGTCAGGGCGCCTTGGTGGACGATGACCAGAAGGCCGGGCACGTATTCGCGCGGCAACGGACAGAAGGGAGCGAAAAGAGAGGACCCAAAAGATGAAGAAAACAATATATAAGTGTGTTTTGCCGCTTCTCATTTGTATCCTTCTAACGGGGTGCTGGGACCGGACAGAAATCAATGACATTGCATTTGTTGTCAGCTCAGCCATTGATAAGAAAAAAGATCAGTATCGAGTGGCCATGCAGATTCCCTTGGTCGGTCAATTAGGCGGACAAACAGGGGGCGGCGGCGGAACTGCCGGTTCAAAAACATGGTATGTTGATTCAGCTTCCGGCACTACGATCAGAGAAGCGAACAACAAGCTGCAAACCTCCTTGTCACGGACAATCAATACGTCCCACAGACGTACAGTCATTATTGGAGAGAATATGGCGAGAGACGGCGTTGCCCCAGTCTTTGATATTTTAACGCGAAATCCGCAGAACAGATTAACGGCGCTCATTTTAGTCAGCCGGGGAGAAGCTCGGGACATTTTAAACACCGATGTTCAGCTTGAACAGTTTCCGGCGGAAATGATTCGGGAGCTGGCCATTATCGCAACGAGCCGCCCCGTTTTCTTAAGCAGATTCATGTCTGATCTAGTAGAAATAGGCAGTGATCCGTATGCACCAGTCATCTCTGCATCTAAAACAAAACCTGGAGGGAAAGGCAAATCTAATTTGAAAATTGACGGGCTTGCGATCTTTAAAAAGGACAGATTGATGGATATTTTCAAAGATGAACACATGACAGCAGCCCTGATGTTGCTGAATCAAGCCCGCCAGCCAGAATTCATAGTAGACCTGCCGAATCAAATGGGGCAAGCATCCATTCAGCTTCAAAAGTCCAATGCATCCTTTCATGCCGCTGAAAAAAACGGAAAGCTGTCAATGACAATCGAGATCAGAGCTAAAGGAATTATTATGGAAAACCAATCAACCTATGAGACGAGAGAAAATGACCAGTATTACATCATTCAAAAAGCACTAAACAGAACCATAAAGAAGGACGTGACCAGCACCGTTCATCGTTTGCAAAAGCTAAAGGCGGACCCGGCCGGCTTTCAAGACCGGACTATTAGAAGCACGGCAACCACGAAGAATCTGCTGAAAAAGGAATGGGAAGAGGTATACAAGGATATGGAGGTTCACGTCGTCCCAATTGTGACGATTGAGCAGGGCGGTGTCCTATACAAAACGATCAGCCATTAATGGAGGTGCGTCAGCATGATCAGCTATATCGTACAGACATTGATTGTGTGCATTGCCATATACGCATATGAATGGAAGAATTTTCGTTCCGCTAACAATCTAACAAAATGGGCCTTCAGCCTGCTGATTACAGGAAGTGCTTTTCTATGGATTTATATGAGAGTGAATCCCCTGCTTCCGCGGCTGGGGCACCTGTTTAAATATATTCCGTTTTGAACATGACAGAAAGGATGTGCTTTATGGACAAGACCTCTGCATACCAAGGATTATTTTTCGGAGCTCTGTATACGTTAGCGGTCGGATTAAAGCATGCTCCGATTCTCATGATCGAATCAGCAAAACAAAATGCCTGGCACAGCTACATCCTCGGCGTTGTCATCGTGATTCCGGCACTCTGGCTCATGCATAGGCTGATGAAAAAGCATCAGGATAAAAATATCTATGAGCTGCTGAGCGATTCCTCACCAATCGCAGGCCGGATTATCATTTTACTGTTTTCTTTGTATTTCCTGTTAATCAATGCTCATGATTTACGTTTTTTCATCAATTTGATTAACATTTTATTTCTCCCGAGAACACCAATGGCTGTTCTTGGCGGTGTTATTATCTTTGTGGCGATCTGTATTGCCAGAGAGGGAAAAGAAACATTGACCAGAATGGCGCAGATATTCCTATTTCCATTCGGCATCCTGGTCTTGTTCCTTCCATTTACGCTGGCCACACAAATTGAGCTTCAAAACTTGACGCCTGTTTTTGAAGGTCTAATCCCATACCTTCAATCAGGCTATTACGCGTTTGGGACAATGGGGGAATTGATTATCCTTCCGCTTCTCTTCTCAAACCGGAGTGTCCCGCTAAAATACACCATTTTCGCGATACTGTTGGGCGCTTTATTGCTGGCCGTGATGTTATTTTCTTCAATTTCTGTCTTTGGTCCCAACCTGACATCTACTTTCTTTGATCCTGCTTATATGGTCATCAGGCAGATCCGCATTACGGATTTTCTGGATCGCTCAGACCTGATCATCGCGGCCTTTTGGATTCCGGTCATTATGGTGAAGATAGCAGGTTCCCTATATATCGTGGTATACGGCCTTTCGTTTTTACACTCAAAAATCGACCCGAAAGCCATGTATACACCAACCGGCATGTTCTCAGTCGTATGCGGCTTTTGGTTCTTTTTAAATACAAATCAGCTAATCGACTTTAACAGAATCAAACCAATCATTAATGTAGTGATTTCTCTTTTGCTGCCTTTACTCATTTATTTGATCATAAAAAGCAAAGCGTTGTTCGGCGCCAAAGCTAAACACTAGGAATTTTTAGCTTCTTTTGTTTGATAAACAGGATTCTGTTTTGTTTTTCTTATATCTTTCAGGTAGTACTGTTCCGATGTAAAGAATTCGGTGTACAGCGCTTTTACCTTTCTGCTCAATAACAACAGCGCAATCACATTTGGAACGAGAATAAAAGCCAATGCTAAGTCCAAAAAGCCCCAAATGGCTTTTGCTCCGCCTGCGGCACCAATGATAATAGCCGCTAAATAAACGAATTTGATTACGTGTCCTGCCAGCCGCCCGAACAGAAATTCAGCTTGCTTTACGCCGTAAAAAATGACAACCATAATGGTTGATACGACAAAGAAGACTAGGGAAACCGAAACGAAGTACCCTCCGCCAGAACCGAAATAATGCTGAAATGCAGCCGTCGTCAGTGCTGCCGGGTCAATTGAGGCGTTCTTCCCTGTCCAGACACCAGATGCAAGAACGACAAAAGCGGTGGTCGTGCAGATGATCAAGGTGTCAATGACAATGCCGATCACAGACCAAAACCCTTGCCGAACAGGATGATCAGTCATTGCTGCCGCATGTGCAATCGGGGCTGTTCCCATTCCGGCTTCATTAGAATAAAGCCCGCGGGCAAATCCCCAGCGAACGGTTTCCGCCAACGCAGCACCTGCGAACCCTCCAACTGCTGAAGAAGAGGTAAACGCATTTGAAAAGACGAGAGAGAAAAACGCCGGCACTGATGATAGATTCATGAGAACAATCAGGAGACCGGCACCCGCGTATGCCCCTGCCATAAGAGGCACGACAAACTCTGTTACTTTTCCGATCCGCTTTACCCCTCCTATCACCACTAACCCAATCAAAAATGCAATTCCGATTCCTGCGTATATTTTATTGAAAGAAAACGTTTCGGCAAGCGAGACTGAAACCGAATTTCCCTGAACCATAATGCTGGGGATCAGCTCCACAATCAGCGCAACAGAGAAGAATACGCCGAGCCATTTCATGCGCAGCCCTTTTGTTATGTAATACATCGGTCCCCCGACGTATTCACCCTGCTCATTTTTTTCTCTGTAATGAACAGCAAGAACACTTTCAGAAAACTTAATCGCCATGGCAAATAAGGCAATAAGCCACATCCAAAAAACCGCTCCTGGTCCTCCAAACATAATAGCGGCGGGCACACCGACAATGTTCGCTGCACCGATCGTTGAACTGAGGGCTGAGGTCAATGCCTGAAGCGGTGTGACTGTGCCCTCTCCCTTCGGCTTTTTTCCTACGCTGCCGATTGTCTGTTTGAAAATGTATAAAGGATAGCGAAATTGAAAACCTTTCAGCAAAATAGTGAAATACAACCCCGTCCCCGTCAGCAGGATGATTAGCGGCGGACCCCACAGCCAATCAGATATATGCTCTATCCATACCAATAGTCGTTCCATCCCATCACCCTTTTTTCGTTTATGGGTCATTTCCCATAGATGGAAAAACATAAACCTTTTGACATAGAACTTGGAACATAAAAAGGATGGCTTTTATCAATCGCCATCCTGCAGACAAGACAAATCAGCTGGAAGAAGGTCTGTTTCGTCCAAGCCGGTCATATACTTTATTCTTATAAAAAGCGGATGCTGGCTTTGAAAACATGCCTTTTTTGTCGACAAGCTTATCAAGCAGCAATTGCTTTTCAGATTTTTTTCTGATTAATTGCTCGCGTTCTTTTTCGTCATAGCACTTTTCGATTAAATGGTCGATGGTCATAAGCTCTTTTTTGAGCGCGCCCTCGTCCTCTGCCATTCCCGCGTTTTTCAAAATACGATAGCCCATGCGCAGCGATTCCGGCAAGTGTGCCGCGTCATCCTTCGGCAGCGGCTTCCCCATTCCCGGGAGGTTTTGAAAGTCCCCGTCTTTGATGGCGCGCTTAATTTTATCTTCAGACACAATATGGGAAAAATCCATCATTTCACCTCTTTTTATCTATACCTTATATTTTATCATACAATTCTCGATGTACCATTTTATTCCTTTATTTCTAGAAAGATACCTTGTTTTACATTTGGTAATATCAAAGCGAAACGTTGATTCGACGGCGTTTTTCGCCACTTTCTCCATCATACGATTTTCACTTTTCTAATCTGCTGATTCGTGTTATATTGGATACGTTCGTTTTTTCTATCGTTTCGCTCGAACTGGATCGGAAAAAAGGAGTGTAACAATGAAAACATTTATAAAAGAAAGAGGACTGGCCTTCTTCTTAATCGCGGTCGTCCTGTTATGGATCAAAACGTATGTCGGTTATGTCCTGAACTTCAACTTAGGAATAGACAACACGATACAAAAAATATTGCTTTTTGTGAATCCTCTTAGCTCAAGCTTGTTCTTTCTTGGCTTTGGACTCTTGTTCAAGAAAAAATTACAGCAGACAGCCATTATAGTGATTCATTTTTTAATGTCTTTTTTACTGTACGCAAACATTGTGTACTACAGATTTTTCAATGATTTTATTACAATTCCGGTCATTATGCAGGCTAAAACAAACGGCGGCCAACTCGGTGACAGCGCATTTTCGCTGATGAGACCGACTGACGCCTTTTACTTTATCGATACGATCATCCTGATCATCTTGGCGATCAAAGTAAACAAGCCTGCCGAAACGTCAAGCAAAAAATCGTTCCGAATTATTTTTGCGTCTTCAATTCTTGTGTTCTTGATCAACCTGGCAGTTGCGGAATCAGACCGTCCTGAATTGCTGACAAGATCATTCGACCGGAACTATCTTGTGAAATACTTGGGAACATACAATTTCACGATTTATGACGCTGTACAGAATATCAAGTCCAACAGCCAGCGCGCGCTTGCCGATTCCAGCGACGTGACGGAAGTAGAAAACTACATGAAAGCCAATTACGATGTGCCGAATAACGTGTATTTCGGCAAAGCGGAAGGAAAAAACGTCATTTACGTTTCACTTGAATCTTTGCAGTCATTTATCATCGACTATAAAATTGACGGCAAAGAAGTGACACCGTTCTTAAATAAACTGGCACATGATAACGAAACGTTCTACTTTGATAACTTTTTCCACCAAACGGGACAAGGTAAAACATCGGATGCTGAATTTATGATGGAAAACTCTCTGTACCCGCTGGCTCAAGGTTCAGTTTTCGTAAACAAAGCGCAAAACACGCTGCAATCCGTTCCGGCGATTCTGAAGTCTAAGAATTACACATCTGCTACTTTCCACGGGAACACGCAGACGTTCTGGAACCGTAACGAAATGTACAAAGCGGAAGGCATTGATAAATTCTTTGATTCTGCTTACTATGACATGAACGAAGAAAACACGAAAAACTACGGCATGAAAGACAAACCGTTCTTCAAAGAATCAATGCCGCTGCTGGAAAGCCTGCCGCAGCCGTTCTATACGAAGTTCATTACCCTGTCTAACCACTTCCCATTCGGAATGGATGAGGGGGATACAGACTTCCCGGCTGGAGACTTTGGTGACTCTGTCGTCGATAACTACTTCCAGTCAGCCCATTACCTTGATCAGTCCATTGAACAATTCTTCAATGATCTGAAAAAAGACGGGTTATATGATAAATCGATTATTGTGATGTACGGAGACCACTACGGCATCTCTGAAAACCACAATAAAGCGATGGCGAAAGTGCTTGGCAAGGATGAAATCACTGATTACGACAACGCCCAGCTTCAACGGGTGCCGCTCTTTATCCACGCTGCCGGCGTGAAGGGCGAGAAAGTTCATAAATATGCCGGAGACGTTGATGTGGCTCCTACCATTCTGCATCTGCTCGGAGTGGATACGAAGGACTATCTGATGTCCGGTTCTGATATTTTATCGAAAGAACACCGTGAAGTGATTCCGTTCCGCAACGGAGACTTTATTTCACCGAAGTACACGAAAATATCCGGTAAGTATTACGACACGAAAACCGGAAAAGAACTCGATGAATCCGAAGTCGACAAGTCAGAAGACTCGCTCGTCAAGAAGGAACTTGAAATGTCCGATAAAATCATAAACGGAGACCTGCTGCGGTTCTACGAGCCGAAAGGTTTTAAGAAGGTGAATCCTTCCGATTATGATTACACAAAACATGGCGAAGATTCTTCCGAAACGTCAACGGATAACGAAGATAAATAAGAAAAAGCGGAGAGGTTGCCCTCTCCGCTTTTTTTATTTGACAGCAGCTCTCAATTCTTCCGCCGCAAATTCCACATTCGGGCCAATAATGACTTGAACCGATTGCCCGCCCGATTTGACAACCCCTTTTGCGCCTGCTTTCTTTAGCAGCGCTTCATCCACCAAAGCGGTATCCTTCACAGTCAGTCGCAGCCTTGTGGCGCAATGATCAATGGTTTGAAGGTTTTCTTTTCCGCCGAGCCCTTTCAGCATGATGTTTTCATTTACATCCTGAACAGTATTTTCATCCAGCACTTCATCCACATCATTGTCTTCCCGTCCAGGCGTTTTTAAATTCAAAGCCTTAATCAGTACATAAAACACGATAAAGTATACTGCCGCATAGCATATACCTACCAAAAGCAGAAGCAGCGGTTTTTCTGCGATTCCATAGCTGAGCACATAATCGATAGCACCGGCTGAAAAAGAGAAGCCTGAGCGGATGCCGAGCCAGTTGACGATAAATAAAGATAACCCGGTTAAGACCGCGTGAACAGCGTATAAAAGCGGAGATAAAAACATAAATGCAAACTCAATCGGCTCCGTAATCCCTGTGATAAACGCCGTTAAAGCAAACCCAATCATCATTCCAGCCGTCGCTTTCCGTTTAGACGGCTTCGCAGTCACAACCATAGCCAGACACGCCGCCGGAAGACCGAACATCATGATTGGGAAGAATCCGGTCATATATGTGCCCGCTGTCGGATCTTTCGCGAAAAAGCGCGCCAGATCCCCTGTCACTCCGTTATATTCTCCGAATTGGAACCAGAAAATATTGTTCAGCACATGGTGAAGGCCAAGCGGAATTAACAGCCTGTTGAATAGGCCGAATATGCCTGCCCCGATGCCGCCGAGCCCGAGCATCCACTCTCCAAACGAGTTTATACACGATTGAATCGGCGGCCAGACGACTCCGAATATGCCCGCTAAAATGATCGTAATAATGGCTGTTATAATCGGCACAAGCCGTCTGCCGCTGAAGAATCCGAGATATTCAGGCAGCTTGGTATCCTTGAAGCGGTTATAGGTGTAACCGGCAATTAAACCGGCAATAATTCCCCCAAACACCGCCATGTTATTTGTTTTATCAATTGTCTTTGTTGCCGCGTCAAGCATCAGATACGATATCGCCCCTGATAAACCCGCGGCCCCATTGCTGTCTTTTGAAATGCCGATGGCAATTCCGATCGCAAAAATAAGCGGCAGATGATCAAAAACCGCCGTCCCCGCCTGATAGACAAACGGGATATTAAATACATCCTCTCTGCCAAGCGCAAGGATAATTCCAACCGCAGGCAGAACCGCAATCGGGAGCATAAATGACTTCCCGAGTTTTTGTAAAAATGAAAGCATACCCATCCCCCTCATACCCTTTTTTTTCAAATATACCATATAAGATATCTAGTGATCTATACCAATTTTCCCGGGGGTATTTCTTTTTTCCCAGGTCCGTGTGTTTCCTATTTTTAAGACAGTTGTGGTAAGCTTAATCTAGATTATTTAAAAAGAAAGCGGGAATGACAGATGATTGTAACAAACGATCAAGAATTAGAAGGCCTGAAAAAAATCGGAAGAATCGTCGCGCTTGCGCGTGAAGAAATGAAGCGGAAGGCAGAGCCCGGCATGAGCACAAAAGACCTTGACCTTATCGGAAAAGCTGTGCTTGATGAGCACGGCGCCGTTTCAGCTCCTGAGAAGGAATATGATTTTCCAGGCGTGACATGCATCAGCGTAAATGATGAAGTGGCTCACGGCATACCAAGCACATCCAAAATTTTAAAAGCAGGGGACCTTGTCAACATCGACATCTCCGCTGAATTTGGCGGCTTCTATTCCGACACAGGCATCTCATTTGTGCTCGGTGAAGGAGAAGAACGCCTTCATAAGCTTTGCCAATGCGCGGAAAACGCTTTTCAAAAGGGGCTTCAGCAGGCAAAAGCGGGCAAGCGCCAAAACCAGATCGGAAGAGCCGTTTATCATGAAGCACGCTCTCAAGGCTTTACCGTCATCAAAACCCTGACTGGCCACGGAATCGGCCGAAGCCTGCATGAAGCGCCGAACCACATCATGAACTATTATGATCCGTTTGATAACGCACTGTTCAAAAATGGCACAGTCATCGCGCTTGAACCGTTTATTTCAACGAAAGCAGAAACGATTGTTGAAGCTGGGGACGGCTGGACGTTCAAGACACCGGATAAAAGCATGGTTGCCCAAGTTGAACACACGATCGTCATCACAAAAGATGAACCGATTATCCTGACGAAACTGTAAAACACATTCCGGGCTTCTGGCAGGTTTAACCTCCTCCAATAGCAGGTAAAACATCATTATTCTGCACGAGGAGGTCTTGCAATGAACAGAGATCAAGAAAAAATCCAAATTGAAAACGAAATGAACGCGATGCATGGCACAATAAAAGAAGACATTTTAAAAGACTTTGAAGAATTTAAAGGCTACCTGAAAAAACAAGTCAACCGAGGCAAAAAGCTTGGATTGAATGACGGCAAGCTTGTAAAAAGCGCTGCGATCCTGGGAGACTACCTCGCAAAGCATGAAGAGCCGCAAAACGGTGAAGAAATGCTGCTGCAAGAGCTTTGGAGCGTTGCGGACGAAGATGAGAAAGAACATTTGGCACAGCTTCTGGTCAAATTGGTTGATAAACAATAAAACATGAGCCGGGCGATATGCGCCCGGCTTTCTTGATATTGTCACAGCCCGGCTCTATTCAGATATGCTACACTACTATTATGTCTGTGAAAGGAGCCTTTATCTGCATGTGGTTTATTATTTTCGGCATCATTTTTTTCATTGAAGGCATCATTATGACCGTTTACGGCGTTAAGAAAAAAAACGGGATGCTCACATATATCGGCATTGTTTTCGCCATTATGACATTTGGCGTTGTCATGATCAAACTAACCGGTCATTAAATCATATTCGGCTTTTGCTCCGCATATACATACAGAAGAACATTCGTACATCTAGTGCGAAAGGCTCAGTTTTCCCCGCATCTCTTTTCAGCATCTTTTTATAGATGTTACAATGCCAATCGTTTCGAAATCAGATAGGGAAAGGAGTTTTCTGACATGCATTACGGCAGTAAAGGCTGGTATGTGGCAGAACTAAAAAAGCAGGGGATCACGCACCATGAGGGAAGAAAGCTTCAAAGCTATAAAACCTATTTTCTTGCCAACCTGCTTGAAACAAAGAAAAAACAATCTTAAATATGGCAAAGCCGCGCACGTTGATATGCGCGGCTTTTTCTATTCAACCGGCAGCAGCCTGTCCTTTTTTTTCATAAAGGACGCTCTCCAGCTTTCCGATAGTGCAGCCTCACTTAAAATCAGTTCAATGGCGGTGAGATTTTTTGCATCATGGTAGTTGATGCGGTTGGCGAACTGGACGGAGATGCCCTTCTCTCCTCTGGACAGCAATTCAAGGTTCGCGCCGGGAGACACCCTGCCCTCCTCCAGCACGCGAAAATAAAACCCTGTATAGCCAGTTTGCTGGACCTTCAGCACCATTTCTTTTACACCAAATTTTTTCGCCAGCTTTACACACGGCTGGCGCGGCTGGCTGACCTGAACAACAGCTTCATCAAGCCTGAACACATCCCCGATGCAAACATTCTCCTCAGTCAGGCCCGCGACCGTCAGATTTTCTCCAAATGCGGCATTTGACAGCGGTCTTGAGAGGAACTCTTCCCAAAACGGATAATGCTCCGCCGGGTAGACACAGACAGCCTTATCAGGTCCGCCGTGGTTGACGAGGTCCGCCTGTCCGTCTCCTTCAAAATTCTCCCGATACAGCATGACGGCTGATTCAGCCGGCCGCTTCATGATGCCGGTTTCGATTTTCTTTCCGTCATATTCGAGCGTCTGCGGTTTTCCCAGATTAAGAGAAAGAACTGAATAGCGCTCTGGTTTCATACAAACACATCCCCTTTACAGGTTGTAAAATGATTGATTATCATAAAAAGAAAAGGTGGTTTTTACATGCTTCAATACCGAATCATTGTAAACGGCCGGGTTCAAGGTGTGGGCTTTCGCTATTTTGTTCAAATGGAAGCTGATAAGCGAAAACTGGCCGGCTGGGTCAAAAACCGTGATGACGGGCGTGTCGAGATTTTGGCAGAGGGTCCGGAAAACGCCCTGCAATCGTTTGTTGAGGCTGTAAAGAACGGAAGCCCTTTCTCAAAGGTTACCGACATCTCTGTGACTGAATCCCGCAGCCTTGAAGGCCATCAGCGATTTTCTATTGTTTACTCATAAGGCTTATCTTGATAAAAGTAATTCGGCTTAACGATTGAGTTATCATAGGATCGGTGGAAGATATGAGTGGCAGCGGGTGAAATTGGCGGAATCAGCCACGTCCAATCCCCCGTCAGCTTTCTGCCCGCTTCTTCCTCCTGTTCTTCAAACCGTTTAAACTGGCTTGCCGCTGTATGATGGTCAACGATGCTGACACCCTGCTTTTTATACGAGTACAGCACAGCTTTATTCAATTCAACTAGCGCTTGATCCTTCCATAAATCCGTATTGTAATCAGCGGCGATGCCGATCACGGACGCTACTTTTTTGAGCTTGTCGTACCGCTTTTCATCTGCGAGGTTTCTCGCTCCGATCTCCGTGCCCATATACCAGCCGTTAAATGGCGCGGCATTATAATGAATGCCCCCGACCTCAAGCTTCATATCAGAGATGATAGGCACGCCGTACCACTTCAGCTCCAAATCAGAAAACGCCTCGATGTCCGGATGTGTGATTGGAACCTCGATCACAAGTGAACGCGGCAGCTCATACCAGACAGGCTGTTTGTCGCCTTTCATGCGAAAAATGAGCGGCAGAAGGTCAAAATCCGTTCGTTCTCCGCGCCAACCGAGCTCTTCGCAGGCTGCTGTCAGGGAACAGGAAGCCGGGTCTCCGATTCTTTCTCCGTCTGACTCATATCCAGCGTACCGGATCAGTTGATGATTCCAGATCTCGACTTGCTTTTCACCCTTCTCTTCCGGAGGGAAAATCGTAATGGTCGGTCTGATTTTCCCGTTATTGGTGGCGGTTTCAATATGGTGAAAGAGGGCATCACGCACCTCCTCCTTCGTCCGGACGTCTCGTCTGTCGATAACATTCAGCGAATTCCAGAACAATCTGCCGATGCAGCGGTTGCTGTTTCTCCAAGCCATTTTCGCTCCGTGCTCCAGCTCTTCCTTCGTATGTACATAGCTTCCGGTCAGGTCAATTTCGCTTTTAATGTCCTCGAGACGGTCTTTCACTTCCTCCTCCTTTCCCAATTCCTGATAGCATGCGGCAATAAACGCTTTCGCTTCGTTCCAGAGTATTTCTTTTTCTTCCAACAAACTCTCCCCTTCACATCACTTCATGCTTTTCATTGTATCGTTTTTAAGCGGCAAGACAAATGATTTTTCTGCAACTTCCTGGAAAACAATAAAAAACACCCGCGTGGTGCGGGTGTCAAATAGACGATAACCGATTTGCCAATTCAGTTAAGTCACTTCGAAAGTTTTTGCCGGTCATCGGTATGCCGTGCCCGGTCAATAACGCTTCCGGTTCAAGACCGGCCAGCTTTAGAATGGACTCCGCGGCCGTCTCTGTGTCAGGCGTGAAATAAGCCGGCGGACCGTGAAGCTCCTGTTTTTGTATCAAGACGTCAGCCATTTTCTCCTGTTCCACTGTAATAACAGCATCACCTGCCACAAGCACGCGGCCGTCATCGCGGAATAACGAAATATGGCCCGGCGTGTGTCCTGGTGTCGCAATCCACATCCACTCGTCAAGAAAAGGGACTGAACCGTCTTCCGGCAGTGCCTGGACATGTGAGGAAATATCGATGGAGTGCCGCGGAAACAGCGGCGACAGCTTGGCGACCAGCCCGCTCTTGCTGTCAGGACGAGCCGGAGGATAATCTTCTTTACCTGTTACATAGGGCATTTCCCGAGAATGGACATAAACAGGTACATCCCAATGTTCAAGGATCTCTTCGATTGCCCCAATATGGTCAAAGTGCCCGTGTGTGAGGATAATCGCCTTCAGCTGAAACCCTTCACCGAATCTTTGTTTGGCTTCATTGACAATCATGCCGGCTGATTGAGGCATGCCGGCATCAATTAAAACAAATGAGTGAGGTTCAGAAGGCAGCTGAATAAAATAGACATTCGCAATTTGCACAGTCAGGCCGTGCACACCTTTTGCCGCTTCGAACCCCGTTCCGCTTCTGACTGAAGTCAGCGGCATATAAGGATCACTCATAATGACACCTCCGGAATGTTGTATGCCGTTAGTGTGTGTCATTACGCCTGAATTATCATACGGAAATAGAGATCGCACCGATCAATAGAGCGATAGCCGTCATGACGATCACTGCGAGAACCGCCCATTTCAATGCGAATTTTTGATGGTCATCAATAGAAACTCCGACGAGTCCGACAAGCAAATGAGTGGATGGCACAAGCGGACTCAGCATATGAATCGGCTGGCCGATAATAGAGGCTCTGGCAATTTCCACTTTATCCACACCGTATGCGACAGCTGTTTCTGATAAAATCGGCAGCACCCCGTAGAAATACGCGTCATTCGGCATCAAGAATGTGAAAATGCCGCTTGTTAAAGCAACAATCGCCGGGATCAATCCGCCCATTTGTTCCGGTATCATGGACACGAGCGAGATCGCCATTTCATCAACCATTTTCGTGCCTGTCAAAATCCCCGTGAACACCCCCGCGGCAAAAATCATTGAACCGATAGCCAGCACGTTGCTGGAATGCGCCGCGATGCGCTGTCTCTGATGCTCGAGATTGGGATAATTCACAATCAGTGCAATACAAAACGCAATGACAAACAGTACGGTTAAACTGACTTTACCCGATACTAAACATCCTATTAAAGAAAGCGTTAACAATAAATTGAACCACCAAAGCTTCGGCCGCTTCCACTCATCTTCAACCGCTGCCGCAGGTTCATTGGCATTGGCCGGCTGTTTCAGTTCAATCACACCAAGGCGCTTTCGTTCCGCTTTTCCAAGCACATACGCAACCGCCACCATACAAAGCATCCCGCTTGCAATGACAGGAATCATCGGCCCTGTAAGCTCAGCTGGATCAACCCCCAGCGCACTCGCCGCCCTCGGCGTCGCACCACCCCATGGAATCGTGTTCATGATTCCCATGCCGACTCCCGCGATTCCCGCCAAGATAATTGGCCGGATGCCTAGCAGCAAATAGAGCGGAAGCATGGCGCTTGTCGTAATCATGTACGTTGTCGAGCCATCTCCGTCCAAGGCGACGAGCATTGTAAGAACCGCTGTCCCGACAACAATTTTTAAAGGGTCTCCTTTGACCATGCTTAAAATTTTGCCAACCATTGGATCAAACAGGCCTGTATCAATCATAATTCCAAAATATAAGATCGCAAACATAATCATGACCGCAGTCGGCGCGACTTGTTGAATCCCCGAAATCATCATGTCCCCAACTTCAGTAAATCCAAATCCGGCGATAAGCGCAAACACAATCGGCGTCAAAACCAATGCTGTTAAAACAGAAAGCCGTTTTGTCATGATCAATGCCATAAACACAAGCATCATGAGAAAGCCTAAGATTGCTAACACATCCATTCCCCCTTAATGAATCCGCTTACATTTTTTTCTCCCTTACTCCCCTTTTTGTCTTGCCTTTTTGCCATCGTATGGGAAAACAAATCGCAAGTAAATAATTTGGTTTTTTTGTATTTTTAATTTTTTAAAACCGTTTTGTTCTTTTTGATCAATTTTCGGCATGAAAAAAATCCCGGGATGCCGGGATCTTAATTTCCTGTCATGATGCTTTGATAAAAAGCAGATTGCTCTTCTAAAAACCGTTTCGTTTCCCTGCTGTTTAAATAAAAGCTTTCCCAGTCCTGTTCGTTTATTTTCCGCTTCCATTCAGGTGAAGAGGTGACCTCCTTTAGCGCTTGATCCCAGTAAGAAATCTCTTCCTCAGACATATTTTTCGGGCCCAAAATCCCTCTCCAATGAGAAAAAACAAACGGGATTCCCTGCTCCTTCCACGTCGGTACATTTGGAAAACCGGGAAGTCTTTTATCAGACGTTACAGCGGCTAACGTGATATCGCCGTTTCGTTCATATGGTTTCGCTTCAGAAAGTGTCATGGAAGCCGCTTCTATCTCATGTCTGATCAGCGCCTGAATGAGCTGTTCACTGCTGTCATACTGTGAGAATTGAATGTCAAACGCGTCAATGCCGTACATATCTGCCGCTCTGACGAACGAGAGCTGATCATCATTGCCAAACCCCGGGGCAAAGCCGATTCTCACCTTGCCAGGATGCATGTTGATCTCATTCAGCACATCCTTGCCATTTGTTAACGCTGATCCTTTTGGCAATGCAACCGTCTGCCATTCCTTGGAGAGAATGGCGAGCGGCGTAAAATCGGCCATTTTTAATTTACTTTGCCCGAGAAGATCATTGCTCAATATTAGGCTGGACGTCATGCTGATGGTTTGTTTGCTGCTTTTGTTGACATATTTCCAGCCTTTCTCTCCCCCGCCGCCGGGTTTATAGACGATATGAACATCACCCTTCACGATCTGCTTCTGCCTCAAAACAGATTGGATCGCCTGCGCTGTGACATCCCAGCCGCCAGAAGGCTCAGCGGGGACGACAATTTCTATCGGCCCGTCCGGCAGGCGCGGCGCAGCCGCCTGCCTGATATCACCCTGCATAAAGATCAATAGAAAAATCAATAATATTATAGATTTTTTCATATCTAATCCGCCGCCAAATAATATTTTCTCTCCGGCCTGCCGATAATCCCGTATTCAAGCTCGGCTCTTGCTTCTTCCTTTGACACAAGGTACTCGGCATAACGGCGGGCAGTTGTTCGTGACGCCCCCATTTTTTCCCCAAGTCCCTCCGCTGTCAATCCTTCTGACGCAGTCTGAAGCGCTTCCTTAATTTTTCGCAGTGTAATCGAATTAATGCCAGTCGGCAAATCCTCTGCCGGCAAAGCTGTCTTCACACCGTTCCCAAAAATATGGTCGATCATCGATTGGCTGACCTCCGGCTGAGACATGAGCAGCTTCCTTTTTTCTTTATACTGAAGCAGCACCTGCCTGAACTTGTCAGCCGTTACGGGTTTGATCAAATAGTGGGCAATCCCCGCTCTTAGCGCTTCCTGCAAATGCCGGGTTTCTGTTGCCGCTGTGATAATCATAATGTCCACTTCAGGAAATCGGCTTCGTATATCAGGAATCAACGCGGTCCCAAGCTCGTCCGGCATATAAATATCCAGCAGAAGCAAATCAGCCTTGTGTTCCTTCAAAAGCGCCAATGTCTCTTTTGCGTTAGCCGCCTTGCCGATAATCTTGAATCCATCAAGCTGTTTAATCAATCTCTCATGGATTTGCGCAACTCGAAAATCATCCTCCGCAATCGCGATGTGAATCAAATGGATTCCCCCTTTGTTTCTCCTTCGGTATAAACACAGTGAATACCGCCCCGCCAGTTTTTTGATTCGCCAGTTCGATCCAGCCGCCCAGTTCACGCACTGAGTCTTTCACATTGGCCAGACCGTAGCCTCTCTTCATCCCCTTTGAAGAATAGCCTCTCTCAAACACTTCTTCCATCTTATCTGGCGGCACACCGGGCCCTGTGTCTGATACTTCAATGACAATGTCATGGCCCATATCCGTGATAAAAAACAAAACTTCCTTCACGCTTTGCTCCGCTACAGCTTCGAAAGCGTTATCAATTAAATTGCCGATAATTGTAATAAGATGGGACAAGCCGATATGTGCAGGAAGAGGCGCGAGTGAGCTGTTCTCATCAATCATCAGCTTGACCTTCTTTTCCGATGCCTTGCTTATTTTCCCTAACAAAATGGCCTGCACCTGTTGCGAATGAATGTTATGGAATAAAAGATCATGCTGTTCATTTTGTATCGCATATTCCTCTTTAATCAGATCAATGGCTTCATCATACTCCCCAAGTTCAAGCAGCCCTAAAATCGCATAAAGCTTATTTGAAAATTCATGAGTCTGCGCCCTGAGATCCTCAGAATATTTGCGAACCTCAGTCAATGTGTCGATCAGCTTCTTCAGCTCTGTTTTCTCCCTGAAGCTGACGACAATCCCATATGCCTGCCCGCCTTGATTCATCACTTTCGTATTGATAATAAACACTTGATCGTTGACGCTTACCTCTTGGTTCGGCAGCATTTCTCCTAGTTCAAGCACAGACATCAGCCCTGCTCCCGGCATGACGTCATCTATAGGAAGATGGATCACAGGCTCGGGCAGCTTCAGCATCTCGGCCGCCGATACGTTCATCATGGTGACGACGCCTTCACGATTGGTGGCAATAATCCCTTCTCGAATCGCGAAAAGCATTGCGTTCCTCTCACGATATAGAGCCGCGATCTCATGCGGTTCAAGCCCAAGCGTATCCTTTCTGATGCTTTTCGCCAGCACGGCGGCGCCAATAAATCCGAGCAGCAACACAAGCACAGCAATCACACTCAAATTTCTCAAATGCTTTTTGATGCTTTGCTCTGTCTCCGTTTGCAGAAAATCAACAGATACGCTGCCGATCACTTGGCTGTATCCCTTTTGTTCTTTTATAATCGGCGCGCTCCCTCTGATCACTCTTCGTCCATCCGCTTTTGTTTCAGAAACATGCGAACCGCCAAACAAAATTTCTCTGCTGCGCTCCAGTTTCTTTAATCCGCTTTTTAAAGAGGCGCTGCGAATGTCTCCTTTTTCGTCCAAAACATAAATGGCAAACGCGCCAGTCTGTTCTTTCATTTGTTCAATGACCTCTTGCGTCTCAGCCGCATGTCCGCCTTTTCTCTCAATGAGCTCTTTAACCGGCGGCATATAGGAAATGGTTCTCGCCGTTTGAACCGCCAGCTGCTCTGCCTGTCTCCGTTCTCCCTGTGTATGCTGAACGGCTAACGTAATAGTCAGCACACCAATGACAAAGACCAGCAGAGCCGCAATCAGCCCCATTATTTTTGTTTGCAGGGAAAAATGGAACCGCTTTTTCACCACAGCACCAGCCGTCCTTTCTACCTAGATCATATCATTTTTATAGGGAATTTTCTCATTTTTCAAAATCCGTTTTCTTGCGAAGGAGTGAAAATAAAAAAAAGGCAGACCGCGTCTGCCTTTTTCTTTCTACCATATTCCTAGTACTTTCCACCATAATCCGCCGATCACAAGCCATACGATGATATGAACAATCGACAGGATAAATCCGATGGACCACCATTTGCCTTGTGGGATGTAGCCTGCTCCGAAGAAGACCGGAGCCGCTCCAGAACCGTAGTGAGTCGTTGACCCGAACAGGTTGCTGATGAACGCGAGGCTCAGCGCTGCTAAAAGCGGCGGTGCGCCCGCTGCCACGACGACAGCCAAAAATGCTGAATACATCGCACTGATGTGGGCTGTCGCACTTGCAAAGAAATAGTGAGAGTAATAATACACAACAATTAAA
Source organism: Bacillus sp. SCT118 (assembly GCF_058566435.1). Lineage (NCBI taxonomy): Bacteria > Bacillati > Bacillota > Bacilli > Caryophanales > Bacillaceae > Bacillus > Bacillus sp. SCT118. The sequence continues at coordinate 3,232,776 of NZ_CP191225.1, forward strand.
ATGATGAATGCCACAATCCAAGAGAACCCTGATACGGATGATTTCATGGCATTACTGAACCAAGACACCATGCCTAATTCATTCAAGAAGTTGGCGAGCATGACAAGCGCCGCAAACCAAGTGAGCGTATCCCAAGCGCCCTGTTCTTTCTTGATATCATCCCAAGTCAGAACCTGTGATAATAAGAGAACGGACAAACCGATCAATGCGGTTGTGGTTGCGTCGATGTTGAAGCTGCCGCCAAAAATCCACAGCACAAGCACCAAAAGAAACACGATAACCATGGAAAGCTCTGATTTTTTGAATGGTCCCATTTCTTTCAGTTTTTCTGTTGCGATTTTCGCCGCATCCGGTGTTTCTTTGATTTCCGGCGGATACAGCTTGTAAATCACAAGCGGCGTGATGATTAAGCTTACAAGTCCCGGTACAATCGCGGCAATTGCCCAGCTTGTCCATGTTAAGTCCACCCCTGCGACATCATGGGCCAGCTTGGCAATCAGCGGGTTCGCCGCCATCGCTGTCAGGAACATAGCAGATGTGATCAGATTCCCCTGAAAACCGGTTTTTAATAAGAATGCACCGATTTTTCTCTCTGTTCCATTTGCCGGGCTTGATCCGAATGTTTCGGATAATGATCTGATAATAGGAAATATAATGCCTCCTGCACGCGCCGTATTACTTGGAATAGCAGGTGAAAGTATTAAATCACTGAATAGCAGTGAATAAGAAAGTCCAAGGGTTTTTTTCCCGAATTTCTGAACGAATACATACGAAATTCTCGCACCGAGCCCGGTTTTGATAAATCCCCGGGAAATAAAGAATGCGATAACGATAAGCCAAATGGTCTTATTCCCGAATCCGCTTAATGTATCCTCAATTGATAGTGTTCCAGTTAGTGCAGTAACCGCCAATGCAAAAATTGCAATTGCACCCATTGGCAAGGGCTTGGAGATAAAGCCGATAATTGTCGCGACAAAAATCGCAAACAAATGCCAAGCTTTAGGTTCAAGTCCGGACGGAGCGGGAATAAACCAGATGATTAGTCCCACAGCGACAGTAATAAGCAATGGAACAAGCTTTACTGCTGACTGTTTTCCTGCGTCTTTTTCTGAAGCCATAAATAGGTCTCCTCCTATATACTTGTTTTCCGATCCCCTTTTCCATTCTACTCCTTAACTAAGTTAATAAACATTTTAATTAATTAAAAAACACAAAGGTTAGCACCCTTTGTGTTTTTCACTTTCTTAATTTAATTTACCCGCACCCGCTTGATTTATAACATTTGATTTCACATTAGCAGAAGCATCAATCGATCCATGCAGAGACGGCGTCCAGCCGACAGAAGAGCTCAACCCGTTTGCAGCCGATGCGTTGATCTGTGTGCCGTTCAGCAACGTGCCGGAGTCATATAAAGCCGTTCCCCCGCTGAATACGCTGATCGTTTTAGCAGCTGACAGTCCCGGTACGTCAATGACATTGTTTTGGGCATAGATTTTAGATGACTTTCCGATTCCCCATGCATAGCTGAAAGGATAACTTGAAGAGCTTGTGCTTCCTTCATAATAGTTGTTGTATACGTGCACTTGCCCGAAGCGGACTCTCGGCGCGCGCTGGACAATATTTTTATAGCGGTTATGATGCAGCGTAATTTTTAATTTGCCGTCATCGGAGGTTTTGCTGTCACTTGATCCGAAAATGGAGCTTTTATCATGATCGTGATAATAGTTGTAAGACATCGTGATATAGTTAGCACCGTTGGAAGCATCCGTTTGGCCGTCATGGTGCTGATATTTTCTTCCATAATATTTTGGCGATGTGCTGTCCGGACGCGAACCGTCATTAAATGTACAGTGATCAATCCAGATGTGTGTGCCGCCGTTTATCGTGATGTTGTCGTATTGTGAGTTCCAGTTCCCTGAGCTTCCGTCAGTCGGATCCCATTGCGGAAAATAGTCATAGGCATCCTGGAATTCAATGTTGCGAATAATGACGTTATCACTCTTGATTTGGAAGTTTCCGCCCACGACTTTAGCGTTAGTCCCTGAACCGACGATCGTCGTGTTTGCAGGAATATCCACCATGACCCGTGCTTTTTGGTTTTTCTGAGAGCGTGCTCTCGCTTCTTCTTGTGTTCCCGACGGCTCTTTTTTGCCCCATGTGCTAGGATCATAGGCTTTCAAATATTTGTCCAAATCATACTCCGGATCTTTATAGTCATTTAGACCAAGCGGCTTCAGATTGTCATCTACGTTCATGTCAATCGTTCCCTTGATATAAATGATTTTTGGCGTTGTGTTCGTTTCCTTCCCTAATGCCGAGACAAGCTGGTTTCTGTTGCTGACGGTATACACATTTGAGGACGATGCTTTTGACCCGCCTGTCGTGCCGGTCGAGTACGCGCCCCATCCATCATTGGATCCCAACGTCTGGTGGCCTAAATCAGCTGCGTTCGCGCCAGCTGGAGTCAATCCTAAAAACAAAGCCGTAGCTAACATCATTTTTTTCATCCACTATGTACCCCCATTTTCTATTTTGTGAGATTTTATTCCAATTTATCACAAAAATATAATAGCAAATTGAGGGACATCCAGAACCGAAAATGTTCCGCTATCCTATTGCGGCATTCTGCAAAATACCACCGCAAAGACCGCAAAAAAACCAAAAGGCCGTCATGGCCTTTTGGTTTTTTCTTTGCTTTATGCCCAAGCTTTCACTTTTTCGTTATCTGTCACAAAGAGAAGCACTTTTCCTTCATCTAAGCGTTTTTCAAATTGAGCGGCTTCATCTTCAGAAAAACCGATTTCGTGAATTTTATTGCGGAGCTCGTCTCCTTTTTTATTGAAGATATTTCCCACCGCGTGCTTGAAACCTGTTTCTTTGGCTCCGATCGTATTGGCATTCGTGTTGTCTGCCAGGCGTTCCGTTCTGTCATCGTCGTGAGCTAAGACGTATACATCCTCTTTCGCAACACCTATTTTCTGTAATTCCTCTACATCCTTCATAAGCTGCTCGTCATTTGTATACTCTTTTACAACTGGTTTCATGTCGATATTCCTCCTTCATGTTTTCTATATTTCTTTCATACCCGATCGTCTGTACCTGAAACAGATTCCAGAACATTAAAGAGAAAAACAGGAGGAATGGTAGTAGCTATTTGTTTTCCGTCCATGGTAAAGTGATAGGAACGGGACCTATTTTCAGAAAAATCAAAATTAAAGAGAAGCCGCTGCACGGAGCACACGACCATGAAATACTGCCTTTATCCGTACGAGCAGGAGGTATGTCTAATGCAATACTTTTCACCAGAACAGCAATACAATGCTTGGATTGTGAGTGATTTAGTCAAACAGATTTTCCATAAGCGTGCCGGATGTTCACCAGGAATTCACGAGCTTGCGGTTTTTGCCGAGGAACATTTTCATATCGATATCGACTTTGTTTTCTCGATTATCATGAATATCGGCGACATTGAATTTGCACTAACAGATGAAATAGAAAAGAAATTGTCCGGTTATCTCAGCACTCTCCTTCCTTATGTCACTGCTGATATGTTCGAAACCTCTAAAGCCAACGCCCATGCGTTTTTGTCTCGAAGACACGGTAACGCTGCATACCACTTATTTGTGTCTGATGATGCTTTCATGAGAAAGCAGTAAAAACGCAGCTTTCTTTACTAAAAAAATATTGACATGATAAGCCATGCTATTATAGTGTTACATGTGATAATGATTCTCATTACTAAATCTGAAAAAAGGAAGAATGACATGCGCACCTATTCTAACAAGTTGATTGCCATCATGAGTGTTTTATTGCTCGCCTGCCTCATTGTATCCGGCTGTTCATCAAGCCAGAATAACAACGGAAGCGGCGAAAACAAGTCTAAAGATTCCAGAGTGATCCATGACGAAGAAGGAAAAACGACAGTAAGCGGCACACCTAAGCGGGTGGTTGTGCTTGAGCTTTCATTCTTGGATGCCGTTCACAATCTCGGCATTACGCCGGTGGGCATCGCCGATGACAACAAAAAAGATATGATTAAAAAGCTTGTCGGCAGCTCCATTGATTACACATCTGTAGGCACACGCAGCGAACCCAATCTTGAGGTCATCAGTTCCTTGAAGCCTGATTTAATCATCGCTGACGCTGAGCGCCATAAAAACATTTATAAACAGCTGAAACAAATTGCCCCGACGATTGAATTAAAAAGCCGTGAAGCGACATATGACGAAACGATCGACAGCTTTACGACCATTGCTAAAGCATTAAATAAAGAAGATGAAGGAAAAGAAAAGCTTGCCGAGCACAAAAAAGTCATCAACGATCTAAAAGCCGAACTTCCGAAAGATGAAAACCGCAACATCGTTCTCGGCGTTGCAAGAGCGGATTCCTTCCAGCTTCATACATCATCATCCTATGACGGAGAAATCTTTAAAATGCTAGGCTTTACACACGCTGTGAAGTCAGATAACGCCTATCAAGAGGTCAGCCTCGAGCAATTGAGCAAAATCGATCCTGATATTTTGTTCATCTCAGCCAACGAAGGCAAAACCATTGTAGACGAGTGGAAAACGAACCCGCTCTGGAAAAATCTCAAAGCGGTGAAAAATGGACAAGTCTATGATGCGGACCGTGACACTTGGACAAGATTCAGAGGCATCAAGTCTAGTGAAACAAGCGCCAAAGATGTGCTTAAAAAAGTGTATAATAAATAGGACAAATGAGAAGCGAGGGGAAATCCTTGCTTCTTCGTTTTTGCAACCAGACGCAGTAAGGAAGTGAGACTGTTGTATCATTCAGCCAAACGGCGCTCATCATCAAGACTGATGATGTTCATCATTGCACTGATTATTTTTATATTTGGGCTTGGGCTGAATCTTTCAGTAGGAGCCTCAGACATCGGCATCATAGATTCATTGAAATATCTTTTTGTATGGGACGGTTCAAAGGAACAGCTCATCATCTCTACTCTTCGCCTTCCCCGCACATTAATCGGCGTTTTTGTCGGCGCCAGCCTAGCTGTAGCAGGGGCGCTGATGCAGGCTATGACCAGAAATCCTCTGGCTTCACCCCAAATTTTCGGTGTGAATGCGGGTGCATCGCTTTTTGTCGTTGCTTCTCTCGTCATTCTGCCGGCATCGCCCTATTCATCTGTTATATTCGCTTTTGCGGGTGCGGCAGCAGGCGGCGCGATTGTATATATGATTGCCTCATCCGGCGGAATGACACCTGTCAAGCTGGCGCTGTCAGGAATGGCCGTGCACTTGTTCCTTTCCTCTATGACACAGGCCATCATTATTTTAAATGAGTCAGGTGAGGATGTTCTGTACTGGATGACAGGCGCAATCGACGGCAGCAACTGGCAGGACGTCATAACCATCGCTCCGTTTTCTGTCATTGGCATCGGGCTTGCCCTCGTATTTTCCGGTTCTGTTTCTGTTCTCGGTCTCGGAGACGAAACAGCAAAAGGGCTTGGACAAAATATGAACGGCATCCGGATTCTGATCAGTTTGATTATTTTAATCCTTTCCGGCGCTTCCGTAGCCGTCGCCGGGCCGATTGGCTTTGTCGGGCTGCTCGTCCCACATATTGTCCGCAAGCTGATCGGAGAACATTATCAATACGTGCTTCCGTTTTCGGCACTGTTCGGTGCAATTTTGCTGGTGTACGCAGATGTTCTGGCCAGATGGATTGCATTTCCTTATGAATCACCGGTCGGCATTGTCACCGCGATTATCGGAACGCCGTTTTTCTTATATTTGGCAAGGAAAGGGCGACATCTGAAATGAAGAAAACAACCAGAAAACAAAAACGCCCCTTGCTGGCGATACTCATATTGGCCGTGATTTTGATCGTTCTGTCCGTCATCAGCATTGGAATCGGTGCATTATACATTTCACCTGATGCGGTAGTGACGAATCTGCTGGGACTGGATCATTCCTTTGAATTTATCATCCAGCAATATCGCCTTCCCCGCATCATATTAGCAATTTTGGCCGGTGCAGGGCTTGCCGCTGCCGGAGCGATTTTACAGGGTGTGATCCGAAATCCGCTCGCTTCCCCGGACGTTGTCGGCATTTCAAAAGGCTCCGGACTTGCGGCGATGGCTGTGATTCTCATCTTTCCTGAGTCGCCGGTATACGTGCTTCCGTTCTCCGCATTTGCCGGAGCCGCCATTATTGCTGTACTATTATTAATGATAGCCCGAAAAAAGAGCATTCAGCCCTCTTCACTGGCTTTATCAGGCATTGCTTTAGGCGCGGTCTGCCACGCCGGAATGCAATATATGATGGTCAAGTTTCCGGGCGACGTGAATGCTGCACTCATTTGGCTGACAGGAAGCCTCTGGGGAAGAAACTGGGAAGAAGTCAAGCTGCTTGCGCCATGGCTTTTGATTCTTTTTCCGATCGTCTGCATACTCATACCGAAGCTGGATCTTATGTCACTCGGGGATGAGCTTGCACAGGGTCTCGGAGAAAACGCAAACCGGCTGCGGTTCATCCTGATTTTCACCGCGGTGGCACTGGCGGGAAGCTGTGTAGCCGTCGTCGGCTCAATCGGTTTTATCGGCTTGCTTGCTCCGCATATCGCCAGACGGCTTACCGGAGAAAAAGCTAAATATTTACTGCCTGCATCAGCATTAATTGGTGCTATTATATTATTAATTGCAGATACGTTAGGGCGTGGCATCATGCCTCCGGTTGAAATACCTGCCGGAATACTGACAGCCGTGATCGGCGCGCCTTATTTCTTATATTTATTGAAATTCGAAGCGAGGAAACAGTAGGGAGAGGATACCATGGGAAAACTGGCTGCAGACCAGCTCACTCTTTCATATGACAGTACAGTGATTATTGACGGAGTCGACTTAAAGATAGAAGAAGGAAAAATCACTGCGCTCATCGGCGCTAATGGCTGCGGTAAATCAACAATCCTCAAATCGCTCGCCAGGCTGATGGCTCCGAAAAGCGGTACAGTGCTACTAGAAGGAAAAGACATCCACCGCCAGCCATCAAAAGAAGTCGCAAAAAAACTGGCCATTCTTCCACAATCTCCTCAGGCTCCTGAAGGATTGACGGTAGAGGAATTATGCTATTTTGGCAGACATCCTCACAAAAAGCTGTTATCCAAGCATACCCAAGAGGATCATGACATGGTAGAGTGGGCGCTGGAAGCAACGGGCATGATTGAACTGAAGGATCGGACACTTGATGCCCTCTCAGGCGGCCAAAGACAAAGAGCCTGGATTTCCATGGCACTTGCGCAAGGCACTGAGTTGCTTTTGCTTGATGAGCCGACCACGTATTTAGACATCTCACACCAGATTGAAGTACTTGAACTGCTGAAAAAGCTGAACCGCGACCATGGCCGCACCGTTGTCATGGTGCTCCATGATTTAAACCAAGCCGCTCAATATGCTGACTATCTAATCAGTGTGCTGGACGGAAAAATATACAACGCCGGAACACCGGAAGATGTGTTCACCCAGCCATTTTTCCGTGAAGTCTTCGGCTTGGAATGCTGCATCATGAGAAGCCCGATCGACCAGAAGCCAATGTGCCTGCCGACGGGACTGTGTCCGAAATTACGGGCGAAATGAAAAGGAGAGGAGCCCCCTCTCCTTTTTTGTATGCCGGCTTACCTTTTGTATTTCCTCTCCTGTCCATGTTACAGTGGTGTCAACCAAGTGATAGGAGGATGAAAATGACAGCATCTCAGCAGCAAATTCAATTAGCAAGACGTCCACAAGGTATTCCTGTTCATGAAGACTTTCGCTTTGAAACCATTCCGGTTCCTGAACCCAAGCAAGGGGAAGTGCTTGTCAAAACGCTTTATGTTTCGGTTGACCCTTATATGCGCGGCCGTATGCAGGATACGAAGTCATATGTTGAGCCGTTCGCTTTAAATGAAGCGCTTTCTGGCGGGGTTATCGCTGAAGTTGTGTCAGACGGGAATCATCTGAAAAAAGGCGATATCGTCATCGGAAATCTCAGCTGGCAGGAATTTTCCGCTGTGAGCGAGTCTGCCTTGCGAAAAATTGATACAAGCCTTGCTCCCGCTTCGGCCTATCTCGGCATTTTGGGAATGACCGGCTTAACAGCATACTTCGGATTGCTGGACATCGGACGCCCGAAGGAAGGCGAAACCGTGGTTGTCTCCGGAGCTGCCGGAGCCGTCGGTTCAACAGTCGGTCAAATTGCCAAAATCAAAGGCGCTCGAGTTGTCGGTATCGCGGGTTCTGATGAAAAAATCGACTATTTAAAACAGGAGCTTCAGTTTGACGAAGCCATCAATTACAAAACAGCGGATGATATCCAAAAAGCGCTTCTAGACGCTTGTCCTGACGGTGTCGATGTGTATTTTGACAATGTCGGCGGACCGATTTCAGACGCGGTGATGAATCTGCTCAATGAATTTGCCCGCATTCCGGTGTGCGGCGCCATTTCTTCCTATAACGCAGAAAGCGAAGCAGATGACATGGGCCCTCGTGTCCAATCAAAACTCATTAAAACGAAGTCGCTGATGCAAGGCTTTATCGTAAGCGACTACTCCGATCGTTTTTCTGAGGGAGCAAAACAGCTGGCCGAATGGCTGAAAGCTGGTAAACTCCATTACGAGGAAACCATCACAGAAGGCTTCGAAAACATTCCTGACGCGTTTCTCGGTTTATTTAAGGGAGAAAATAAAGGGAAACAGCTGATCAAGGTCAGTGATCCGAGCTGAATGAAGATGAAAACGGGAGGCCTTTTTGCCCTCCTTATGTATTTAGATGAGATCAGCTGCGAAGAATCAGCGTAAGAAAACCATCTTCATCAGGTTCCGTATCTTCCAAAGTGAATCCTGCTGCTTGAAAGCAAGCTAAACTGATTCGATTGTCTTCTTCGATGCATGCCACCCATACCCGCACACTTTTAAATTCAGGGTCATTCAGCAGTTTTTGCAGTATTTGTTTTCCATACCCTTTAAGCCGGTACAAAGGATTGACGATCAATCCAATATACGTCCGCTCCTCTCCGAACTCAATAACGACCATCCCTGCCGGCAGCTGTCCATCATACGCCATGATGACAGTATTGTGTTCATCATTATTTACTCGTGCATACCAGTCATCTAATGGCAGCATCCCATCCATTCTCCGTCTGGTATCCTCAATCTCAAACCAGTGTTCAAGGATGTTCAGCTCTGGCTCCTTCACTGTTTGAAACCTGTCTATTGAAACCACCTTCCCACCCCCTGCGCGAAACTTTTTCTATTATTTTACAATGAAAAAAGGGCTTTTCGCCCTTCTTTTTATTTCGTCTTCAGTTTTCCGCCTGCATACACAGCTTCACTCAGTTCAACACCAAGCTTCTTCGCCATTTTTTTCAGCTTAGATTCCTCCAATTTCGTAACAAGGCTCAGCACGTTGCCTTCTTTTCCGGCCCGGCCTGTTCGTCCTGATCTGTGGACATAGCCATCTTCATCAGGAATATCAGCATGAATCACGTAGGGCAGGTTTTCAATGTCTAAACCGCGTGCGGCAATGTCAGTCGCCAATAAAAGAGGAAACTCTCCGTCTTCGAATGCGGCAATGATTTTTGCCCGCTCCATTTTTTTCGCTTCACTGTGCAAAACGCCGAGTTCAACGTGGTGATATGCCAGTTTTTCCGCATATACACTCAGGTTGCCAATGTCTCTCACAAATACGAGTGCCTGCATGCCTTCAAGCCTTGACAGCTTTTGCAGCAGCTTCACTTTGTCGCGCTGGTCGCAAATCAGGTATTGATGCTTCACTTTCCCTGCCTCCGCCTTGCTTCGCTGTACCTTCAACACCTCAGGCTCTTGCGCCAATTCGCGGAGCACATCCTCTGTTTCCTTTTTAAGCGTGGCAGAGAAACATAGAAGCTGGCGGTCTCTTAATGTCGTTTTAATAATTTGTTTGATCGTCTCGCGATGCTCCGGCAGGATAAGCTGATCCGTTTCATCAAGTACAATCGTTTTCACTTCATGCATTTTGAGTTTCTTTGCTTTAATCAGTTCAAATACCCTGCCCGGTGTGCCGACAATGATATGCGGATGTTTCTTCAGCTTTTCGACCTGCTTCTTCACATTCGCCCCGCCGATTAAGGAAGCCGCACGCAGCTCTGAGCCCGCTTTCCAATCCTGAATCACCTGAAAAATCTGCATGACCAGCTCACGGGAAGGCGCTAAAATCACCGCCTGCGGATGCTTTTGCTCTGGTTTGATCCGCTCCAAGACCGGCAGCGCATACGCCAGCGTCTTCCCTGTGCCTGTCGGCGATTCTGCAATGACATCCTTTCCATCCATGATCAGCTGGGCTGCCTGCTCCTGAACAGGGGTTGGCGTTTGAAAGCCGGAAGCATTCCAATTCTCTTGTATAAATGATTGTGCATTATGTAAAAATGGCCAAGTTTGCGTCATTTTGTTCTCCTCAATTCCTGAAATCTATTCCATAGTATCTCAAAACCTCGCCCGGAACGCAATTTTTCTTTTTCTTTCCTATACCTTTCAACATTCCGAATCCTCCTTTATAATCAAAAGGGTGAATATTACACGCCGATTGTGCGTGTTTGATAACGATAGAGGTGTAAACATGAGTATTTTATCTGTAAAGGATTTAAGCCACGGCTTCGGGGACCGGGCCATTTTTAATAACGTTTCCTTCCGCCTGTTAAAAGGCGAGCACGTCGGCTTGATCGGCGCAAACGGTGAAGGAAAATCAACCTTCATGAATATTATTACCGGAAAGCTTGAACCTGATGAGGGAAAAGTCGAATGGTCAAAAAATGTCCGTGTCGGCTATCTGGATCAGCATACCGTGCTGGAAAAAGGAAAATCTATTCGCGACGTCCTGAAAGACGCATTCCATTATTTATTTGCGATGGAAGAGGAAATGAACGAGATTTACAACAAAATGGGCGAGGCTGATCCCGACGAGCTCGAGAAGCTGCTTGAAGAAGTCGGCGTCATTCAAGACGCGCTGACAAACAATGATTTTTATGTCATTGATTCCAAGGTGGAGGAAATTGCCCGCGGTCTCGGTTTGAGCGATATCGGATTAGAGCGAGATGTCACCGATTTGAGCGGCGGACAGCGCACAAAGGTCCTTCTCGCTAAGCTGCTCCTTGAAAAGCCGGAAATTCTGCTTCTCGATGAGCCGACCAACTATCTTGATGAACAGCATATTGAATGGCTGAAACGCTACCTGCAGGAATACGAGAACGCGTTCATCCTGATTTCCCACGATATTCCGTTCTTGAATAGTGTCATCAACCTGATTTATCACGTTGAAAATCAAGAGCTGACACGCTATGTCGGCGACTACCATCAGTTTATGGAAGTCTACGAGGTGAAGAAACAGCAGCTTGAAGCGGCCTATAAAAAGCAGCAGCAGGAAGTCGCGGAGCTGAAGGATTTCGTCGCCCGCAACAAAGCGCGCGTCAGCACGAGAAACATGGCGATGTCCCGCCAAAAGAAACTCGATAAGATGGATATGATCGAGCTTGCGGCAGAAAAGCCAAAGCCGGAATTCCACTTTAAGCCGGCGAGAACGTCAGGCAAGCTGATTTTTGAAACAAAGGATCTCGTGATCGGTTACGATTCCCCGCTGTCCCGTCCGCTCAACCTCCGCATGGAACGCGGCCAAAAAATCGCCCTTTACGGCGCAAACGGGATCGGAAAAACGACGTTGCTGAAAAGTTTGCTTGGCGAAATCCAGCCGCTCGAAGGCTCTGTAGAACGCGGTGAGCACATCTATACCGGCTATTTCGAGCAGGAGGTCAAGGAAACAAACAACAATACGTGCATCGAAGAAGTATGGAGCGAATTCCCTTCTTATACGCAGTATGAAATCCGTGCCGCTCTGGCAAAATGCGGACTGACGACAAAGCATATCGAAAGCCGCGTCTCCGTATTAAGCGGAGGCGAAAAAGCGAAAGTCAGATTGTGCAAGCTAATCAACTCAGAAACAAACCTGCTGGTGCTCGATGAGCCGACAAACCACTTGGATGTCGATGCCAAGGAAGAGCTCAAGCGCGCCCTGAAAGAATATAAAGGCTCCATTCTGCTCATTTCCCACGAGCCAGATTTTTATATGGATATCGCGACAGAAACGTGGAACTGCGAGTCTTGGACGACGAAAGTGCTTTAATTTATAAAAAACCCGCCTGATGAAGGGCGGGTTTTTTACTGCCATTTTTTCTGAACGATTCTCAAAAGCTCTCTGTCTTTTAAAATGAGCTGCAATGGAGATGTGAATTCATCAAGTGTCAGCTCTTTTTTGCCAGAAAGCTCATAGTCTTCCTCATCAGCCCATGCGGTGAACCATTCAACCGAAAAGCTGTTTTTCATGATGCTGTGTATGTAATGATAGAGCACCTGTAAACACTTCTGATCATATTCGTCAGGCTTTGCCTTATCCATGGCAAACGTCCCCTCTACAGCATGAACCATCACTTGAAATGGCAATCGTAAATGAACGGACACATTCTCAGCTTCTCCAAGATAAATCCCAGCCGCATCAATGCCTGACCGAAGCGGATGCCCTTTCCGCGAACGCCGTTCTTGCTGACCGAAAAAACCGGGTTCTAAAGGGGTTTTAGCTGTTAAATAGTAAAATTGTGTCATAAAGGCTGTCCTTTCCTGCACCAATTCGATTATGATGCCATTATAACGAATAATACATACTGACCGTAAAGGGGTAATAACATGATCATCGGCAAAAAAAGAATTCAATGTAAATGAACTTCAATACATTATTTGATCAGCTCGTGCAGAGGATGCATATAAGCTGTCTGCATTAACATTGGAAAATAGATGGATATGAGTGTTAAAAGAATTTTGGGGCTATGGCATCAAGAAACATCTTTTACAGCAGTCTCTCTCTTGGCCGGATACCAACGTCCTTTCACTATAAAAACATACGTATTTGAAGCAGAAGGAATCTTAAAAAAAGGGAAATTGCTTTCTGACGGAAGCTACTACAATACGGTTGTAATGGGAAAATTCCACGATTAAAAAAAGACACTGCATCTGCGCAGTGTCTTTCGTTATTAATGCCCCGCCTTAATTCCGGCAAGATGTTTACGTCCCATGAGAAGGACAAGCATGCCGACAAAAACGACGATTCCGCCTACTGTATATGGTGTGCTTGCGGTGAAGTGTTCTGACAGCATTCCCGCAATCCACGGAGCGAGCGCGCCGCCGATGAAGCGGACTGAGCTGTAGGCTGAAGACGCGATTGAACGTTCAACCGGCGCAGAACCCATCACAGCGGTTGTCATGATCGTATTCACCATACCGAGGACAGCACCAGCGACAACGATACATGTAATAATCAAAGTCTGATGGTCTGTCCAGATCCCCATAATAACGAGAATGGCCGCAAAGGCGATAAAGAGAACGACGAGCGAACGCACTGTGCCCAGCGCTTTGTGCACGAGCGGCGCCGTAAAGACTGACGTAATCGCCAGCAGAAGGCCCCAGCCGAAGAAGACATATCCAAGACCGTGTTCATCTAAATCCAGAACGAACGGAGAATAAGCAAGCAAAATAAAAAATCCAAAGTTGTATAAGAATGCCGATACCGCCATCGTTAAAAGGCCTTTATATTTGAGCGCCTTCATCGCATCAAACACACCGACGCGTTTCGCCGGTTTCGGCAATTTCGGAAGCATGAAAGAAATCGCGATTAACGCAATAAACATCAGGACAGATACTCCGAAAAACGGCGCGCGCCATGAAATGCTTCCAAGCTCTCCGCCTGCAAGCGGCCCGATGGAAATCCCGAGACCGAGCGCAGCCTCATACAAAATAATCGCTTGGGCGCTTCCTCCGACTGATACGCCGACGATGACTGCAAGCGCTGTTGAAATAAATAAGGCGTTACCTAACCCCCAGCCGCCGCGATAACCGACAAGCTGAGCTATTGAGCTTGAACTTCCGCCAAGCGCTGCAAAGACAATAATAAAAATAAGTCCGAGAATTAACGTCCATTTCGCGCCGATGCGGCTGGAAATGGCTCCTGAGAAAAACATCATAAATCCGGTTACAAGCAAATAACTTGTAAACAAGAGTGATACTTCACTAGGTGAAGCATGTAATTGTGCGGCAATGGCCGGAAGAATTGGATCGACCAGCCCGATTCCCATAAAAGAAATCACACAGGCAAACGCGACAGCCCATACCGCTTTCGGCTGGCTGAGCAAGCCTGTTTTCTGATTCACTTGTGTTGTCTTATCCATTTGACCTGACCTCCATCTTTATTCCATTAAAAGAAACGCTACAAAAATAGCGTTTGGCAAATTTTCATTCGATTGATTGAATGGCACGTTCCGCTTTATTTTTCATGCCCTGCAGGCGTTCTTTAAAGCTTTGGAATGTGCGGATTTTCTCATCAATCAAATCCAGCTGGTGATTCAGGGTTTCCTGAATTTCCTCCAGTTTTTCTTTCCGTTCCTTAGGATCCAGTGACAACAAATACCCCTCTTTGTTTAACTCTAGCTGACGGCTGGTTTCCATGAAATGCTGAAGCTCCTGAAGGGAAAAACCGAGCACCTCTTTTGTGCTGATGACTTTCTCAAGCTCCTCCATATCATCCTCTGAATAAAGCCTTACACCGCCGTCTGTCCGTTTCGGCGCCGGAATCAAGCCGATTTCTTCATAAAACCGGATGGTCCGCTTTGTCAGCCCGCTTCTTTTGGCCACTTGATCAATCTTCATCCATTCCAAGGTAAATCCCCCTTCGCCGTTTCTGTTACCATTATACACCTTTTGAACCTTAACGTAAACGTTAAGGTTTGAAAAACAATAAAAAAGACGAGTAGCATAAAGCACCCGTCTTTCACTTTCCTGTTTAAGCTAAACTTCCCGCCACTGACAGAGACTCTTTTTGAAGGCTTTCAGAAAGCACTCGATACGCGATCACTTTCTTCTTGTACTGTTTCACGACGTCGATATGGTCGTCGTAGCGGTACACGAATAGCTTCACGTCTTTTTTTCCTTTTTTTGTATCTATTACCAGCGGCGTGCCGCCGTTTTCCGGATGTAAATAACGCTCTTCATCACCTGGATAGATATAATATTTTTCCAGGAAGACAGCTTCGTTAAATTGATCAATCACTTTCTGCTTCTCTGCACCCTCGAGGCGTTTTCCATCTAGAGAGAGACTCGCATTTTCGTCACTCAGCTTGGCGTGCACTTCAAATTTGCCGAGGAGCCATTCTATGACGCCTGTAGGAAGACAGGTTAATACGATTTTCACCAGACTCATGAGAATTAACATCACGATCGCCCATGTCATACTTCATCATCTCCGTTAGTTTTCCATGTGCCGCTGACACACAATTTTATCCTAACATAAGCAGGCCGGTTCGTTTTTGTCCATTATGTGAAAAAAAGCGCGGCCTGCTGCGGCCACGTTTTTTAGCTTTCCAGCTCTTCTATCATGAGGGACAATTCTGTCCAGCGGTCCATCGCAGCCTCAAGCTCTTCCGCAGTTTTCGCCTGCTCGGCCATCAGCTCTTGGATTTTGCCAAAATCACTGCCTGCTGCGGCGATGTCAGCTTCGAGCTGCTCATGCTTTTCTTCCAGATGGGCAATTTTATCTTCGATGCCGTCCCATTCCAGCTGGTCTTTGTAAGAAAGCTTTTTCCGTTTTTTCTTCGGCTCGGCTTCAGCCGTTTTTTCCTCAGCTGTCGGTTTTGGGGCCGCTTTTTTCGCTTTTGACTCCTCCATATAGTCGCTATAGGAGCCTTGAAAGCGGGAAATGACGCCATTTCCTTCAAATACAATCAAACGGTCGACGACGCGGTCAAGGAAATAGCGGTCATGGGATACGGTGATGACGACGCCTGGGAACTGGTCAATATAATCCTCAAGAACGCTTAATGTTTCAGTATCCAAATCGTTCGTCGGCTCATCGAGAAACAGGACATTCGGCTCCTGCATGAGAACCTGAAGCAAGTATAAACGGCGTTTTTCCCCGCCGGACAGCTTGCGGATATACGTCTGCTGCATCGAACGCGGGAAGAGGAAACGCTCGAGCATTTGTTCAGCTGTAATCATATCGCCATCTGCCGTTTTTACGACCTCCGCCGTTTCTTTTATATAGTCAATGACCTTTAACTCACCGTTCATTTCACTATGATCCTGAGTATAGTAGCCGATTCTGACCGTCTGTCCGATCGTAATATCGCCTCCGTCCGGCGTATGACGGCCGGCAAGGGCATTTAACAGCGTTGTTTTCCCGATGCCGTTCGGCCCGATGATCCCGATCCGTTCACCTGGTATGACAAGTTCATTAAAACGGTCGACGAGCATGCGGCCGTCATAAGCGATCATGACGTTCTCCGCTTCAATAACCTGTTTTCCGAGACGGTGCGAGCCAATGGCAAAATCGAGTGAACCTGATGACTGAGGGCCTTTCTGCTCTTTAAGCGTCTCTACCCGGTCAATTCTCGCCTTTTGTTTTGTGGAGCGGGCTTTCGCTCCTCGTCTGAGCCAGGCCAGCTCGCGGCGCAGCAGGTTTTGCCGCTTCGTTTCCTTTTGCTCAGCCTGCGCTTCCCGTTCCGCGCGTTTTTCTAAAAACACTTCATAGTTGCCTTTGTACGTGTAGAGGCTGCCTCTTTCAAGCTCATAAATGCGGTTGGTGACACGGTTTAAGAAATATCTATCGTGCGTCACCAGCATGACGGCGCCGGGATATTGGCTTAAATACCCTTCAAGCCACTCAATCGTTTCATTATCCAAATGGTTTGTCGGCTCGTCCAAAATGAGCAGATCAGCGGGCTGAATTAAGTTTTTGGCAATGGCTACCCGTTTTTTCTGGCCGCCTGAGAGCTCATTGACCGGTTTTGTTACGTCGTTGACGCCCAGCTTAGACAATACGGTTTTTGCCAAGGTGTTTGCATCCCATGCATTGTTTGCGTCCATTTTCGCTTGTGCTGCCAGCAGGTGTTTCTGGCGCTGTTCATTTTCGGGATCTTTCCCCAGTTCATACAGCGCTTTTTCATATTCACGCAAGGTTTTCATCACAGCCGATTCACCGGAATAGATATGCTCCAGCACTGTTTGCCCCGCAGGCAGCTCCGGGTCTTGATGAAGAAATTCGACCTGCACGCTTCCGGATTTCGTGATTTCTCCTTCTTCGATAGATTCCAAGCCGGCAATCACTTTCAGCAGCGTTGATTTGCCTGTTCCGTTTGGCCCGATTAATCCGATTCTCTCATTCTCTTCAATATGAAAGGAGATATGGTCAAATAATGTTTTATCTCCGTATGTTTTATAAAGATTTTCCGCTTTTAATATGCTCATGTTTCCTATCAATCCTCACGTAAGTTCATGTGTACATTTTAAATCAGCCGCTGGAATAAAACTAGTAAAACGTCAGACAAATTTCATGGAAATGCAGGATAGAAAAAGACCGGGGACATTTGTCCCCGGTCTTTTACTCTTCTTCAAGCGCTTTTTCAGCCATTTTTGCAAGATGCTGCGCGCTTCCTGAAATCTCCTGCATCGTGGCGGAAATTTGTTCAACGGCAGCGGCTTGTCCGTCTGTATGCTGATTAATCGACTCAATGGATTCCTCCAGCCCTTTCAGCAGGCTGTGGATTTTTTTCGTAATCTGGTCAATTTGGCCGACATTTTCTTTTGAATGCGTCGCTAGCTTTCTGATCTCATCTGCGACGACAGAGAATCCTTTTCCGGACTCCCCTGCTCTTGCCGCTTCGATCGCGGCATTCAAGCCGAGCAGATTGCTTTGGTCAGAGATGCCTTTAACAGTTACTGAAATATCGGCGATTTCACCGGCGCTTTCGCTTACTTTTTTCGCCTGAGAGGAAATGCCCGACATTTGAGTTGAAAACCCGTTAATTGATTCAGAAATGTCGGAAATAGCCGCGGCTGTTTGTTCAACGACAGCTGATAAGCTTTCCGCCACATCATGCAGCTTTGACGACTCCTCAAGGCTCGTTCCGAGGCCGACGCCTCCAATGACTCTTCCATTCTCGTCGTGCAGCGGGATGGCACGCGCGATCAATGGGAAGCCGAACAATTCTTTCGGAACCATGCTCGTCTTCTTCTGATTGCTGCGGATGGCATCTGTGATGATATCCCCTTCCTGCAGCGGATCGCCGGCTTTTACGTTCAGCGAAAAGGTTTTGGCCGGTATATTCACGAGCAGTTTTTCCGTATCATAAATGCCGATTGTAATATCATCCTGAACCAGGCTGTTTAAATAAGGGGCTACTTTGATAAATGCGTCCAGAATATCTGCGGTTTCTTTTTCCGTATTTATGGTCAATTCCATTCACTCCTTTTCATTAATAAGGGAAGCTGCGTTTTTCGTGCTGGACCGAGATCCATTTCAGCGTTGTAAATTCTTCGAGGCTCCACTCACCGTTTAAACGGCCGAGGCCTGATTGCTTTTCACCGCCGAAGGCTACATTCGGTTCATCATTGATGGTCGTGTCATTGACGTGAATCATGCCTGTTTCAATGCGTTTCGCAAAAGCCACGCCGCGCTCAAGATTTGACGTATGAACGGCACCGCTCAAGCCAAACGGGGTTTCGTTTGCGATATCCACCGCTTCGTCTTCTGAATCAAACTTCATAAAGGAGACGACTGGTCCGAACAGCTCTTCCTTGGCAATGCTCATGAACGGTTTGACGTCTTTTAAAATCGTCGGTTCCACGATCGTCCCATTAAAACCGCCAAGCTTCACTGGTACAGCGCCTTCTTCAATTGCTTGCTCAACAGTCTTCATCAGCCCGTCCGTCTGTCTGCTGTTGATTAATGGCCCGATAATCGTATCAGGATCCATTGGGTCGCCGACTTTCAGCGATTCCACTTTTGCCTGGTACAGCTCAAGGAATTTGTCATAAATAGAAGAATGAACAAGCACGCGGTTGGCTGACATGCAAATCTGTCCTTGATGTGTAAATCGGCTGAACACCGCCGCATTGACCGCATATTCTATATCTGCATCCTCTAGCACGATGAAGGCGCTGTTCCCGCCAAGCTCAAGAAGCGGCTTTTTAAAATGCTTCATCGCAAGCTGTCCGATGTAGCTGCCGACTTTCGTAGAACCGGTAAATGAGATGATCCGCGGCACTGGATGCTCAACGAAGCTGTCGCCGATTTCAGCAATGTCTGTGACAACAACATTCAGCAGTCCCTCTGGAATTCCCGCGTTCTCAAAAATTTTCGCAATCAGCGTTCCGCCGCAAATCGGCGTTTCCTCATGCGGCTTTAGCACAACGCCATTGCCGGCTCCGAGTGCAGGCGCCACTGATTTCATAGATAAAAAGAATGGGAAGTTAAACGGACTGATGACACCGACAACGCCTGCCGGCACGCGATATAATCTGTTTTCCTTGCCATCTATTGTGGACGGAAGAATTTTCCCCTCCATGCGGATTGGGAACGTTGCCGCTTCTTTCATGATGTTTTTGACAAGTCCGATTTCAAAAGCCGCTTTGAGCCTTGTACCGCCTAGCTCCTCCATAATCAAATAAATAATAGCTTCTTCATTTTCTTCAATATACGTGACGGCTTTTTCTAAAATGGTTCTTTTCTCAAACGGGTTGACCGCATCCCATTTTTTCTTTGCCAGCGCCGCTGCCCGATACGCTTCATCTACATCGTCAGCAGTCGCTTTACGGAATGTTGTGAATGTTTTTTGAGTATAAGGATTTTTGTTTTCCAATACATTTGGGCTGCTGCCCTCCTGCCATTTCCCGCCGATAAACTGTTTATTCAACTCTTCATATTGAAACATGGTCAGCATCTCCTTTATAACCGCAAATCAAAATATGGGCGAATCTATTTTTTCTATCGGTTCATCTTGCATAAAATTGAATATACGATTAGTAAAAATTACTATCCTATGATACGACAACGCTGTTTCGCTTCTATCATTTAAAGCAGAAAAATATTTTATTGACTGCGTCAAATTTCGACAATATAATACAACAAGAACTGTATATAATGATTAGAATATTTTGAATATTTTCAGGAGGAACTTTTGATGAGTTCATTATTTAGAAAAAAACCGCTTGAAACATTGAGTGCGCAGAGCAAGTCAAAAAGCCTTGCCCGTACGTTAAGCGCATTTGATTTAACCTTGCTCGGTATCGGTTGTGTCATCGGTACAGGGATTTTTGTCATTACAGGAACAGTGGCAGCGACCGGTGCAGGTCCCGCCCTCATCATATCGTTTATTTTAGCGGGGCTCGCCTGTGCGCTGGCTGCTTTCTGTTATGCTGAGTTTTCGTCTTCCATTCCGATTTCGGGAAGCGTGTACTCATACTCATACGTGACACTTGGAGAGCTGCTCGCCTTTTTGATCGGATGGGATCTCATGCTTGAATATGTCATTGCACTGTCAGCGGTTGCCACCGGCTGGTCTTCATACTTTCAATCACTGCTTGCCGGCTTCAATCTTCATATTCCGGCTGCACTGACAGGAGCGCCGGGAAGCACGGCGGGCGCCGTATTTAACCTTCCGGCTGCGGTGATCATTCTCCTCATCACTGCGATTGTCAGCAGAGGCGTCAAGGAAAGCACACGCTTTAACAACGTCATCGTACTGATGAAAATCGCGATCATTTTATTGTTCATTATTGTCGGTATCGGCTATGTGAAACCGGACAACTGGTCTCCTTTTATGCCATTCGGGATGAAAGGCGTCATTCTTAGCGCTGCCACTGTATTCTTCGCGTATCTTGGGTTTGACGCGGTTTCTAACGCCTCAGAGGAAGTAAAAAATCCGCAAAAAAACATGCCCGTCGGCATTATTTCAGCTCTAGCCGTCTGTACGGTTCTGTACATCGCGGTATCGCTTGTGCTGACAGGCATGATGCCTTATGCCAAATTGAATGTCGGAGATCCTGTATCCTTTGCGCTGAAATTTGTCGGACAGGACGCTGTTGCCGGAATTATTTCTGTCGGTGCGATTATCGGGATTACGACGGTGATGCTCGCTTTGCTGTACGCTCAGGTTCGTTTGACATTTGCCATGAGCAGAGACGGCCTTCTGCCTGGATTGTTCGCAAAGGTTCATCCGTCATTTAAAACCCCGTTCCGCAACACGTGGCTGACAGGGATCGTTGCAGCGGGAATCGCCGGCTTTATTAACCTCGGAACGCTGGCCCACCTGGTGAACATGGGAACACTTGCCGCGTTTACGGTCATATCTATTGCTGTCATTGTGCTAAGAAAGAAACATCCTGAAATCAAAGCGTCCTTCAGAGTGCCGTTCGTTCCGGTTGTGCCGATTATCAGCGCAGGCATCTGCCTTTGGTTCATGTACAGCCTTCCCGGCGTCACATGGCTTTCATTTGTCATCTGGATCGCTGTCGGAACGCTGGTTTATTTCCTATATTCGAGAAAACACAGCTTATTAAACAAATAATCTCTTTTTAGCCGGCGGTGCCTCACCCGCCGGCTTTTTCCTTTTTTTATGTGCTATACTTTGAGTACGCATGAGAAAGGGAGACACACAGATGAAACAATACCGCACTTTATTATTTGATGTAGATGATACCATCCTTGATTTTCAAGCGGCAGAAGCTTTAGCCCTGCGTTTGCTGTTTGAAGATCAGAACATTCCTTTAACAAATGACATGAAGGCGCAGTATAAAACCATCAATCAAGGTCTCTGGAGAGCCTTTGAAGAAGGTAAGATGACACGGGATGAAGTCGTAAACACACGTTTCTCCGCTTTGCTCAAGGAGTACGGTTACGAGGCGGACGGCGCTTTGCTTGAGCAAAAATACCGCCGCTTTCTTGAAGAAGGACATCAGCTTATTGACGGTGCATTTGATCTCATCTCAAATCTGCAGCAACAGTTTGATTTGTACATCGTGACAAACGGCGTGTCTCACACACAATATAAGCGTCTCCGTGATTCAGGATTATTTCCATTCTTCAAGGACATTTTCGTTTCTGAAGACACAGGCTTCCAAAAGCCGATGAAGGAATATTTCGATTACGTGTTTGAACGGATTCCTCAATTTTCAGCAGAGCACACATTAATCATCGGGGATTCACTAACTGCTGATATCAAAGGCGGACAGCTCGCCGGGCTTGATACTTGCTGGATGAACCCTGACATGAAGCCGAATGTGCCAGAGATCATACCAACCTATGAGATTCGTAAGCTTGAAGAGCTATATCACATTTTGAATATCGAAAATACCGTCAGCTGCTAATCAGGCTGACGGTATTTCTTTTATAAGAGTCTTTTTTCCTCTTGATAAATTCTTCACCTTATGAATAATATGGTGGTATGCTTTGGTTATATATGTAAGGAGGAGACTCAATTGGCTATCGCCGCCCCGGTAAAAGAAAAAACAATTCAAAAACCAGGCACCACGGTGTATCCGATTTTGATTATTATCGGAATTTGCCATATGCTCAACGATTCGCTTCAAGCTGTGATTCCGGCCATGTTCCCTATTTTGGAACGCTCCATGAGCCTGACGTTTACACAGCTTGGCATCATCGCTTTCACATTAAACATGGTGTCATCCGTCATGCAGCCTGTTGTCGGCTGGTATACCGATAAACGGCCGCGGCCGTATGCGCTGCCAGTCGGTTTGACCGCCAGCATGCTTGGCATTTTGGGCCTTGCATTTGCCCCGTCATTCATAACGATCCTATGCTGTGTGTTTTTCATTGGATTAGGCTCGGCCATTTTCCATCCGGAGGGCTCCCGTGTGGCGTATATGGCCGCCGGCACAAAACGCGGGCTCGCCCAGTCGATTTATCAGGTGGGCGGAAACTCAGGCCAGGCGATGGCCCCGCTGATCACCGCGCTGATCCTTGTGCCGCTCGGGCAATTCGGCGCTGTTTGGTTCACGCTTGTCGCCGCGCTTGCTGTTATGTTTCTCATGTATATCGCGAAATGGTACGCCTCACGTCTCGGCAGCCTTGCCCAGAAATCAGGCAAGCAAAAGAAAACGGCTGAAAACACGGCCATCACCAAATCTGTTGTATCTGCTCTTTTTATTATTATATTTCTCATTTTTGCTCGTTCTTGGTATACGAGTGCGATCGGTAACTTTTACACGTTTTACGCGATGGATACCTATCACGTAAGCATTCAGCAGGCACAAAGCTATATTTTTGTCTTCTTGCTGTTTGGCGCGATCGGCACGTTTCTCGGCGGCCCGCTTGCAGACCGTTTTGGAAAACGCTTCGTTATCCTCGGTTCGCTGTTATGCTCGGCGCCGCTGGCGATCTTGCTGCCATTTGCCGGCCCGGTTCTCGCCTATGGCGTGCTTGCCTTGATTGGCTTGGTTCTGATGTCGAGCTTTTCCGTAACGGTCGTCTACGCACAGGAGCTAGTTCCTGGAAAAATTGGCACAATGTCCGGTTTAACCGTCGGGCTTGCCTTCGGGATGGGCGCAATCGGTGCTGTGGCGCTGGGCGCTCTGATTGACGCCGCGGGACTGACCCCGACGATGATCGCCATTGCCTTTCTCCCTGTTCTCGGCATCCTTGCCTTCCTATTGCCAAGTGACCAGAAGCTGAGAGAATGGCATAGCTGAAAAAACCCCTGCCAGGCGGCAGGGGTTTTTTAATCCAGCTGGATAAAATGAGTGTCAGGCACTGCGTGCTTCGGGATAAAGCCATCCGCAAAGTCCGGAAACGCCGACTGTATTTCATCAATCCATCTTTTCAGATTTAATATATACGGCATATAAATCATCTCAATTGTCGCTTCGTCTTCAATCCGGTAGTACCAGCAAAGATTAAACTCTTTTTCTGTCACCAGCGTAAACCCAGAGAAATGATAGAAAATCAGCGGCGTTTCATCTATATACACGCGGCCGTCCTTTTGCCCGACCTTATAGTTTTCGATATTCCAAAGCGCTGTATTGGCTCCTATTGATTTGACAACATGAACACCTTTAAACTGCGCCGGCCATTTCTCCACATATCTTTGATCACCATATGTCTTTCGTTCCGTATCCATTTCGACCGTGCAAAATTCAATACAGTCCTGTCTCCACTGCCACACCGCTTCATATGCTTCCTTTGTATTACCGGCACCGACAAAGCCTGTATTAAAGCGTCCGGTTCGGTCGTAGTAGGACATGAAGCGCGGCGAATTACGATGATCAGTCAAATACAGAGACGCCGTTGGGTTTTCTGCAAAAATACGCGCCGGATCAGAAAAGAAAAATAGATCCGTATCCATATGGGCAAAGTATTCAGCGTCATCCCACTTGCTCATCACATGAAACAAAAAGGCGGGCTTTAACGTCCAGCAATATTCATGAAACGTTCTGTTGCTTTTCGCTTTCAACAGCTCCGGGTCTTCCATTTCATGCAGCTGCACAAAGGTTACATGCTCCCATGGCACGTGCTGAAGCAATTCATACGCTTTCTGGTCGACACACAGCACATATAAATGAAAATCATCGCAATGCTCATGGAGAGAATGAATCATAGGCATGAGCTTAAAGATATGTGTCCTTGACACTATCGTTGAAAAATGAAATGTACTCACTTATACCACATCCAATGATCTAAGATCCACGTGCAGCAAATCGTTGACAAGCGCATACAGTGCGTTGGCAAAATCGTTCACGCCTAGCTTTTTCTTCGCTTTCGGCAGAAGCTTGCGGACAGTTTGTAAATCAAAGCTTTTCGCCGTCACCCTTGGGGATTTCTTTCTCCAATCCGGATCAATGTTGCGCTCTTTAACAACATGTAGAAGCTCAAGAAACAGATTCAGCAGCATATCATATTTCTGTGATTCCAGCAGCTTTTGAATATCAGCCATGATTCTGTTCGTCATGTCAGGCGGGAACGGCCCATTAAATGCGAGATGAACGTCTAAGGAGCGGATGTTATTGTATTTATCGCACATATAGGCAATGTTTGCCCGAATATCGTCTACAGACTTACAATTGCTTGGATGTTCCTGATGAACACTGACAATATCGCGACGAAGCCTGAAGGTCAATCCGGCCTGATGAAGCCTGATCCCGAGGTCATAATCCTCAAACCCGTACCGTACAATGCCTTCGTCAAATAAACCGAGGTCAACCACATGCTTGCGTTTCACAGAGGAATTATTCGTGATAAAAAAGCGCCATGGCATATGATAGCCTTTCAAGTCATCGCCGTACTCATCTAAAATCTTCTTGAGCACGTCTATAAAGTCGGTATCGAGGTCAAAGCTTTTATCAAGAAAGCTTCCGTTTTTGATGTCCGCTTCCTCCAGCAGCTTTTGTTTGTCTTTCTTCGGCATTTCATCTGTGAGCTTTGCGAGCTGTTCCTTATGTTCTTCTTCAAACCGTTCATAATAAAAACTGTAGATCCGTTTCCAAAACAACCCGCACACGACGAGATTCTCTTCGTTCTCATGGGCTTTAATATGTTTTGCCACAAGGTCCTTTGCCGCAAGCATATCGCTGTCATGGAAAATCAGGATGTCTCCTCTGGCATTGCGAAGCGCCTGATTTCGTCCGTACGCAATGCCCCTGTTTTCTTTAATCCGTGTAAAGATCAGCGGAAAATCCGCTTGAAATGACTCAAGCATCGAGAGCGTCCCGTCCTCAGAGCCATTGTCCGCTACAATGACTTCGAATTCTTCATCGCACTCCTGCTGGTTTAATGACAGAAGGCTGTTGTAAAGGCGCTCCTTTGAATTATATGCAGGAATAATAACGCTTGCTTTCACTTCATTTTCACTTCCTGTATTTACTCATTTATTTGTTGTCATCTTTTGAAGCAAAACCGTTAAATTCAGGGTCTAACGTTTTCATGTGCTGAATGATATGCGGCAGTGTCTCTTGATACAGTTCATGCACAAACGGCAGATCTGTGCGGGTTGTTTCATGAATCTGTTTGATTTCATTGATGCTGACGATTCGGTATCCGCTGAAATGATAAAAGATCAGCGGACTGCCATCCTCCAGCACGATCCGGCCATCTTTCCAGGAAAACGTATGCTGCCCATAATTCCAATGCCCGATGTTCACGCCGGGTGTTGTAATGTCACACACATTCGGAAACAGCTCAGACATATAATCCAAATAGCCCTGATCACCGAATTTTCCTTCACCCGGTGCATTTTTGCATTCCTCAAGACAGCGTTCCTTCCACCACTCCAAGCAATCCGTGCCTGCATCATCATGCTTGAAGCTGATAAACCCGGAATTATATCTGCCTAAAAGACGCTGCAGCATGTCAATCTGCTCTTTCTCAAAAGAAGGGATTACAATATCCCCCCGTGAAAGCAGCACCGAGCAGTCCGGCTGGTTTTCAAAAATCGGCGATGGATCTGCATAGAAAAAGAGATCCCCGTCAATATACGTCACACGCTCCAGCTCAGGATTGCTGTTCAGCACAGCTTGCAGAAAGATCGGCTTCATCGTCCAGCAATACTCACTTTGATCTCTAGTTTCCTTCAGCTTCAGCAGCAATTCATTTTCAAGAGCGGCCACCGGCACAAGGTTCAGCTGCTTCAACTTCAGCTTCTGTAACACGCGGTGCGTATCTTCATCCATGCAAAGTATAAAAATGGGACTGTCTTGATCAACTTGCTCTAACGACTTAAACAAAGCGACTGCCTGATATAATCTTCCTTTTGATAAAACGGTGCAATACGCGCTGGTCACAGTCTTGTTCACCTCGTTTCACATTACTTTTTGAAGAATTCCGTATACCACTCAATCGTTTTTTCAAGTCCCTCATCAATAGTGTAGGCCGGTGTCCAATTCAGCAGCTTTCTTGCTTTTTCCGCGGATAAATATTGATGTTTGATTTCATTGCTTCCCTGATTCAGCACCTTAGGTTTCAGATTACTGTTCATTTTCTTTAATATTTTCTCTACCAGTTCAAGTACGGTCAGCTGGATCTCATTGCTGAAGTTAAAGGCCTCTCCGGCAAGATTGTTTTCTTCCATTTTTTCTGCAAGAAGCAGATAAGCCTGAACGGCGTCTTCAATATAGAAATAGTCCCGTACAAATGTGCCGTCGCTTCGGATTTCCGGCGCTTCCCCGTTCAGCACAAGCTGAATCGTCTGAGGAATGATGCGGTTGAAGTTCAAATCTCCGCCGCCGTATAAGTTTCCGCAGCGCGTAATGCAGACCGGAAGCCCGTACGTGTGAAAATAGGTGTGGCTGATCAGATCTGCGCAGCTTTTTGAGACGTCGTACGGGTGCTTGCCTTGCAGCGGCATGTTTTCATCGTATGGAAGGTTTTCTTGATCGCCGTAAGCTTTATCACTTGAAGCGACAATGACCCGCTTAATTAACGGATGCTTGCGGCAGGCTTCGAGAATATTCCATGTGCCGAGGATATTCGCTTCAAAGGTAGAAATCGGGTTGCGGTTTGCCACGCCGACAATCGCTTGTGCAGCGAGATGAAAGACCGTGTCGATCTCATACTCGCCAAGCGCGCGTTCAATCACAGCCAAGTCCTCAAGAGAACCCCGCACGATGTTCATTTTCTTGATATGTTCTCCCTGATAAAGATTGGATTGAGGCACATGATCCCTGACAAGCCCTGTCACGTTTGCGCCCTGTTCGATCAGCTCTTTCACCAAATAGCTTCCTAAAAGACCTGTACATCCCGTGACAAATACGTTTTTATTTTTCCAGAAACTCAAATCGATTCACCATACCTTCCATACTTGTTGTCCTTGATTCCACATTTTGTTGACTTCTAAGAGATTTTTATACGTATCGATGGCCGTCCAAAATCCGTAATGGCGGTACACAGCAAGCTCCCCGTCTTTGGCAAGGTTCTTCAGCGGTTCATCTTCGAACATTGTGTTCCCGTCCTTCGGCAAATAATCGAAAACCTTGGGACTGAAAACGAAGAATCCGCCGTTGATGATTCCGTCACTTGATGTCTTCTCAGAAAATGTTTTCGCCATGCCGTCCTCAACCGTCAAGGTGCCAAACTGCGAGACTTTGTCAATGCCGGTGACAGTCGCGGCAGCACCTTTTGTCTGATGATAGCTGATGAGATGGAAAAGATTGATATTGGCCAGCCCGTCCCCATAGGTGAGCAGAAATGTTTCATCACCGATATAGTCTTTCGCCTGCAAGATTCTTCCGGCTGTCAGCGTATCTTCCCCAGTCTCCAAAAACGTAATTTTCCACGTTTCAGGCTGCCCCAGGATCTGTACCTCTCCCGTAGAGCTGTCGAGTGTCAGGCTGTTGTGCTTCCATTCATAGTCGAGAAAGTATTCCTTGATTTTTTCTCCTTTATAGCCCAACAGCAGAATAAACTCGTTTACTCCGTAGTACTGATAAATTTTCATAATATGCCATAGAATCGGTTTGCCGCCTATCATGGCGAGCGGTTTAGGAATGTCATTCGTGACTTCACTCATTCTCGTTCCTTTTCCGCCGCAGAGAATGACCGCTTTCATCTCTACCCCTCATCTCTATGAATATTGAGTTCGAAACCTGGTACATCTTCACAATCTATCAAGGCATTTCCCCGATAATTTGTCCGATTTCAATCCGGTTTCAAAATCTACTGTAATGATATGAGAGAAAGCCAGCCTTGGTGACCAAATGGAATCTATTTTTTCAAGTTGGTTGTATAACCAAAAAAAAGAGCCTTGAGCGAAGGCAATGCGCCCGCTCAAGGCTCTTTTTCATCTTATTTGATTTCTTTCTCCTTGCCGTAATGATAGTCTGACGGATCAACGGCTTTGAAATCATTTAGTTTATGGAACCTCAGCAAGTCTTTGTACAGGACACTGTCTGAAAGGCTCAGCTGCTGGTTCACTCTTGTTTTCAGATTCTTCGTTTCTTCATTCGCTTTCAGTTTTTCACCAGTCTTCGTATCGTAAATGATATTGTCGACTGATGTGTACTTCGGCGTTACGAAGTCTCCGTTTCTGAATGCCACTGTATCGTCGTGGTCTTTAGAGAATAAGTCAGTACCAAAGTTGATGTATTTCTGAGAATCAATTCCTTCTAAGTGCAGAAGTGTCGGCATGACGTCAATTTCGCCGCCATACGTATGGTTCACTCCGCCTTTTTTGCCAGGAACGCGGATCATCAGCGGCACACGCTGGTTCTGTGCGTTTTGATAATCTGTGATCTCTTTTCCAAGAATCTCTTTCATCGCTCGGTTATGGTTTTCAGAAATACCGTTATGGTCACCGTAAATCATGATGACTGAGTTGTCATACAGGCCTGCTTCCTTCAGCTCCTTGAAGAATTGCTCAAGCGCTTCGTCAAGGTAACGCGCTGTTTGGAAGTAGCTGTCAACTGTGTTATCGCCAGTTGTCGCTTTTTTAAGAGACGCGTCTTTTTCATCCAGGTTAAACGGATAATGGTTTGTCAAAGTAATCAAATGCGCGTAAAACGGCTGTTTAAGAGACTCAAGCTTTGGAATCGATTCTGTAAAGAACGGCTTATCCTTAAGTCCCATGTTAATCACATTTTCATCTGACATATCATACGTGCTTGCGTCGAAGAACTTGTCATATCCGATATGTTTGTAAATCTGGTCACGGTTCCAGAACGATTTGTAATCACCATGCAGGACGGCGCTTGTATAGCCTTCCTTCTGGTCTAAAATCGCAGGAAGCGACTGGTAAGTGTTTTCGCCTTTCGTCACAAACGCGGAGCCTTCAGGAAGACCGAAGATCGAGTTATCCATTGTCAGCTCGGCATCAGATGTTTTTCCCTGGCCTGTCTGATGGAAGAAGTTATCAAAATACGTCACATCTTCCCCGCCGTGCGCAAGTTTATTTAAGAAAGGCGTCACCTCTTCACCGTTTAGCTTGTAGTCAATCAGGAATGACTGGAAGCTTTCAAGGTGAATTTTAATGATATTTTTGCCTTTGGCAGAGCCGAAGTACTCGGCGTTCGGTTTCGCATAATGAGACGTCGTGTAATTCTCGACGCTTGTTAAATCATCGCTGCTTGCATAGGCCCGTTGCGTTTCTGTTTGAGCCGTCTGCACACCGTCATAAATGGTGTAGTTGTAAAGACCTAAATACTTCACGATATAATTGCGGTCAAACGTTCTTGTCAGCAGCTGCGGACGGTCTTTTTCCGCATAGTGCAGGTTGATGAAAAACAGTGCGATCCCAGAAAGGATCACTAAAGACGCAAAGCGTTTTTTCATTTTGTATTCTTTTAATTCAGGTCTCCAGATCAAAACCGCAATCAAAATGATAATATCTAAGAAATAGAAAATATCATGACCGGCCATGATACTGAAAATCCCGTCTCCCATGTTTCCAACGTTTCCGGACTGTTTAATGTTCGGGAACGTCAAGAAATCGTCAAAGAAACGATAGAATAAAATATTTGCATATAACACAAATGTCATCAAGAAATCGATAATCAGCATAATAATGGCTGATTTACGCCCTTTCGCCAGCAAAGCCAGTCCTAAAAAGAAGACGGCGCTTGAGAATGGGTTAAATATCAGGAGGATCTCCTGAGTTGTGCCTTTTACCCCAAGATTAAACTCAGTCTTGTAGGATAAATACGTTTTTGCCCAAAACAGTATAACAGCCAGCACAAAAAAGCTAAGTTTGTAAGAAAAAAGTTTCTTCATGGCAACCTCTACTTTCTTAAACACTTTAAGTTCTTCATTCATATTTACCTGCTCTTTATATCCTGCCTTCCAATTCCTTCTTTCCAAACAAAATCAAGGCATCACACAACAATAAATACACCGCGGCAAGCCGGAATATTTATGTTTCGCCCCATATCATTTTTATTACAACCATTTGGAAACCAATCACTGGACGAAAGAAACCTTCATTTCGTTTCACATTTTTTTCTCAGAAATAAAAAAAGGATTTCTTTTGTCATGTGTGCCTTTGAAAAAAGAAATAGATACCGAGTATAAGAATAACATAAACTAGCAAAAACGAAAAATAGGTTTTGCAGACAGCCCGCCCTTCCGGCGGACTGAAGTTATTGTATGCATCAATGTTTAGCGCGATCACCATTTTTTCGAAAGGACAAAAAAGACTGGATGTCTCCAGTCTTCTTTATCTATATCCCTGCCCAGACATCCTTAGCGTACATACCGGTATCCTGCAGATGTCTCAGCCAGTTTTGCACTTCTTGCTCCCCGGTGCCATGAACAGACTGATACGCCTTTTGCAGTGCCGCCTCCACATCCGGGGCCATTTTGCTGCCATCACCGCATACATAAAGCCTGCCTCCGCGGTCAAGGATCGATATTAATGTTTCTGCATGGTCAGCCATTAGATGCTGGACATACGTTTTCGGCATGCCTTCTTTGCGGGAAAAGGCTGTGTGGACAGTGACGATTCCGTCTTTTTCAAACTGCTCAAGCTCATCGCGGTATATAAAATCACGATCGTTCCTGCATCCAAAATAGAGATGAGCTTCACCGAGCGTTTTCCCCTCCCGCTTTAAAACTTCACGGGCTTGAAGGAAACCGCGGAATGGCGCTACTCCTGTGCCTGGTCCGACCATAATGATTGGAGTTTCAGGGTCTTCTGGAAGCTGAAACCGGGATTCCGGTGTGCGGATAAACATCACGACATCATCACCGGCTTTACGCTCAGCTAAATCATTTGAAGCCACGCCCCTGTATTCGCCACGGCCGCTCCACGCAGGGCCGCGCACGACACCGACTGTGATCGATGCTTGCCGCGGATTCACTCTTGGAGAGCTTGAAATTGAATAATATCTCGGTTTTAACGGACGTAAAAGCTCTAAAAATCGTTCAAACGGCATGTCACACGCTTCATACTTTTCAAGCAGATCCAGCATGGAAATTCGTTTTTTCAATATTTGCTCCTGATAAACACCCTCTGCTGACAGTTCTTCTAATTCACGCCTATGCGGCGGACACACTGTAAATGCCGCCAGTTCACGTATTTGCGCTCTTGTGGCTGCTTCCTGCACCTCGACGCTGTAGCTGAGAAGATCATGCAGGCTGACAGGACGGCCCAATGGCAGATGCCCCGCACTGCGGCCGCTTGCCGACAATGTCACTTGGTCGGTTCCCTTCAGACCGAATCTGTGGAGAATCCGGCTGACATTGGTTTGGCTGTTTTTTGGCAATACGCCAAGATGGTCGCCCTCTTGATATTCAACATCCGGCGGCAATGCAATTTCGATATGGCGAGTGCTTCGATCGCTGTCTGCAGACTGGAGTTCACGATTTTCGGCAATGGATGCGTGAGAGGCTTCGTATGATCTAGCCAGCGGAGACTCGCCCAGCCCTCTGACAAACTGAAGGCTCAGCGTGCTTCGCTCCTTATCAGCGTTTTCATTAAGCTCAAGTCCGAATGCCTTAATGGCGTCCGCCCACATGCTTTTTTTCCACTCGTCAAGCTGCCCTTCAAAATCACCGCTGACATCACCTTCTCCGCGCGCAGAAAACCGAGTCGCGCCTTTTTCCGCAAGCTGCTCATCAATGAATCTCGGCACGTATTGATACGTGCTCGCCCAGTTGTGGTCGCCGCAGCCAAATACCGCGTAATGAACGCCCTCAAGCTCACCCGGTTTGATTTCTTGAAGCCACTGCACGAACTGTCCGGCATTGCTTGGCGGTTTTCCATTATAAGACGAGGTCACAATGACAACCGCTCCCTCTTTCGGCAGCTTTCCAATTCGGTCGTTCAGAGGTGCTGTCTCTGTCCTTACGCCGTGAAGACTGGCAGTATCAGCAAGCTCCCGGGCGACGCCTTCTGCAGTGCCGGTATCAGAGCCGTACAGTAAGAGAAGCGGGCGGTTGTTAAGACCGATGACCGATGCGCCCTTTGCTTCCGTTTTCTCCTTTTGCTCATCAGACACGGCTTTTTCAGCTGCCTGGACGTCCGCATGAATGGCTTCCTGATTACGGCTTTGAACCCTGATGTGAAAATCGCCCGGCTTAAGTGTTAAGGTTTGTTTGATATCAAGCTCATAATTCTCATGATCAATCAGTGTGAAATATTTTAGAATCATGCCCAGCACAAGTGTGGCTTCATGAAGGGCAAACTGCATGCCGATACAGGCCCGTTGGCCATTTCCGAATGGTTTGTACGCATGGTGAGGCACTTGGTCCTGATGCTCGAACCGTTCCGGCCGGAATTCTTCTGCGTCCTTTCCCCAAGCGTCTCGATCACGATGAAGCTGCGGAATCAGCACAGAAATTCTGTCTTTCGTCGTGATCGGGAATTTTCCGCCAATGACTGTGTCTTCTTTTGGATAAAGGCTGAAAGCCGGAGCTGTCGGCCATAAGCGCAGTGATTCATTTAAAATCATCCGTATGTATGTAAGCTCCAGCACTTGTTTATAGGTCGGCGCTGCATCCGTCAGCACCCGATCGACCTCTTCATACGCCTTTTTCAGTTTGTCAGGATGCTTCAATAAAAAGTAGGTCGCAAAGGAGAGCAGGCCGCTCGTTGTTTCATGGCCGGCAATCAAAAACGTAATGATCTGAAAGCGGATATTTTCGTCGTCGAGCTTTTCACCCGTTTCCGGATCTTCCACATTCAGCATGCGGGCGAGCAAATCTTTTTCATCCTGGTCTCCATTCGATCGGCGCTCTGCAATAATGCTGTCGACTAACGAAAACATCGTTTGAATATCATGGCGGAATTGCCGCTTTGTTCTGACCATAAGCTTATCTTGAACATCAAGCCGCTGCATTTGATGCATCGCTTCATCAAGCGCCCGCACCATGCTGTTGATAAACGGGTGGGGCGTTTCTCTGTAGTAACTGTTAAAGCGGTAGTTAAACCCGCATAGCCCAATGGTGTCGAGCGTCAGCCGGGTCATATCTCCCGGGACATCGACTGCTTCATTCGGATTGAGCCTGGCCCATTTTTGAATGAGCTGAACAGCGATATCGACCATTTTCTCATGATAGTCCTTCATGGCCCGCTGGCTGAACGTCGGCATCAGAATGTTGTGCGCTTTTCTCCAGTTAGGCTCATGCGTCCAGCTCGTAAACAATCCGTCACCGGAAAATGCGCGAACCTTTTCCAAGGCGCCTTCAATGCTTTTATCAAACCGTTCTTCATCACAAACCTCTTTCACCAATTCGTGGCCGGACACTACAATGGTCGTGCCCGCGGGTGTATGGATTTGAAAAATCGGGCCCTGTTCTTCCGCCAGTTTGATCAGCGAAAGCGTCGGCTTGTCTTTATCGATTAAAGGCAAATTGCCTAGCGGCCCAAACGTCTTCGGCTGAGGAATCGGGCTTGTTTCCTTCATCGAACCATTCCTTTCCGTATGAGATGCCTTCTATTTGACTACATTTCCCTTTCATGGTCATGATTATTCCGTTCTCCCAATTGACGCATGATTGCTGTTTTTTCTATACTTGAGAAGCTGTACAATACGCGAATAAGGTGAGTTTATATATGGATTTTGAAATTCGGTTTTTATCCTTTTATGTCATACAGGTGGAAGGCAAAGATGAGCAGGCGAACAAACAGTTCAAGCACTTCCAGACCCTTGATACGGGCGAATTTGAAGAAAGCGAGCTAAAGGACTTTCTCGACGGGGAACTGAAAAAAATCGTCAAACGGAAAGCAGACCGCCATCCGCAGTCCGAGCAGGTCCCGACGAAAATCGGCCATTTTATCGTCGAACCCGGCCACGAGCTCGATTCCAACCCAAACTACAACATGTTCAACCGCGCTCGTCTGGCGGAAACAAAAGAAGACTTCAATGAGCTGAGCGAGCAGTTCGTCCGCACGTACCTTGACACAAGCGCGGTTCGCGGCGGCGTGTTTCTCGTCGCTTCGGCCGTGCCGAGAAAATACTTTGACGAGTCATTTGTCTTCATTATGAAATGTGACTTTGAGCCGAAGGTCGCCCGCATCTCTGACGCGTCTTCTCTCATTAAAAAAGTCGAAATGGCGATCACGACAAAAAACATGAAAAGCATCCAATACCCGTACATGCCAGAGGAAGGAATGGTCGAGGAAGGTGAGCTAAAAATCCACCAGGCCTCACACGCCCGCTATTTTGAGGACTTTCTGAAATTCGTCGAGTACGGCGAATCGATGCCGGAAATCATGAAAAATCAGGTCATGAACATGGTACAGGAGCACGTCTACGAGACATTTGAAGACAACAGCGAAGAACTCAAGCAGTTCGAGCACGACATTGAGATTTGGGAAGCAAGCGAAAAACGGGAAATCCAAGAGCGCCTCGACACCCATCAAGTCATCGAAGCCTCCGCCCAAATCATCGAGCACACGCCAGAGGCCCAACTGAAAATGAAAGTCGGAGAAACAGAGATTAGGGGATTGCTAGCGGATTTTGGCGATTCTATTCATCTCGCAAAAGTAAACGGACGCTATGTCGCGCTGATTGAAGCCGAGACAATTTCGTTTGAGAAAGGCAGTTCACCGGTGGAGTTTTATAAGCCTGAGGGGCTGCATGAGGTGATTGAGCGGATAAGGAATAAAACAGAGCAAGACTAAAAAGTCCAGAAATCACTTTCTGGACTTTTCCTATTTAATACCCTTCCCTCAACACCGCATAGCACTCCCCAATCAGTTCTTCCGCTCCCGGCTCTCCTTTCAGCCCGCGGCGTACGATTTCCGATGATAGGTTCTGGACTTTGAGCGCTCGTGGGGCTCTTCTTTTGTAGTACGCCTGTAATGCTGTTTCGTGGTCGGCGTGTTTTTGGAGTTCTTCGGCGAGGACGATGGCATCCTCGATCGCCATTGCCGCTCCTTGCGCCAGGGTCGGCGCGCCGGCGTGGGCGGCGTCTCCTCCGATGATGACGGGTCTTCGTACCATGGCTCCAGCACTGTGACCTGCTCCAGTGTATTTAAAATGATAGGATACTCATAAACACTCCACCTGCCTTTTTTATGTATAGCAAAAAGCGCCTATCCAATGACAGGCGCTTTTTCATTAATCATCACTGCTCAAAATGCCGAAGAAGCGGAGCAGGTTGATGAATAAGTTGATAAAGTCAAGGTACAGCGATAACGCCATAACCGGAATCAAGTCTTCCGTAATGTGGCGGTGTTTGATTTGATTCAAATCATACAAAATGTAAAGGGAAAAGACGATGGTTCCGATCACGGAATACGCCATCATCGCCGCTGAGTTTAACGGGCTGAAAATGTTGAAAATCCCTACCACTGCGAGTGCGAGCACCGCAACCAGCAGAAATGACCACAGGAAGGATAAATCCTTCTTCATTTTTGCGCCGATTGTACCCAAGACGGCAAAAATGACAAATGTAGAACCAAAGGCTTCAAGCACGACATAGGCGCCGGCGATGGAAGCGTAATGGCTGACGATCGGAAATAAGGTAATGCCGGAAACGAACGCGAATGTATATACAAACGCATACCCGACCGCTTTTCTTCTGCGCATCCAGAAGGCCAGAATAATCATCGCCACTTCAAGAATAGAAAGCGGCAGCATCAAAGCGACAGGAACAAATTGGCCGATAAAAAGGCCGACAGTCGCGATCAGCAATGTGAAGACAAAGACTGTCAAAATGCGTTGCATGATCGATTGCTTACTCTCGTGAACCGTAGCTTGCATGTCAAAAATCCTCCTAAAAAATGATCTTAAAGGTCTATTATATAAAAATTGGATGAAATATGTATATGTTTTAAGGAGAATTTAATGAAAACAAACGCCCTTTACATTATCATTTTGATTCTTTCCTTTTCAGCGAAAAACGGTGCTTTTCTATTTTCTCAATTTGGGTAATCTGAGAATCATGAACCGTAATCTGAACGGTGCCGAAATCGAGTGTTTCCAGCGAGCTGATGATTTTTTCAATCACTTCCGGATCAATCGTTGATTTTGAAACCAAAAGACCTTCCCCCCTGTTGAATAGGTTTTAATTCACAGTATTCTTATAAGAATTATAATATTATGTTTTTTTTGATAAATCAATGGTGATTTCTGTTCAAATCAAAAAGGCATATGATCACCCGGTGACGGACAATCATATGCCTGGAAACTTCCTATTTGTTTTCTTCCAATTCCTCAACAATACAGCGGACACCCATATTTTCTAATGCCTGCTTCAGAGTGCCATACGTTTCATATTCACTAAAATCAAGCCCCAATTGAATCGATGTTTGGGCCACATCCGGGCGAATCCCTGAAAATACGGCTTTGACGCCTAATAAGAAAAGCGTTTTAGACAGGTTGTACAATTGCTGAGCCACCATAGTATCCACAATCGGAACACCCGAAAGATCAACGACGAGGCTTGTGATTTTTCTCTCGACACAGCGGACCGGCACTGTTTCTAAAATGACCTGTGCTCGTTTTGTATCAATGGAGCCGATAAGCGGCAATATCCCGATTCCATCGGCAATGGAAATAACCGGGCAGCCAAGCTCTGAGATCAATTCCTGCTGAGATGTGAGCCTCATCAGCATGAATTTTTGGTACTGCTCGGAGAATTCAATAATCAGCTTATCGAACGACTGATTCACAATGCGGTTCCATCGGTCTGCATCCTCATTTGTCACAATCTCCTGATTCTCTTTTATAAATGTGACGACTGCGTCCCAGAATGAGATTCTTGAATTGGATATGGCTTCTACGACCTCATGAACTTGAACATCCTGCTCTACCCTGTTTTTCGCAACGTTTTCCGCCCATTTTGTCATGTTTTCTTGAAAATCGGTTTGATCCTCCAGAAATGCGCTTGCGATTGTTATATTGGTAAATGTATGCTGCTCGGTTAAAAGCGTTTTCGTTGCTTCACTTAAATGGCTGGCGGAATATAGCTCGCCTTTAAGCTGGCAACGCAAACTGAACCATTTCTCAGTAATATCCGCAGTGTTGTCTATGATATATTGATATAATAATTGATCGATATTCACGGTCTGTCTCCTTTTTCGTAATAGAAGCACTTTCATTATAAAATGATAAAGCGGAATTGTGAATAAGACTAGAGAAAAATCAAATGATTCTGCTCTCTGAGCGCATCCTAGCTTCATATCCTTAGGCGAATGCACCAATAAGAGTCCGCCCGCATAAACTGCAATGTACAGTTTACAATGAGAAAGGACGTAATCACATGTATTATGTTGATCCTTATATGTTTGCGGGGCATTTTTATGAGCCTTGGCCTGCTTTTGAATATGAATACCGATATCCATGGCCTGGCATTGGCAGCGGTGCTGTTCCGGGCTCTGGCGGCGGCCCTGGCATTGGCGGCGGTGCTGTTCCAGGCTTTGGCGGCGGCGGCGGCCCTGGCATTGGCAGCGGTGCCGTCCCAGGCTTCGGCGGTGCGCCGCAGGGACCTCCTCCTTCCCAAATACCAGCGAAACCGCCAAAACCGCAGGGTTCTCAAGGAGCCGTTTTGTTAGTTGAACCAATCACCATTCGTCCTTGCCTTTTCCGATTTACCTATGTTTGGTTAACCAATGGCCGCTCATTTTGGTTTTACCCGATCATCCTTGGCAGAAGATCCGTCGGCGGCTTTTATTGGGATTCCTCACGTCGCCGCTGGGTTTATTTCGCCTTAGACACAAATCACATCGATGTTGTAAGCTGCTCATTTTAAAAATCAGCCGGTTTCCCGGCTGATTTTTTTATGTTACTTCGGCCGTAAACAGGTTATAGTATTATTATCTTTTCAACTTGGAGGTTTCCCTATGATCAAACAAATTGGCACTGTTGCTGTATATGTCGAGGACCAGCAGAAAGCGAAGCAATTTTGGACAGAGAAGGTAGGCTTTGATATTGCAGCGGACCACCCAATGGGACCTGAAGCAAGCTGGCTGGAGGTTGCGCCAAAAGGGGCCGAGACTCGTTTAGTCATTTACCCGAAAGCCATGATGAAAGGCTCAGAGCAAATGAAGGCTTCTATTGTGTTTGAATGCGAAGACATCTTTGGTACATACGAGAAAATGAAGACAAACGGTGTAGAATTTCTCGGTGAGCCCAATCAAATGGAGTGGGGCACCTTCGTTCAATTTAAGGACGAAGACGGAAATGTGTTTTTATTGAAAGAATAAACTGTTGCGCACGGCGGTTCGATTCCGCCCTGCGCTTTCTTTGACATTGAGAATGAATTTCATTTACAATTATTCATATGTGAGAATGATTGGAGTGAGACAAATGTTTGTACAGTTGAGAAAAATGACGGTTAAAGAAGGCTTTGCAGATAAAGTTATAGAACGTTTCAGCGCTGAAGGAATCATTGAAAAACAAGAAGGTTTAATTGATGTGACAGTGCTTGAGAAAAATGTGCGCCGCGGTGATGAAGAAGTTGTTGTCATGATTCGCTGGGAATCAGAGGATCACTGGAAGCAATGGGAAAAAAGCGATGCGCATATCGCCGGCCATAAAGCAAACAAAGGCAAACCAAAGCCTGACTATCTGATCAGCACTGAAGTGAGCATGTACCATGTACGTGCTGTCAAACAAGGGACATACAATCAATAAAAAGCTTGCGCCTTGCTGCAAGCTTTTTTCTAAGAGTCATGTTGATCTGCTTTGTTCGTATGTTACAGTATACAGCGGCTTATTTTTATGCCATTCTGCAAATAACACGTCCTCCGTCTTATCAATGTTCTTCTTTTTCAATTCTTGCTTCAGCCACTGTTCATCCACACCTGCTTCCTTCAAATTATCCCGGACAACCTCTCCATCTATGATTAAAGTGATCGGCAGAGAAACGGACTTCGAAGGAATCTGCAAATCCTTATTTGTCGGTTTGTCAAAATCAGATTTGGGGAGCACGCTGACCATCCCGTTTGTTTCCAAAATCGCATATTCTACTTCTTGGATCGAAAAACTCCCCGCTTGCCTCAATAGGCTTTGCAGCTGGTTAATGTCTATCTTATTTTTCTTCATTACTTTATATTGAAGCTCTCCTTTGCGGATGACGATATTCGGCTCACCCTCCAAGAACTTTCGCGATGATTTCATTTTTTGCGTGATAAATTCAATAACATAAATCAGCACGCCCCACAGCAGCGAAGCAAAAATGATTTCTTTTATTTTGATATCATGATCGTAGACGGCATTTCCGACCAATTCTCCTAAAATTAAAGCAGAAATAAAGTCAAACGGCGTAATTTGAGAAAATTGGGTTTTCCCCAGAAGCTTTAAGATAATAAATAAAATGCCTAAACCGCAGACCAATTCTACCGCAACACTTAAATAATCTCCCATATTGATAGCACCTACTTCTTGATTATACTATCAGTATGGTCAATGGTTTCTTTTCTAAACCGGAAAAGCTCCGCTCAACGTTGCATGGTGCATTGGAGCATGTCATTGAAAAGCTGCTCTGCATCACTGCGGTCAATCCTGACAAGCGGGTCATTGAGGAAAGCTTGAAACGCGAGGCCAGTATCCTTTGTTAGACCTGCTTCCGACACTGCCTCTTGATTGGATATATGCCTAGCCGCCAGCATTTCCACACCTTTCGGAAGCGCTCCGGAAAAAATCGGCTGGACACGGTTCCTTGTGATGAATGCGTTTGTTTCGACAATGGCTTGTATAGGAAGGTTTGAGACCTGGCCTTGATTCGGCATATTTACATTTGTGACGAGTTCACCCAATCCGAGAAGAGCCGCTATGATGTTCACGCCTTCTTCTCCCGAAGCTTTCTCAGCAACGCCCCGTTGTTGCACGATCAACCGTTCTGTTTCTTGTCGTTTCTCAGCTCTGTCTTGTTTTCTGAATGATATAGGTGTGAGATGAAATCTCCATACTTCAGGCTGTTTGAGGTATGGGCCGGGAAGAAACTCTGCCAGATGCCTGTCTCCTGCAGCAGGGATGGCGCCATACGTTTCAAATAAATCAAACGCAACACGGTGTGCCGAACAAAAGACGCTGTCCCTCCAGCTTTCCCCCTCCAGCTCATATCCTGATTCCCCATAGTGCGCGCTGAATTCACGGAATATAGGCAGCAGGTCAATATGGCGGTAAGAGGCTTTTGTGATCCATGTAAAATGGTTAATGCCGAGCACATTAACGCGGATATCCTCACGCCGCGGCACCTCTATCCCCAGCCTTTCCGTGACCATTTCCACCAATAGCTTTTGCGTCCCAAATACCTCGTGGCAGCAGCCAATCGCTTTGATTCCGGGAAACACTTTATACAGCACTCTTGTACAGACAGACATCGGGTTTGTATAATTAATGACCCATGATTCAGGTGCGTAGTCTCTTATTGCCCGGGCAATTTCCGCAAATATCGGCACAGCACGCAAGCCCCTGATGATCCCTCCGGGCCCGACAGTATCACCTACAGACTGATAAATACCGCAGCGCTCAGGCAAGTGGACATCGACTTCCATATCATCCAGTGATCCCGGCAAAATGGAAATAATGACGATATCAGCGGCTGATAACGCCTTTTTCAAAGTAGAAACAGCCTCATATCTCCATCTGCCGTTCCCGCTGTGATTGCCGATCACTTCATTTTTCTGAGCGGCTTCAAAATCAAGATCATAGAGCGCCACCGTGCCTGACATCCGTTCATCAATCGACAAATCACTCATCAGGCTTCTGGCCCAGCCTTGGGACCCCCCGCCGATATAGGCAATCTTAATCTGATCTAATGTACTGATATGAAACACTCCCTTTCTCAGCCTTTCACCGAACCGATCAGCATTCCTTTTGCAAAGTGTTTTTGTAAAAATGGATAGACCGCCAAAATCGGCAGCGTCGCAATGACAATGACAGCGAGTTTAATTCCCTGCTCCGGCGGAACTGCATTTTGCATCGTATCACCATTGGTCGCCGTTAAATCCGATAAAATTGTGACTTGGCGAAGCACCATTTGCAGCGGCCATTTTGCACTGTCATTGATATATAAGAGAGCGTGGAAGAAATCATTCCAAATCCCGACCGCATAAAACAGCGCAAAGGTCGCAATAACTGGCTTTGACAGTGGCAGGGCGATCCGCCAGAAGACGCCGATTTCGGAACAGCCGTCAATTTTTGCTGATTCCTCCAGCTCGCGCGGCAGCTGCTGAAAGAAGTTTTTGATAATAATAAGGTTGAACGGATTAATTGCCATCGGCAGAATCAATGCCCAATACGTATCCAAAAGGCCAAGTGATTTTACGACAAGGTACGTCGGAATCATGCCGCCTGAAAACAGCATGGAGAAAATCACCAGATTCAACAGCAGATTCCGTCCCTTCACATGCCGCTTCGCCAGCGGATACGCCATCGTGAAGGTGAAAAACAGCTGTACAGCCGTCCCGACCACGGTGATGAAGATGGACACACCCATGCTTCGAAGGAACGTCGGTGTCGAAAACACATACTTGTAAGCATCAAGTGTAAAGGTTTTCGGGAAAATAAAGAAGCTCCGCTGGGCGAGTTCCGCTTCTGTCGCAAAGGAACCGGCGATAATATACAAAAACGGCAAAATGGTAATCGCGCCGACACCGCCGAGAAACAGAATGTTGCAGACGTCAAACACCCGTCCGGCTTTGGTGTTGTGCATCGTGTGAATTTCAGCCATACCTCTCCCCTCCTCTAAAACAATCCTTCCTGATCAAACTTTTTCGCAATGTAATTGGCGCCAAAAATCAAGATAATCCCGACAACTGATTTAAACAAACCGACCGCCGTGCTGTAGCTATACGCCCCTTGGGTAATCCCCATCATATACACATACGTGTCGAAGATGTCAGCCACACTGCGGTTGAGTGAGTTCGTCATCAAATACACCTGTTCAAAGCCAAGATTCAAAAAGCTGCCGATTCTTAAAATCAACAAAACGATAATGGTGCTTCTGATCGCCGGCAGCGTAATATGCCACATTCTCCTGAACCGCCCCGCTCCGTCCATGATGGCCGCTTCATACTGCTCTTGATCAACCGTAGCGAGCGCTGCCAAAAATAGAATCGTTCCCCAGCCTGTTTCCTTCCAAATGCTTTGCATCACAATCATCGGCCGGAACCAGTCTGCATCCGACAAGAAAGAAATCTGCTCACCTGTCAGGCTCATGATCATTTTGTTGATCACACCTGTATCGACAGTAAAGAAAACGAAGGTGATGCTGACCACAATTGTCCATGATACAAAATGGGGTACGTAAATGAAGGTTTGGATACATCTTTTATACGCGGCCTTTCTTACCTCATTCAAAAGCAAGGCTAAAATGAGAGGCGCGGGAAAGGCAAACAAAAGATCCAGGCTCGCCAGCATGAGGGTGTTGCGCAGCAGCCGGAAAAAATCCGGATTCATAAAAAAGTCTTTGAAATAATCAAAACCGACCCATTCGCTTTTCCAGAAGCCAAGATATGGCGAATAGTCTTTAAAAGCGATCAGCACGCCCCACATCGGCAAGTATTTAAAAATCAAAAAATAAAGCAGACCGGGAATAAGAAGAAGATAAAGCCATTTGTCCCGTTTGAGCGCAGCCATCCAGCTGATGCCTTTTCCAGCGGTGAGAACAGGTGAATCTCCCTTCTTCGGCACTGTTTCCATATCTGTTCTCCTTTCGTGTTACCGGGGCGCCCGCCGAAAGGCAGGCGCATCGGTTTATTTTGACGATTGATACAATTTGTTCAAGTCCTTCATCAGTTCATTGCCGCCGCTTTTTTTCCAAAGCTCCACTGCATCATCGAACCCTTTTTCATCAATTTCTCCAATGATAAATTGTGTTCTCGCGTCG
The DNA here is from genome assembly GCF_058566435.1 of Bacillus sp. SCT118. Classification (NCBI taxonomy): domain Bacteria; kingdom Bacillati; phylum Bacillota; class Bacilli; order Caryophanales; family Bacillaceae; genus Bacillus; species Bacillus sp. SCT118. The sequence continues at coordinate 3,276,340 of NZ_CP191225.1, forward strand.
AGGATGATGTTGTCAAGCTGGGCTCCTTTTTGGGTATAGACATCAGATACAAGCGACTCAGCCGGGTTAAAGACCGCTATTTTTTCTCCTTCGGTTATGATGTCCTTGCGATGCTGGAAGAGCTTGGTTTTCTGGTCTTCGATGTAATACTCGCTTTTCGGAATCGACATGCTGAACTGTGCCAAGCCTTCATGCTCATACAGGAGAGATTTGTTGTTTTTTTCAAGTGAGGTGAATACGCCGTCCTTGAGCTCGTAATTGCGGCCCTTCACTCCGTTGTTCGTGAGAATCTGCGCTTCCTTATCATTCATCTTATCGAGGAAGGACAGCACCTCTTTCAGCTCTTTTTCGGTTTTGACGCTTGATTTTGGTATCGCGATCATGCCTGAATATCCAGATGTCGGGAAGGTGCGCTTGCCATTCGGTCCCTCAAGCGAGCCGACGATATCAATGATATCCTTGTTCGACTCATCAGCCTCCTCCATCGCGCTTTGGATTTGAGACGCTCTTGAGCCTGTATCAACGATGACACCCGCTTTTCCTTTTACAACCGGATCATTCCACTTCGCGGAATCCATGACAGCAAAGTCCTTATTGATCAAGCCCTCATCATAGAGCTTTTTAAAAAACGTGAGCGCATCCATGTATTCCTTCGTTGTAAAATCCGGAATCAGCTTTCCGTTTTCAACACCGTAGCGGTTCGGAGCGCCGAACCAGATTTGCAGAACATCCCATGGGCTTCCGTTGCCGAGTCCCATCCATTTCGGCACGACCATGCCGTACGTATCATCCTTGCCGTTTCCGTCAGGATCTTTTTCCTTAAAGGCTTTCAGCACTTCATAGAAATCATCAAGCGTTTCCGGCATATCCAGACCGACATTTTTCAGCCAGTCGGTTCTGATAATCATACACGCCCTGATCAGGTCCCTCGTTCTGTAGATTCCGTACACCTCGCCGTTCACCGAGCTGTTCTTCAAAATCTTTTCATCTGCCTGGCTTACATTCTTGTAGTCTTTTAAATAAGGAGACAGTTCCCAAAACGCCCCTGCTTTGACAGACTTGATAAAGCCGGCTGACTTATCTTTAATAACAATCGCGTGAGGCATCTCTCCTGAAGCCATGACGATGTTGAATTTGTCGTTGTAGGATGAATCAGGCACCCATGTGACCTTAATCTCTTTGCCTGTGTATTTTTCGAGCGCTTTTAATGAAGGGCTCTTATCACTCGGGCTTTCCGGCGATAAAAGTGGCGCCATAATTTTGATCGTATCTTTCGAACCGCTTGCTGAATTGGAAGTTTCCGAATGGCTGCATCCGGCGATCATCATGGCAGCAAGCGGCAAGGCCATCCATTTTTTTCGCATTCTTATTTTCATGATGCGTAAGTCCCCCTTTTTTCAATTTGCATTTCCCCTTTGCCCCTCTCAATATAAAGCGCTTACATAAATTCTTGCAATCTTCATTTTTTGCACCATTTCTCCTATGAAATTCCGGCTGTTATCCTTTTTTGCCCGATGTTTCTTTTTTTGCCGGAAGAGAATCTCCGATCAGTTCCAGTGCCGCTATGACATTTAAACACCATTGAGAGACAGTGTTCGTTGTCACCCATGGAAGCTCCTCTATCTGCGTCCATGTCTCGATGCGCTCCGGTTTGATCGGAAGCGGCGTATGGCTGAGCTTATCATCGAGCAAAAGATTCCACACATTGGCGGCGAGATGAGGATCTTGCTTTTTTCTCGCGGCGTAGGCTGTCATACCGGCGGCGAACATCGGCCAGTGAAAATGCCCGTCATGAAGAGCGCCTCCGCTTTTTTTCCGTTTTTCCTCATCACTGAGTGTGTAAAATTCGCCGAATTCACTCAGCATATCCTCCCATTCCCGGTCATCAAGAAGCTCAGCCAGCTCCATCCACACTTGCGGCGCGCCGAAGGCAATGATCATATGATATCCGCCCGCAATGCCGTCTCCCATGTGATGAAGCATCGAGGTCGCCGGGTCATATTCAAATGTCGGGCCGGATAATAAGCGGAGCGGCAGCCGCTTCAGACAGTTGATTCCCGTTTCGATTTTTTTGAGATATTCCGGATTTTCGGTCCGCTCCCATTCCGCCAGCCAGTTCGAGCAAAACGCCGCCCAGTCCGGTCCCGTTCTGGCGTGAGTCGGGTGCTTGCCTTTCTCGTAAAAAGCGCGCATCGGATCGGTTTTGACGAGGGCATAATCGGCATCCTTCACTTCTGTCAAAAGATCTCCCGTCCGCTCATCACCCGTCAGATAATAATAGAATTTATAAAGCCCGGCCATGCTGATTCTCGCTTCCTTGCAGCCGCATCCCCAGTGCACAACGTTATGCCGTGAACCAAGCCCTGCGTATTCACCGAGGTGAAAGCTGTCCGTTTCGCTCGTATGGCGGGTCATGGCTTCTGCCATGCGAAACATATCCTCTCTGCCTGAGCGGAAAAACGCCTGCCACAGCCATAAGGTCGGAACGAGCTCATTGTTTTGCCATGCGTATCCGCCGAGATCGTACCGCCACATATGCCGGATCGGGTCATACGTATGCATGACATCGCCATAATGCCAAAAACCGTACCATCTGCGTTGCTCTACTTCCTTTTTATAAAACAGAAAGGCCGCATCGAGCTGGTCTTCCAGCTCTTTTTTGAGCGGATGGGATGTGTCAATGATGCTCCAAACCCCGAGTGCTTTTGATTCGTAATAGACGTCCGGCTCGAATACAATGAGCGGCGGCGCCTGCCATTTGTCAGCGAGCGCATTGAGGACTTCGTCAGACGGCATGTGCGAAAAGCACGCCAGGCTGATTTCATTTGTGTTCGCAATGCCTGTCGGATCAGAAAGCATTTCATCAAAGCCTTCATACGCGCTGGCCACGTGGGTGTTTCCTGTATAATGCCGCAAATCCATCGCTTCGCCGTCTGGGGGCCAAAGCCAGATAGTCATTTTGGGGCGGCTGCCGGCAAGACCTGTGATTTCCAGTGCTGAAGGATATTTCTCAAAGAAATACCTCAGGCCGAGAGCCACACCGCCATTTTTTCCGCCCGCATAGCAGAGCCCCTTCGCCCGGCTGCCATGCAGTATTCCAACCCACGCATAATCTTTTCCGGTCCGTTTTGACAGGCTGTAATGATCGCTGGAATCCTGAACAAGCTTCACATCGTCCCAAACCGCATTCTGTGTGCCATGTGCAAACCATTCCTTATGCTCTTCATCTGGAGACAGCATTTCGCCATTGATTTGTTTTTCATAAAGCGGATATCGTTCATTGAATTTACGTGTGCCAAACAGCTGGACGGGTTCTTTATACATCCCTTTCTCTCCCGCAAACCGGAAATGGCGGTTGTACGGCTCCCCCTCCAAAAAAAGGGCAAATTCGATGCCGAGGCCCTTAATGAATTCTTGTTTACCGTTCCTGTCAATCAGCTGCGTGTGCACAAGGCCGATCTCAGACAGCCCGGCATAAAACGCCAATCGGATGACAAACGGCAGCCATTCTTCATTCGTTTTATGGAGCACATGCACTCCCTCGATTTTGACTACTGCTTTGACAGGACCACTCTGCTCAATCGCCGCCCGTTTGATAAAGCTGACAGACCTTTCATGCAAAAGAACCGTTTCCGCCGCCGACTCTTTTCTCGTTTCTCTTATGGCAACGAGCCTCCCGCCTGCGGCGATCGGCTTTCCGTTGATCTGCAATGATTGAATGAAATCAGATCCTGTTTTATGAATGGTACAAACGAGTGCTCCTGTATCCACTTGGATATCATGCTCTGACTCATGAATGCTGAGCGATTCAGTTGGCTGCGGGACTTCTCTTTTGTGCACTGTAAAGCTTTGGTTTTCCTTACCGCCAAACACCGCCGCGTGCTTCGTCCACTTGATGCTCCCGTCCGGCCAATAGGCCGACGGTTCGCTTTGCACATATCGCGTTTCCGCGTTTTCATTCATAAGCGCCAGACGGTCACCCTTTTTTAATTCTCCTTTTTTCCATGGCACGCCCCACGTCACGCCGCTTGTCACCTTTGGCTGTCCTGATAACCATTTGATCTTTTTCATCGGTCTCTCCCTCCATAGAAAAAAGCTGATTCGATGCAAAGAATCAGCTGTGATTGTCAAATTGAATCACACGGTATTCATGCGGTCCGACCGCCAGCCTCCCCGCCTTTTCCAAGCGGTGCGTCAACAGATCTGTTCCCGCTTCCGGCAGTGTCACACTTCCTCCTTTTCCATCCATATTCACGATGATCCACACAAGGCCGCTATCGCCTTTGCGCGGGGCAACGATCGTGCCGGGCGTAACATCCGACCGGCTGGAAATAACAGCTTCCTCCGCGTAATGCCTGACGAGCGCTTCCAGCATCGCATCCCCTTCTTTCCCGGATGGAAGCGAGCCCAGCATGACAATTTTCCCCTCGCCGTAATTCCGTTCCGTCAGAAAAGCATGGCCCGCCCCCGGTCCTGATTCAACCGTGCCAAGGGTGTTTCCGCTCTCTGTGTCAAACACCGCGCTCCACAGCCCAAGCGGCGCCGTGATGCCAAACGCTTTTCCTGTATTCACGTTCTCATTCATCGGAAAGGTAAACAGTGTTTTGATCCCTGACGTTTTCTCAAGTTCGCCAAGTCCGCAAGCGGTATGAATGGTATGCTCACATGTGCGCCCTCCTGTCAGCGGACCGGCGATCCAGATGCCGCCCGCTTCAGCGAATGCCGAAGCTTTTTTGATAAATTCAGAAGACAAATACGGCACAAATGGCGTAAACAGCAAGCGGTAGCCGTCCAGCGGAGCGCCTTCCGGAATAAGGTCACGGTGAATCCCCGTGTTGAGAATACGTTCATAAAAATGCGTCACAAGCGAACGATGCCGGAGCCCCCGGTGAGGCTCAGTTTTAATAAATGCTTTGGCTCTGTCAGAGTAAGTCATCGCCGCCTCGGCTTGAACGGGTTCAGTTGATAGAATAACAGGCTCGATTTCCTTTCTTGCCCGCTCAACCGCCAGCACATTTTGGTAGCCGATGGTGGGTTCGCCCCATGCACTGAGAACCGAACCGTGGGAAATCTCGCTGCCTGAACGCTGCTGTCGCCATAGCCAGTAGCAAAACCCCTGGCTTCCTAAGGCGTAGGACGATACGGCTTCAGCCTGCAAATACCCGTCTGCGTGCGGGTAAGCGGAGCTTTCAAGCGAGGCGGCATACGACGGACTCGTTTCCAAAATCCAAAACGGGCGCCCCTGTTTCAGATTTCTCCATAAATCACAGTTCAATAAAAAGGCAGAGGCGTTTTCCTGCGAAGCGTACGTGTCATAGGAGGCAAAATCGAGATTCTGAAACATTCGCTCATTGTCCACGCTGAACATGACTGATCCGTTATGCGTGATCGGCGCATCTGAATAGCAGCGGATGATTTTGGCCTGTTCATCCGCAAACGAAGCGATCATCTCCATCGAAAACAGCTGATACATAGTGCGTAAAGAGGCATGATGCAGAAACGGGGCCGGTCCCGGCTGCGGGACTTGCTCAAACGTCTGATAGGTTTCGCTCCACACATCGGTACCCCAAGCTTCATTCAAGCGTTCAATCACTCCGTAGCGATTTTTGAGCCAGTCATGCCATAAGCGCATGCATGTCTCACACATGCATGCTGCAACATGGCATTTAAACTCATTGTCTAGCTGCCATCCGATCAGCCCCGGGAGCCGGCCAAGCTCCTTGGCGATGGCTGTGGTGATGACGGCGGCTTTTTTTCGAAAATACGGGTTGTTCGTACAGGCATGCTGACGGGAGCCATGCCCCATGATCTCTCTTTTTTCATTGACATGCATGCGTTCGGGCCGGCCGTGTGAGAACCAAATCGGCGGGGTAGGCGTCGGCGTGCACATAATCGTTTCGATCCCGCTATCATACAGCCGGGCGATGATTTCTTTGAAAAAACCGACGTCAATTTTTCCTTCTTCAGGTTCCATGACAGACCAGGCAAATTCGCCGATCCGCACAACATTTACGCCAACTTCACGCATGATGTCAATGTCCTGCTGAATCGTCTCTTCATCCCATAATTCCGGATAATAGCAAGCGCCATGATAGAGTTTTCTCATCACATTTTCACCTTTCTTTGATGATCGATTCTGTCAATGGCAGGCCGAGCTCCTTTATGCCTTTTGCCACAAGTTTCGCCATTTCATTTGCGCCTTTTTTTGTAAAATGCGTGTAATCGTTAATCCCTTCTGAAATCATAAAATAGGTGTATACTTTTTCCTCGCCCTTCTCAGTAAAGAAAGCAAGGCTTTTCTCCATCAGATCAATGAGCTGGACATTCTCCTCTTCAGCCGTCTGCTTCATGGCAATGCAGTAATCAGGAAAATCGTTCAAAAACACGCCGTTTTCGTAATGAAAGCGGGCTACGGGGGTAATGAGAAGCGGGTGGGCACCTTTTTCCCGCGCGCCAGCGATATACTGCTTTAAATATTCTTTGTAGGTGGTATAGGGCTCGGTGTAGCGCTCCGGCTTATTTTTCGACGCGTCATTATGGCCCATCTGCACGAACAGCCAATCATCCGGCTCGATCACATCAAGGATTGCCTGAAGCCTGCCCTCTTCCACAAATGTTTTCGAGCTTCTTCCCCCGATCGCTCTGTTGATCACTTGAATATGCTCCGGCAGATGCGAGCCGAGAAACTGCCCCCAGCCCCCTTGATTTGTGCTGTCTCCATACGTTTGAACAGTCGAATCGCCGGCAAGATAAATATGATTTGCCATTTTTTCATTCCTCCTCGTTTTTTATACAGCTTCCATCACGGATAGCTCTTCCCTTGAAAAAGACCGGTGCGTACAGCGCTTGAGCATTGGTTTGTCCTGCCCGTTCGTTAATCATCTTGTCGTAGCGTTCAGCCTTTGCTGCTTATCCCTTAGCCCTCCTACAGCGGCGCCTCCGCTTTGCTTCCCGCTATGTACAGGGCGGGCTTCGGCGGTTTTTTCATTTCCGTTCCGAGGTAAAAGCTCGTGTGCGGCGGCTGGTTGTAGGCGGTATTCTGCCAGGCGATGCCGAGCCTGTAAACCGGATCATGCATCAGCGTGTAAAAGCGGTGGCGGGTGAGATGTGTCGTTGTATAGATACGGAGCGCGCTGCTGTCTTCCGTTCTCCATATCACTTCTTCCCGCCAGTCTCCGAACAGGTTGGCCTGAAGAACCGGGTTTCCTTTCGTGCCGTTGTTGGACAGCACGCCGGCCGGCTGAAATATCGTCTTCAGACAGCGCTTTTCAGCATCCCATTTTTCAATCTTTGGCCTGCCAATCGTTCCGTCCCAGTCATGATCAAGCAGTTCTCTGACCAGATCGCCGTCCCACCAGATGGCGAAATTGGCTGAAGCGGGCGCTTTGTCACTGATTTTTTCGCCTTTGCTCGTGAAAAGCCCATACGACTTGCCATCATTGCCCGGCGGATCAATTCCCCAGACGAGCGCCCCTTTGTAGCTTGGATCAATATGAGCCGCCATGCCCCGGCCAACGTCAGTTCCAGCATGGACGCCCCATAATATCTCACCGGTTCCGGCATCTCGCAGTGACAGTCCGTACGGCTTCGTGGCGTCCTCATGCACCTGGAACACTTCAAGCCCTTTTCGTGACGGGTCCAGATCCCCTACATGCATCGCGTCTCCGTGCCCGAGCCCCGTTGTATACAGGCCGGTTCCGTCATGATCGACCGCCATTGCGCCGTATATGATTTCATCTTTTCCGTCTCCATCGACGTCCGCCACGCTCAAGCTGTGGTTCCCCTGTCCTGCGTACGCTTCATGTCCCGGATGGTTGGAGTCAAATACCCAGCGTTTTTTGAGCCTTCCGTTTCTGAAATCGTATGCCACGAGCACGGCTCTCGTATAGTAGCCGCGCGCCATTACAAGGCTCGGCCGCTCCCCATCCAAATAAGCGATTCCAGCGAGAAAACGGTCCATCCGGTTTCCATATCCGTCTCCCCAATCCTCCAGCTTGCCGCGGGGCGGTTCATATTCCACGGTCGTGAGTGCCTCACCGGTTTCTCCTTTAAACACAGTCAAATATTCCGGACCGGACAAAATTCTGCCCTGTTCGTTTCTAAAATCGGCCTGCTCATCACCGATGATATGTCCTTTCCCGTCTGTTGTGCCGTCAGCTGTTTTCATGGCGATTTCTGCTTTTCCGTCACCATCCAGGTCATACACCATAAATTGTGTGTAATGAGCACCCGCTCTGATGTTTCTGCCGAGGTTGATGCGCCACAAAAAGGTGCCGTCCAGTTTATAGGCATCTATGAGCACCTCCCCGGTATAACCGTCATGAGCGTTGTCTTTTGAATTGGACGGGTCCCACTTCAGGATCATTTCATATTCTCCATCCCCGTCTACATCCCCGACACTGGCATCATTGGCGCTGTAAGTGTACGGCTTTCCGTCCGGCGTGATACCGCCTTCCGGTCTGGCAAGCGGAACCTCCAGGACATTTTCCTGCCAAACACGAGCTTCCTTGGAAAGCTTTTCTTCCCGTCCTTTATTGACAGCCGCCACTTGATAAACAGAGTCAGTCGTTCCGTTTTGATCGAGAAAATTAGTGCTGTCCAGGATCGGCTCGCAAGTAATCCGCATTCCGTCCCGATAAAGGTGAAAAGCCGTCGTTTCATGATCCGTGCCGAGAAAACGCCAGCTGACAAACACGCCCTGTTCTGTCTTTACTGCAATCAAACCTCTGGTCAAGTATTCCATTTGCCTCTTTTTTGGTTTCATTTGATGGGAACGGGCTGCGCGCAGCCCGTTCCTTCCCCCTTTCAGTTAAGGCGTATACATATTTGGTTTTGGCTGTTCCACCATGCCGTCTCCTAAAAAGAAGCTTGTGTGCGGCGGCTGGTTATAGGCGACATTTTGCCAGGCGATGCCAAGCCGGTACACCGGATCGTGCATCAGCGTATACAGCCTGTGCTCAGTCGGAATGGTCGTCGTGTAAATGCGCAGAGCACTGCTGTCCTCCGTTCTCCACACGACTTCCTCGCGCCAGTCACCGAGCAGATCAGCCTGAAGCGCCGGTGTTGCTTTTGTGCCGTTGTTAGATGCTGCGCCTGATGCAGTCAGCACATTTTTCGATACGCCGTTTTGATAATCCCACTTATCAATTCGGTTGCTGTCCAGCTGTTCCCGCAACAGATCGCCGTCCCACCAGATGCCGAAGTTGGTCGAGGACGGAGCCCCGCTTCCAATTTTGGCCCCTTTCGCTGAGTAGAGAGAACCGTTTGCCCACACCTCCTGTCCCGGATAACGCGGGTCAATATCAGCAGCCATTCCCCGGCCTACATCCTTGCCGGCATAAACGCCCCAAAGGATTTTTCCGGTTGCAGCATCCCGGAAAGATAAGCCGTATTTTGCATTTTTGTCCTCATGAACTTGAAACACCTCAAGCCCCGGCCGGCCCGGATCAAGATCTCCTGTATGGAGGGCATCCCCATGGCCTAAGCCGGTCGAGTACATGCCTTTCCCGTCATGATCAACAGCCATTGAGCCGAAAATAATCTCATCTTTTCCATCCCCGTCAACGTCCGCGATGCTCAGGTTGTGATTCCCCTGTCCGGCAAACGCTTCATTTCCTGACTTTGAGGAGTCTAGCGTCCAAAGCTTTGACAGCTTTCCATCCCTGAAGTTATAGGCAACTAGCATGGTTTTAGCGTAATACCCTCTGGTCATGATCAGGCTCGGCCGCTGTCCATCAAGGTAGGCAATGCCGGCGAGAAAACGGTCAACACGGTTGCCGTAGCTGTCTCCCCAATCCGACACATTGCCGCGCGCCGGTTCAAAATTTGCGGTGACAAGCTCTTTCCCGGTTGAACCTTGAAACACAGTGAGATATTCAGGGCCTGAAAGCACACGCCCCTGTTCATTTCTGTAATCAGCATTGGCATTTCCAATTACTTTGCCCGTGCCGTCTTTTGTCCCGTCTGCCGTTTTCATTGCCACTTCCGCTTTTCCGTCACCATCAAGGTCATACACCATAAACTGGGTGTAGTGCGCGCCCGCTCTTATGTTTTTGCCGAGATTGATCCGCCATAACTTTGTGCCGTCCAGTTTATATGCGTCAATCAGCACGTCACCCGTATAGCCATCCTGTGAATTGTCTTTTGAGTTAGAAGGGTCCCATTTCAGGATCAGCTCGTATTGCCCGTCACCATCCACATCGCCAACACTTGCGTCATTAGCGCTGTACGTGTAAGCTTCACCCTTTGGCGTCGTGCCGCCAGCCGGTTTATCCAGCGGGACGGAATGATACGGCTGCGCCCATACGGAGGCTTTTTCAGAAGCCGGCTGTTCGGTACCGTTTACAACAGCTCGAACCGTATACGTTGAGCCCGTCGATCCGTTTTTATCCACATAGTTCGTGGTTTTGACAGGCGCAGCATTCAGTTTTTGCCCGTCTCTGTACACATTGAACAAAACAGATGCGTTTTCGGTTCCAAGAAACCGCCAGCTGACAAAAATGCCCCCGTCCGTCTTGACCGCTACAAGCCCCCGGTTCAGCGCTTCCATCTGCCGCGCTGCCCCTTCAGCTTTCACAGGACATACAGAGGCTCCCATCACCAACAAGACCAGCAACGTAACAGCAGTAAACATGCGTTTCCTTCGTGTAATCATCAGACAGCTCCTTCTCATTTATCTGTAAGCGCTTACTTAAATTGGATTTTATGCGCTGCGTGAGCTGTCTTCAATTTCACTTTTTTGCATCTGCCTATTTCGGACACTGCACTTTTTTGCGTATTTGTCATTTTTTTGTTACCCGGCTTGATGATGTTGGGCCTCCGTCTTTTGAAATCCCCTAAGAGCAAAAAACATCAACACAAGCCCAAATAAACACGGGCCGTAAAATGGAATCAGGCCAGGAAGCGTATACAGCAAATAAAGGACAAATCCGCACCCGATCAGCATACAGCCGGTCGTCAGCGGTCTCATGGCGCCAAAAAGCAGTGCCTGCGGAATATATTTGCGAAGCGGGAGCTGGTAATGCACATAAAGGGGAAACACATACATCAGCGCGATGATATACAAAAGCCCTGCAAGCAGCGTGCAGCTTGTTACGGCAAAGGACAGCCAATCCGTACTGGCAGAAAAATAATGATAGTTCGCGGACAATATGAGCAAAAGAGCCGAAAACGCCAATCCGATCGCATTAACCTTGAAAAACTCTTTTTTATAGGTATCGAGAAATAACGGAAATACCGGGACATCCTTTTGCCCCATCAGCCATTTCCTTATAACGGCACACATCGCGGCTGTGCTTGGCGCCCATCCGAAAAGAACGCCGCCCAAAAGTGTAAACAACAGCCACAGCCCGTTCAGCCATGCTATTTTCACCACCGCTTCGCAGCCTGCATAAAGCGCATCCGTTACAGTCGTCTTCATCTTCTCACCGCTTGATGTACGGCAAAATCCCTGTAAGCTGCTTTCATGGGGGCCATCTGCCGGAACCCGATTTTTCCTTTTGTTAACACAGGCCCATATGTGCTGCCGTCGTCCATCCACTCAAGAATGGGCAGACCATTGATTGAAAAGTGCACATAGCCTTTGTCTTTGATCAGCTTCATACGATACGGAGAATCAGCGTCGTCTGGAGAAGGCAGCGGATCGGCCCCCATTGCGGCGAGGTGGAAACCGCGGCTTTTTCTTAAATTGCAGGTGCGGAATGCTCTTTCCTCCGGGTATTTTCTGCGGAAATATGACAGGTGGAGGGCATTGATATCTCCTGAATGATACTCAGGGTATGTTCCTGTTCTTTTCCTGAGACTTGGGTCAAACAAATCCTCGCCGCTTATACCCGCAGCGGCAAAAAACAGCATACACAGTCCAGGCTGCTCGATCGGAGAGAAGTCCCATGTCACAATGATGCCGTCTGGAAAGGTTTCCGGACACCAAAAGACAAAGTGCGCTTCGTCCTGGACATGTGACAGGTGCAAGCGGTGATCGTCAAATGAGATCTGTCCGCCTCCCTCCATCCGCCAGTCCTTTACATCACTAACTGACCGGAGCGGATTGTGGTACAGGCACGCGCCTTCCTTATACATGTTCTTTCCCCTCCCGGCTCACAAGGTAGTCCTTCAGCGGAAGTCCGAGCTCTTCAATGCCTTCTGCCACAAGCTTCGCAACCTCCATTGCACCTTTTTCCGAAAAATGCGTATTGTCCTCAATACCGTCCGGGTAATTCGGATGTTCATTCGGCTGAAACCAAACGAACAATCGCTTCGACTCCTCCGGCCCGTATACTTCATACAGCACCTTTGTTTTCGCAAGCAGATCAATCACAGGTACATCGAGCTCCTTCGCCAGTGCTTTCATCGCATCGGGATACTCACCGAGGGAATGCTCGATCCGTCCGTTTTCATCAAAGCGGCGGCGCTGCACCGATGTAACGAACACAGGATGCGCGCCCTTTTCGCGTGCCGTATCTGCAAACAAGGTAAGAAATTGCTGAAATGTGGAGTACGGCTTCGTCCCCCGCGGTTTTTGGTCATTGTGGCCGAATTGAATCAACAAATAATCGCCTTGTGTGATGCGTTCGGCAATTGCTTGAAGCCTTCCTTCCTCCACAAAAGAATTGGTGCTCGCTCCACCTTTGGCATGATTGCGGACAAGCACATCTTCTGAAAACAATTGCCCGAATACCTGCCCCCACCCCGCCATCGGCGCTTCATGAGGCGGGCAGTCACTCACAGTGGAATCCCCCGCTAAAAATACTTGAATCGGTTTCTTCATCACATGTTCTCTCCTTTCACGGCGTTTCCTGATACATTTGCCTGAAGACACCCGGCGGCATGCCGACCTGTTTTTTAAAAATCCGATTGAAGTAATTGTGGCGGTAGCCGACTTCTTCTGACACGTCATGAATTTTTTTATTCGTATTGACCAGCAGTTCTTTCGCCTTTTCGATTCTGATCTGGGTCACATAATCGATAAAATTAATGCCGGTCACTTGCTTAAATGCCTTGCTTAACGTATATGAATTCATGCCAAGCGCATCGGCACAGCTTTCCAATGAAATGTCCGCCATATACTGTTCGTGAATCATCGCAATCACACGTTCTGCCAGCTGCTTTTGCTGTCTGTTTGTTCTGCCCTCAAGCTTGGAAAGGTAAGGCGTCACCACTACATCCATCAGCCAGGCCGCCGCTTCGTTAGGTTCGCGCAATTCTGAAATATCAAGAAACGGATTCCGGTGCTGAAACAGTTCGCTGGGATTGAGCCCGGAATGCAAAATATCCTCCTGAATGCGGGAAAACAGCTGAATCAGGGCGGAATGCACATGCCTGTCTATGGCCGCTTTTTCCGACAGTTCCTTCATACATCCATCTATCAGTTCCTTGGCTTCCTGTTTTCTTTCCAGCCGGATGGCCTGAACAATTTGTTTTTCCAGCTCAAAAGGGTAATAAGGAGCGAACTGCTCATCCTGAGGGAAGTCGGCCTGCAAATCAATGACCTGATCCCGGTTAGAAAACTTCCTGCGGGATTTGCCGCTTTTCACATTCTGAAATAAAGAAGGGATTTCCGTGACACGCTCCGTCTTGCTGCTCAATGTCGAGGTCAGGCATAGTCCGGTTACATCTCCAAATTGGCGTGCCAGCTCCGTTATATACGCCTTCAGATCAGAGCTGTTTGTTTTCATCACAAGAACGGTGACAGAAAGCCGGCCGATATCAAGTATGGAGAGCTGAAAAACGCGTTTATCCGCCAATTCCTCAGCCAGATTGGTCAGGGTAAACACGGCAAGCTGTTCATCACCTTCACGGAAGATGCTTTTTTCACAACGGAGCCCTGTCACCTGTAGATCAAGCACATGAAACGCGTTTCCGCCGATGTTCCAGCCAGCCTCCTCCATCCGCAATCTGAGGCTTTCCTCGTTGTCATAGTAAAAATCGCCCTGCAAGAGATGCTGCAAAAAACTTTTTTTCATATGGGGCGTCTGCCGCAGGAGCTGCTCTTGGAGCTTCCGGCTTTCAAGGGATAGATCCTGCCATCTCTTTTCAATCCACTTGAATTCATCCTGCCCGGACGCCTGCCATGTTTTCTTCTCTCCTCCGGTAAACAAGCCAAGCAAATGCTGAATGGGACGATAGATTTTTTTTGATGCATACCATGTCATGCATACCGCCAAACCGATGCAAATGACCAGCATCACGATGATCACTTTTGATAAAAACACCATCGGCGCTGTAATAGCTGAAAGAGGCGCCGCTGACACAAAGGTCCATTGCTGATGCATCCGGTTCATTTCTCCAAAGGAGACAGAATACACCTTGCCTTCCCATTCCATCTGAAAATGGCCGTTCTCAGCAGGCTGTTTTTTTATCTCATGAAGTAAAGTCTTTTCAAAATCTTTTTCCCCCTCATGAAACAGCACCTCTCGATTTTGATCTAAAAGCAGCGCACTGCCATCAGGATAGGGGGACAAGCTTTGCAGGATTGATTCCATTTCTTTCGGATCAACCGCCAGCATGATCGCGCCGAACGGTTTCTCCGCCGCGCCCGGGATGAGCTGGATCAGCATCGCTTGATTTCCCGACCGTTTCCAATAAATGCTGTGGTCTGAGGCAAGCAGCGAGCGATACTTGCGAAGCGCCTCCTGTTCTGTCAAAGCGCTGTATTCAGGGCTCAGCACAAGTGGCCGGGGGCTGTTCAGAAAGATGGAAGCCTGCTCGATCAGCGGCTGCTGGTCCCGCAAAAGAAACAGCTTTTTCGTTAATTGATAGGAGAACGTAAAGTCTTTCTCCAAATCCCTCTCGGCCAATCCGTTCATCAGTGAAGAATCGTAGGCCATCTGGGTGAGTGCCAGTTCAAGCACTCCCAGCTTCTCATCCATTCGGCTGACCTCACGCGCCACCTGTGTTTCATGCGACCTTTGCAGCTCTTTCTCCACCTTGTCGATCGAAAGAAAGTAGATTGCGCCGCCAGTCAGCAATCCGGGAATACAGGCAATCAGCAAAATGAAGACAAAGTTTCTTTTGAAATACGTTCCCTTCCAGCGAGAAACCCGTTCCTTCTGTTGAAGCTGTTTTTTCATCCCTCTCCCCCCGCCGCTATCTTTACTGATACACGCGTTTTTTCGTTTTCAAAACATCAGCAAGAAACGTCAGCGCAAGTCCCTGCCCCCATCCTTGTATTCGTTTGTAAGGCACCTGTTTGTATCCTTCGGCATTTTTCATGACGGCTGTCCCGGCCGATACCTTGCTGATCCGTCCGTCCTCTTCCACCGCATCCAAAATGGCTGCAAGCGATTTCTGCACATATTTTGTATACAGCTTTCCGCTCGACATCAGAGCAGAAGCAATACCGGCTGATGCCGAAACCTCCAGATAAGAATCCGGATCATCCAAAATCGTATGCCACAGCCCTGTTTCATCCTGAAGCCGGACAAGCGCGCTCAGCTGGTCTCTGAGCGATCCGTCGATGATCATAAAGGAAGGATGTGTCACCTCAATAAGCGGGAGCGCCTTTGCCATCGTGAGTGCCGCCCAGCCGTTCGCCCTGCCCCAATAAATCCCCGACAGATGATTTTGCGCTTTGTTGTCCCAGGCGTGGTAGTACAAATTCGTGACAGGGTCCTGAAGCACATCCTCATGTCCGTGAAACTGACGCAGGCCGTCTTCAAAATAATCCTCACGCTCCATGATCCGCCCGATTCTCAGCATAAACAGCCCAGCCATCATCAGCGTATCCGCCCATGCCTGTTCAGGGAATACGTATTCTGCCGCATTCACCGTATGCTGAAGGATCCCCTCGCCAAAGCGCGGCGCCTTATGCAGCACATATTCCGCCATCTCGGCCGCTGTTTCCAAATACACGTCATCACCCGTCACCTTGTGGAGGAACAAAAGCGTATGCCCGATGGAAACTCCGTTGATCGAAAGCGGCGGCAGCCCATCCTCCAGCTGTTCATCCACCCACGTTTTTAGCAGATTGATATATTCCTCGTTTTCTGTCGCTTCATAGGCCTCCGCTACGCCGTAAAACGCGACGCCGCCCGGCCAATCCCACGCAAAATCCATCTGAAATGTCCGTTTCACGATCCGGTCAATAACCGACGTCACCTTTTCTTCATCAAAAATAAGCTGTGCCATCTGCAACACTCCTTTTTATTTTAATCCGGTCGTACTGATGCCCTGAACGATATATTTCTGAAACAAAAAGAATACAAGAATCACAGGCAATAACGAGACGGCCGACATGGCAAACATCGCGCCCCAGTTCGAAGCCGACTCTGTATCGAGAAAAAGCTTCAGCGCAAGTGAAACAGGGTAAAGCTCCGGCTTATTCAAATACAAGAGCGGCTGAATCAGCTCCTCCCACTTCCAATAGAAGGAGAAAATCGCAGACGTCGCAAGCGCGGGGGCAATCAGCGGGAGAATGATCCGCCAAAAGCAGGCAAAGCGCCCACATCCGTCGATTCGCGCGGCTTCATCCAGCTCCTCGGGAATCGTCCGGATAAACTGGATCATCAGAAAGATAAAAAACGCATGCCCGAAAAATTGCGGAACGACAATTGGTTTAAAGGAATTCAGCCAGTCTAATTTCGCAAACATAATATACTGCGGAATCATCAATACTTCATGAGGCAGCATTAACGTCCCCATCATGCACGCAAACCAAAATTTTTTCCCCTTAAACGGAATACGCGCAAATCCGTACGCAATGACAGCCGATGACAGGACGGCACCGATTGTTGACAGCCCGACAATAATCGCCGAGTTTTTAATAAACGTCAGAAACGGCTGTCCCGCGATCCCCTTCCACCCTTCAGCATAGTTACTGAGAATAAAAGGGTCTGGAATGAGTGAATGAGAGGTTGTAAAAATACTGGCGCTTTCTTTAAACGAGCTGACAAACAGCCAAATGACCGGGTACAGCAGTAACACCGCCAGTGTTCCTGTACAAACATGGAACAGTATGCGTTTGGGACTGACGCGCCCGGCTTTTTTTCTCTCAAAAACCGGGGCTTCTCTGACAGGCTGGTTGACCGGCTCCATCCGTCATTCCTCCTTTGACTCGTAATGAACCCAATATGACGATGTTTTAAACAATATGAGCGTAATCAGCCCGACAATGACAAGCATGACCCACGCCATCGCCGATGCGTAGCCCATTTGAAAATAGTTAAACGCACGCTGGAACAAATAGAGCGAATAGAGAAGTGTCCCGTCAAGCGGCCCGCCCTCGCCCTTCGAAATGATATAGGCAGGTGTAAATGTCATAAAAGCAGAAATCGTCTGCATCACAAGATTAAAGAAAATAATCGGTGTAAGAATCGGAAGCGTGATCTTGAAGAAACGCTGCACCCGATTTGCCCCATCCACACTTGCCGCTTCCAAATACGAAGACGGAATGTTTTTCAGCCCGGCCAGAAAAATCAGCATTGACGACCCGAACTGCCAGACGGACAGCAGAATCAATGTCCACAGCGCACTTGTCGGATTCTGGTACCAAAGAATTTTTTGATCAATCCCGACAAAAAACAGCAGCGCATTGATGACCCCGTCATTGCCAAAAATATTGCGCCACATAATCGCCACGGCGACGCTCCCGCCGATGATCGAAGGCAGATAAAAGAGCGTTCTGTAAATGGCCGTTCCTTTTGCTGCATTGTTTAAAATGACAGCGATAAAAAGCGCGAAGCCGAGGCGGAGCGGAACCCCGGCAAGCACATACGTAAATGTCACCTTCAGAGACTGCCAATACTTTTCGTCACCCGTAAACATTTCCTTAAAGTTGTCGAGCCCGATCCATTTCGGCGCCGTAAACAAGTCATAGCTCGTGAAGGACAGAAACAGGGACGCCCCCATCGGGATCACCGTAAAGCATAGGAACCCGATGATAAACGGAGAAATAAAAGCATATCCCGCCAGATTGTCTTTTCTTATACTCCGGCTTTTTTTCATTGCGTCAGCCCCATTTCCCGTCAATTATTCCTCTCTAATATCTCATTGGCCTTTTTCCGGAACGTTTTGGCGGCTTTTTCCGGCGATACCTTCTGATACAGAATCTGATCTGACGTATCCTTCAGCAGCTTGATGACCTCCGCGCTTCCCACAGGCTCTGGCGGATCGGCTTTGCTGATGTTTTTTGACGCGGTTTCTACATACTCCACGATGTTGGCTTCTTCCTCATTCAGCTTCGGTTTAATCGCATCCGCCACCTTGTCGGAGACTGGAACGCCTCGCTCGCCTTTAATCAGCTGGTTCGCTTCCTCATTATTCACGAAGAAATTAATAAATTTCGCTGCCTCTTTTTTATGCTCAGAGCTTTTCGGAATGGAAAACAGCATACTCGGCTTCAATGTCAGAGCCTTTTCCTTCATTTGCTCCGGCGGCAGATAGAGAGACAGCGGCGAGTCTGTCAGCCGGGCAAAGCCCAAATATTGATTGGAGTAGTTCCATGTAATCGCTGATTTGCCTTTGACGATAAAATCGTCTTCCATCCCTTTAATCTGTGCGCTTTCATCAGGTGTTGGGGACGTTTTCGCTTTCACCAGCCTCAGCTGCCGCTCAAAGTAATCGACAAACAACTGATCATCTTGATACGCGAGGCCAGTGCCGTCTTCTTTATAAAAGCGCTCACCCTTTGTGCGCAAATAATAAGGGAAGAAAATATCAGGCGGATGCATTCCGTTGGAACCGTAGACACCGGCTTTTTCCTGAAGATCATACGCCAGCTTCTCGTAATCCTCCCACGTCCAGTTTTTCTGATTGATAGACACACCGGCTTTTTTCAGCAAATCTTCATTGGCAATCACAGACAGCACGTTGACACCTAGCGTAAATCCATATAGCTTATTGTCGATTTTTCCGCCCGACAGCATATTCTCGTCGATTGAACTGACGTCAATCGTTCCATCCTTTGTATACGGCGTTAAATCCTCCAGCTGGTTCTTCTTTCCGTATTGGGCTAAGTAAGCGGTATCCATTTGAATGACATCCGGAAGCTGGCCGGCGGCAGACATGGGCGCGAGCTTTTTCCAGTAGTCATCCCAGTTCGCAAATTCCGCTTCAATATGGACGTGCGGATTCTTTTTTTCGTAAAGTTCAATTACCTTTGTTGTATAATCATGCCTTGGCTGCCCGCCCCACCACGCGATTCTGAGTGTAACGTCTTCTTTTTTTCCCGAGGCCTCTTCACCTGCTGAACATCCGCTGAAAATAAAGACGCAGACAAGGGATAACAGCACGTAACAAATCTTCTTCAAACCAATCCCCCCTTTTAATGTAAGTGCTTACATTTTATTTTAAAGCGTTCGGATAGGGCGAAACACTCAAAAAACAGTGGCGAAAGTCAAAAAAACAGAGATGGCTATCCTGCGGAAGCGCCTCCCTGTTTTCTTCTGAATTCTGACGGTGTCAGACCGGTATATTTTTTAAAAACAAGACTGAAATACTTCGGATTATCGCCAAACCCGATTTCTTCAGCAATTTCTGATACACTCGCATCCCGCCTCATTTTCATCTGTTTCATCGCATGTTCAAGACGCACTCGTGTAACATATTGGGAAAATTTCTCGCCTGTTTCCTGCTTAAATAACTTCCCGAGATAATCAGGATTCATAAACAGCATATCCTTCGCCGCCCATTTTAAGGACAGATTCGGATTTCCGAGCTCGTCGGCAATAAGCCTGATCATTTTTGAAATCACTGCGCTCCCATGCAGGTCACCAGACGCTTCAGCTGTGTCACGAAACAGCTGCCCCGCGTGCCGGAGTTCTCCCGCCTGACTGATGGCCAGCTTGCGGGTTGCAAAAACCTCCGCCGCCTTTTCAGCGGCGTTCTCCTCTACGGCGAGCACGGTCCATTCTCCGCTGCTGCAAACCGCTGTCAGTGCCGACCCGAGTGCCTCTCTGGCTGTGGCATCAATAGATTGTTCCCCTTTTAAGATCAAGAGGCGGATCTTTTTTCCGGCAAGTGAAGGCGGCGGAGACAGCTGGGCCACACCGGCGATCAAGCCTTCCAAGTATTGATCGGCTGCAAAGGAACGGATATGGTCGAGCTCGTGTTTTAGATGGGCTGTTTTCTTTTTGTGCACATCTTGCCGCTTCAGCTCAGCAATGATTTCCTCCAGCGAGCTGATAATCTGCTGTTCATTGCAGGGCTTCAGCAAATAATGCTTCACCCCATATTTCATGGCTTCCTTTGCGTACTCAAACTCTCCAAACCCGGACAGGACGATAAATTGCACCGACGGGCTGACGGCTGACACCTTTTTGATCAGCTCAAGCCCGTCCATGCCGGGCATTTTGACGTCTGTGATGACGATATGCGGCTGCTTATGTACAATCTTTTCATATGCTTCATGTCCGTTCTGCGCTTTACCGATCAATGAGGCGCCAAGCGACTCCCACTCAATGATTCCTGCCATTCCATCAAGGATAATCCTCTCATCATCAGCCAGCAGAATTTTATACATCACACCACCTCATTTTGGCACGGTATTGTGATCACAATCCTCGTCCCCTTTCCATGCTCACTATGAATCCGCAATCCGTATGGCTCTCCGAATGTCAGGCTGATGCGCTCGCGAATATTCCAAAGTCCGATTCCTCTTCCGCCCGTTGATTCAAGAATCCGTCCATCCATGCCAGGGCCGTTATCTTCGACCGTAATACAGACACATTCCTTCGCCTTTTTCGCCTGAATCCGGATGGCGCACGGTCTTGTAAAGGGTTCAAGCGCGTATTGAATCGCATTTTCCGCAAGCGGCTGGAGCGTCAGTTTCGGAATGAGGCAATGCTTCACCTCATCGTCAATATCCAACGTGAAATTCAGGCGCTCTTCAAATCGAAATCGCTGAATGGTCATATAGTGACGTACAATGTCCGCCTCCTCCTGAATGGTCACGATATCCTTTTTCATATGTATGCTGTTTCGCAGAAGAAAACCGAGCGATTCCACCATTTTTGAGATTTGCTTTTGCTGATTCGCCTTGGCCAGCCAATTGATGGACTCGAGCGTGTTATATAAAAAATGCGGATTGATCTGGGCTTGCAGTGCTTTCAATTCGGTTTCTTTAATAATGAGCTGTTTTTCCACATTTTCTTCCATCAGCTCATTAATCCGTTTCATCATGACAGTAAAATGGCGGTTCAGCATGCCGGCCTCATCCTGTGTATGTTCCGGCAGAGAAAGCGACACACCCGCTTCAATGCCGCCGTGCTGTACCGATTTCATCGCGGTCACAAGCTGTTCAATCGGCTCCGTGATACTGTTAGCGATTTTCCTTCCGAAAAGCAAAACCACACAGAAAAAGAGGAGAAAGCATGTGCCGATCACTGTTTTCATAAAGGAAATTTTCGCGAACATCTGATCAAAGGGGATAACGTTATAGTAGCTCCAATTTTGGTAGGATGATTGAAGATAAGAAATAAAGTAACGTTTGCCATTCTTTTTTATCAAGTCATAACCGGGGTGCTTCAGCGTCTCTTTTGCTGCCTCAGGAACATGCGCTGATGCATGTGCCGTATACACCAAATTCCCGCCTTGGTCAGCAATCATAATGTCTCCGACTGAATCGCCCCAATCCTTCGGCACATCACGAATCATTTGTTTTACATTGACTTGGATCAGCACCATGCCCAAGCCGTTCAGACTCAGCTGGTGATAGGACCTGATCTGCCGTGCTGAAATCAGGACAGGATCTGACCCGCCGAGCGTCATCCAAAGATTTCTTCCATTTTTTGCTTTCGCTCGCTTAAATACCTCTTCCTGCTCCTGCTTCAAAAGATCTGAAGAACTGCTTCCGGCTGAATACTCTGAGCCGCGGGCATCAATCACATGAATGGAATCGATGTACTTTTCATCGCTGGCATATCCCGCAAGCTGATCCCAAAGCTCCTGCTTCATTTGATATTGATCATACGTATCATCCCGATTTTGCATGCTCAGGATGCGCTGAATCTGTTCGTCTGTAATGATTTCATATGACACATCCTCTATCTTCTTCAGCTCGTCTTCGATCCTTTCAGAAGACATCCGAAGCACCTCCGAGGACTTGCGGTAAATCTGCTCATCATACACATGAAAGGCATACTGGACCCCGCTGTATACAAACAGAAAGGATACGGCCATAATCAACGATAGAAACACAAACAGCTTATCCTTAATTTTCATCCGCCTGTACCAGCCAGCAACTCTTTTCTTCATGCCGCCTTTTCTTTCTCCTGCCGCTGATCCATTGACCGAAACGCTTTAAAGGACAGCTTCGTTAAGATCAGGCTGAGTAAACTCCCGCTGAAAAACAATAGAAACGTGACATGAAACAGAACGAGACAAAGCACACCGACAGCGCCAGCCGCCATCAAAAGCGTCACCGCCGGACGGCTGAAGGCAATGAAAAAGCTGATGCTCAGCACCTCTTTGATTTTCACGTCAAAATGAGAAAATACCGGGAACACATACAGCACAACAAACGCGAAAATCAAACTAATGCTCAGGAATACATTGACGAGCACAGGCTGGTCCATCTGAGCCGCTATCCGCATATCCGCAAACAGAAACAGGGCAGCCGTCACAACGATAAGCCCGAGGATCTGTGATGCCCGCCATTCCTTTTTAAACGCCCGAATAAAGACAGAAAACACCGGGGCATCTGTATTCCCCTTCGCCCATTCTCTCGCCACTGTAAACATCGCGGCAGTAGCGGGCATCAGTCCAAACACAACCAGGCCTGCAAGAGAAAACAAAATCCAAAGCACATTCAAATAGGCCAGTCTCATCACCCACGTACAAAAACGATTCAGCCCATTTGTCACACTCTGTATCATCAACATCACCTTCCCGCTTCGGAAAACGCTTTCATTTTAAAGTAATATGTATTTCTCCTTTCGAAAGAAAATTCCTGCCGTTCTGTGAAAATTTCGACATGATGAGAGACGGCAGCAGCTTTATCTTTTCCTGTAACGCCGGATGGCCTTATCGACCAAATATCCGGCAATGGCCCCGAAAATGACATTGAATCCAAGCATTCCGAGCGCAGCCCCTTCCCAGCCGCGTACATACACGAGGCTGTACCAGATCGCAAACATGCCAAGGACGATCAGCACGGCCAACATCCATTCTGGCCGACTTTTGTCAGGAAATCTCATCCGCATCAAAACGGATACGCCAGCAAACAGACAAGCCGTCACAATCCCTGACACAAATAAAATTGGCCACAACATCGCCTGCCCTCCCTTTTAGAAAAGACAAAAAAGCCCCCTGCAAAGGACGCTTATTCTGCCGTAATCTCTTTCTCAAACAAATGATATCCGGACGCATCAGCACCCATGAATTCATATCCCATACGCCGATAAAAGGAATGCAGGGCGTCGCTATCAGCGACACAGTCAAGCCGGATCCGCGTTTTTTCCGGAAAGTGTATGCCCGTCTCCGCCCACTGAAGGACGCGGGCTCCAAGCCCCTGTCCCGCAAACCGGCGGCTTACTGCGAGGCGATGCAAATAAATGGACTCCTCATGCCCATCGTCTCCCCAAAGCGTCCGGTCCCACTCGCTCGGTTCAGGCAGCAGCATCACGACAGCCGCAAGCTCTTCATCTTTTTTAAACACAAACACATGTCCCTTTTCAATTGACCCCGTGATATCATGTATATCTTGCCCTTTCAGAAGTCCGCTCCATTGGTTAGAACCCCGATCTCGGAGCCATTCAGCTGTTCGGACGAGCAACCCGGTAATCGATTCTGCATCCTCATAGACGGCCGGACACGCGTAAAATCCATCTGCAATCGTTTCGTTCTCAATCTTAAAAGCTGACATAAAGGCCTCCCAATCAAAAAGTAAGCTTGCACACACCCTTGATTATAATGCAGACCAAACTGCAAAAACAGACCATTTTCTCTGTATGTAAAAGGGTGTATGAAAGAGAGGCCAATCTGCCTATTAAAAAATCTTCTTTTTATCCCGTTCTTCTTTTAAAATTTCAACCGCTTCTCTGAAGCGCATAGAGTGTACGATTTCACGCTCACGCAAAAAACGCAGGGAATCGTTTAAATCAGGATCATCCGAAATATCAATCAGCCATTGATACGTCGCCCGCGCCTTTTCTTCTGCGGCAATATCTTCGTATAAATCGGCAATCGGATCGCCCTTCGCTTGGATATAGCTCGCGGTAAACGGCACGCCCGCCGCATTATGATAAAAAAGCGCGCTGTCGTGATTGACGTAATGATCGCCAAGCCCCGCTTCACGCAGCTGCTCCGGTGTAGCGTCTTTCGTTAACTTATAGACCATGGTCGCAATCATTTCCAAATGGGCAAACTCCTCCGTGCCGATATCTGTTAAAAGGCCGATGACCTTATCAGGAATCGTATAACGCTGGTTCAAATACCGGAGAGCCGCGGCCAGCTCGCCGTCCGCTCCGCCATACTGCTCAATCAAATACTTCGCCAGCGTCGGGTTGCACGTACTGACCTTGACAGGGTATTGCAGCTTCTTTTCATACACCCACATTCAGGCATTCCTCCTTATACTTGCCACGGCCATGGCCCTTTTCCCCAATCCCAATCCTTGCCCGCGGGGCTGTTGCCGAACTGCAGAAGCGGTCCGTAAGAGGATTCGAACTGTCTTTTTAAGTGCCTTGAATAGCCGGAATATTGATTGAATTGCTTCAACGCATCTTCATCATGAGGATGTGTATTTAAATAAAGACTCAGCTCAACAAGCACAAAATCAGCAGCCTGTATTTGCTCTAGCTGACGATAATATTCGGCATCAACCTTTTTTGCCATGTGCGTCTCCCCCTCGATAAGGGTTTTCATAAAAATCATAGAGATCCTTCCAAAGGGTGCCTTTCCTCAAAGCCTCCATCGGCGAAAACTGCTCCATGTGCTCAGGCTGAAAGGTCATATAAAGGTTAGGGGGCGTTCTGTAATATTTCTTCCCTATAGGCGGACAGGGATCAAAACGGCTGTGAAAGGGCGTATATGATTTGACAGGCGTAAACGGCTGCATATCCTTCATTCCGGCTCCTCCTTTCTCAAAAACAATGACCTTAATAGGTATGAGGCAGGGGGCATGATTATGACTGAAACACGGCTTAGCTTTTTCAATAAGAAGACCTTCGGAAGAGCCGAAGGTCTTTCTAGACTATTCAGTCCAAAATGAGATCAGTGTTTCCAATATGCAGCATGAGCAGCCGCAAACTCTGACAGCGAACGAGGTTCTTTTCCCGTCACACGCTTCACTGTATCCGTTACCCGATGTTCCGCACCATGGCTGATTGCCTCATCAAGCTTCGCCATAAAATGGGCATAATCCGCGGGCAAACCTCCTGCCTCCATTTTATGCTGCAGCTCGGAACGAGAAATGCTGACATGCTCCACCCGGCGTCCTGCCGCTGCACCGATCATCTCTGCCGCTTCGGCATAGCTCAGCGCCTCGGGTCCTGTCAGGATATGATGTGTCTGATGAGGAACACCATCAATTAAAGCACGCACGGCTGTTTCTGCAATGTCATCAGCATCAATGAATCCTAGCTTTCCCTCGCCCGAAGCCGTGATGATGCGCCCCTGAGTTTGAATCGACATTCGATGCTGGACATTGATGAAATTTTGCATAAAGTATGAAGGCCGCAGCACCGTCCATTCTGGAAACTCACGCACTGCCTGATGAAGCGCGCCAAACACGAGACCATTCTCAGGGACAACAGACGCACTTAGCATCACTACACGCTTTGCACCGAGACGCTTTGCCTCTTTTAAAAAGGGGAGCACATAGGGAGCCGGATCAAATACACCGACCGGAGCAACAAGATAGATCTGTTTTACCTGTTCCAGAGCAGGCGTAAAACTGGAGGCGTCCTTCCAATCAAAATACACATACTCAGCATCAGCAAGCGCGCCCTTTTTCCGGCTCGCAATACGCACCCTGTGCCCCAGCTCTATTAAACGGCTGGCGATTCGGCTGCCGGTTGTGCCGGTCCCGCCTGTAATTAAAATCGGATTCTGTTTCATCGTTTTCCACTCTCCTCTGTTTGCAAAAATGATCCTCCAAAGGCCTCTTTTACAACAAGCGGATTCCAATAATCCTTATAACGAACAATGCGGCCATCTCTCGTTTCGATGACACTGATATAGCTTTGGCGATAAGGCAGCCCAGTCTCAATCACATGGCCGTCACATTGAAACTCCGCAATCATCGTATTCGTATCTGCTGAACGGTACACTGTCGGAGCGGTAAATGAAGAAAGATGGATCTGCTTAGGATAATCCTTAATATAATTGTAAATGGCCGCTTTTCCTTCTATTCTTTTTGGTGATCCCTCCGGCGCATAAGGAAACTCAAATACAGCATTCTCATCCCAAAGCTCCGTCCAGCTCTTCATGTCCTTCTCAAGCATATAAGCTATAAACTTTCTCAATGTTTCACATGCTTTTTCAAACTCATTCATCAACATTCATCATCACCTCATTTTTATTTCTAGACTATTCAGTCCAAAAAGTACATACATGGGCAAAGAATCCTTTACCACATGTTAATCAAGCACTGATAAACTCACGTCAACATGGTCCTGAAGCCGATCCATATCATCCGTCACTTTCGCAACAAATGTCAGAGACAGCCTGCTTTGATTCAGGTACCGGGCAAGCGCAGATATATCAGTATCTTCGCCATTCAATTCTCCTTGATCCTTCGCTCTTAAAAGCGCCTGATAAAAAGCGTCCTCAAGCTGCTTGGATTGTCTTTCAAAATACCGGGCAAGCTCAGGGTCATGCGGAATCTGTTCAATCGCACTGTTAATGATATAGCACGCCTTCGCCCGTTCAGGATCCCTCAAAGCATTGACACCTTCTTGAAAAATATCACGAATGGCTTCCTTTACAGATCCTGGCGCTTCAAGCCTTTCCATAACGGCAGTGTTTTTCCCTTCAAGATACGTTTTCACAGCTGACAAAAACAAATCACGCTTCGTGCCATACGTATCATACAAACTTTGGCGCGCAATGCCTAAATGAGAGAGCAGATCCTGAAGAGACGTTCCTTCGTAGCCATACTCTCCGAAAACCTCTATCGCCCTGTGAAGAACAAGCGCCGTATCAAATTCTTTATTCCTCCCCAAAAAACGATCACCTCCTGAAACAAATGTTACCAATTTCCAGACTGAACAGTCAAGAAAAAAGGTGAAAAACACTCTTGATCTGCAAGAGTGTCCTCTTTTTATCATCATCTTCTTTATTTATATCCGTCTTTTCCCCAGTGGCCCATATGGTGGTGATGGTGGCCATAATGACCATCATGATGGTGGTGATGATTATCCTTTCCAACATGGTGATGATGGTGATGAAGATTATCTTTTCCATCATGATGATGGTGATAATAGTGGTGATGGCCATCATTTTCATGGTGCATGTTCGGATAACTTACAGTTCCCGGAGAGCCTCCATAGCCGCCGCTTGGGTAACCGCCGGATCCTCCGTATCCTCCGTATCCTCCGTACGTTCCATATCCCGGATAGCCGCCGACACCTCCATGTATGCCGTGATCTGGGTAGCCTCCATACATGCCAAAGCCCGGGTGGCCTCCATACATGCCATAACCCGGGTGGCCTGTGCTTTGCATGCCATAGCCCGGATAGCCAATACCAAAGCCCTGATAATGACCACAACCAGGTCCGCCATACATATGTCTTGTATCAGTCATATTCACTCTCTCCTTCACATAGGTTACAGTCCAGAGTATGAGAATATCTTACTGATCGTATAGGCGGCCGCCTACATACAGCTAAAACAATTTCCAGGACAAAAAAAGCAGGCCATAACAGCCTGCTCACTCCTTACTCGCCTAAATCAACGTTATGATATACCTGCTGAACATCTTCCAAATCTTCTAATGCATCAATCAATTTTTCAAACTGTTCCTTTGCATCATCCGGAAGCGTTACTTCACTTTGCGCAAGCATTGTCAGCTCCGCTACTGTAAATTCCTCGACACCCGCGTTTTTAAACGCCTCTTGCACCGCATGGAATTGATCAGGCTCGGCATACACGATCGCGCTGTCATCCTCTTCTAAAATGTCACGCACATCAACATCCGCTTCCATCAGGATTTCAAGCGCTTCGTCAGCAGTTTTGCCTTCCACACCGATTACAGCCGTCGCGTCAAACATGTAAGCAACAGATCCGCTCACACCCATGTTTCCGCCGTTTTTCCCGAACGCCGCACGCACTTCCGGCGCCGTCCGGTTTACATTATTCGTCAGCGCATCAACGATAATCATTGATCCGTTCGGCCCGAAGCCCTCATAACGAAGCTCATCGTAATTCTCTTCCGCTCCGCCCTTCGCCTTCTCGATCGCACGTTCAATGATGTTTTTCGGCACGCTGTAAGTCTTCGCACGCTCAAGCACAACCTTCAGCGCCTGGTTGGATTCCGGATCAGGCTCGCCCTGTTTCGCCGCCACATAAATCTCACGGCCAAACTTCGCATAAATTCGACTCGTATTTGCGTCCTTAGACGCCTTCTTCTCTTTAATATTGTTCCACTTACGGCCCATGATGTTCCACTCTCTTTCATATATATCAATCTAAATACTGTTATTCACTTTATCCATTATACCTCAAATGGTTTGGTTGTTTCGAGTGTCTTGCGTTAGAAATAGAAGGAATGCCGCGATGTGGAAAATGGAACGTCTTCCATAAAGCAAGAAAAAGCCCTAGCTAAGGGCTTTCTTCTGATCACTAAGTTTGTAAGGGGAATGATCGATATACGTCGTATTTCGATCTGTTGATTCCTTAAATCCACTGGAGTTTGTCAGGAATGGAAACGACATGCTTCCGAAAACTAGAGTAACAGCCAGACACATCATCACTTTTTTCTTAATAGGCATATAAACACTCTCCTTTTAGAATATCTTCTTGGGCTTTCAGCACTTTCCGATAAAACGCAGCAGCTTGTTCAAAGTGACAGCTGCTTTCAAACACAGCGGCAGCACTCCGGGCACATGCTTCAATGTACGCGTGCAGGTTCTTTTTTTCGAAATAGCTTAAAAGATCATGAATTTTTCGTTCGTCAACAGTCTCCTTGTACACGGCCTGCAAGAACAGAAACAATTCTTTATAAAATTTGTGAGAACGTGCTGTGATATGGTCTAATCCTTCCTCTATGAACTGAAACGCCTTCTGTGTTTGGCCCGCTTTACATAATGTCCAGCTTAACCCAAACAAGACTTTCGGAAGCAGATCAGGCACTTTCTCTCTGCTTACTTTCGCCGCTTTTTGGAAATGTTCTACAGCCATCTGATCGTCTCCTGATCTGTCATAGCTGTTTGCAATGTTCAATAAAGAAATGGCGATAAACCGATCGTTTTGAATGTCCGTTGCCAATTTGAGCGCCGCCTCTAAATGCGGGAGCGCTTTATCATAATGTTTGAAATCATCATAGTTGCCGGCGATCACAAACAAGCTTTGTATGGTTCTAATGCTGTATAGGGGATTGTTTTGATAAATGTCCAAGGCTTGAAGAACATGATGCATCGACACATGGGTTTGCTTCATGTGATAATACGCTTCGGCCACTTTAAAATGGAATTCCGCTTTCTCAATTTCATCTGACACAACCGGCAGTTCTTTCTCCGCCTCGCGATAATATCCGATCGCTTCCACATATTCTTTTTGGTCAAATTCATACATGCCGCGGAAAAACAAAGAGTAGTATTTCAAAAGGCCTGTGAGTTTTTTCTGCGGGTTCTCAATCGTTTCAAGAAGCTCTGTCACTGTAGGGCGATTCCCGTAAGGTTGTCCCGGCTCCAAATAATCCAGCATCAGCTGGTGCCGGAAACACATCAGAGAATAATAGATCAGTAAATCCTGGTCTTCTTCCATCTGCTGAATGTCCTGCTCAACCTCCGCTTTCAGAATCTCAGCATCCGGAACACTGAACTGGCGAATCATTTTATACCATTCATTAATCTTAACACCTACACGCGAAGACGGTATGGCTTGACTCAATGGCTTCCCTCCTTCTCTATGAGATATGTCATATTCTATCAATCCCAAATTTTGAAAACAATACAGAAGGAAGAAATTGCTTTTTCATCCTGTCAATTTGTTTTTCTACGCAAAAAAGACCCTTTACGCAAGGGTCTTTGTCATTCTATTTCATATACGTATTCATCAGCTCGTAACAGCGCTCTTTCGTCTGTTTGGCAAGCTCTTCCGTTTGGACGACCCGGGATAATGAACCGCCGCCCTCCTCATCATATCGTTTCTGGGCCGCAGCATCCCTATCCTTTATCCATTGGCGCTGTTTAACTTTTAATGCCGCCATGTCTGAAGCAGGAAGCTGTTTTTGCAGCACGCCGTATATCTCGTTCAGCAATCCGTCCCACATTTGATAGTTGTAACCGTAATCCTCAATCATCTGATAATCACTTTGATAGTCATTGTGCTTTTCTTTCTGTTCTGTTGCTGACAATTTGGCAGCATAATCTGCTTTTATGCCTCCCGTTGCCTGCTCACTGCTCTGTGTATCCGCTGTATCAGGTGATGCGGTTTCCGCAGTCTTCTGAGCTGGCTCTTGCCCTGGGGCCTCAGTCTCGTCTTCATCATCACTTACCAGACTGGTATCCTTTGAGCTGATCGCCGCCTGTCTTTCCCCATTTGAACTTTTCACATTGAAAAGATAAGCTGTTCCGCCAGCAGCTTTCGATTCATAGGACTCTACAAATTCCGCCGTTTCACCGTTTCTCGACAGAATCGTTTTCGCTTCTTCTTTTGTCAGCTTGATATCATCACCTTGAAGCGACTTGCTGTCCCACTTGTTTATCTTCCAATCGCCATCTTCCTTCACCAATTCAAACGTCCATAACGTGCCCATGTTGTTTAATTCTGTTGCCGGATCTATTGATGAAGCCTCTATCTTATTCTTGTTCTGTTCATATGTAAAACGCACATCGAAATCAGTGCCCGGTTGAAAAGGAGCATCACACTCACAATAGTACTCTCCAGCCAAATCCTTTAAGATCTGATCTGCAAACGTTTCTGTTGCATAAGGCAAGACACTTGGCCGCAGCTTGTTGAAATCCGCCTTGTTTGCCGTGCTCCAGCCGTTTTCTGTTCCCGCTTTATCAAATGCATTGAAGATCGAATCAATATCGTTTTTCAAAGCAGATTTTACTTCCTGCTCCGTCAGCTTCGCAACGCTCTCCTTCTTCACGGCTTGCTTTTCCTGATTCTTATCAGAAGCTCCGCTATCAGAACACGCCGATAATAGGAATAGTATCGATAAAAGCATCACACCTAATTTATAACTCATTGTCTCTCTCACCCTTCTGCTCTCTCATGGTAGCTTTCTCATTTTATAGGTCTTTTGTCGGTTTGTACATTTCATTTTTGCAGAAGCAGAAAGAGAGTGAAATAAATTCTTCTTTAGCTATGCCACAATAAAAAAGAACTTCTCAATGGAAGTTCTCACTTATTTTTCTCATAGGATTGTTTGATCAATCCCATGATATATTCAATGTTTTCGTCATCTTTTATGAAAATCTCATAGTCTCCATTTCCCCAGTGGCCGGTCTCAGAGACATCACGCATTTTCTCTTCTGGATCATGCAATTCTCCCTTTTTCATATTCACCCACACCTTAAGTCCGCTTTTTAAAAGAAGAATGTCTGTGAAATTTTGCTTATTTGATGTAAACGCAATATAAAGCTTTGTCGGTTTGATTGAAATATGATCGTCCAAATTAAAAATGAATTCCTTTAGCTGCTGATAAAGCTCTATGATGTCAAACGGCTTATCTGCAAGGTGATCCTCTTCAGAAAACACTTTAATTTCTTTGCTGACCTCTTGAATGGTCTCACTTTGCCGTGAAATGGTCTTTATCGACTCGGAGACGCCATCAGCCTTCATTTGATTCAACTGGATCAGATCATTTTCGTATCTTTTCATCTCCCATAATTCAATAGGCAGATCTTTAAAATGGATCGATTGCTTTTGATACACCGTAAAAACAGGAGATATAAAAATAACCTTCGACTGTGACCAATCCACATCATCCCGCTTTAACGGACAATCATGATTTTCATTGTACTCAAGAATGAAATCAGCTTTATGATTGAGCATTGTCGCTAAATAGGCGTAGCCCTGATCAACAACACTGAAGTTTTTCGTATTTTTATACTCGATAATCACGAAAGCATTTGTCTCATCATCAAACGCTAACGTATCAATGCGGAAATTGTTAATCCTGAATTCGGATTTTACAAACCTGAGACCTAACATCTGCTGAAGATTTGTCTCACATAAATCCTGAATCTCTTTTTCTTTTTTAAACGGTTTCTCGCGAATACCTTCTATCTGATTTTGGCTGTTTACTTTATAGAGATACATGCTGGGCTCCTTTTATTTTACTAATTCCATTAAAGTTTTCAAGGATAGACTCGAAACCGGATTTTGCGTTTTCGTTTTCAGCGTACCGCCAATCAAATAAGAATAGTCACGGCACTCTGCCAATTGAAAACGGACTCTATTATTCGTTTTAGTGATTTTGGCAGGTTCATCAGATTCCCAAGCGTCAACGATCTTGTAAACATTTAAAATCACACCGCTCCGAACAACAATTGCCCGTTTACATTCCTTTGCTCTGGACAATTTCATATCCCAGTTCCCGCAGGCGCGGTTCGTTAGCGTGTCGCCTTTTTGAATATCCTTGATCTTTATGATTAAGAAATCTTTACCCAAATGAGCTCTTCCCCTTTTTATTGATCTATCATTATCTTATCAAAACCGTGCACTTAGGCACATGCCTAATGGCTCATTTTTCCACCAAAACACGTTCTCACCCCCACCCCCATCCCGCCCCGTGGTAAAATTTTGATATTGAGCGAACAAAAGAAGGGAAATGGTCATGAAAGTATTTGAAGCGAAAACACTGCTTTCGGAAGCGACAGACCGTGCAAAAGAGTACAAAGAACTAAGAACGCAAATGGTCAACTTGAGAAAAGCGTTAAAAAGCGTCGCTGATCTCAGTGACAGCGAATTCTCAGGAAAAGGCGCCAGCAACATCAAGACATTCTATCACGACCACGTCGGCGTCACAGACCAGTGGATCGACTACATCGATATGAAAATCGCATTTTTCAACAGCATCGCCGGAGCCGCCGAAGACAAAGGCCTCTCAGACGCATACATCGAAGAATCCTTCCTGGAGCACGAACTGGCAAATGCCAATAAAAAATCAAAATCCATCATGTCCGAACAGAAAAAAGCGATGAAAGACATCCTGAACGATATCGACGACATCCTCCCGCTCGACTTGTTTTCAACAGAAACCTTCAAAGACGAGCTGGCCGATGCCAACGACAAACGCAAAAAAACACTGGAAAAATTGGACGCCTTGGACGAAGACCTGAAGACTGAATACGCCCTGTCAGAACCAAACGAACAATTCATCAAATCCGACTTCCAAAAGCTCCAAGAAGCAACGGGCAAAGGCAAAAACGCCACACCCATCCACTACAACGCCAAGGCGTACCGTGAGAGTGACATACATAAGAAAAAAGGCGACATTGAAAAGCGGACTGAGGCTTACTTGAAGATTAAAAAAGAGGAAGCGAAGGAACGCGAGATTGAAAAATTAAAAGAAAGACTGAAAAACTATGATTATGCGGATGCCGATGAATTCTACGAAATGGCAAAAACGATCGGCTATGAAAATCTGACAGCAGAACAACAGAGATACTTCACCCAAATCGAAAACACGCGTGAACTTGAAGCAGGCTTCAAAGGGGTTGCCGTCGGCCTTTATGATTCCGGGAAAGACGCGGTCGTAGGCCTGTGGGATATGGTCACAGATCCGGGCGGAACCGTTGAAGCCATTACAGGAGCTGTGGCTCACCCGATCAAAACGTATGAAGCCATTTCAGCGGCAATCGAAGAATCGTACCAAAAAGACATGGTGAATGGTGACACCTACTCACGAGCAAGATGGGTGTCATATGCGGTTGGCACTGTTGTCACATCAATTGTCGGCACAAAAGGTGTTGGCGCCGTCTCTAAAACAGGCACAGCCGCCAAAATGACGGCCAAAGTCAAAACAACAGCAAGCAAATCTGCAACAGCCCAAAAAGCCATAACAGTCTCAAAACAAACCGTTGATCACATCAAACAAAAAGTAAACACAGGCATTGAAGGATCAAAAAAACACGTCAAAACCAAGTTAAATCAAATCGGAGATCTCACTCTAGCTGATATTCTCCCGTATCATCCGCGTCACGACTTAGTGCCGGCGGGCGTTCCTTATAACGCAGTCAACGGGGTCACACTTAAAGAGGGACTTCAGAAATTCGCCAAGGTCATCCTTCCGAAACCATACGGAACGTCATCAAGCGGAAGACGAACTCCAGCGCCACATGTACCGCCGGTAACCGTCAAATACGGCGAGCATTTCGCAAGATGGAGCAGAAAGAAAGTACTGAAGCCTAATATCATCTACAAAACAAAAGAAGGCTACACGTACACGACTGACAACTATGGTAGAATTACAAGTGTCAAAGCAGACTTGCAGCTGGGAGAAGCAAAACGAAACCAATATGCACAGACGAATGCTGGAAAGCCCCAAGACCGAAAGCCTGACGATGACGGAGGCCATTTAATCGCCACCCAATTCAAAGGCTCAGGCCAGTTCGACAATATCGTGCCGATGAATTCTCAGATTAATAGGAGCGGCGGCAGGTGGTATGAAATGGAGCAGGAATGGGCAAAGGCTCTTAAAGAAGAACCTCCGCAAAAAGTTAACGTTAATATAAAAGCTATATATAAAGGTGATTCACTAAGACCAGACAAATTTATCGTTAAGTACAGAATTGGAGATGCTGATTTCGAAAAAGTAACATTAAAGAATCAATCTGGAGGTTGAGATCATGGAAACACCAAAAATGGGTGACTTGTATCAAAGAATAGCAAATCAGATAAATGAAATCATTCCCTCTGAATGGGAAAACGTATATCTTTACGCTGAAATATTAGACGACTCTTCGGAAGTATATTTTTATTTTAATATACCGGGCGAGAATGAATTCTTATACTCACATAACATTCCAGAATATTTTAATGTAAGCGAAGATATTTATGATGATTTATTAATCGAACTTCAAGAATCATTCGAAGAATTACGCGAAGAATATAAGCAAAATAATCCAGAAACTTGGACGAACTTGACTTTGAAACTAGATAGGACAGGCCAGTTTTCTATAGATTATAATTATGAAGATGTAATTGCTTCAGAGCTAAATGGATCTCAAAGAAAGGCTGTTTGGGTGTATAAAAATCTAGGTTTACTGCCAAAAAGGAAAACGGTAAGAGACTTTTTAGAGGATTATATCAAGACTAACGAAGGAAAAATTTAAATTAGTTTCTGATATGGGTCAGTTAAATCAACAAATAGCAGAACACCTTAATGACATTATTCCATCTGATTGGACAAAAATCATTCTTTATGCGGAAATATTAGATGATTCATCAGAAGTTTACTTTTTCTTCAATACACCAAAAGTGAAGAGTATATCTATTCTCATGATATACCGAAACAATTCGATGTTAGTAAAAAAATATACGTGAGTTTATTAATTGAACTTCAAGAGTTATTCGAGGAGTTAAGAGAAGAATTTAAAGCAAACAACCAAGATACTTGGACCAATTTAACGCTCAAACTAGAGAATACCGGTAAATTCTCAATAGACTATGATTACACCGATGTCATCGCCTCAGACTTAAATGGAACACAACGGCAAGTGGTATGGGAATATAAGAATTTAGGTATCTTGCCAGAAGATAAGAAAGAGAAAGATTTTGTAATAAACTACTTAGGCCTATAAATCAAGAATGGCTCAGCTCTTTACTGCTGGGCTATTTTTATTCTCAGATTGGCTCTTGGCTTTTATGGAAACCGAAAAAGGCCTATTATATAAAAAGTCAGCCGAACGATTTAATAATTTGATTACTTCTGAATGGAATAAGGCTGGCCTATACGCTGAAATTTTAGATGAGTATAGATTTTCTTTAGTACAGAAAAAAGAAAAAAACCAATCATTCCCATACAAACGAATGATCATATTTATGATAATTTGTTTAATGCACTTCAAAATTTATTTTGAACTGAAAATACACCTTCATATCATTACTTAAACATCTTAACAAATAACGAGGTGGAAATTTTGGACTTATTTGAAGAATGCATCGAAGCCCTTAAAGATCCTAAAGAAATTTTATCAGATGAGCTAACCGAACAATACTTTGAGACACTAAACAATAAATTCCCGATAACCAGTTGGGCTAGAATTGATTGGGACATAGTACCTCAAAAAGAAAGTATAGAAACCTATGATGATCTATATAATTGGTTAAAGTCTCAAGGGATTGTAGATACAACCATTAATCTTCTATGGAATCCATCGGATGTTCCTGTTGTGAGAACTACATTAGAGAATGCATTAGAAGTGCTAGATGACGTACTTGCTGTAGGTTCAGATACTTTTATGTACAGCGACCACGGTTTTGTTATTGAATTTTTCCATGATGGTGAGGTCACAATCGGGAGAACTGAATAGTAGTAAGCTACTTCAGCTAAAATTCAAAAATGACACACCCCAGCTCTGCTTAATAAATCTAAAGCCCTCTTAATTGAGAGCTTTAGATTTATCTCATCTCACTTTATAAAAGGAGCAACATTTTGACAGTAAGAAAAGAATTAATAAAACAAATTAATTTAACAATCGTAGCAATAAAAACAAATAATCAAAAGACTCCAATCTCAATGGTGAAAAACATATTAAAAAGATATGAAGAGGCAAAAGAATTTATCCAACATTCAACAGAGGAACAATTCGAAGAAGACCTCTCTAAAGTTAGAAATAAACTAGACACTCTGACAAGAGCATATCTAGAATCAGCTAACGACTATATGAATCCTATGCTCAGAGAAATGCATAAGACAGAAAAACTGGTAAAAAAGAATATGAAAAATTTAAGAACAGACATCTGAATATCATCTGATATCTCCCCCGCCTTTTTCTAAACAGTTTTCATAGTTAGTTCTTACTATCGTATTACCAAGAGTCAATATTGCCCTTAAAACAATTGATAGTAATAATAAACCTGCTATAATCAATAATTAGAGGATAATTACTTTCAGAAAAAACAACTCAAATGATTTCAATAGCTTTTAATCAGACAACCGTACATCTCTTTAAGATCTGAAAAGGTGATTTCTATACCTATACGTTTCAATTGATCCTTAAGCTGATCAAATAATTTTTTTAAAAGTGTTTCTTTATCTTCATCTCTACCTAAATGTATAAGACGATGGCAAAGTGGACATAAACTTACCAGGTTCTCTAGCTGATCCAAGTCATATTGGAATTCATCTTGCTTAGCTATAGGCACAAGATGATGACACTCAACAAAAGGCTTATTGGTAGATTTAGAGATAAATGTTTTATGGGAGTCGTTAATTTCACAAGTGTAATTTGAAAGTATCATAGCCATTGAGGCTAGACTTGCATTCCTTGTCCATTGTTTTTGTCCACCTTTATTATAAATTGGTTCTGGACGTTCTTTCTTTTGATTTACTTTATATGTCTTTTTTCACTCTCAGATATAATAAAATGCTGAACTGCAAGCTGATATTCCTCTTCATTATTCGTATCTTCCATATATAATCCGTCTTCCTGTAATAAAATGAAATCATTGAACTGTTCTATCGATCTCTTTCCAATCAGGCCTTCTATTTCTTTAATATGCAATCAACAAATTTTGTAAATCGGTTATGAATTCTTCCTTACTAGGTATATTGCTCACATCATAATAGCGTCCACCTATATGTCCTAGTTCATACCCTTTAGCAAGATCACCATTGCCCTTTAAATCAATATTTAAAAGATTCATGTTTTTAGGTATAGTATTTAATTTTTCTCTAATGATAAAAGCTGTTTTTTATTGTTTATCAATATAATCTACACATCCCTGACAAAATGAAGAATTGCCTTCAACCTCGGGGTTGTAGTATTCGTTACATCGATCACATTTTTGTATATCATTCAAATGTCCACAATTTACGCAAGTACCAATTTCACATATAGACTCGTCTATACAAATATATTCCTCAGAACACTCTTCACATTTACTATCTGCGACCGGATACTTCCCACCATTCTTAGTTGCTTCATACTTTGCACTTTCCACTTTTTCAACTAAGTTAGGAAATAAATTAGCAATTTGCGACTCTACTTCATCAATAAATTCACTTATCAATCCCTCAGAAAACTCATTATATTTTGTTGGAAGGTAGTAACCCTGGTCATCCGCTAGTTCTGCTTCGCCATTAGTATAAGTTAGGCCACAAGTTTCGACCAACTCGCCATTACAAAGTAGTTTAAGTGTTAAAACACTTTCTCCACCGCTCTCTTCATCGACGACTTGATTTGAAGTAATAATCAATTTATTTTCTGTTAACTTACTTTGTATACTCAACAATTCATTATCTGTTCCTTCATCATAAGAGAAGGTACTAGTTTCTGTCTCCAGATCATCCCTAAAATATATACTATCTCTAATAGACTCTATATAACCTGAAACATTTTCTTCAAATATTTCGCAGATCGATGAACTATCTAAAATT
This sequence comes from Bacillus sp. SCT118, assembly GCF_058566435.1. Taxonomy (NCBI): domain Bacteria; kingdom Bacillati; phylum Bacillota; class Bacilli; order Caryophanales; family Bacillaceae; genus Bacillus; species Bacillus sp. SCT118. The sequence continues at coordinate 3,314,993 of NZ_CP191225.1, forward strand.
CTAACACCTGCTTCTGACTCCATTCTTTCAAACTCTAACATTTCTAGTTCAGCTTTTCGTTCTTCCTCAATCTCTTGTATAATTTCTTTCTCTTCATCAGAAAAACTAGTATCATTGAATTTTTTTTCTGCACTAGATAGGGATGTGGCAACTGCTTTAATACTTTTCTTTATTGTTTTATAGGCATTAAGATCAAGAAGTTTATTATGGGCAACATGGTTTCTATTTTTACCGAAATCAGACCACTCATCTATAAAGCCTTCAGGAAAGTACTTTCCAAACAGACTATCCCACAAGTCTATTTCAACTTTACATTCTTTTCTTAATTTTTCTATAATCTTTTTATACTCCGTTGCAACAATACTAATATCACCTGTTTCTTTTAAAGAGTCCAATAAATTTGTTACTACATGATCATTTTCAGGAGCAAATTTCTTAATCTTAAGTGTTATTATTTCAAGTAAATCATCAGTATCTATTGATAAAAGGCGATCACTTACATTGGCATATGATTGAGCAACACGTTTATACGAAGAAAATCTGGCCTTATATTTATCTTTTATTTTTCTCGTAGTGTATTTTTCCCACCAATTTACTCCAAAGTTTCTAATCATTACTATGTTAATAAACTGCCTTAATTTGTTTTCTAATTCATGAATATCTGCATAAAGTTCTTTAGCAAAACTACTTGACTGTTCATCTTTTAGCCAAATGCATTCTTCCCAGTCTTTTCTTAAACTATTTTTGATAATGAACTTTAGTTCAGATAAATCTTTATCAAATTCTTGGTTAATAAATTGAGGTCCTATAGATACAAAAAGATGTTTTGAATTATTGTATGTATATATTTCTGTTTCCACGAAATAGATTCTACCATATTCTGACTCTATTTTGATTTTCTCACCAAACTGTGTAGTGTCATAAATATCACAAGATTTTATAATATCTTGGTTTTGGGCTAAATCACTTACAAAGTTTTTAATATAATTTACAGGAATATCTTCAGTTGGATTTACCATTGCAAAATTAATCATATATACACCCGCTTTTTCTATTTTAAATAGTCTTTCTATTACACCAATCATACTCCATCATTTTAAATAGCAAATCTCTTATAAAAATAAGAATAACCCTTACTTTTATAGAAAGAGTTATTCTTATTTTCTTGCATACTTACTCATATAATTTAAAACCAAAAAATCTTTTAGTGTTATCCTTTGTTCGTTCTAACCTAGCGACAATATATCCATTTTTTTCGAAGAAATCCAAATCATCTTTTAACAATTCATCTTTATTCAAAGTTACGAAGTACTGTCCCTTTTTAAGGTCTTTAATTTTTTTATCAATATACTTCAAAATCTTTGCCTTTACTGAAGGGTTTGGTTTTGAATATGATCCGTCATGTATTAGAAAGTTAATATTATGTCCACCTTCATTTTCTAAAGAAGAGATAAACCATGTTAAATCAAACATATTTAACTTCATATAATTGATCCCATGTGAACGATCGTCAGGCAAACTGCATTCTATTCTTACTCTGCCAGTTATAGAATTTTTTCTATCATTGACATTATTCTCAAATTCCACATTGAAAACTCCAGCAGTATCATATGCTAGTTCAGACAACGTTTGAAATAACTTTTCCAATCTTTCTATATGTTTTTGATATGAATTAAATTCATCCGTTTTCTTTTGTGTTACCAATAACCGTTCGCTCTTTAAAACGTTAATATCATTTGTAATTGATTTTAACCTATCATGATTACCCAACTGGATATTTATCTCAGCTATTTTAGTATTTAAATCTTCTCTATCTGCAATCATTGCGTTTATATCTTCTATTAGACTGCTATTCTTTAATATCTTATAATCACTCTTTAAAGCTTTTTCAAGGTTATCTCTCTTCCTATTTAGTTCATTTAATTTGTCATCTATGTTTTTGATTTTATCTTCAAAATAACTCCCTCTATTTTCAACCATAAAATCATAAAATTTCTTCACTTTCTCGTAATTATGAGAGATTTCATTTGGAAACCATCCCAATAGTTGTTCATAGAAAGGTTCGATATCACTTAGTTCTTTAATTTCTTTTACTTTTTTCTTTAAATTCTCTATGTTTTGTTGATATTGATTTTTAACATGAGTTAGTTTGAAAATATTATTTTGAATATTATTTAGTTCTTCCTTATTTTTACTATAGTCTGTCGCTTTTAAATTATATTGTTTGTTGATATCAATTGAATTTATATCTTTTTCAAGTTTCCTAATCTTACTCCGATACTGAGATCTTTCGGATTTCAATTCAGAAATAGTTTTTCCGATTGTAGCAGAAAGTAACTTCTGTTCATCTTTTAAATCATTTATTTTCTTGGTTATCTTTTTTATTTCGGTTTCTGAATTGTATGGCAGATTACATAAAAAAGCTAAGACCTTATTTTCTGTAGTTGCATTTCTACCTGCTATTCCCAATGAGTCTTTTATGAAACCGTTTTGTTCATCTCTTATGAGATACTCCCTAATTGAAGCAAATGTAATATCGCTATTTTCATGCCCTAATATCTCTTTCTGGATCTTTTTCTTATAATCCTTATCTTCACATAATTCCCATTCATTTAGATCATAAGTAATATTTTTATCCCATAATATATATCCCTTTTCAGGTGTATTGATGAACCTCGCTAAAAAGAAGTCCATATCATTTGAATGAACCTTAAGAGTGATTATAATATCTTTACTTAATAGAATTTTATTAGTTTTATAGTATGTATTTACTTCTTCACCTAAAAGGAAGGAAAGACATTCTATCATAGTAGTCTTCCCAACCCCATTTGCTTCATCTTTCTCGTCTTTTTTTTCACCCAATATTATATTTACCCCTACTTCATTAAATGGATAAGTATTTAATACTTTCTCCTCTTTATAAGAATATATTACTAACTCTTTTAAAATCATTTCTTTACCCTCTTTATCATATTGCTATCTGATGTTATTAATCCCGTTGAATACAAGAATGACAATGATAAAAATAAAATCCTTTCAATATTTACATTTAATTCAATACCTTGACTTTGGGCAAACTCAGAAAAAAGTTCATCTAAATGTTTTTGTTTATTATCATCCAGAAGAGAATACAACACCTTAGCGTCGTATAGTAAGTTTTCTTCTAAACTTTGGTATTTATGCATTGTAAAAAAATTCATAAAGACACCTTTTTCCGCTTATCTTCATTAAAGATATCACAACCAATAATTGTCCAAGCAACTAAGATCTTAATGTAAAATCGTAACTTAGCTTTCTTATATGAAAGTTCGCTTGAATATTCTTTATAAATTTCATCGACAGTGGCCTCAAAAATACTTTCACCATTATCAAACTTATTATGAACCCTATTATAACTAGATCTTACAGTACTAGTTATAATGGTTTTTTTATCAAAGTCAATATAGCTTGGGGACATCATAATTTCATCAATTGATGGAAAATATGATGAATAAGCTTCGATTTCCTTCCTAAAACTCTCGCTGCAAACCATTTTTTCATACTTATCCTCTATCTCTTCTTCATTTAAATCTAGAACTTCAGGTGCTTTTTTTTTATTCTGGTTAAAGTCTAATATAAAGCTTTTAAACTCATCTTCATCTAAATCTTCTTCCTCATTTGAAAATTGAGGCTTTTCTTTCTCTAACTTTCCACTCAGTTGTTCAAGAAAAGTAACAATCTGATCGTGGTTTTCTAATTGTATGTTTGTAACATTATATTTTGAGAAATCATCATTATTAACAGTTAAAATAAAACTTTTTTCATGATATCCACCGTAAATTTTATTAATATACTCAAATACGTGGCTTACATAAGGGTCTGTTAAGCTAAATCCAATAAAAAGAATTGACTTACTAGCAATTATACTTTTCATTTGGGCAAGAGCGGCATTATCATGATCATATAACTTCTCATAGTCCTCTCTTAATAAGACACAATCATTAGCAAACTCATGATCACCATGGATTTTTAGAATAAATGAGTCAAGATTATGTATCTGTCCTATTAAATGAGCATTTGTGTATACTACCTTATCTATTTGATCCTTTGCAGCTTTTTCTAATAATTGATCGTAATTAGTTGTAATTATTTTCTTTGAGATACTAAATAACTTTCTTTGCTTTTCTAATAAACGTTCTTTGCTATTATCGTACTTAAATTCCTTATATATAGTATCCCTTATAATTCTTTTTTCACTTTTTATATGTTCTAAAATATCCAATACTCCCATAGTTCCGCTCTCTAGAAGATCTAAAAATGGTTTGTATTTTGGGTTCTCATCAATCATCTTTTCTAACATTAATTTCACTAATCCATTCCAATCAGGGAAGCCGAAATCTCTCGAAAATCCAGCACCAATAAAGAATACGAGATTATTATTTTTTGCGTTTTCAATTAAGGAGTTAGGTATAAAGAGTTCATTTGTCATTTTAATCACCTTTTTTTGTTCTCACTCATACATTACCATACCAAATTATAACATTGGGATATTTCGTTGAAAATTTATATGTTTACTTAACAACACTCATAGGCCAATGCATTGAATATACTAATCTCAATTTAGGTAATAACAGTTTCACTGAACAAATAGCGTTATGTGCTTTTTCAGAATCATCTTAGATAGTTTGATAGAATTGTGTCTTATGTAGTGGGGCTATGCAAAGTATACAACCTCTTATTGTTCCTTACATATTGTAGAAGAAAGTTATCAAAACCATGATAAAGCATATTTAATAGCTGAAAGGCTTTATAGTATCGATTAGAAGAGAACTAGCTGTTTACAACCTATTTTAACAAAGGAACAAGAGCGAGTTAACAAGACTATTGATAAACTAAACATTCAGGTAAGTAGTATACTTTTCCACCCTGCTGACGAAGCTATTACAACAAAGCGAAAGTAAACGTTTACTATCTAAATTAAAAGGATAACACAAGCCTTCAAAAGAGCGATAGAATGCTTGTTTCTAGCCCTAATATCAATGATGAATAGGTACAGGTTTAAATGCATCTTAATCAGATAAATGTATTTGAGAGGGAAAGGTTAAAATACACTTCAATCTTCCCCCCTCTTACTACTTAATTAGGTACAGTCTAATGAACTGCTGTACCTTTTAAAACAAGCTTCACTGTCACCTCCACATGATTCGTATGCGGAAACATATCCACAGGCTGCACTTCGCGCGTAGCATACCCGCCCTCCTCAAGCACCCGCAAATCTCTCGCAAGCGTGCCAGGATTACAGGACACATACACCACCCGCTTCGGTTTCATCTCCACAATCGTCCGCAGGAGGGCTTCGTCGCAGCCTTTTCTTGGCGGGTCGACGACTAGCGTATCAGCTGTAATGCCTTCTTCATACCACTTTGGAATCACGGTTTCCGCTTCCCCGACTGCAAATTCTGCGTTTGTGATGCCGTTTAATTCTGCGTTTCGCTTTGCGTCCTCAATTGCTTCCGGCACAATCTCTACACCGTACACTTTTTTCGCCTTCTTCGCCAGAAATAGAGAAATCGTTCCGATGCCGCAGTAGGCGTCGATGACGGTTTCTTCACCTTGAAGCTCCGCGTACTCAAGCGCTTTGTCGTAGAGCACTTTTGTCTGCTCCGGGTTGACCTGATAGAACGATCTGGCGGAAATGGCGAATTTGACGTCTCCGATGAGGTCGTAGATGTATTCTTCGCCCCAGATGACGTTTGTTTCGTTGCCAAAAATGACGTTTGTTTTGTTTGGGTTGATGTTTTGCACAATTGATTTGACGTGCGGGAACGCTGCTGTGATGTCTTCGATGATCTTCGCTTTGTGCGGGAAGTCGTTCGTTCTTGTGATGAAGACGATCATCATTTCGCCCGTCACGACGCCGTATCTGACCATGATGTGGCGGAGCCAGCCTTTGTGGCGTTCTTCATTGTAGGCTTTGACGCCGTATTTGGCGCAAATGTCTTTGACAGCTTGGACGGCTTCGTCGTTTTTGGATTGCTGGATCAGGCAGGCGCTCATGTCGATGATGTCATGGCTTCTTTGCTGATAAAATCCGGCGACGAGTCCGCCTTCCCGTTCTCCTACCGGCACCTGCGCTTTGTTTCTATAGTTCCACGGGTCTTCCATGCCGAGAGTCGGGTGCACGGTGACGTTTGACAGGTCCAGCTTGCCGATCCGTTCTAAGACGTCTTTGACTTGTTTCTGTTTAAACAAGAGCTGGCCTTCGTATGTCATGTGCTGAAGCTGGCAGCCGCCGCATTGTTTGTAAATCGGGCATGGAGCATCGGTTCTATGCGGGCTTTCTTCCTTCAGCTCGATCAGGCGGCCGAAGGCGAACCCTTTTTTGACACGTGTGACTTTGATTTGGGCTTTTTCCTCCGGCAGGGCGTTCGGCACGAAGATCGGGAAGCCCTGCACCTTTGCGACGCCCGCTCCTTCGTGGGTCAAATCCTCAAATGTCACGTCGTAGTATTCGTTTTTTTCTACTGGGGGTTTCATTTTCATGTATGTTCACCTCTTGTTTTAAGCGAAAGAAAAACTTGGCTTACAAAGCCAAGTTTTAGTCATCCAGCTGTTCCGCTTTCTCCTTCGGCATGACGACGTGAATGTGCCGGTACAGATTCACGAATTCGCCCGGCAGCATGCCGCCGTACTCGCCGTCCAGGTTCAGCTGCATCTTTTCTGATACATTGACTTTCACGCGGTTCGCTTTTGTATAAATAATGTGCTGGTCGTTGATGTGTTCGCCGCGAAGCGCCATCGTGGCGACCCTGATAAATTCAGCAAGGTTTGCTTTCTTTAGTATCATCAAATCAAACATGCCGTCATTCAGGCTGGAATCCGGCGCGAGTTTTTCGAACCCGCCGACGGAGTTTGTCAGCGTGACCAAAAACAGCATGATTTCACCTTGAAACAGCTTGCCGTCATATTCAATCTCGACTTCTGTCGGACGAAGTGAAGGCAGCATTTCCATTCCTTTTAAATAATAAGCAAGCTGGCCGAGCATTGTTTTCAGTTTGCTTGGCACGTCGTACGTCAGCTCCGTCAGACGGCCTCCTCCGGCGATATTGATAAAATACTGGCCGTTGACCTGTCCGATATCAATCGGGCGGGCGACGCCGTTAATGACCGTATCTGCCGCTTTTAAAATATCCTCGCGTGGGATTCCGAGCGCTCTGGCGAAGTCGTTCGTTGTGCCGACAGGAATCACACCGAGTGTCGGACGATTGTCCAAAGGCGCAAGCCCGTTGACGACCTCGTTGATCGTTCCGTCTCCGCCTGCCGCAATGATCAGGTCAAACTCACGCAATGCCGCTTCCTTGGCAGCGTGTGTAGCGTCTCCTGCGCATGTCGTCGCATGGGTGGAGGTTTCATAGCCGGCTTGTTCAAATTTTTGCAGGACCTGGGCAAGATGCTTTTTAAAGATCTCCCGTCCTGAAGTCGGATTGTATATTATGCGTGCACGTTTCATTATCTCATCATCCTACTTAAGAGTATCCGATCCATTTTTACACTAACAACCTTTAATTATACTATGAGTTAAAAAAATCGCAACAAAATGTACATAATCTTACAGATGAAAACGCACAAAAGCCTCAGCAGAGCTGAGGCTTTTAGTTTTTTACTCTTCTTCCGTTCCCGGTTTTTTCTTGCGGAACTTCGCCAATACTTCATATACGATTGGCACGATCAAGAGCGTCAGAAGCGTTGAACTGATCAAACCGCCGATAACCGTGACGCCGAGTCCTTTTGAAATGACCTGGCTTCCGCCTTCGAAGCCGAGGGCTAATGGAATCAAGGCGCCAATTGTCGCAATGGCTGTCATCAGGATCGGACGGAGTCGTGTAGAGCCGGCTTCCAGGAGCGCTTCTCTCGTAGACAGGCCTTCCGCTTCCTTATGAATCACGCGGTCAATTAAGACAATGGCATTCGTGACAACGATACCGATTAGCATGAGCATACCGATCATTGCGTTCAGACTGATCGTTTCACCTGATATGTAAAGTCCGACCAGGGCACCGATGACTGTGAACGGCAATGAGAACAGAATCGCAAATGGCGCTAGTGCTCCGCCGAAGGTAATCACGAGCACAAGGTAAACGATCGCTATTGCTGCCAGCATCGCTAAACCGAGCTTCGTGAAGGAATCAGCGATATCCGCTGATACGCCGCCTGTGTCAATCGATACGTTATCAGGATGATCTAGCTTATCGATTTTCTTCTGGATAGCAGCTGATACGGCTGTGACGTTGTCAGATGTAACCTCACCTGTGACATCCGCATAGACTTTTCCGTCACGTTTTGACACGGTATCTGATGTTGATCCTTCTTTCACTTTTGCCACATCGCCGATTTTGACTTCCTGGCCAGTCGCGGAAGTGATCTTTTTATTCTCTAAATCTTTCACACTCTTATACTCGTCTTTTTCTGTCTTAATGTTCACATCAAGCTCTTTGCCATCTTTTTTCACGGTGGTGAGCGGTTCTTGCGATGTTTGTGACATTAAGGCCTGAGAAATTTGAGACGCGGTTAAACCGAGTTTGCTTAGTTTTTCTTGGTCAGCGACAAATGTGTACTCATCATATGTGCTGGAAAGGCCTGAATTTACGTTTTTCAGATCCTTTTCATCTTTCATGATTTTTTCAATGTCTTTGACCGTGTCTTTAATATCGTTTTCAGAATCGCCATACACATAGTATGTTAATTGGTTGTTATTTCCTGAAGAGCTGAAGTCCTGTGACTTCCATTCTCCGCGGTCAGATTGCTTTTGGATTTCCTTCAGAACGTTATCTTTTTCTTTATCAAAGTCAGGTGTGTCGCTTTCATATTTGATATAGAATAACGCACCGTTAGAATCTCCTCCGGCAAGCGGGCTTCCAGAGCCTAATGAATACTGAACCGTATCGACATGCTTGCGGTCAAGCAGGATTTTTTCTGCTTTTTCAGCTTCATTTTCGGCTTCTTTTTTCGTTTCACCCGGTTCTGGGCTGTATGTGAGCTGCATCGTTTTTTCTTCCTCGGACGGCAGGTAGCTGGCACCGATTAACGGTACGAGGAACAAGCTTCCAAGGAGCATCAGAACAGCGATGATAGACGTGATCCATTTGTGGCTCAGCGCCCAGTTCAATACTTTTTTATAGATGTTTGCAAGTCTGCCAGGTTTGTGTTCTTTTGCTTTAATCGGCGCGCCCGTTAATGATTTTTTGAACAGGCTGTGTGCAAGCATCGGCACAAGCGTGATCGAAATCACCAGGGATGCGGCAAGCGCAAAAACAATCGTTAAGGCAAATGGAATAAACAATTCACCGATTTGTCCGCCTACAAGTGCGAGCGGCAGGAATACCGCGATTGTCACGATCGTCGATGACATGATCGGCTTAAACATTTCCTTCGTCGCTTCACGAACTAAGGCTTTTCCGCGGAGCGGCTCGTCTTTGAGTCTCATTCGGCGATAAATGTTCTCGATCACAACGATGGAGTCATCGACTACACGTCCGATGGCAACGGTCATTGCGCCGAGCGTCATAATATTTAATGTGATATCAAGCTGCTGCAGCACAAGGAGTGCGATCAGCAATGATAACGGAATTGAAACGACCGAAATTAATGTTGATTTGATATCTCTTAAGAATAAGAGAATAATCACAATCGCAAAAATAGCACCGAAAATGGCTTTGCTTAACATCGTGTCAACTGACTGTGTGATCGGCTCCGCCATGTCGAGAGTTGCGCTGTAATTGAAGCCTTTATGGTCTTCTTTGAACTTCTTCAGCTCAGCTTTGACATTGTCGGCAACCTCTACCGTATTCGCATCGTTTGCTTTGACGATGTTGATGCCGATGCTGTCTTTGCCATTTGTGCGTGAAACGGATTCAGCTTTTTTCACATCTTTAATTGTAGCAATGTCAGAAAGCTTGACCGTCGGCACTGCTGTGCTTGCTCTTTGCTGCGCCTGTGCTGCCGCTTGCGCGCTTTGGGCTGCCTGTGCACTCTGCGCCGCCGCTTGAGATGTTGCACTGCTGCCTGCACTTGAAGCTGATGCCGTCGGGATTCTCATATTCTTCAAATCTTTAATTGTTTCAATATCGCCGCTGACGACGACAGATTTTTCTTCGTTTCCGAATGTGTACAATCCAAGCGGAGTTGTCACATCTGAACCTTGAATCACTTGCTTGACTGTATCTTCATCAAGGCCATATTCCTTCAGTTTGTCTTCTTTGAAAGAGAATTCAACCTCTTCCACCTGCTGGCCCGATACTTGGACGGACGCAACGCCTTCTATGCCTTCAAGCTTAGAAACGAGGCTGTCCTCCACTTTTTTCGTCAGCTCTTGCAGGTTATCTTTATCACTGGACACACTTAACGTCAGAATCGGGAATGAGTTCAAGCTGTAGCGTGAAATCTCCGGATCCTTCGCGTCATCAGGCAGGCTGACGTTTTCTAACGCTTCAGCTGCTTCTGTTTTCGCTTTGTCCATATCTTTCTCATAATCATATTCAATCATGACCGACGATGCGTTTTCATAGGACGTCGACGTCACAACGCTGACACCGTCCAAGTTCTGCACGGCTTGTTCAACCGGTTTGGTCACTTCATCAGCCACTTGGCTTGGTGTCGCACCCGGATATGTCGTGCTGATCGTCAAGTAAGGCATGTTCACGTCAGGAATAGACTCTTGCTTCATATTCATACCCGCATACAAGCCGGCTGCCGTTACAATAATCGTCATCAGCCATACGGCGAATTTGTTTTTCAGAACGAAATTAATAACGTGGTTCATCATATCCTCCATTACATTTTTTATTGACTGACTGGTCATTCTATATAATACTAAACGTTATAACGCAACAACGTCAACTCATATACCAGAAAATTTTACTAAATTTTTCAAGGATTAAGGGGAAGCACGTCATGAATGAAAAAAAAGAGAGAATCATAAAAACCAGCATTCGTTTATTTGCGAAAAAAGGATTCGCAGCTACGACGATCCAAGAAATCGCCAGTGAATGCGGCATTTCGAAGGGCGCTTTTTATTTGCACTTCAAATCGAAAGAAGCGCTGCTGTTATCTGCCTGTGAATATTATATCGGTATGTCTATGAACAAAATGAAAAATATAGAAGAAGATCTCGCAGGAAAGCCGCCTAAAGAAGTTTTGAAAAAACAAATTGGCGCTCAATTTGAGGATTTTCGTGATCATAAAGATTTTATCGTTCTTTTGCTTACCGAAAATATCATTCCGGAAAATCAAGAAATCAAGCAATACTTTTACAAAGTAACCATGGAGACGGATAAGCTGTACCGGAACGCCTTGCTGGTATCCTATGGCGAAGGAATCGAGCGGTATGTCGCAGATCTGTCCATCATGGCAAGAGGCATTGTGCATTCTTATATGAACGTGATGGTATTTAACGGTGAGCTTAATATCGATGCAGAAGAAATCTCAGCCTTTATTATTGAGAGACTGGATGATCTTGTACAGGGGCTGAGCCGTTCTGCACTCAATCCGATTGTGTCAAAAGACATTTTCAACCCGATGCCTGCGGGGAAGGACCAGCTGCTTGAGGACATTCAGAAAGTGAAAGAAAACAGCACGCTGCCCGAGGATATCACCGTGTCACTTGATGTTATCGAGGAAGAATTGACTCAGGATAAACCGCGCAAGCCGATTATTAAAGGCATGCTGTCCAATTTGACCGGAACCAACGACAAAGAAGTTGAAAGGCTCCGGGCCCTCATCTCAGTCTTTATCTCAATTTGACCATAAAAAAAGCAGCCTCTGCGGGCTGCTTTTTTTATTAGCGTTTTTTAATTTCTTCAAGCAGAATTTTGTTGACCATCGGCGGGTTGGCTTGTCCTTTGGACGCTTTCATAATCTGTCCGACTAGGAAGCCGATCGCGCGGTCTTTTCCGTTTTTAAAGTCTTCGATTGATTGAGGATTGTTGTCAAGCGCCTCAGTGACAAGCTTCAGAAGCACGCCTTCGTCAGAAATCTGAACAAGGCCTTTCTCTTTCACAATCTTCTCAGCGTCGCCGCCTTTTTCAATCAATTCTTTAAACACTTTCTTCGCGATCTTAGAAGAAATGGTTCCTTTTTCAATCAATTTGATCATGCCGGCAAGGCCTTCAGGTGTCAGGGCAACGTCGGCAAGCTCTTTTTGTTCTGCGTTTAGGTAAGCTGACACTTCACCCATCAGCCAGTTAGACGCTTGTTTGGCTTCAGCGCCTTTTTGAACGGTTTCTTCGAAGAAATCAGCCATTTCTTTTGTCAGCGTCAGAACCATCGCGTCATATGCAGGCAAGCCAAGCTCTTCGATATAACGCTTGCGGCGCTCATCCGGAAGCTCAGGAATGCTTGCTTTTACGCGTTCCTTCCATTCATCATCAATGTAGAGCTCGACTAGATCCGGCTCTGGGAAGTAACGGTAGTCGTCAGATCCCTCTTTGACACGCATAAGAATGGTTTTCTTCGTTGCTTCATCATAACGGCGAGTTTCTTGCTGGATGACGCCGCCGGAAAGAAGAACCTGCTCCTGGCGTTTTTCTTCATGCTCAAGGCCTTTTTGAACAAACGCAAAGGAGTTCAAGTTTTTCAATTCTGTTTTTGTGCCGAATTCCTCTTGGCCGATCGGACGAAGAGAGATATTGGCGTCACAGCGAAGTGAGCCTTCTTCCATTTTACAGTCAGAAACGCCTGTATACTGGATGATGGATTTCAGCTTTTCAAGATACGCGTACGCTTCTTCCGGCGTGCGGATATCCGGCTCTGATACGATCTCAACAAGCGGCGTTCCCTGGCGGTTAAAGTCAACAAGAGAATAGCCGTCGCCTGTATGCGTCAGTTTTCCGGCATCCTCTTCAAGGTGAAGGCGCGTGATGCCGATGCGTTTTGTTTTGCCGCCGACTTCAATTTCGATCCAGCCGTTTTCGCCGATTGGCTTATCAAATTGAGAAATCTGATACGCTTTCGGGTTGTCAGGATAGAAATAGTTTTTGCGGTCAAACTTCGTATCCGTTGCGATCTCACAGTTGAGCGCCATAGCGGCTTTCATTGCGAATTCAACGGCTTCTTTGTTCAGAACAGGCAGGACGCCCGGATATCCGAGGTCAATAACGCTTGTCTGCGTATTCGCCTCCGCGCCGAATGGCGTTGGAGAGCTTGAGAAAATTTTTGATTTTGTTTTTAACTCAACGTGGACTTCAAGTCCGATTACCGTTTCAAAGTTCAATTCTTTTCACCCCTTACAGTTCAGGTTTTGCTTTATGATGGTCTGTCGCTTGTTCAAATGCATGAGCAACGCGGTATACAGTGCTTTCATCAAAGTGTTTTCCGATGATTTGCAGGCCGAGCGGAAGACCGTCTGCTAATCCGCATGGCACGCTGATTCCCGGTACGCCGGCAAGGTTGACCGGAATCGTTAAGATATCGTTTGCGTACATTGTGAGCGGATCCTTCGTGTTTTCACCGATTTTAAACGCAGGTGTCGGTGTAGTCGGTCCAACAATAACATCATATTTTTCAAATACGTCTTCGAAATCCTTCTTAATCAACGTACGCACTTTTTGCGCTTTTTTGTAGTACGCATCGTAGTAGCCTGAGCTTAAAGCAAACGTTCCAAGCATGATGCGGCGTTTGACTTCATTTCCAAAACCTTCAGCGCGCGTTTGCTTGTAAAGGTCAATCAGGTTATCCGCGTTGTCTGTGCGGTAGCCGTAACGGATGCCGTCAAAGCGTGCCAGGTTCGCTGACGCTTCAGAAGATGACAGCAGGTAATATGTCGCAAGCGCGTATTTACTGTGCGGAAGAGACACTTCTTCCCATGTAGCGCCGAGGCCTTCAAGGACTTTCAGCGCTGCCAGGACAGATTCTCTCGCTTCTTTGCCGACACCTTCACCAAGGTATTCTTTCGGAACGGCGATTTTCAGTCCTTTGATGTCGCCAGTTAATGAAGAAAGAAAATCAGGCACGTCCACATTTGCACTCGTGGAGTCCATTTTGTCTACGCCGGAAATCGCTTGAAGTAAAAACGCGTTATCCTCAACCGTACGTGTAATCGGCCCGATTTGGTCTAATGAAGACGCAAATGCGACCAGACCGTAACGAGATACACGTCCGTATGTAGGTTTTAATCCGACAACGCCGCAGAAAGATGCCGGCTGACGGATGGAGCCGCCTGTGTCAGATCCAAGAGAAAACGGAACTTCTCCCGCAGCAACCGCAGCCGCTGAACCGCCGCTTGAACCGCCGGGAACTGTTTCTAAGTTCCAAGGGTTTTTCGTCAGCTTGTAAGCTGAGTTTTCTGTAGATGATCCCATAGCGAATTCATCCATGTTCAGTTTTCCGATTGTGACAGCTTCAGCGTCTTGAAGGCGCTGAACGACAGTAGCGTCGTAGATCGGGTCGAAGTTTTCAAGAATTTTGCTGGAGCATGTTGTGCGCAGCCCTTTTGTTACAATATTATCTTTTACGCCGATCGGCATACCGAAAAGAAGACCGTGCTCAGAACGGCCGTCAACCGCCTCATCAAGCTCCTTCGCGTATGCGCGCGCTCTTTCTTCATCTAATGCCAAAAAGGCTTGTACCTTATCATCAACCGCTTGGATGCGTTTATAAGATTCGTCAACCAGATCAGAAATCTTAATCTCTTTTTTATGTATGAGCTGTTTTAATTCTGTGATTTTATGATCAAATAATGACATTCTTGTGTCCCTCCTTTAGTCCAGAATTGATGGCACACGAATATAGCCGTCTTTATGGTCAGGCGCATTTTTCATGACATCCTCAACCGGAAGACCTTTACCCGCTTCATCTTCTCTCATGACATTTTTCATTTTCAGCACGTGAGTTGTAGGCTCCACATTGTCTGTGTTAACCTCATTAAGCTCCTCGGCAAATGAAATGATACTGTCGAGCTGTTCAGTGAACATTCTTGCTTCTTCTTCAGTAATCGCAAGTCTTGCAAGGTGTGCAACGTGCTTTACTTCTTCTATTGATATTCGTGACATATGATCCACCTCCACATATTTCTCCGTTAAGTCATATAATACTGATCATATCAAAAACAAGCCCTTTAAAGCAACAAAACGCCTTAAGACAGGCCTGTGTTTTCGAAACAATACCCTATATATTTTATACTAAAATGAGGAGAAGGAGAAACGAAATATTTTTCTGAATATTTTTACTTTAATTATTTTTTGAAAGCGTTTTATTCTTTATTCCCTTCTAGGTTTGTAACGGTATTTCTCGCTCATGATCAAGGTTTCATCGCTTGAATGGCCGGGAATACTTTGTTAGGTTAAGTTACCAAGTGCACCCGCAAAAGAATTTCTTTTGTTTTGCACTTACGCCAGGCTGCTTAACTGGCACCATCAATTTGAGAGGTGATGCAACATTATTAGAAATGAAGAGAGGGTAAAACGTGAGTATTGAAATTATTATATCTTTAGGAATTTACTTTATTGCCATGCTGTTAATCGGCTGGTATGCATTCAAGAAAACCACTGACATCAATGATTACATGCTTGGAGGAAGAGGCCTCGGACCATTCGTTACTGCTTTGTCTGCCGGTGCGGCCGATATGAGCGGATGGATGCTGATGGGTGTTCCCGGCGCGATGTTTGCGACAGGGCTGTCCACCTTATGGCTTGCTTTAGGTCTTACAATCGGGGCGTACTCAAATTACTTGCTGCTGGCTCCAAGGCTGCGTGCTTATACGGAAGCGGCGGATGATGCGATTACGATTCCTGATTTCTTTGATAAACGATTCCAGCATTCTTCATCACTGCTGAAAATCGTATCTGCATTGATCATCATGATCTTTTTCACATTGTATACCTCTTCCGGTATGGTATCTGGCGGACGGCTGTTTGAATCTGCTTTTGGTGCGGATTACAAATTAGGCTTGTTTCTGACCACTGCAGTTGTCGTGTTATACACACTGTTTGGCGGTTTCCTTGCTGTCAGTCTGACTGACTTCGTGCAGGGTGCGATCATGTTTGCAGCACTAGTGCTTGTGCCGATCGTTGCTTTTACCCATGTGGGCGGCGTTGCTCCGACTTTCCATGAAATCGACGCTGTTAATCCACATTTATTGGATATTTTTAAAGGCGCGAGCGTCATTAGCATTATTTCCTATTTAGCCTGGGGGTTGGGCTACTACGGCCAGCCTCATATCATCGTCCGATTTATGGCCATTAAAGACATTAAAGATTTAAAACCTGCACGCCGAATCGGTATGAGCTGGATGATCATTACAGTTCTAGGTTCCGTGCTGACGGGTTTAATCGGTGTTGCATACGCCCATAAATTCGGAGTTGCTGTAAAGGATCCGGAGATGATTTTCATTATCTTCTCTAAAATCTTGTTCCACCCATTAATTACAGGGTTCTTATTGTCAGCTATTTTGGCTGCCATCATGAGTTCGATTTCCTCACAGCTCTTAGTCACAGCAAGTGCTGTAACAGAGGATTTATACCGGTCATTTTTCAGACGAAAAGCTTCTGATAAAGAATTGGTCATGATCGGGCGTTTGTCCGTCTTAGTCATTGCCGTTATCGCGGTACTCTTATCATTGAACCCGAACAGCACCATTCTTGATTTGGTCGGATACGCTTGGGCCGGCTTCGGTTCAGCTTTCGGGCCAGCGATTCTGCTCAGTCTGTATTGGAAGCGAATGAACGAATGGGGCGCGCTTGCTGCCATGATTGTCGGGGCTGCGACCGTGTTGATCTGGATTACAACCGGCCTGGCAAAATCAACCGGTGTGTACGAAATCATCCCTGGGTTTATTCTCAGTATGATTGCCGGCATCATTGTCAGCATGATCACAAAACGTCCTGCAAAAGCCTCTTACCGATTATTCGGTGTCATGGAAAAGCTGTTAAAACGCAAAAAGTAAGCAATAAGCCATCAAGCGCAGCTTGGTGGCTTTTGTGCTCTTGTTTTGCTATAAATACTGTGAGAAAATCATATTTATTTAAAAACACCTTAGAGAAGGGGGAAGTTGCTGTTGAGCTGGTATATTGATCCTGATATTTTATTGAAATTGGGCATTGCCACATTGATTGGCATGGTCATCGGGCTTGAACGCGAATTAAAAAATAAGCCGCTCGGATTAAAAACCTGTATCGTCATCGCAGTCAGCTCATGCATGCTGACGATCGTCAGTATTAATGCGGCATATCATTTCCCTAAATACTACCGCATCATGATGGATCCGCTTCGTCTGCCGGCACAAATCATCTCCGGCGTCGGGTTTATCGGCGCAGGTGTCATCCTGCGAAAAAGCAATGATGTCATTTCCGGCCTGACGACATCGGCCATGATCTGGGGGGCAGCGGGGCTCGGGCTGGCTACGGGAGCCGGTTTTTATAAAGAAGCGTTTGCCAGTCTTCTGTTCATCCTGATCAGTGTGGAATTTCTCCCATGGGTGGTCAGAAAAATCGGCCCCGACCGCCTGCAGGAAAAAGACATCCGCATCAGAATGTCACTTTCTGATAAAGACAAAATGACAGAGATTTTAAAAGAAATGAAAAGAAGAGATATCAAAGCACACTCCGTTCGGATCGACGACCTGGGCGAAAAGGATTTTCCAATTATGGAAGTGAAGGTCCGCGTCCATAAAAACAGATACACGACCGATGTCTACTATGACATTAAAGCCATTGAAGGCGTAGTCGGCGTGAAGTGTGATACATTATAAAAGCCAATGGGACTGGAATCCCATTGGCTTTTTCTATCTACACCAGTGCTGAAAAATCAAATGCTGTAATCGGCGTGCCATTCTCTATATCTCTTCTGAAACCGGCCAGCATTTCTTTTTCCTCTTCTCCTATTGTGTTAAGGTCAAACATCTGATGCAGCAATCCGTAAATCAGCATATGGCGAAGGCGGAGGAAATCAGGTATTATCATCAGCCATGCAGGATCAAGCTCATTTTCCTCCCAGTACCCTTTCATAAAATGCGTCATAAATTTTTCTGTAAACGCAGCTTTATCATCATATGGCACAACAGGATACCACAGGACATTGTAGAGAAGAATGCTAATATCGTTAACAAACCAGTTGTAGCCGATATCATCAAAATCAAATGCCGTGATTTTGCCATGATCCCAGTTAAAATTGCCGTGGTGCAGATCCGCATGTACCAAGCCGTAGCTGTCCTGGCTTTTCGGGAGCCTCCGCAGTTCATTCATCAAAGAATCGGCTTGCTGAAACACCTTTATCTGATCTTCAGGCACATATTTTCTCAGCTTTAATTGCTCCTCTTCATCCCATTCCTGTCTTTTGAAAGCGGGATTGCTCAATTTGTAGCTTTTTGTCAGGCTGTGCATGCTGCCTGTGTATCTGCCAAGCTCATAAAATAGCGTTTCATTCCAGTCCGATTCATCCACTTTTTGCCCTGGCGCTTTCTCATACACTCTCAATAAAAATGACCCGCCGTTTCCGTCCGGCACTGCTTCTACGTCTTTTCCGTTCAGCGACGGGAGCGGTTTGGCTACTGAAATTCCCCCTATTGCAAGGTGACGGAGCCATTCCATCTCTCCCATTATATAATCAGAAGATCTCCGAATCGTATGGGTAATCTTTAAAATATAGGGTTGATTGTCTTTCATACATTCATATACATAGTTTTCCGCATCAGCCAGAAAACGCACCTGATCTTTTGAGAAACCGTATCTCGCTGCAGCTTCTGCCAAAACCTGCTCTTCATGAAATATTTTTTTGATATCTTTATGCACGTCTAACATCCTTTCATTGCTATAGATTTGATAATGATTGTTTTCACACGATTTCCAGCATCAACATACCTCCCCTTGATTTGTGTTTCGGCAGAAGCGGAAATATTTTCCCTTTTCCTGTTAATTGTAACATAAAAACCCTTGTGCCAATATGGCACAAGGGTTTTCTATCAGTCATAAATGTGAACAGTCGGCTCTTTATCTCCAGCATTGCGGATAATGACCGCTTCCTGTCCGTCTGAGGACGTGATATTGACTTCGACATCAACTGAGCTCTTAGAGTAGTAGTCCATCACTTCACCCGTTAAGAACTGGGTAAACGCGACAACTTCACTTTTTCCGTAGAATTGCATTGGTATGTCAATCTTCATTTTCTTCATTTCATCATTATCATACAGCGCTGTACCGACAACGCCTGTATAGTTCGGGAAATATTCTTCAATTGAATTTTTGAACCGCTTAAAGACCTCGGTGTCATCCGGGTATTTTTCTACTGTGGTTGTATCCGCCGGATAGAATACATATTTTTCATTGATGTCATCCCAATTTGAGATATCAGTAGAGCCTGCTTTGACCTCTGTTTTGGCGATGAAGTTCCCCGGCACAATCGATGTTTTTGACGCCTGCTTATAAAGCGCGACGGTAATCGGCACATTCTTCAAATTATCCTTTTTACGGAGGCGGTTAATAACCTCCTGTGCAATTTTTTCTCCCTGCTGGCGAAGCGTGCTGTCTTTAATCTCCACTTCTTTTTGCGGGTCGCCAGTTTTTTCACGATAGTAATACACGGAGTTTAACGCCAGTCCGATCATGACGCCGCCAAGCTGGATAGAATTCTTGTCTTTTCTGACTAAATAATCGTGCTCAAGCATGGATGCTAAATAAATCGGGCTGCTTTCGTTCTTTTCTTCTGTTGAACCAGAACTCGGGAGCGCCGGGTTCAAGCCTTCATTTTTGAAGTTTTTATCTTCTTTTTCGGCTTTTTTCAAATCAGAGCCCGTTTTTTTCCGTGCCAGCCAGCTTAATACTGTATCCTCATCTAAATATTGTCCTTCTTGGAACAGATAATCGTCAGTCGAGAAAGAATCTTGGGCAAGACGCATCAGCCCTGTTTCAAACTCGTCAATGTCCAGCCTAGTATTCAGCTGTTCCGTTGTTAAGCCGCGCGCTTTGCCTGCCTTAAACGGCAGCACCATTTTGTAATAGGAGTCAGAGATATTATATTTCGGGACAATCGCTTTTTCTGACGATTTCGCCGTCTTTTGCGTAATCTCTTCCTCCTTCTCCCCCCCAAAACCTGACGAGCAGGCAGACAGCATTAATACTGCCGCCGTTGCCGCCAATGCCAACGTCTTTTTCAATAGAAAACACTCCTCTTATTTCTTTAGCTCTCCCATTAACTGTTCTTCATTCCACACTTCAATGTTCAGCTCTTGTGCTTTTGTCAGCTTGCTTCCCGCCGCTTCTCCGGCGATGACTAAGTCTGTGTTTTTGCTGACGCTTCCAGTCAGCTTTCCGCCCAGCGCTTCGATTTGCGCTTTGGCTTCGTTTCTTGACAGCTCTTCCAGCTTTCCTGTCAGAACAATTGTTTTACCGGCAAAGTAAGAGTCGCTGTCCTCTGCTTTTACTTTTTTCGGGCCTTTGTAGAGCGTGTTTACGCCCAGCTCCTGAAGTTCATTCAAGAGTTCAAGCATTTCTTCTTTATGAAAATAGGTGATCACAGCATCAGCCATTTTTTCACCGATTTCATCTACCGCGAGAAGTTCCTCTTTAGAGGCTTTTTTCAGGTTCTCCAAGCTTTCAAAATGCATGGCAAGCGTCTTTGCAGCCTTTGATCCGATAAAGCGGATGCCAAGCCCAAACAGCAAACGCTCTAACGAATTTTCTTTTGATTTTTGGATGGAGCTGATCAGGTTTTCAGTGGACTTTTCACCCATGCGCTCGAGCTGGATGACTCGTTCCTTCGTCAGCTTATATAAATCTGCCACATTGCGGACAAGGTTTTCCTCAAACAGCTGTGTGATCACTCGTTCGCCGAGCCCGTCAATGTTCATGGCATTGCGGGAAACGAAATGGATCAGCCCTTCCCGGATTTGCGCCGGACATTCAGGGTTAATGCAGCGAAGCGCCACTTCTCCTTCGATCCGGACGAGCTCACTGCCGCATTCAGGACATTCCGTCGGCATGCTGAATTCCTTTTCTTCTCCTGTGCGCTGTTCAACGAGGACATTCACAACTTCCGGGATGATATCGCCCGCTTTTTTGACGACAACCTTATCCAAAATCCGAATGTCCTTCTCTTTAATTAAATCTTCGTTATGAAGGGATGCTCTTGAGACCGTTGTGCCGGCAACTTTTACCGGCTCAAGAATCGCGGTCGGCGTAATCACACCCGTTCTGCCGACATTTAATTCGATATCGAGAAGCTTCGTCAAGACCTCTTCAGCAGGAAACTTATACGCGATGGCCCAGCGCGGGCTTTTCGCCGTAAAACCGAGCTCCTCCTGCTGATCGAGAGAATCGACTTTAATGACAATGCCGTCTATTTCATACGGCAGGTCAGCGCGCTTCGCCTGAAGCTCATCGATCAGCGTAATGACTTCTTCTATGTCGCCGCATTTTTTTCGTTCCTGATTCGTTTTAAATCCGAGTTCGTCGAGAAAATCAAGCCCTTGGCTTTGCGTCTCCACACCCATCTCGTCAAGCTCCGCTATACTGTAGACGAAGATATCGAGGTTTCGTTTCGCTGCAATTTTCGGATCGAGCTGCCTGAGAGATCCCGCCGCGGCATTTCGCGGATTGGCGAACGGCTCTTCCTCATTTTTAATCCGTTCCTCATTAAGAGCTTCAAACGAACGCTTCGGCATATACGCCTCGCCGCGCACTTCGATCGACAGCTCACGGTTCATTTTGAGGGGGATATTGCGAATCGTCTTCAGATTCTCCGTAATATCCTCTCCCGTCGTTCCGTCACCTCTTGTGGCCCCTCTGACAAAATAGCCATCTTCATAACGGAGAGAAACAGCAAGACCGTCTATTTTCAGCTCCACATTATACGCCACATCGTCGCCGACGGCTTGGCGCACACGGCGGTCGAAATCACGAAGATCATCAGCATTAAAGGCGTTGCCCAGACTGAGCATCGGTGTGCCGTGGGTGACTTTCTGAAACGCTTCAAGCACAGCTCCGCCGACGCGCTGCGTAGGAGAGTCAGGCGTTCTGAGGTCTGGGTGCTCCTCCTCAATCGCAATCAGCTCCTGCATCAATCTGTCGTATTCGGCATCTGGGACGCTCGGTTCATCTAAGGTGTAATATTCATAGCTATACTTGTTGATGGTGCGGCGCAGTTCTTCTGCCCGCTGCTTCGCTGTTTCTTTGTCCATCTGCTTCTTCCTTTCCTCTTCAATTACTGCTTTTCAATAGGAGCAAATGCTGCTAACAGGCGTTTCACGCCGACAGGGCTCGGGAAGGCAATATCGAGCTCCGTCCCTTCTCCTTCGCCTTTCACGCTGACAACAGTTCCTGTTCCCCATTTTTTATGGCCCGCCTTATCTCCGACTGCCCAGTTCAAGGTGTCGCCGCCTGTTTTGCTGGCGTAGGATACCGGGCGTGAAACAGGGCCGCGTCTCGGCTGCATTTTTCTCGCAGACGTCGCTCTTGTTTCTTTTTTCTCATTTAGGTTTTCCAATAAATCATCCGGTATTTCAGCAATGAAGCGAGATTCCGGGTTCATATTTGTCCGGCCAAACAAGGTGCGCATTTTAGCATTGGTCAGATAAAGCTCCTGTTCCGCCCTTGTAATCCCAACGTACGCAAGGCGGCGTTCTTCTTCCATTTCCGCTTCCTCCATGAGTGAACGGCTGTGCGGGAAGACGCCTTCTTCAAGCCCCATCAAGAAAACAACCGGGAACTCCAGTCCTTTCGCGGCGTGCAGTGTCATCAGGGTGATTGCATCCTTGCCGCCTGACTCTTCCTCCTTCTGGTCGAGCTGATCAATATCTGCGATCAACGCCAAGTCTGTCAGGAACGCAACGAGTGTCTTGTCTTCACTTTTCTGTTCAAAGTTTTTCGTAACAGACAGGAACTCGTCGATATTTTCTAAACGGCTTTGGGCTTCGATCGATTTCTCAGCCTTCAGCATTTCTCTGTATTCCGTCTTATCAAGAATTTCTTCTGTCAGCTCTGTAATGGATAAGTAATCCTGCATATTGGTCAGGTTTTCAATCATCTGTCTAAAGCTGTCAAGCGCGTTTGCCGCTTTGGCACTGACGCCGATAAAATCAACCTGCTGAATCGCTTGGAAAAATGACAAGCCGTTTATGGCCGCATACGAAGCGATTTTTTCAAGTGATGTCGCGCCGACTCCGCGCTTCGGCACATTGACAATGCGCGTGAAACTGATATCGTCATCCGGATTGGATACGAGGCGCAGGTACGCAAGAATGTCTTTAATTTCTTTTCTGTCATAGAACTTTGTGCCGCCGACAATGTTATAGTTCAAGCCCGCTTTGAGAAGCGTTTCCTCGATCACACGGGACTGCGCGTTTGTCCGGTATAATATGGCGATATCAGACAGCTTCCGCTTGCCTGAGCTGTGAAGCTGATGAATTTTACCGGCCACAAACTGTCCTTCACCGAATTCATTATCACCGCGATAATAGGAAATTTTGATACCTTCATCGTTTTCCGTCCACAAATTTTTCGGTTTGCGGTTAGAGTTGTTTTTAATGACCTCGTTTGCCGCGCGCAAAATCCGTTTCGTTGAACGATAGTTTTGTTCTAGCAAAATCACGCTTGCATTCGGATAATCTTTTTCAAATGAAAGGATGTTGGTGATATCCGCGCCGCGCCATCTGTAGATTGACTGATCTGAATCCCCCACAACGCAAAGGTTCTGGAAACGCTCGGCAAGCTGCTTAACGAGCATGTATTGCGCCCTGTTCGTATCCTGATACTCATCAACATGGATGTACTGGAATTTGCGCTGATAAAATTCAAGTACTTCCGGCACTCGGTCAAACAGTTTAATCGTCGTCATAATCAAATCGTCAAAATCGAGCGACTGGTTTTTCAATAGCTTCTTCTGATAATCAGCATATACATCGCTGACCACCTGATCGTAGTAGCCGCCGGCAACTTTAGAGAATTCCTCCGGTTCAGTCAATTCGTTTTTCGCACTGCTGATCGTACCGAGGATGCTTCTCGGGTCAAACTTCTTCGGATCAAGATTGCGCTCCTTCAAAATCCCCTTGATCACTGAAAGCTGGTCAGCCGTATCAAGAATGGAGAAATTTCGGTTGATCCCAATCCGGTCGATATCTCTGCGCAAGATCCGCACGCACATGCTGTGGAATGTGGAAATCCAGATATCGTCCGCGCCGGGTCCGAGGATGCTTTCCACACGTTCTTTCATTTCGCGTGCCGCTTTATTTGTAAATGTGATTGCCAGAATGTTCCACGGCGCCACATGCTTTTCTGCCATTAAATAAGCAATTCTATGTGTCAGGACACGCGTCTTTCCGCTTCCCGCTCCCGCCATCAGCAAAAGAGGCCCGTCCGTTGTTTTGACAGCTTCCTGCTGAACGGGGTTTAAACCGCTTAGTAATTGATTGCTAATATAATTCAAAATTTGTTCACCCGCCTATACAAAACATATGTTCTATCATAAACCAAATCCGTACAATTTACTACTCGCTTTTCACAGCCGCTACTGTTTTCAAAGCCATGTCGAAATCTTCATACACAGCATTGCCTACAACGATCACGTCCGCATGCTCTGCGTACTGTCTGGCCGTTTCCGCATCTTTGATGCCGCCGCCATAAAACAAGGTGGACGTTTCCAATACAGCCTTCGTTTTCTTGACAGCTTCTATGTCTCCAAGCATGCCGCTGTATTCTAAATAAAAAATCGGCAGTTGCAGCAGCTCCGACACACGCGCATAGGCGACAATATCATCCATATTCAGATCGGCGTCCGCTTCAGTCAGTGCCGCGGCTTTGCAATCTGGATTTGCGATGCAGTAGCCCTCCGCTACGATTTCTTCCATAGACATCAGTTCTCCGTATTCCTTCATGGCTTTCTGGTGCATTCCGACAATCCAATCCGCGTTTTTGCTGTTTAATACACTCGGAATAAAATATAAGTCAAAGCCGGGAACGATCGCTTCAATCGCTGATACCTCCAGGACACACGGTACCAAAAACCGTCTTACCTTAGACATCATCCGCAGGACATTATCCTCTGTCACACCATCACTGCCTCCGATAATGACCGCATCCGTTCCTGATTCGCAAAGAATCTCCAGCTGTTCGTCAGGCAAATCTTTATTTGGATCGAGTTTAAAGACATGCTTCCACTCTGTTACATCGTACACGTCATACGTTCCTCCATTCGTTTGTTACCATTTAAACATTATAACAAATTCACATAGCGCGGAAAAACGGAAAAAGCCGTTAATCTCGTTATTCACTGAAAAAGGTGTTTTGATTCTATTTTCATAAAAAAAGAGAGCATATGGCAGTACCTGCATGGTGAGTCCTGTATCGGCAGGAGCACACATTTTTCACCAAATTCCTTCTGCTATTGTTTGGAAAGTGTTCAACTGTGGAAATGGTTACATAAAAAGGGAGGCTGAGAGATGGAAACCATCATAATAGCACTCATCGCATTTATCATTGGGATCATCGCTATCCCGATCGTCTTGTTTGCCTGGATCTACATAAAGGATGAAAAACAGCAGGAGCACTCAATTCTTCGCAACTATCCCGTCATCGGAAGGTTTCGGTATATCCTTGAAAAAATCGGGCCGGAGCTCAGACAGTATTTATACAGCAATGACAATGAAGAGCAGCCATTTTCACGAAAGGAATATGAGCAAACCGTCATCTCCGGCAAATACAAAAGCAGAATGATGGGCTTTGGATCTGTAAGAGATTTTGATAAACCTGGCTATTATATCCGTAACGCTATGTTTCCAAAACAAAGGGAAGAAATGCACGTAAATCAAACGCCAAAAATTGAAACCCAAATCTATAAAATGGATGCTGACAATCTGTTCAAACGCAAGGAGCATGCCGAACATATCAAGGCAGACCCGTACTTTCTCCATCCTGATGATGTGCAGGTGATTGGCGAGCATACATGCGAGAAGCCATTTTATGTGAAGGGCTTAGTCGGCCAGTCTGCCATGAGCTACGGTTCTCTTGGAGAACGGGCTGTTACGGCGCTCTCAAAAGGGCTCCATCAGGCAGGCGGAACCTGGATGAATACAGGTGAAGGAGGATTGTCTGAGTATCACTTAAAGGGCGGCGCCGATATCATTTGCCAAATCGGACCGGGCCTATTCGGCGTGCGCAAAAGAAACGGGGAATTTTCATGGGAGGAATTTAAAAGAAAAAGCAGGATTGACCAGATTAAAGCGTTTGAGCTAAAGCTGGCACAAGGAGCGAAAACCCGCGGCGGCCATGTGGACGGCGCCAAAGTATCAGAGGAAGTGGCAGACATTCGGAATGTCGAACCTGGAAAGTCGATTGACAGCCCGAACCGCTTTTATGAATTCTCAAACCCTCCTGAAATGCTCGACTTTATTGAAAAACTTAGAGATGTCGGACAAAAGCCAGTCGGCATCAAACTGGTCGCAGGGCATCCTGAAGAATTGCATGAGCTTTTCTCTCATATGCAGAAAAGCGGAAAGCATCCGGATTTTATCACGATCGACGGAAGTGAAGGCGGTACCGGAGCTTCCTTTTACGAGCTCGCGGATACAGTCGGTCTTCCGATTATGACAGCGCTGCCTATTGTTGACACGCTTCTTAAACAATACGGCTTGCGCAGCCAGCTGAAAATCTTTGCTTCCGGAAAACTCCTGACTCCTGATAAAATCGCGGTCGCCTTAGCCCTCGGCGCTGACTTTGTCAACATCGCACGCGGCATGATGTTTTCCGTTGGCTGCATCCGCGCTCTCGTCTGCCACACCAACACCTGTCCGGCAGGTGTGGCGACGACAGATCCGAAATTGCAAAAAGCATTGAGCGTTGAGGAAAAACAGCATCGTGTCTGCAACTACGTTATTTCTTTGCGTGAGGGGCTGTTTAACCTTGCAGCCGCAGCAGGGATCAATTCGCCGGTTCACTTTTCCAAGGAGCATGTTGTCTATCGGAAAGAGGATGGCAGTCTCATCGATATCGACAACCTGATCCATCAATTTGTTTCATAAAGAAACCGCCCTTGCCGAACGGCAGGGCGGTTCTATGTTATTTTGAAGAAGACTCAGTTTCCGTCTCCTTCACACGGTCAAGCGCCATTTCATAAGCGTCATTCCCGTAATTTAAGCAGCGTTTCACACGGGAAATCGTAGCCGTGGAAGCGCCTGTTTCTGTTTCAATCTTATGATACGTGTTTCCTTCGCGAAGCATGCGCGCCACTTCAAGGCGCTGAGCCAGCGATTGAATTTCGTTAATTGTGCATAGATCATCGAAGAATCGGTAACATTCCTCCAGGTCTTTCAGCGATAAGATCGAGTTAAATAACTGGTCCAGCTCTTTGCCGCGTAATTTATCGATTTGCATCGTTACACACCTTCTCCTTTACTAATGGAAGCCGCATCAAGATCAGGTACGATATTGATCCAAGTCTTTCCTGGCACAAACGGAAGCCACTTGCCGTCTTTTACCGGCACAATTCTGCCATTCACTTGTTTCCAGTCTGTTTCAATGACGTTTCCGTGCTGAAACAACAGACCTTTTCCTCCTGATTCCAAGTCGATGTCCCGCCTTCCATCTTGATCAATAATATGATGGCTGGCTTCAACAATGAAAATATTTTGCATTGCAACCGGCTTTCCGGTTTCCCGGTCTGTCGTTATGACACCATCAGAGCTTCTTGTATAAGATTCAGCTTTTTTATCATAGTTGTATTCGACAAGATTTGTAACGTTATTTGTTCCATAATCTACCCGAACATTGTAAGATTCATTTGCAGGTTTTGCATCTGATGTTTGAAACAGCAGCGGATTTGTTTCCTGCTTCAGCTTATACCCCTTTTGATCTGCCGCCTTTTTTATGTAATCATAAGACGTATAGGAATTGTGGGGCGGTTTGCTGAAATCAGCTCTCCAAAATAAGCTTCCGTCAAAATCTAATCCGTTCATATAATCAGCAGCTCCGGATTCCAGCTGCTCTTTGGCGCCGGGACTCCAGCCGTGATGGACAAATATGCTGTCAAAGCCATTGCTGAGAGTGACGAAATATTCCCGCGCGCTCCGCACAGGTCCGACAGTTTCAGGCATCTGGCTTTGGAAAATGGCCAGAAATCTTGTGATTTGCCCTTCGGCTAGCGCTTCTATGACAATGTCGGCTTTAGACAGACCCGACTGCGGCCTCGCCTTCGGGTGATTGTTCACCACAACAGCAACAGGCCGGCGTTCAGTCACCTTCTGTTCAGTCTTTAGCCCCGTTAAAGGAGCTTTCTGCTTCTTTGCAGTATCCGGGACAGCATCCTTCTGCTGGCAGGATACCAGCAGAAAAAACACGAAACACAGCGCGCAAACTGTCATCCATTTTTTCATATGTCGGCTCCCTGCTCTTTTATATTTTAACGCATTATCGATGGAAAGAGTACAGTTTTTTTCATGACGTCGAAGATTCCTCTTGGCGTAATGCGTATATACGGAAGGTGCGTACTTTGCAAAAAGAGCAGCGTATAGATAGGATCGCAAAACTCATAGCCTCTTTCAGTCAAAAGATCTCTCAGCTTTTGTTCCTTCTCAAGCACGTCTTCATACGCTTCCGAAGAGGCGCAGCCGCACAGCGCAAGCGGGATTTCATGCAGAATGTTTCCGTTCTCCGCTAAAACAATTCCTCCTCCGATTTCTTTCATGCGGGCGAAAGCGAGCAGCATATCCGCTTTATTTTTTCCAATCGCGACAATGTCGCCCGTCGTCGTAAAGGAGCTTACAAATCCCTGCACGCTTGAGGCAAACCCTTTTATCATCGTATTGACGCGCCATTTCCCGTGTCTGTCGAGCATCGTTAAATAACTTTCATCATGGTCAAACGAGAGCTGTTCCATCGAATTGTCGATCTCAATCATATATGGCTCCATAATAACCGCATTCCGCATTTTCACGCCCATCGGCATAGAAAACTGCAAGTCATCCATCGTCATATCATATGAAAGCTCAAGCGGGACAAGACCGCCTTTGTGCCAGTCCGTCTTTGTAAACGCCTTCAAATCACAGCCGTCTTCCCGCAGAATGGTCCCTTTTGACAGAACAGTCACTGGATTCGGATTTAACGGATCTTCCAGTATGTTGAGCGATGCCAGTCTACCCGGTCCGACAACTCCTAAATAATCATCCATTTGGTAATACTTTGCGATATTAAATGATGCCATATTGTAGGCGTCGATTGCAGGTACACCTTCTTCTAAAGCGATTCGAATCAGCTCGTTTGTCATGCCGCCTTTATAGAAATTCGGGGTTGCGCCATCTGTCGTGTAAAAGAAGTGGTCATAATAGCGGAAGCCCTTCTCATGCAGCTCTTGCAAGATTTTTCTTACATCGGGGCGAATGGAAGAGTTCCGAAGGGAAACATAATAGCCCAGTTCCAGCCTTCTCATCACTTCATCACCTGTCATCGCTTCATGATCACAATCCGCACCGAACAGCTTCATTTTTGTAAGCGTTTTATCAGAAGCGCCGGGAAAATGTCCTTCAATGCGTTTTCGCTGTTTCTTTGTAGCTTGCATGCAGTGGAGCATTAAATCATCACCATCTACCAAGCGAGGCCATCCGGTCATTTCTCCGCCTTGAATCACATCCGGATGTTCAATCCACTGTTTTCTGACGTCAAATGGAAGGACGTGGTCCTCGTTCAGAACCTCGGTCTGGAGGTCATAGCGTGACCACCAAAAATACTGGACAGGCTGCTTTTTGAGTTCATTCAAAATCGTAAGCGCTTTCTTTTTTCCGCTTTGCAAAAGCAAAAATAAGTTATCATTCACGAATGTCGTTGTTCCGTATTGAGACACATATTCCGCCAGTGTTTGGGGATTATATATTTGAAAAGGATGTGCGTGCGGTTCAATATAACCTGGCACAATGTATTTTCCTTCACAATCAATCGTATGAATTTCTTCGGCTCTATTCGGAAGTTCATGACCCACATAAACAATGCGGTCCTGATAAATCCAAATGTTTTTTTTCAGCCATTGTTTTACATATGGATTTAAGACGAGAGCATTCCGTAAAAGGAGCGTTGGAAGCAGCTTTGAGTCTACAACATCAACCTGTGCCCTGATGTCTTTGTTTTTCCAGTTAAAGGTGCGTTCGGACATTCACATACTCTCCTTTACATGTATTAGACTCATGGTATCACATCCTTCCTCATCACGCACGATAAAAACGTTACAAATTTTTGAAGGTTCGATTAAAAAACTTTTTTAAGTAAAAGGAGCGGATTTCCTTGAAGCCAAACATCAGTCTCATCAATGCCGTGTTCAGAATCGCCTGCGGATTGACGATTATGTCAGCCGCCAGCGCAAAGTTTACGAAAAAACCTTGGTGCAGAATGCATCTCTTTTACATCTTTATGGGGGCCATGAAAGCGGGTTCGGGAATCTTGCGCTTCTGTCCTGTGACCTACATGTTTCAACACAGCGATTCTGGAAATAACGAGCATCAAAACGGATAAATGGAAAAGCTTGATCACAAAACATGATCAAGCTTTTTTTTATGCCCTCCCTTTGTTTTCATATAGAAATATCCTGCAGCTGCCAGCACTGCCGGATAAAGCAGTGCCCAGCCGCTGAATGAGTAAATCACTGTGCACGCCACAAACGCTCCGAGCGCCATCCACCAGCCTAAATCTCTCCAGCTCAGGAGTTTCAGTGCTGCCGCCATTGTACATATGTAAGATGCGATGAAAGCTGCGCTCGGCCCTTTCAACAGAGTTGTCAAATCGATTTGAAACACGCCATGCGCTGCAAGCACTAAACCAAACACTGCAGCCATCGCTGTCAAAACGCGAATAGGCGTACGTTTTGTCGCATTCAGTTTTCCAAAATATACGGGAATGTGCCCCTCCCTCGCCAATGCGTACACCATTCTGGAAAAACCAGCAATATTGGCATGAATGGTGGCGAATGTAATAAACAGCGCTAAACATACCGTGACATATACACCGCTTTCCCCTGCTCCTTTTGAGATGAGCATGGCAAGCGATGCAATTTCTCCATTCTCACCGTATGAATGAGTTCCCACCGTCACAAATGACAGCATGATATACAGCCCTGCCACACAAGACGCTGCCAAAAACAAGCTGAGCGGGACATCTTTTTCAGGGCGATGAAATTCCTCAGCCAACGGGGTAATCATTTCCCAGCCTACAAAAGAGAAAAAAATCATAACTGAAACAGATCCCGCGGCAGACCAGCCATGCGGAAGAAACGGCTTGAATTCTGCTATCGTGACGTGTGGCAATGACACAGCAATAGAAGTGACAAGCAGAAATACGATGACGAAAATAACGAGTGTACTGATGTTTGCAGATAGTTGAATTCCTCTCATATGAAGCAAAATAGATATAGCCAGCATACAACCAGCAATCAATGTAATCTGCCAATCCGCCGCCTCTGTGACGTAACTGACGTAATGCGCGCCAGTCAAAGCGATGATGGGAACGCCGATCGGAACGGACCCTAACATGATCCAGCCCAAAATAGCCCCGGCTTTTTTCTGAAAGGCCAGCTGCACATAAGCCGTGATTCCTCCCGCGCTGGGCGCTATTTTCACAAGCCGGGCCAGCGTGCCGACAAGAAGAAAAGATAAAAAAGACATGAATACCCAGACGAATAAAGAAGCCGGACCGGCCGTGTCCGCGGTGACAGACGGCAGGATTAATATCCCGCAGCCTAAAACCGCCCCAATCGTTAAGGCCGTTCCTTGTATCCAAGTGATCGAACGCTGCAATTCTGGCAACATGATGCCTCCTCTCCCGTTGATGGCTTTATTATAGAAAAAATAAGACGGCATCCATATGCTACAATGAAGGTAAATCAACAGCATTACCTTACGATCAAAGGAATTTTCATTCATTCGCCTAAATATGTAAAGGAGCCGGACAAATGGACGATACAGACCTTCAGATTCTCTCGCATTTGCAGCGAAACGGCAGATTAACGATGGTTGAGCTGGGAAAGCTTGTCGGACTCAGTTCGCCAAGCGCGGCGGAGCGTGTCAGGAAGCTTGAAGACAAAGGAGTGATTACCGGCTACAGCGCGAATATCTGTTACGAAAAACTAAACAAGCATGTCACCGCTTTTATTCTCATGGAGCCAAAAAGCTGCAAGCACTACGCCGCCTTTGCAACATCGCACCCTGATGTAGCAGAAAACCACCGCATCACGGGTATGTACAGCTATGTGACAAAGGTCGTGATTGAATCGGTACATACGCTTGAGGATTTTATTGACGCCTCGATGGCCCATGGAAAACCAACCACGCTCGTTGTGCTTTCTTCTTCCAGCTGCCATCCCGCTTTTTGATAACAAAAAAACCCGCAGCTAATCTGCGGGTTTTCCTCACTTATTTTTGAGCAGCCTTTAAAGCGCGTGCCCCAATGTCTTTTCTGAAAAAGAGTCCCGGTTTGAAAATTTCATCAACCGCTTTGTACACTCGGTCTCTAGCCGCTTCAAACGTTTCATCAAAAGCCGTTACATTGGCAACGCGGCCCCCGTTTGTAACGAACTCTCCGCCTTCAGCTTTCGTTCCGGCATGGAAAACCACGACCTGCTCTGTTTCTGCTGCAAGGCTGCCGATCGGCGTGCCTTTTGCGTAGCTTTCCGGATACCCTTCTGATGCAAGCACAACACTCACTGCCGCGGTATCCTTCCATCTTAAGTCAACTTCCTTATCATCTAAAAGATCAAGAAGCACCTGTACCAGATCAGATTCCATGCGCGGAAGCACGACCTGTGTTTCCGGATCGCCGAAACGGGCATTAAATTCGATGACCTTCGAGCCATTTTCAGTAAGCATCAATCCAGCGTACAAAACGCCAGTGAAGGAACGGCCTTCTTGTACCATTGCTTTTGCGGCCGGCTTAACGATGGTTTCTACAGCATGGCGGACCGTTTCTTCCGAAATTTGCGGAACTGGAGAGTAAGCGCCCATTCCGCCCGTATTCGGGCCTTTGTCTCCGTCAAACGCACGCTTGTGATCCTGGGCAATCACCATCGGATACACCTTTTCCCCTTTGACAAAGGCCATCAGAGAAAATTCTTCACCAGAAAGATATTCTTCAATGACAACGGACGCGCTCGCATCACCGAACTTTTCATCTTCAAGAAAGTCATGCAGACATGCAATTGCTTCTTCCTCTGTCATAGCCACAGTAACGCCTTTTCCAGCTGCAAGTCCATCTGCTTTTATCACAATCGGAGCACCTTTTTCCTGCACATATGCCTTCGCCTCTTCAAAGGATGTAAACGTGTCGTATTCTGCGGTCGGAATGTCGTATTTCTTCATTAAATCCTTAGCGAACTGTTTGCTTCCTTCGATGATCGCCGCGGCTTTTGACGGGCCGAACACGCGCAGACCCGCTTTTTCAAATTGATCCACCAGACCTTCAATTAAAGGAACCTCAGGGCCGACAATGGTCAGGCCGACCTGGTTTTCTTTTGCAAACGAGACAAGCCCTGCGTGGTCGCTTTCCTCAATGTTTACAAGCTGTGCGGAAGCTTCCATGCCGTCATTTCCGGGAGCGGCAAATACATTCTCGACGAGGCTGCTTTGCGCTGCTTTCCACGCCAGCGTATGTTCTCTTCCGCCTTTACCGATAATTAATACATTCACGTCGTTTTCATCCCCTTAATGTTTGAAGTGTCTGATGCCGGTGAATACCATGGCAATGCCGTATTCATCCGCTTTTTTGATGGAATCCTCATCACGGATCGATCCGCCTGGCTGAATGATGGCTGTAACGCCCGCTTTTGCCGCTTCTTCGACAGTATCTGGCATTGGGAAATATGCATCCGAACCGAGCGCGCTGCCCTTCGCTTTTTCCCCTGCTTGCTCGATGGCGATTTTTGCCGATCCGACGCGGTTCATTTGGCCTGCTCCCACGCCGACTGTCATGTTGTCCTTCGCGAGAACAATCGCATTTGATTTCACATGCTTCACGACTTTCCAAGCAAGCTTCAAGTCTTCCCACTCTTGCTCGTTCGGCTCTCTTTTTGTCGGAATGCTAATCTCAGCTTCATCGAAGCCGTGCATATCTAAATCTTGAATCAGCAGCCCGCCTTGAACAGATGTCAGCTGTTTTTCCTTTTGAACAGCGACGGATACGTCAAGCGTCAGCAGACGGAGATTTTTCTTCGCAGTCAGGACGTCGAGCGCTTCTTGGCTGAATGAAGGCGCAATGATGATTTCTAAGAAAATGTTATGAAGCGCTTCGGCAGTTGCCTTGTCCACTTCACGGTTCAGCGCGATAATGCCGCCGAAGATAGATGTTTTATCCGCTTCAAACGCTCTGTCAAACGCTTCTGCGATCGTTTTTCCTGTTCCTACGCCGCACGGATTCATATGCTTCACAGCAACCGCAGCCGGCTCAGTGAATTCACGAACGATTTGAACTGCCGCATCCGCGTCTTTAATGTTGTTGTAAGAAAGCTCTTTTCCGTGAAGCTGTTCTGCTTGCGCAATGGAGCCTTTGACAGGAAGAGCTGTTTGATAGAAAGTTGCTTCCTGATGCGGGTTTTCTCCATAGCGAAGCGATTGTTTTTTCTCAAATGTCACAGTGAATTGCTCTGGTTCTTTTTCACCGACAACATTTGTCAGATAGTCAGCGATCAGTGCATCATATGCCGCAGTATGACGGAATACTTTTGCCGCGAGCTCGCGTTTTTTCTGAAGAGATACGCTGCCTTCTTCTTTGATTTGATTCAGCACTGGGCTGTAATCGGCCGGATCGACAATAACTGTGACATCCTGATGGTTCTTTGATGCCGCACGCAGCATGCCCGGTCCGCCGATGTCGATATTTTCGATCGCCTCTTCATACGTGACGTCTTCTTTAGAAATCGTTTCTTTAAATGGATAGAGGTTGACGACAACGAGGTCAATCGGCTGAATCCCGTGTTCATTGATCTGCGCCATATGCTCTTCATTGCCGCGAACCGCCAGAAGGCCGCCGTGAATATTCGGGTGAAGTGTTTTTAACCGACCGTCCATAATTTCAGGAAAGCCTGTCACTTCAGAAATTCCGATCACATCCACACCGTTTTCTTGAAGAAGCTTTTTCGTTCCGCCTGTGGAGATGACTTCAACGCCAAGCTCTGTCAGTTCTTTTACGAAAGGAACGAGATTTGTTTTATCTGAAACACTGATTAATGCACGTTTAATGGTCATGCCTTTTCACCTCTGTTATTTAATCCTAATAGCTGTTTAATCACACTCGGATACCATTTATGCTCAAGCTTGTGAATCCGCTGTTCGATTGTTTCCAATGTATCATGTTCATCAATTTCGATTGCCTTTTGAGCGATGATCGGACCTGTATCCATTCCTTCATCGACATAATGTACGGTGATTCCGGCCACCTTCACACCCGCCCGGAACGCCTGTCCGACTGCGTCGATTCCAGGAAACGCCGGAAGAAGCGACGGGTGAATGTTAATGATTTTTCCTCCATATGCTTGAAGGAGCGTATCACCGATCAGCCTCATATAGCCGGCAAGAACAATCAATTCAACCTCGTGAAGACGAAGCTGTTCAATAATGGCTTTTTCAAATGCAGCCTTGTTTTCATAAGACTTCGGCTCAAATGCAAAGGATGGAATGTGGAATGCTTCCGCCCGTTCGATGACTTTCGCCTGCGGTTTGTCGCAAACGAGGAGCGCTGCTGACGCATCCCAGTTCTCCTCCTTCAAACGCGTGACGATGGCTTCGAAGTTTGAACCGTTTCCTGATGCAAATACCGCAAACTTTTTCATGAAAGTGCCGCACCGCCAAATGTGACGCCTTCACCTTTTTTCACACGCCCGATTAAATAGGCTTTTTCGCCATGGCTTTCAAGCGTTCCGATCACATCTGTCAGATGCTCTTCTTTGACAGCCAAAACAAAACCGATACCCATATTAAAGACGTTGAACATGTCTACTTCCTTTAGCTGGCCGTACTCTTGCAAGAAAGAGAAAATCGGCGGGATCGGCCATGAGCCATGATCAATTTCCGCACTTAAGCCTTCCGGAAGCATACGCGGAATATTTTCAATAAATCCTCCGCCTGTCACGTGCGCCATGCCGTCGATTTTTCCGCTTTTGACCGCGGCAAGCACAGGCTTCACGTAAATCCTCGTCGGTTCAAGCAATTCCTCGCCAAGCGGGCGTTCAAACGGCTCATATGTTGTATCGAGGTCCAGCTCCGCATCATCCAGAAGCACTTTTCTGACAAGGGAAAAGCCGTTGCTGTGAAGGCCGCTGGAGCTGAGGCCGATCAACAGATGGCCCTCTTCGATATTTTCTCCAGTCACGATTTCGTCCTTTTCTGCCACTCCGACTGAGAAACCGGCAATATCGTATTCATCAGCTGTATAGAGTCCCGGCATTTCAGCCGTTTCACCGCCGACTAAGGCTGAACCTGATTGCTCACAGCCTTCCGCAACACCTTGTACAATCTGTTCAATTTTCACTGGGTCCGCTTTGCCGACCGCTAAATAATCGAGGAAAAACAGCGGCTCTGCACCTTGTGCCAGCACGTCATTGACACACATTGCAACAGCATCCACGCCAATCGTGTCATGTTTATCCATGGAAAAAGCGAGCTTTAATTTTGTGCCGACACCGTCCGTCCCCGAAATGAGAACTGGTTTTTGATAAGAAAGCTCAGACAGGTCAAACATGCCGCCAAAACCGCCAAGGCTGCCCATAACGCCAAGCCGTTTCGTGCGCTCCACGTGTTTTTTCATTCGTTTTACAGCTTCATATCCGGCTTCGATGTCAACTCCTGCGTTTTTATATGCTTCAGACATCCTATTCACTCCTTTAAGGCGCTTTTCAAAATATCT
Organism: Bacillus sp. SCT118; assembly: GCF_058566435.1. Lineage (NCBI taxonomy): Bacteria > Bacillati > Bacillota > Bacilli > Caryophanales > Bacillaceae > Bacillus > Bacillus sp. SCT118. Next base: position 3,351,814 of record NZ_CP191225.1, read on the forward strand.
CCCCGAATGAGGGCAGAAAGAGAAAGGCAGCCGAACTGCGCTGCCTTTATGTCATTTTTCAAGTTTTATTTGGTTAATACTGCTTCTTTTACGTGAGGAAGCACTGTATCCTGGTAAATTTCAGTCGGATATTTTCCTGTAAAGCAAGCGAGACACTGTCCGCAATTCGAGTCATCGTATTTTCTGCCGATGCCTTTCAGCAGCCCTTCCACACTCAAAAATGAGAGGGTATCGGCTCCGATTTCCTGACGGATTTCTTCAACAGAATGCGAAGACGCGATCAGTTCTTCATGTGTGGAAGTATCAATGCCGTAAAAGCACGGATGAGCGATCGGCGGTGAACTGATTTTCACATGCACCTCTGTCGCACCCGCTTCTCTAAGCATCGTCACAATCCGGCGGCTAGTTGTTCCGCGTACGATAGAGTCATCCACCATCACGACGCGTTTGCCTTCTACAACCCCGCGCACCGCAGACAGCTTCATTCTGACGCCTTGCTCACGCAGAGCCTGGGACGGCTGAATAAATGTTCTGCCGACATAGCGGTTTTTGATTAAGCCAAGCTCATACGGAATGCCTGTTGCCTCTGCATAGCCGATCGCCGCAGAAATACTGGAATCCGGAACCCCGGTTACGACGTCAGCTTCAACTGCGGATTCCTGAGCCAGCATTTTTCCAAGGTTTTTACGGGCACTGTGTACGTTAATACCGTCAATATTGCTGTCTGGTCTGGAGAAATAAATGTATTCCATGCTGCAAATGGAACGGTTGATATTCATGGAAAAACGCTCTGATTTCATTCCTTCATCATTAATGATCAGCATTTCTCCCGGCTCTACCTCGCGAAGGTACGTTGCGCCGACGACGTCAAATGCGCATGTTTCTGATGCGACCACATAAGCGTCGCCCATCATGCCGATGGATAGCGGTCTCAGCCCATTCGGATCAAGCGCGACAATCATTTCTGTTTCGGTCATGATCAGGAACGCGTAGGCCCCTTTCAGCATAGAAAGCGAGTTTTTAATTTGATCCTTCAGCGTGAAGTGTCCGCTTCTTTTGATCAGGTGAGCCAAAACCTCTGTATCCGAAGAGGTTTGAAAGATGCTCCCTTGATTTTCGAGCTGCTGCTTCAGCTGAGTGGCGTTGACAAGATTTCCGTTATGAGCAAGCGCCAGGCTGCCGTTGTTTTGGGAACGGAAGAGGAGCGGCTGAACATTTTCGTATCCGCCGCCTCCAGCCGTTGCGTACCGAACGTGTCCGATAGCGCCTTTTCCCTTTACTTTGCTGAGTTCGCCGTTTTGAAATACTTCAGTGATCAGACCTTGGCCTTTGTGAGCCGTCAGCTTTTCACCATCAGTCGCTACGATGCCCGCACCCTCCTGTCCTCGGTGCTGAAGGCTGTGGAGACCGTAATACGTGATCTGCGGGGCTTCTTCATGTCCCCAAATCCCAAAAACGCCGCATTCTTCATTTAAGCCTTTGATTTCAGCAAGCATGGGATAGCTCCTTTCCATACGCGTTCAAGCTCTTTCGTTTGCGCATGAATCATTTGTTGTCCGTCTTGGTTTTGAATCGCCAGAATTCCGTCAGCTGTTACCTCACCAATATGAACCGCATCTTTGACAGCTGCTTCAAACGCTGCTTGATGTTCTTTTTTCACTGAAACGACGAAGCGGGATTGAGATTCAGAGAATAATAATGCCGCTTCCCCTTCTACAGTCACATTAGCGCCAAGGTTTTCCGTCGTCATGACACTTTCCGCAATCGCTACGCCTAAGCCGCCTTCAGACACATCATGCGCAGATTGAACGAGGCCTTTTTTAATCGCGTCAAGCAGTGCTTTTTGACGAGACAGCTCTACATCAAGATCGATTTGCGGCGCTTTGCCGTAAATACGGCCTTCTGTCATTTTTTGCAGCTCGCTTCCGGCAAACTCTGGTTTTGTTTCGCCGATCACATATACGAGATCTCCCGCTTGTTTGAAATGCTGTGTTGTAATGTGTGCTGTATCTTCAATTAAGCCGACCATGCCGATAACAGGTGTCGGATAGATCGCCGTGCCGTTTGATTCGTTATAAAGCGATACGTTACCGCCAATAACCGGTGTGCTGAGAACATTGCACGCTTCGCTTATGCCGTCTGCCGCTTTTTCGATCTGCCAGAAGATTTCCGGCTTCTCAGGGTTTCCGAAGTTAAGGTTATCTGTGACCGCAAGCGGTTCTGCGCCTGAGCAAATGATGTTGCGCGCTGCTTCAGCGACAGCAATTTTCCCTCCGACTTCAGGATCAAGATAGAGATAACGTGCGTTACAGTCTGTCGTCATCGCCAGCGCCTTTTTCGTTCCGCGGATTCTGAGAACACCGGCATCAGACCCAGGAGCGACAACTGTATTCGTGCGCACCATGTAGTCATACTGGTCGTAAACCCACTCTTTGCTCGCAATCGTCGGCTGCTGAAGAAGGGCCTTCAGCGTTTCATTCGCATCTTCAATTTGCGGAGCCGGAACGTCCGTTTCCAAAAACTCGCGATAGTAAGCAGGCTCTTGAGAAGGCTTATGGTAAACCGGTGCTTCTTCTGCCAAGGCATCAACAGGCAGCTCGCACACAACCTCTCCTTTGTGTGTCAGGCGAAGCATTTTATCATCTGTCACATGTCCGACAGAAACCGCTTCAAGATCATACTTGTCAAAAATATCGATGATTTCCTGCTCACGTCCGCGCTCAATAACCAAAAGCATCCGTTCTTGTGATTCAGAAAGCATCATTTCATACGCGGTCATGCCTGTTTCTCGCTGAGGAATCAGGTCAAGGTTCATTTCAATACCAGAACCGGCTTTACTTGCCATTTCTGCACTTGAGCTTGTTAAACCGGCAGCTCCCATATCCTGAATGCCGACCAAGGCGTCGCATTGGATGACTTCCAGACATGCTTCAAGCAAAAGCTTCTCCATAAACGGATCGCCGACTTGGACAGCAGAACGCTTTTCTTCAGACGAGTCTGACATTTCTTCAGAAGCAAACGTAGCGCCGTGGATGCCGTCACGCCCTGTTTTCGCTCCTACGTACATTACTGTGTTGCCGACACCCTTTGCCTGGCCTTTTTTGATGTTTTCATGATTGATTAAACCGACGCACATTGCGTTGACGAGCGGATTTCCTTCATAGCTGCTGTCAAACTGCACTTCTCCGCCGACTGTCGGGATGCCGATACAGTTGCCGTATCCGGCGATACCCGCTACTACTTCTTCAAACAAGTACTTCACGCGGGGTGAAGTCAGTTCACCAAATCGAAGAGAGTTCAATACAGCGATTGGACGTGCACCCATTGAGAATACATCACGGATAATTCCGCCTACGCCAGTCGCAGCGCCTTGGTAAGGCTCGAGAGCTGATGGGTGGTTATGTGATTCAATTTTGAACACAACCGCTTGGTTATCACCGATATCAACGATTCCGGCGCCTTCTCCCGGCCCCTGCAGCACACGCTCGCCGCTTGTCGGGAATTTACGCAGAATCGGCTTTGAGTTTTTGTAGCTGCAATGCTCAGACCACATGACAGAAAAAATTCCGATTTCTGTGTAGTTCGGCAATCTTCCAAGAATGGATTCTATCAATGCAAACTCATCATCACTGACACCCATTTGCTGATACAGTTTCTCTTCTTTTATTTGTTCTTTACTTGGTTCAAGCAGTAGTGACATGAGTTTCCCTCCAATTTTTCACGATAGACTGGAACAATTTAAGACCGTCGGCGCTTCCAAGCAGTTCATCGACCGCGCGCTCAGGGTGAGGCATCATGCCTAATACATTGCCTTTCTCATTCACGACACCGGCAATGTCGCTGACACTTCCATTAATATTAGAGCCGTATGTGAAAGCAATTTGATTGTTTTCCTTTAATGAAGCAAGCGTCTCGTCATCACAGTAGAAATTCCCTTCACCGTGGGCAACCGGGATTGTAATCGATTGTCCCTTTTCGTAGGAAGCTGTGAATAAGGTTTCGTCGTTCTGAACAATTAATTCAACCGGACGGCAAATGAACTTCAAATCTTTGTTGCGTCTCATTGCGCCTGGCAAAAGGCCAAGCTCCTGTAAAATCTGGAATCCGTTGCAGACGCCAAGAACAGGTTTTCCTTCAGCCGCTGCTTGTTTGACAGCTGGCATAATATTCGCAAATCGGGCGATAGCGCCGCATCTTAAGTAGTCGCCGTAAGAAAATCCTCCCGGAATTAACACGCCGTCGAAGCCGTCAAGGCTTGTTTCCTCATGCCAGACGTATTCCACTTCATGGCCGAGCTCATCCTTTACAGCATGATACATATCGATATCACAGTTGGAGCCGGGTAACACAATCACCGCAAATTTCACTGTGCGACTACCTCCTCAACCTCGTATCTGTAATCTTCAATCACTGTGTTCGCAAGAAGTTTTTCGCACATTTCTTTCACTAGCACGTCAAGATCACGGTCAGATTTTTCAATGGTAAGCTCCATGTATTTCCCGATGCGCACATCTTGAACTTCGTTATAAGTCATACTGTGCAAGGCATGCTGGACAGCGCTCCCTTGTGGATCTAGTACACTTTCTTTTAAGCTGACATAAACTTTTACTTTATACATGATGAATGCCTCCCAGTCTTTTGAAAATCTCTTCGTATGCATCGGTTAAGCTTCCCAGATTGCGTCTGAATAAATCTTTATCCAGCTTTTCGTTCGTATCTTTATCCCACAAGCGGCATGTGTCAGGAGAAATTTCATCCGCCAAAAGCACTTGCCCTTCTGCATCTAAACCGAATTCAAGCTTGAAATCTATTAATCTGACATGACAATCGTCGAAGATGCTTTGAAGCTCTTCATTTACTGTTTTTGTAATGGACTTAATAGTTTCTACCTGCTCAGGAGTCGCCGCCTTCAAAAGCCAAATATGATCTTCTGTGATGAGCGGATCACCCAGCGCGTCATCTTTGTAGTAAAACTCGATAATCGGCTGTTCAAGTTCCGTGCCTTCTGGAATGCCGAGACGTTTGGACATGCTTCCTGCCACAACATTTCTGACGACGACTTCAAGCGGCACGATCGTTACCTTTTTAATGAGCTGTTCTGTGTCAGAAATGCGCTCGATAAAATGATTGTTAATGCCCTTTGCATGAAGATGTTTGAAAATCAAGCTTGAAATCTCGTTATTTAAGCGCCCTTTTCCGCTGATTTCTGCTTTTTTCTCGCCGTTAAAGGCAGTAGCGGAGTCTTTATACACGACATACAGCGTGTTATCGTCATCGGTTTTGTAGATCTTTTTTGCTTTTCCTTCGTATAAAAGTTCATTCTTCACAATATTCACGGAAGGCCTCCTAACCCGAATGTTGGGAATTTTCAAACTGCGGCGGCATAGAAGAAGCCGCTAAAAGCTTCTTCTATGCTAAACCTAAACGTTCAAAGATCAGATCAACATTTTTCAGATGGTAATTGTAATCAAAGCAGTCAGCAATTTTTTCCGGAGAAAGACGTGACGTGATTTTCTCTTCCGCTTCCACAAGCTCGCGGAACGGCACTTGTTTTTCCCACGCTTCCATTGCTTTCGGCTGCACTGTATCATAGGCTTCTTCACGAGTCAGGCCTGTGTCAATCAAAGCAAGCAGCACGCGCTGAGAGTAGATAAGGCCGAGTGTGCGGTCCATGTTGCGCTTCATGTTTTCCGGGAAGACCGTTAAGTTCTTCACGATGTTGGAGAAGCGGTTCAGCATGTAGTTCAGCGCAATTGTCGCATCCGGAAGAATAATCCGTTCTGCTGAAGAGTGAGAAATATCGCGCTCATGCCATAATGGAACATTTTCGTAAGCTGTCATCATGTAGCCGCGGATCACGCGCGCCATGCCTGTCATGTTTTCAGAGCCAATCGGATTTCGTTTATGCGGCATTGCAGATGAACCCTTTTGCCCTTTCGCGAAAAATTCCTCAACTTCACGTGTTTCACTCTTTTGCAGTCCGCGGATTTCCACAGCAAATTTCTCGATGCTTGTCGCAATCAAAGCAAGTGTTGCCATATAGTCAGCATGGCGGTCACGCTGAAGGGTTTGAGTTGAAATCGGTGCTGCTTTCAATCCGAGCTTCTCACAGACATATTGCTCAACAAATGGATCAATGTTCGCATATGTGCCGACAGCGCCGGAAATCTTTCCAACCTCAATGCCTGCTTTCGCTTGTTTAAAGCGCTCAAGATTACGTTTCATTTCTTCATGCCAAAGCGCAAGTTTTAAGCCGAAAGTTGTAGGCTCAGCGTGTACGCCGTGCGTGCGCCCCATCATGACTGTGTATTTATGTTCTTTCGCTTTTTCTTTTATAATGTCAACAAATCTCTCAAGATCCTTGAGCAGAATATCGTTTGCCTGTTTTAATAAGTAGGAAAGGGCCGTATCAACAACGTCAGTTGACGTTAATCCGTAGTGCACCCATTTTCTTTCTTCGCCCAGTGATTCGGAAACAGCGCGTGTAAAAGCGACAACGTCATGGCGCGTGTCCTGTTCGATTTCTAAAATGCGGTTGATGTCAAATGACGCGTTCTCACGCATAACCTTTACATCTTCTTTCGGAATGACGCCAAGCTCCGCCCACGCTTCACAGGCAAGAATCTCTACCTCCAGCCATGCTTGAAATCTGTTTTCATCCGTCCAAATCGCGGACATTTCAGGTCTTGAATAACGTTCGATCATTCTGCTTGTCCTCCGTCTCTATTCATCCATTGATTTGTGATCTCCTGAATCCATTCGTCTTCAGGCTGCTTCATAAATGTAATATGCCCCATTTTGCGGCCTTTTTTGATTTCATGTTTTCCGTATATATATAGCTTTGCCTCTTTTAAAAGCTCCGGGTCTTCCTCAACAAGCTTTACTTCATCGCCGAGAAGATTCACCATCATGCCCGGCTTCAGCAAATCTGTCTTCCCAAGCGGAAGCCCGCATACCGCTCTGATATGCTGTTCAAACTGGCTCGTCTCGCAAAGGTCCAGCGTATAATGCCCAGAATTGTGCGGTCTTGGCGCCAGTTCATTGACCAAAAGCTCTCCGTCCTCTGTCAGGAACATCTCAACTGCAAGCGGTCCGACAAGGTTAAGCTCATCTGCAAGCTTACCTGCGAGATCAGCAGCCTTCTGCTGAATCCCTTTCTCTACCCGTGCGGGCACGATGCTTTGGAAAAGAATATTGTTGTGGTGAATGTTTTCAGCTGTCGGAAATGTTGAAATTTCACCGTTTACCGATCTGACGACGATCACCGACAGTTCCATTTTAAAAGAAACCCAGCTTTCAAGAATGCAGGTTCCGTGTTCTAACAGAGCGGCTGCCTGCTCCATTTGCGCCGCTTCTTTTATCACAAATTGGCCTTTGCCGTCGTACCCGCCGCGGCATGTTTTCAGCACTGCCGGAAGCCCAAGCTCCTGTACCGCCTGTTTCAGTTCATCCTTTGTTTTGACGATGCTGTACGGTGCGACTTCACATCCCGCGGCTTGAATTGCTTTTTTCTCTGTTTCACGGTTTTGGGTAATGAGCAGCAGCTCACTTCCTTGCGGGAGATACGCATGATCTTTTAGCCAATGCAGCGCATCATAGTCGATGTTTTCAAACTCATATGTGATGATATCGCTGATTTCAGCCAATTTTCGAATCGCTTCACGGTCATTATAATGAGCGGTAATTTCGACATCCGCAACCTGCCCGCACGGCGAATCTTTCACCGGATCAACGACCGCGACTTTATACCCCATTTGTTTGGCGGACACAGCCATCATTTTCCCAAGCTGGCCGCCGCCGATAATGCCGATTACAGCTCCCGGATAGATGATTTGTTTAGACAAGCTGATCACTGCTTTCTAACACTGTCTGTTTTGTATTTTCTCTTCTCTCATCCAGCTTACGGGCAAGGTCTTCGTCAAAAGCTGACAAAATTTGCGCCGCTAACAGGCCTGCGTTCACAGCACCCGCTTTGCCGATGGATGTTGTCGCAACAGGCACGCCTCCAGGCATTTGGACGATGGAAAGAAGCGAATCCATTCCGTTCAGCGCCTTGGACTGAACCGGAACTCCAATGACTGGCAGTGTTGTTTTCGCAGCCGTCATCCCTGGCAGATGCGCCGCTCCTCCGGCACCGGCAATGATCACCTTGATGCCTCTTTCTCTAGCAGTTTCAGCATATTCAAACATGAAATCAGGCGTCCGGTGAGCGGAAACGACCTTTTTTTCGTACGGAACATTGAGTTCGTCAAGTATGTCGCATGCGTGTTTCATTGTCTCCCAATCGGAAGTGCTTCCCATGATGATTCCTACTAGCGGCTGCATTCTGTTCCCCACCTTCTAATGCTTTAGTTTTCAGAAAATAAAAAATACCCGCTCTGCATTGCACTTATGAGGAAGCAATACAAACCGGGCATGGTACATGTATCGTCAGTCGTTCGCTTCTGCGATATATCCATGTCAGTTTTATCGATCACTTTCCTGCATAGTCCGGCAATTTACGGTTGCCGGGTAGAAACTTATGGGCCATATTCCCAAGATTATATGAGGTCGTGTTTTGATTTCATGTTTATCTTAACAACGGACATGGATAATGTCAACGATATTATCGAACGATACAAAAATTCATTCTACTAATGTTCGTGTTTTAGATCAATTTCCCTTCAAATACGATTTTTTTCCCGCACGGAACGATCTGAATTGACCCATTTTCCTTTTTTTCCATAAAAATAGGCTCTTCCATTCGCCTTACAGGCAGATATCCTTCTTCTTTCATTTGCTGAAGCACCGCATCAATCGTTTGCTGCTCTGTCACTTCAAACTTTTTCTTCTTCGGCTTTGCCATTATTCTTTAATTCTCCTCTTCTTCACCGCTTTGACCCAGAAGCCGCCGTGGATTGTTTTTGGTTCGTACGCAATAATAAAGGCTTTTGAATCAAGTGTTTTAATCGTATCATATAGCTGGAGTTCATATTTTCTCGGCGTCAGGATCTGAAGGGCTGTGCGGTCGCCTTCAAGCCCGCCTGCCACCCAATTTGTCACGCCGTAACCTTTTTCACGGAGCTGCTTCGGAAGATCAAGATCGAGCTCCTTCGTAATCACATTGACCATAATATAGCCAAGCGCCAATTTTTCTTCTATTTTCATGCCGACAATTACGCCAAGACCGTAACCGAGCGCGTACGCGATCACATTTTGAATCTGGTCTAAGTTATCGAGCACCAGACTCAGCCCTGTCACATAAACCAGTATTTCAATCGTACTGATGCCGGCCGCTAAATAACGCTGTCCTTTCAGTGTTAAAATCATTCTTATCGTAAAAAATGACACATAGACAATATTAATAATGAGAATTATGAGAACCATGGCTATCCCATTTGATAAGATGGTTTGCATCATTTTATTCATCCCCCTACTCTTCAGCCTGCACAAAGCATTCATATTCTACTAGAGAAATGAGCCGTTTACAATCAGCTTCGCCCGTAAGCTTAAGCAAAATATTTCGACATGCTTTTATGCGTTGAACAGTAGTAGTTTACCCTCTTTCTCGCCTTTTCAAAATCAAAACAAAAAAGCCCGCTTTTCAGCAGACTCACCTCTTTATATCTATTGTCAGATCTCTTTTTTCATTTTCTGAAGGGACTTGTATTCTTTCTCAAGCTCACTCAGCGTGTAGTCAGCAAGCTGTTCCCCTCTTCCTTGATAAAATTCCGAGAGCAGTAATTTGGTTTTTAAAAATTGCTTCTTTTGTTTAATTGCTCGGCGAAGCACATCAGCCATGTCCATCATCCTCCTTAAACATAAAGGTTTTTGCGCTGGACGTTTTCAGCATTTTCCCCATCATACACGGGTTATTCCTACAAATCAACTATGTTTTTTAGATATATTTGTAAAAAGTGTGACATAAAAAAACCGGCTAGGATTAGCCGGTTTTTTCATTAAAGCGGAATCAGCGACGCCGTAAAATATTCAGAAATAAACGGCCAAGTCACTGCCGTAAACAGCAGCGCTATCGCAACCACTGCAAATACACAATAGATATAATCAATTGGTGCATCTTGTGCCGCCTGGTACACACGCTGTACATACAGCGCGATGATAAAAAAGATGGAAAACAAGATCAGCACCGTAAACAGTACTGTCAGCATTGGGACATTCACGATCGCAAAGATCAGCCAAAGGATTGAAACAGCAATTACCGGTACAAGCAATGAACCCAATACGGCAGCCGCTTCTCTGAATGTCACCTTATGCTTCATCATATAGCGGGAGACAGCCCATATAGCAAAGACCATTACCGCGAAAAAGATCAGCAAATACACAAGAACAACTAAAAACCCGTCATAGAAAGCATGATGGCGTTCTCCGAAACCGAGCGGCCGATTCCAGCTTGCCTTTAACTGAAACCAATTCCCAATTGAAAAAATGATACTGAATATAAGCATTGAAATCAGACCGTACTTATAATGAGAAAAACCATCCGTTACGACAGTTTTCGCCGGAGATTTTAAAATCGAGAACGCAAAACCGCAATATCTGTTGATGGCTGCCCAAACAGACGCAAGCTTGTCTTTAACAGTTGATTCACCGCGTTCCTGGCGCGGTTTCTGCTTTTGTTTTTGCTTCTGCTTGCTTTGCCGGCTCGCCTTTCTGGACATTCTCGATAGCGGTTCTTCATCTGCATCTATTCTTTCACTCTGGTTAATTTCTTCTTCAAACGTTTCTTTTCTTTCTTCCGTCATGTCAGCAACTCCTATCAAAAAAATACGGCGGAATACCATTCAGCAAGAAAATAAAACACTTATATAAGGTACCGAAGCCTTCCTGAACAGTCAAGTCATTTCCATTTAAGTAAAGCATGGCGGCACATCTACATGACGGTATATCGTATGAAATGGTTTTATCTTTTGCAACAAAAAAACCAGCTGCCGGTGCAGCTGGTTTTTCAATTCTTATTTTAAGAAGATAAAGTACAGGATAAATACGATAAACAGCCCGTACATGATTGGATGAACCTCTTTGGCTTTTCCTTTGCACACCATTGTAATCGGATAGAAAATAAACCCGATGGCAATACCAGTCGCAATGCTGTACGTTAACGGCATCATGATCATGGTAAGGAAAGCAGGAACGGCCACTTCGAACTTATCCCAAGCGATTTTGCCAAGCGGCGCCACCATCAATGCACCAACAATAATAAGCGCCGGCGCTGTTACATTTGACGTAACGACTGATAGGAGCGGAGAGAAAAACGTAGCCAGTAAAAAGAGAATCCCTGTTACAATTGCGGCAAATCCTGAACGGGCACCCGCAGCGACACCTGAGCTTGATTCCACATAAGAAGTTGTTGTAGACGTACCAAGCACGGCACCGATCACAATAGAAGATGAATCAGCTAAAAGCGCACGGCCCGCACGCGGCAATTTGTTTTCCTTCATTAAACCAGCTTGTGTCGCCACAGCAACAAGTGTACCAGCTGTATCAAAAAATCCGACAAACAAGAATGTCAAAATAACGATCAGCATTTGTACAGAGAAAATATCCGGGAGGTGAATCCACGCTTGTCCGAAAGTCGGCGCAAGGCTTGGCACACTGCCGACAATTTGAGTCGGAACCGGAACCAAACCGAAAATCATGCCGGCAACCGCTGTTAACAGCATCCCGATAAACACGCCTGCGTTCACGCGAAGCACCATTAAAATAACCGTGACAATCACACCGAAAATCGTTAACAGCACAGGACCGCTGTGAATATTTCCGATCGTGACGAGCGTAGAAGGATTTGCAGTAATGATTCCTGAGCCTTGCAAACCAACGAATGTAATAAACAGGCCGATCCCCGCACCGACTGCCAATTTCAGCTCAGGCGGAATGGCGTTAATGATTTTTTCACGAAAACCTGTTAAAGAAAGAGCAACGAAAATAAGACCTGAAATAAAAACACCAGACAAAGCTGCCTGCCATGAAATGCCCATACCAAGGACAACAGAAAACGCAAAAAACGCGTTCAGCCCCATACCCGGCGCGATGGCAATCGGATATCTCGCTATTACTCCCATTAAGATACAGCCTGCTGCAGACGCCAGCGCTGTCGCCGTAAAGACCGCACCCTGGTCAATTCTCAGCGCCTCCGGAAAATCTTTCACGCTCTCCAAAGCAAGCGTAATCGGATTGACGAACAGAATATATGCCATAGATAAAAAAGTCGTTAATCCGCCAATGATTTCATTGCGATAGCTGGTGCCCAGCTCATCAAACTGAAAAAACGTTTTCAAGCTATTTGACTCCCTTCACTCTTTGCTATTTATTCTGTCCTGAAAACGCCAAATAAAAAGCGCCCCAATACATTTTGGGACGCTTGACTACAGTCGGATTTCAGTTCGAATAAATAAACGTGTTTTATTTATATCAAACGAAAGAAATGTTTACGTAGTCAAGCCATTTACGGTAGCTTGGTAGAGACTTGCGAGCCATATTCCCGCGATTATACGAATTCATCTTATTTGATTTCTGTGTCTATTGTACCAAGTTCATTTTGAATTGACAATATAAACAACGAACATTACTTATTAAAAAAATTGGTTTATTCGTCTATTGACTAAATTGGTAACAATGATAAAAACCGTATGTATGGCAACATACGGCTTTTCAACTTATGATTATTTTTTTTCGGTAGGCTGACTCACCTGATGCACTGGTACAGTAAACGAGAATGGCTTTAGTTGAATCAGGTCATTTAAAACGCCTTTATCAATATACAGACCGTATTCATTAAACTCAAAATGCTTTAAAGACAGCTTATCAAGATAAGCGTCATCCAGTTCAAAAGTTGATACCATTTCGGCTGTGTCCATATTCTTCACTTCAGCTTTATTCCATTTCAAATAATAACCTTCTTCATAATAAGCCATTGGATCAGACCATGATTGCATTTTTTTCATATCACCAAGGCCAATCATTTCACCTATATTCACTAAGTCATCTTTTGACATATTTGAAGTATCAACTCCAGTGAAACGGTAATGAACCAATACTTCCCTCCCCTCTTGTTTAATGTTATTGATTTCTATCCCTATGTTTTGATGCTTTGTTTCCGAAAGACGATACGGCATCTCTGCATTTAGAGGGACGATTTCACTGCCCTCAGCCTCAGATCTAATATCTGCAATTAATGTTAGCTTTTTCGCTTTTGGATTGATTGGTGATTCTAACTGTGTTTGTCCTTTTGCTCTTACCGTTCTCTCGTTTACCTTTATGCGATCTCCAAGTTCGATGTTTGATGCTGACATCTCATATGTGTTTCCTAAATCATCTTTAACTTCGTTAATTTCAACCGTATCATGCTTTGCTATGCCTTGATAATCGATTGTAAATTGAAGGACAGATCCAAGTTTTCCGTTTTCCACTTGAATATTGGAAAATTGATAACGATTATGATAAGCCGATATAACTTTTGAGCTTTCTAAATAACCCGCATTCTTTTTGGTAATAGGCAGTTTGAATCTCCAATTTCCCTGTATTTCATTGATATGAGTAATTACAAAGGGCACGGTTTCCCCATTTTTTATTTCAGTACCATTTGTATAAATCCTTAATTGTCCTGCGTATTGCTTGTTATTTAATTTTTTAAGCATTAAGGAATCGTAGTTGATTGAAAAGTTGTCGCTATAACTCGTTTCGTCGACATCATACATGATCTCTTTTTCATCAGAGTGGAAGTTATCAACAGTGAAGTTATAAACAAGCTGTCCGGCATCGTAATAGGAGCTGTTTACAGAAACAGTGATTCCCCTGGAGTCTGCTTTTTCATTTAAAGCTGTGACCAAATTGCTTTTAAACAATGATAGACCAACTTTATCTTGAAAATCCTTATAAATTTGTCCGACAATGGGTATGCTCCCCATCGCTTTGTTTACAGAGGGAAGAAAAAGACCAGATGATAAATACAATATACATACCACAGCAGCAATAGCCATTCCATTTGTAATAGTTCGTGCCCATTTAAAACGGCGCCTTGTGTTACTTTCATTTTCAGCACGAACGACAGCTTGATGTATTGCCTTTTTGAGTGCTTTCTTTGGCACTGCTATGTCATCATACATCTGCTTCATTTGGTGTTTGTCCATTTGTTTTGATCCTCCTTTTCCAGCTCCTGTTTCAATGCTTTTCTCGCTCTATGTAAATGGGTTTTAATTGTGCCTTCTGCCATTCCTGTTTGTTCAGCTATCATTGAAATCGAATAATCTTGAAAATAATAGAGCTGAATCGTGAGCTGAACATGTTCATCAAGTGTATCAAGTGCATTTCGCAGGTCTATATATTCCTCAATATTACCTTGATCGATTCCAGTATCGTGATGTTTCTCGAACGGAACCAATTCTCCTTTCTTTTTATTCATGGCAAAAATGGAATTGATCAATATTCGAGTAAGCCACGTTAAAAAATACTTTGGCTCTTTTAGTTTTTCTATACTGATAAAAGCTTTATAAGCTGTTTCCTGTACAGCATCAAGTGCATCTTCTTTATTTCTTAAATAGAGATAAGCTGTTTTATATAAAGTCTCCTGATGTGCCAGCATAAGCTTTTCAAAGGCCCGAGCATTTCCTTTTCTCGCCTTTGTAATCAATCTTTCTTCCTTCACCTTATCCACCTCCTATGTTGTTAGATACGAAAACTGTCGAAACGGTTTCAAAAAGTTAACAAAAAAAACGCCCCTTTTGAAAGGGACGTTTTTCCTTTGTTATTTACTTATTCCCACTCAATCGTCGCAGGCGGCTTACTTGTAATATCGTACACCACGCGGTTAATGTGCTTCACTTCGTTTACGATACGTGTCGAAATGACTTCAAGCACATCCCACGGGATACGCGCCCAGTCAGATGTCATGCCGTCGATTGATGTAACGGCGCGGATTCCGATTGTGTAATCATATGTTCTTGCGTCACCCATAACACCAACGCTGCGGATGTCAGGTAGAACAGTGAAGTATTGCCAGATATCACGCTCTAACCCGTGATTTGCAACTTCTTCACGCAAGATTGCATCTGATTCACGAACGATTTCCAGTTTTTCTTCTGTTACTTCGCCAAGAACACGGATTCCGAGGCCCGGTCCTGGGAACGGCTGACGCCATACGATTTCATCCGGAATGCCGAGCTCTGTGCCAAGCGCGCGCACTTCGTCTTTGAAGAGCGTGTTTAACGGCTCGATCAGCTCAAACTGCATGTCTTCAGGAAGTCCGCCGACATTGTGGTGAGATTTGATCGTTTGCGCCGTTGCTGTACCGCTCTCGATGATATCTGTGTAAAGCGTACCTTGTGCAAGGTAGTCGATGCCTTTGAGCTTGTCCGCTTCATCATCAAACACGTAAATGAATTCATTACCGATGATTTTGCGTTTTTGTTCAGGATCAGAAACGCCTTTTAGTTTGTTTAAGAATCGATCTTTTGCGTCTACTTGAATCACATTCATGTTAAAGCCTTCGCTGAATGTTTTCATAACACCCTCAGCTTCGCCTTTACGGAGAAGACCATGGTCTACAAAGATACAAGTCAGCTGGTCGCCGATCGCTTTATGAATCAAAACAGCAACAACAGAGGAATCAACGCCGCCGCTTAGCGCGCAAAGAACCTGTTTGTCTCCGACCGTTTCACGGATTTTTTGCATTTCGATTTCGATAAAGTTCTCCATTGACCATTCGCCTTCGCATTCGCAAACACCGAATACAAAGTTTTTCAGAAGATCATTGCCGTATTCAGAGTGGCGCACTTCCGGGTGGAACTGAACGCCATACCATTTTTTGTCCGCTTTGCTCATTGCTGAGTTCGGGCAGTGATGGCTTGTCGCGTCAACAGTGAAGCCTTCAGGAACTTCTACAACCAAATCGCCGTGGCTCATCCAAACCACTTGTTCGTTTGGAAGATCTTTGAACAAATCAGGTGTGCCTTCGATGCGGATGTTTGCTTTTCCGTATTCACGCTGGCTTGCCGCTTCAACTTTACCGCCAAGGTAATGAGTCATCAGCTGCATGCCGTAGCAAATTCCCAAAACAGGAATATCAAGCTCGAAGATTTTCTCGTCACAGCGGAAAGAGTTTTCATCATACACACTGTTTGGACCGCCGGATAAAATAATTCCTTTTGGATTCATTTTTTTAATTTCTTCAGCCGTCAATGTATGTGGATGCAGCTCGCTGTAAACACCGAATTCACGGATACGGCGTGTAATCAGCTGGTTATACTGACTGCCGAAATCAAGGACAAGAATCATTTCATTCACTAACTTTGTCATGGTTGTCACCTAATCTCCTCTAAGTTTTTTGACACAGAAAAAAACGAGGACAGATATGAAGCTCGCTCCGCCCTCTTTGGCAAGGCCGTTTGCCGGAGTCAGGCCAACTCGCTCCCAGACTCCGATAATATTCACTAATTCTAACAACACGTCGATAAGTGGTCAAGACCATCTTCTTTTAATTAAATTTTCCCATAACTCTCTCGAATCATTCCATAGCGCCGAAGAATCTTCATTTCTGTAAAGCGCCCTTTCATAGCTTAATGTCAGCTTTGACATGTCTTCTATGTCGTATTTTTCATCGATTCGTTTTGCATAATCACGCAGCGTTTCACTGCCTCGTTTCGGCAGCCCTTTTCTCTTCAGTTGTTTCAGCAGCGCGTCATATGCCTCAAAAAACGCGTGCTGATCGCTGCGCCGCTTCAATTTCCTCACGGCGAAAACAGGAATCCATAACGAGCGGAAAACATACAGCAATACAGCTGCCACCAGGAGGACTGCAAGAACCGCAAGCGCTGCATACAAGCCCGCACCGGCATTGGTATGCGAAGCGGACGGCTTTTTAGAAACAGCTGGCTCCCGCTTTTCCTTTTGTTTTTCCTCTTTTTGCGGCTGTTTTTTCTCTTCTTTCTGTTTCTCTTTTGCTTTCTTCGGCGAGCTGCTGTTATCGCTGCCGGAGTCCTTTGTGTCAGAAGAAGTAAATTCAGCCGGATTTGTAAACCCTTTAGTCGGCTCAAATGTAACCCAGCCCTGTTCCGGGAAATACACCTCTACCCAGGAATGGGCATTGTTATTTGTCACTTCGTAGATGCTGCCATTTTTGTTTCCTGCTTCTTTGTATTCGCCGGACGTATAACCCTTTACCCAGCGGGCCGGAATCCCGGCCGAGCGCAAGAGCACCACCATGGCGGAAGAAAAGTTATCACAATAACCCATTTTCGTTTCAAAGAGAAATTGATCGACATAATCTTCATCATTCTTAGGAATGGTCACGTTTTCTGTTTCATATGTGAACGCATTTGACCCTAAATAGTCCTCAACCGCTTTCACCTTATCAAACATTTTGTCGTGATCCTGAGTCAGTTTGACCGCAAGGGTTCTCACCCGCTCTGGCAGTGAATCTGGAAGCTGCATGTAGCGATCGCTGAATGTGTACTCCTCACTGTTTTTTCTCACTTTTACCTTTCTCAGTTCATCCAGCTTATAGACCGGGGAATTGTACGTTACAGTATAATTCCCCATATTTCTGATTTCACCGGCTTGTTCACTGATCGGAGAAATTTGCTCCGTGTTGCCGTTCATTTCAAGTGAGACAGCCTGCTTTGGCTGAATGGTTTCCGCACCAATCGGATACATCAGATGGTTATACCCGTAGTGCTTATCGACTTTTACACGGACGGTGCGGCGCTCTGTCGCAACCTTATGGTCAAACCACAGATTTTCAACTTTTCCATTGCTAAGCTGATACGACATGCCTGTGTCTGTTTCAATCCAGCCTTTTCCGGTATACGTGTCCTTCGTTTCCACACGGAAATACGTACGCTCTTTTCCCTGCCATGTAAAAACAGGTGTAGCATCCTGCTGGAACGGGCCGCCGAGTGATTCATCATGATTCCCGTATCCGATTTTGCTTTCCCCTGCAGACACGCGGTCTTGATGAGTGATTTTTTTAAGAAAAGGCACCGGATCAGGCCAGGCCGGCTCTGATTTTGGAGCGGCGAGTCCGAATCCCGTTGCAGCCAAAACCAATACAGATAAAGGAAGAAACCATTTCAGGACAGATGTTTTTGGCAGTGTGATTCTTTCCATCAGCTTAATGCGTTCCAAGTATAAAAGGCCCAGCATAAAGAAGCCGATCAGCACGATACGGATGACGGCAAAAGTGGCATCATATGGCGTAAAGGTATCAAGAATCGTAATATACGCTACTGTCATCAAAAAGAAAAACAAAATTCTTCTCTGGTAAATCACCCAATAATGCAGGAGATAGACCAGCAGCCACAGCAGCACAAAAAACAGCAGGGTCCGAAATGAAGGAATCATGTCATTCCATTGCCCAGATTGAATCAGCGTGATATTCAGATAGACATCCTGCAAAAAAGAGCTGACCCAGCTCAAGTCGAATATAGATCCTTGATAGAACAGGATGTGTATCGAGATCAATGTAAATATGACACAAAAAGGAACGGTGACAAACCACCTCATCCTGAAAAAAGTCAGCAGAAACGTCAAGCCGATAAAGACACTAAAAAAGCCTGTATGTTTCGTTTCAGTAAAACTGTCCAGCGGCCTGAGCCACTCCCACAGCAATAAAAAAGCCAGAAAATAAAATAACAGCAAGCTCAAACGGCTTCCCTTCTGATCATCGTGCGGCATGTGAACCAGTCACCTCTCTTTCTAAACAACACGCGAAACTCGCCCGCCCCTCATGACCCGAACTCTGATTTGGCGTTTCATCATGCGTTCAATCATGACATTTTCAGCTTGAGAGAGCTCAGCATCTTTCTCTTTTGCCAGTATCACCGTAACCCGGCCGCCTCCTATTTCTGCGAGGTGCAGCATATCTTCCGTTAACTGTCCCGTGACAACAACTTGATCAGCTTGGCGAACAGATGGCTTTCCCAGCTCTTCCCGTGCATATCGGCTTATCGGGTCTGCCGCATCACAATGAGCGATGGCTAAATGCCGAAGCATGTGCTTAAAATGCTGATCCCCTTCCTGAATAGGGAAAATGTTTTTTTCCTTTCCGATGGAAGCCAAGCCAGCGCCCGCGCCGTTTTTTAAAACAGAATGAAGAATCGAAGCTGTCACTGAAACGACCTCTTCGAATGCGTCTGAGGAAAAACGGTCCATCAGCAGAAATAGATTTTTGCTGCGAGAAGGCTCAAATTCCTTCGTCATCAGCTGGCTCCGCCGTGCAGAAGTCTTCCAATCTAACGCAGCAAACCGGTCTCCCGGCTGATAATTCCGCACACTTGCTGCGACTGAGGAATGGTGCTGATGAATAGGAGAAGAACCGCTTACACCCTCTTCCTGATGCCTCTCATTCACCTGATAGGAAAAACGCTGAAAGAATGGATAAACAAACAGGGTATCATCCAGCTCAAAAAATGCTGTTTTTTCAATCAAGCCAAGAACATCCCCGGTTCGCACCCTGACAGAATGAAAGTGATGCTCTCCGCGCGGTACCCGAGCTAATTCATACGACATCGTCATGCTACGTTTAAACCAAGGAAAAACGAGCCGTTTGGCCGCGGCTCCGTCTCGATTTAATGACTCGATACCTTCTGGCAGGCAATCTTCAATCACCATATACATCAGCGGAAATGGCAGCTTTCTTCTCAGCGTAACAGTTACGCCCAGCCTGTCCCCCGCATGCAATTGTGTTCTATCCATTTGCCTTGAAGCCTGAAAAGAACGGAGCGGATACAAGGCCAGCAGCCCGGCATACAAGACAAAAGGGAGAAACGCGTAAAACAAAAACCAGCTGACAAAGCCGCCCTGAAACATCGCATAAGAAAAAACAGCAGCCGTCAATAAAGTTAATATAATCAGCTTCCAACCATATACGAGCCATTGCCATTTCTTATTCATCAGCGGACCGACGACCTTTGAACCGGCACCTTCACAGCTGACATGATCTCCCTTACGATCGCTTCTGCCTGAATCCCTTCAAATTTTGCCTCAGGATGAAGCATCATCCGGTGCGGCAGCGTGAAAGGAACTAAATATTGAATATCATCCGGGATGACATAGTCGCGATGATGCAGCAGCGCGTATGCCTGTGCCGCTTTCATGAGGGCGATTGAGCCACGCGGACTGACGCCTAATTGAACAGAAGGATGCTGTCTCGTTTTCTGCACGATTTCAACGATATATTCCTTAATACTGTCATCAACACGGACATTTTGCACTTCCCGCTGTAAACGGATGAAGTCTTCTTTTGCAATAACCGGCTCAAGCGTCTCAATCGGATGGCTTTTTTCCTGAAGAGATAAGACGTCAAGCTCTTCATTAAAGGACGGATAACCCATCCGAAGTTTGAATAAAAAACGGTCAAGCTGGGCTTCCGGCAAAGGATAGGTTCCTTCATATTCGACCGGGTTTTGCGTTGCCATCACAAAAAACGGAGCGGCAAGCTGCATCGTATGGCCATCTACCGTGACGCTTCCCTCTTCCATCGCTTCGAGCAAAGCCGACTGTGTCTTCGGAGAGGTACGGTTGATTTCATCGGCCAGCACGATATTTCCCATAATCGGGCCGGGACGATATTCAAATTCCATCGTTTTCGCATTATAGATAGATACCCCTGTTACATCAGATGGCAGCAAATCCGGAGTGAATTGGATTCTTTTGAAATCGGCGCCGATTGACTTTGCCAGCGCGCGGACCATCATCGTTTTTCCGACTCCGGGTACATCCTCAAGCAGCACATGCCCTTTGGCAAGAAGGGCTGCTAAGCTGAGTATGGCGATGTCTCGTTTTCCAACCATTACTCTATTAATATGTTCAACTGCTTTCCCCAGCAAAGGATGCAGGTCTTCTTGATATGACATTCTTTTCCTCCTAGTCATCTACAAAATTCATCATAACGTAACCTAACTTTACCACAAAAAGCAATCTGTATAAAAAAACGATTCTAGCAAATTGTTTCCAATAAAGCTGGCCAAAACACACAAAAAAGCTTCCTGTGGCAGGAAGCTCAATTATTTGTGTTCTAAAGGCTCCATATGAACATGCGAATAATCAATCGCATGCTCCTCCTTCATTCTCCGCTCGATTTCATTGGCTATATCGTGGCTTTCCGTAATATTTAAATCTGCCGATACCTCAACCACCACATCAACATGAACCGTACTGCCCAAGTATCTTGCTTTTATGTCTTTTAAACGGCTCACACCGGAGATTTTTTCGATTGTCTGTTTATAAGCAGAAATGTCCTTTATGTCGAATCCATCTGTCAAAGAGTGAGATGACTCTTTAAAAATATCCCATGCGGTCTTGCAAATAAGCAGACCGATCACAAACGCAGTGACCGTATCAATCCAAGCAAGATGGAATTGAGCAGCCACAATGCCGATAAATGTGCCGATACTGACGAATGCGTCTGATTTATTATCAGCAGCCGCAGCAAGGAGCGCCTGGCTCTTCACCTTTTTGGCCAGCCTTTTATTGTACCGATAAACAATCAGCATCAGGACTGCCCCGCCCGCTGCCGTCCAAGCCGCAATCATATCAGGCGTCTCTTGTTTAGCAGAAAAAATAGATTCTCCGGCGCTGAACAGCACTTGCAGTCCGACAACCATCATAATAAACGATGCGATAAGCGATGCAATCGTTTCCGCTCGAAAGTGGCCGTATGGATGATCTTCGTCAGGAGGCTTTTGAGAGATGCGCAGGCCAATCAGCACAGCAACAGAAGCAATAATGTCAGTTGTGTTATTTAACCCGTCTGCCGTAAGTGCTTCCGAGTGAAAAAGATAACCGATGATCAGTTTAATTGCGGAAAGAACAAGATACGCGGCAATGCTGACCAGCGCTCCGGATTCTCCCTTTTTCAGTTCATCATATCTCTCCATACAAAACCTCCTCCCCGCTCACATTTGGCTATTATTATCTTACAAAGCTGAACCGCAGT
This sequence comes from Bacillus sp. SCT118, assembly GCF_058566435.1. Lineage (NCBI taxonomy): Bacteria > Bacillati > Bacillota > Bacilli > Caryophanales > Bacillaceae > Bacillus > Bacillus sp. SCT118. The sequence goes on from NZ_CP191225.1 coordinate 3,373,742, forward strand.
GGGTCTACAGAAACATGATTCACCCGCCACAGAAAAATAGTGACGATGGAACTCTTTTTCACTCATCCAATTTATTTGCTCCGCCAAAAAGCCCATCAGATCCAATGACACCAGCGCTTCTCGCATTCTATCGAATTGTAAATAGTACACAAAATCACACAGCGAATAAAAAACGAAACATTTTTTCCACACATTCGCTGAAAGCGCAAACAAAACACTACAAATTTGAAATAAGCTGGTATATTTTCTTACACGAATTTTCGACAAACTGTATATTTATGATAGAGTTTCAATTATCATAATATTCAGTAATGATTGCATTTTAAAAGGAGGTAACTTATGAACCAGTCTCAATCAGGATTAAAAAAGGAATTAAAGACCCGCCATATGACAATGATTTCGATTGCCGGTGTAATCGGAGCCGGCCTATTTGTAGGCAGCGGTTCAGTGATTCACTCGACCGGTCCGGGTGCCGTTGTTTCTTACGCGTTAGCCGGATTATTGGTGATTTTTATTATGAGAATGCTCGGTGAGATGTCTGCCGTAAACCCGACGAGCGGATCGTTTTCTCAATACGCTCACGACGCCATCGGACCGTGGGCAGGATTTACAATCGGCTGGCTGTACTGGTTTTTCTGGGTGATCGTCATCGCGATCGAAGCCATTGCCGGTGCTGGCATTATTCAATACTGGTTCCATGATATTCCGCTGTGGCTGACAAGTTTGATCTTGACCATTGTGCTCACCCTGACAAACGTCTACTCCGTTAAGTCTTTCGGTGAGTTTGAATATTGGTTCTCCCTCATTAAAGTTGTGACTATCATTGCTTTTCTAATCATTGGTTTTGCCTTTATTTTTGGCTTTGCACCGGGCAGTGAGCCAGTCGGTTTATCGAATCTTACAGGCAAAGGCGGATTTTTCCCGGAAGGCATCAGCTCCGTATTGCTCGGCATTGTCGTTGTCATCTTCTCTTTTATGGGAACTGAAATCGTTGCCATTGCAGCAGGGGAAACATCCAACCCGATCGAATCTGTGACAAAAGCCACCAGATCCGTTGTATGGCGCATCATCGTCTTTTACGTGGGCTCAATCGCCATTGTCGTGGCGCTGTTGCCATGGAATTCAGCAAATATTTTAGAAAGCCCTTTCGTCGCTGTACTTGAGCATATAGGAGTGCCCGCAGCCGCACAGATTATGAACTTTATCGTCCTCACAGCCGTACTCTCTTGCCTGAATTCAGGTTTGTATACCACATCCAGAATGCTGTATTCTCTTGCAGAAAGAAACGAAGCGCCGCGCCGTTTTATGAAATTGAGCAAAAAAGGCGTTCCCGTACAAGCCATTGTGGCCGGGACATTTTTCTCTTATATCGCGGTCGTAATGAACTATTTTTCACCGGATACCGTCTTTTTATTCTTAGTCAACTCATCAGGCGCAATCGCTTTACTCGTCTATCTTGTCATCGCTGTTTCCCAGCTGAAAATGCGGAAAAAACTCGAAAAAACAAACCCAGAAGCATTGAAGATCAAAATGTGGCTCTTCCCTTTCCTAACCTACTTGACCATCATCGCCATTTGCGGAATTTTAGTATCCATGGCGTTTATTGATTCCATGAGAGACGAGCTGCTGCTGACAGGCGTCATCACGGGAATCGTTCTGATTTCTTACCTTGTGTTCAGAAAACGCAAGGTGAGCGAGAAAGCGGCTGCCAACCCAGTTACACAGCAGCAGCCCGATATCCTGCCTTAATGCTGATCAAATCCTAAACGGCCTGCCGTTTAGGATTTTGTTATTTTCTTCTTCGGGCGGGCTGCAGCACGAAGATTTTTTGTAACCATCACGTCCTTATTGTCATTAACTATAGTACCAATTTGGAAAATTTAGATAAGGACAGATGAAAATGACACTTGAAAAATTTGTGGATGCTCTCCCAATCCCAGATACACTAAAGCCAGTACAGCAATCAAAAGAAAAAACATACTACGAAGTCACCATGGAGGAATGCACTCATCAGCTCCATCGCGATCTCCCTCCAACCCGCCTGTGGGGCTACAACGGCTTATTTCCGGGGCCGACCATTGAGGTTAAAAGAAATGAAAACGTATATGTAAAATGGATGAACAATCTTCCTTCCACGCATTTCCTTCCGATTGATCACACCATTCATCACAGTGACAGCCAGCATGAAGAGCCCGAGGTAAAGACTGTTGTTCATTTACACGGCGGCGTCACGCCAGATGATAGTGACGGGTATCCGGAGGCTTGGTTTTCCAAAGACTTTGAACAAACAGGACCTTATTTCAAAAGAGAGGTTTATCATTATCCAAACCAGCAGCGCGGGGCTATATTGTGGTATCACGATCACGCCATGGCGCTCACCAGGCTAAATGTCTATGCCGGACTTGTCGGTGCTTATATCATTCATGATCCAAAGGAAAAACGCTTAAAACTGCCTTCAGACGAATACGATGTGCCGCTTCTTATCACAGACCGCACGATCAATGAGGATGGTTCTTTGTTTTATCCGAGCGCACCGGAAAACCCTTCTCCGTCACTGCCTAATCCTTCAATCGTTCCGGCTTTTTGCGGAGAAACCATACTCGTCAACGGGAAGGTATGGCCATACTTGGAAGTCGAGCCAAGGAAATACCGATTCCGTGTCATCAACGCCTCCAATACAAGAACCTATAACCTGTCACTCGATAATGGCGGAGAGTTTATTCAGATTGGTTCAGATGGAGGGCTCCTGCCGCGATCTGTTAAACTGAATTCTTTCAGCCTTGCGCCTGCTGAACGTTATGATATCATCATTGACTTCACAGCATATGAAGGAGAATCGATCATTTTGGCAAACAGCGCGGGCTGCGGCGGTGACGTCAATCCTGAAACAGATGCGAATATCATGCAATTCAGAGTCACAAAACCATTGGCACAAAAAGACGAAAGCAGAAAGCCGAAGTACCTCGCCTCATACCCTTCGGTACAGCATGAAAGAATACAAAACATCAGAACGTTAAAACTGGCAGGCACCCAGGACGAATATGGCAGACCCGTCCTTCTGCTTAATAACAAACGCTGGCACGATCCCGTCACAGAAGCACCAAAAGTCGGCACAACTGAAATATGGTCGATTATCAACCCGACACGCGGAACACATCCGATTCACCTGCATCTCGTCTCCTTCCGTGTATTAGACCGGCGGCCGTTTGATATCGCCCGTTATCAAGAAAGCGGGGAATTGTCCTATACCGGTCCGGCTGTCCCGCCGCCGCCAAGTGAAAAGGGCTGGAAAGACACCATTCAAGCGCATGCAGGTGAAGTCCTAAGAATCGCGGCGACATTCGGTCCGTACAGCGGACGATACGTATGGCATTGCCATATTCTAGAGCATGAAGACTATGACATGATGAGACCGATGGATATAACAGATCCCCATAAATAATCCGACAAACTTGCCTCTAGCAGGCAAGTTTTTTCTTTATGAAACCTTCGGCCCTATTTATCGTATTACGTAAAAACAGCAAAAAGGAGCTGCTTTTTATGCTGACACACGACCTACATGAAAAAATAAAGCAATACATTTCCATTTATGCTGAATTAAAATCAAAATTAAAATGGAAAGTTTCACAAGACCAGATATTAATGCTCATTTCTTCTGCATATATTGTGAATAAAAGAGAGTTTGATTTTCAGCGCTTTTATGATTTGAGCAGCTATATCAAATCAAACATCGGCAGCTTCTCAACACTCAATTCACACCACCGCTTTACTGTTGCATCTATTCTGGACATTCATTTTCAGCATGAGGCAAAACAAACATTTCATACTTTTATCGATGTATACAATGAAATGGTGAAGCTAGGATATAAGCGGGATATGTTCACATACCTTTCCGCTCTGATCTTGCTCACTGGAAAATCTGAAACGACAAACCAAAAAGAACAGATGAACATGGGGCTAGCTGTTTATCAGCAGATGAAAAAAAATCATTATTTCCTCACTTCAACTCAGAATGTTCCGCTTGCCGTACTGCTTGGAGAAAACGGAGAAGGTTTGCAGGCGCTACAGAAGGCGGAAACATGCTATCAGCTGCTGGCAGCCAACGGCTTTAAAAAAGGACAGTACTTACATCAGGTCAGTCATATTCTGGCCTTGCAAAGTGAAAAAGAGCCCGAAATGCTTGTTTCCGCTTGCAAACAGATATATCAATCGATCACTGAATCTGTCAAAAAACCAAAGGATTATCATTATCCAGACCTTGCTCTCCTCACCTTTCTGGAGGAGCCAGATATCAAAACCGTTTTGTGCATCACTGACGAATTAAACCAGGAAAAAGCTTTTAAATGGCAAAAGGAAATGAATTTTAAAATTGCTGTCAGCCTCTATCTCAGTGAGCATATGGAGAAAAATCTGCTGATGGAATCAGGACTATACACCGCTATCGAAACAGCCATTCAAGCGCAGCAGGCAGCCGCGACAGCTGCCATCATCAGCTCAACAGCAGCCAGCCATACTCATGATGGAAACTAAAGGAGGAGAAACATGCCATACATCACATTAGAAGATCAGACACGCCTTTACTATGAAACACACGGGAACGGGACGCCGATCCTGTTTATACATGGGGTGCTGATGAGCGGACAATTTTTCCACAAACAATTTTCGGCGCTTTCTGCCAATTATCAATGTATTCGTCTTGATCTTAGAGGACACGGCGAATCTGACAAAGTGCTTCATGGGCACACCATTTCCCAATATGCCCGTGACATAAGGGAATTTCTAAATGCAATGGAGCTTGACCATGTCGTTCTTGCCGGCTGGTCAATGGGCGCTTTTGTCGTATGGGATTATCTCAATCAGTTTGGGAATGATAATAACATTCAAGCCGCTGTGATCATCGATCAATCCGCTTCCGACTATCAATGGGAGGGCTGGGAACACGGTCCATTTGATTTTGACGGCTTAAAAACAGCGATGCACGCCATTCAAACTGACCCGCTGCCTTTCTACGGAAGCTTCATCCAGAATATGTTCGCAGAACCGCCTGCCGAGACCGAAACAGAATGGATGCTGGCAGAAATCCTCAAACAGCCGGCTGCCATTTCTAGCACGATTTTATTTAACCAAACGGCCGCTGATTACCGGGGCACCCTCCAAAACATCAATGTGCCGACATTGTTGTGCTTCGGGGAAGACAAGAAATTTTTCTCTACAGCAGCTGGAGAACACTTGCGCAGCAATATTCCAAACGCGACACTCGTTACCTTTTCTAAAAGCAGCCATTGCCCGTTTTTAGAAGAGCCAGATGCTTTTAACAGCACAGTCCTCTCCTTTTTAGATGGGGTTATTGGAAAGTCATAAAGAAAAAGGAATTAGGAGATTAGGGAAAAGTATGAGACAATAAGAAATGTGCAGTAAAATACATGAGGGAAGAAGTGACTTTATGTCTTACTATAACAAACGAAATCAAGAACCGCTGCCAAAAGAAGATGTGAGTACTTGGGAATGCACAAAAGAAGACTGTAATGGCTGGACCCGAAAAAACTTCGCCAGCAGTGATACGCCATTGTGCCCTTTGTGCGGAAGTAAAATGGTCGACGGCATCCGTTCATTAGTGAATCTCCAAAACAACAGCCAAACGAAAACAAGCTAGTTCTTCCCTATAACAAATGCAGTCTCCTTCAAGCAAACAAACCCCGAACGGAGACAAAATTCTATATTTCAGAATAAAAGCCTCTTATTGCAAGAGGCCAAATACGAAGAAAGAAGCCCAAAACTGTAAACGTTTAGGGCTTTTTTGTCTGTTTTAATGGTATAATATGGATATAAGAGGAGGGATAACGTGATCTCAAACCAGCAGCAAAAAGACTTGAAAAAAAGAGCTGCGTTCAAAAAGCTGAATGTTGCAATGAACTTCTATGTTGAACTTCTGTTTTTGTCGGTCCCTCTGATTCATATCTTTAAATGGCTCGGATCATTAGCCCTGCACCTCATCCATTAAAAAAGCCACTCAGCTCATGCCGAGTGGTCTTTATTAGTTAATCACAGAAAAGCTGTTGATGATGCCGTTCGGATTTTCCCATACTTTTTTGAAGGTCTTATTTTCAAGGCTATAGGAATAAATCGTCCGCACCTTAGCTTCACGCCCTGTTTCGTCCTTCAGCTTTTTAGCCCCCTTGGCTTCGGCAAGAAAATAAATGTTCTTCCCATCCTTAGAAAACTGAGGCTGTGCGTCAATTAACAGCTTAAATGATTTCTGATTTGAGATGATGCTTTCATATTTTTTCGTATTCGCATTGAGCATTTGAATAGAAGCGGTTTGCTCCGTTCCTTTTTGCGTATATGATGTGAATAAAATACGTTTATCATCATCAGAAACAGCAATATCGCTGATAAATTGGTTCAGGCTTTTCAGCTCATTAAATTTATGTTGACGGCCTTCCGCAAAATGAATCGTTGTCGGTTCAGGGTCGATGCCCTTTTCGTTTGCTTCATCTGTTTTCTTGTAGTCTTCTTCTACAGAATAATGAAGCAATGCAAATGAATCGTTTTTTTGGTTATAAAAGAAGCTGCTGACGGTGTCATCTTGATCATTAGCGGCAGGATAAAGATTTTTGTACTTTTTCGTTTTTAGATCAAAAGCGGCGATCCGAAAATTGCTTTCGTCCGCTTTTCCTAAGCGGAAATAGATGGTTGAACGGTCCTTTGATAAAAACAAACTGTCCGCACTCTCCGCGCCTTTATAAAGCATCGTCTTTTTATTAGACTTTAGATCCAGTTTAAAAAGCCTCATTTCATTCTGTTCATTATTGCCCGTATAATAGAGCACCTGCTGTTTTTGATCCAAGGCAAATGCCGGATAGCTGGTCAGCTTCTCCTCATGGATCACCTTGTCATTTTCATAATACTTTGTCATCAGATTCGTATCTGTAATTGAAACCAGCAGCTCATCACCGCTTTCGGTATTGACTGAAACATCAGCAGCCTTTTCATGGCCTTTATCCTTTGTAACATAAAACGCAACCCCCGCGGCAGCTGCCGCTATTATCACTGCTAACAATAATATGATTCTTTTTTTCATCTTTTATCTCCACCAATAGAAAAAGCAAGAATGTGACTTCTTGCTTTCCAGATTATATATGTACATTAATAGCTGTAATGCCCCGCTACTTTACCTTTGCTTAATGGATATCCAAGCGCTTTAAACGCTTTAGGGCTAACATCCAGCACTGCATTAGGCATTCTGCCAACATCATTTTTATAAACCGTAATCACCTTTTTAGGCTTCGCTTTTGCATAAGCTCTGATTTTTGTCCCGTTTCTAGGAACATCAAATCCGATTTTGGTCGCACAATCCCAATGTCCAAGTTTCTTACCTGAAGAGCCTTTTTTCCCGACTCCATTATACCAAGTAATATTTCCGTTCACATGTTTCGCACTGGCATCTGATGAAAAACTAAAAGCTCCCAAAGTACTTCCTACTAAGATAAAAGCGGCTAAAATGACTTTCTTCAACATTTCGTCCCCCTGTTTGTTAACATCTAGGAAGATTATACACGATCAACCAGCTATTTTTTATTTCAATATCCTTACAGTAATGTTACAAAGTCAAAAAGTTACCCCTGCTAAATTAAACCATGGAAGATTATCCTATTATAATAGCGGTATTAGCGTTATAATTATTGATAGAGTAGTTGTCGCATTCAATATGAACGAACCATTACCGTATTGTTCAAACCAAATTCATAGCTATGTAAACGATTGATACTCTCATATAAAGAAAAAAGAGTGTGCGAGACCCTTTTTTCTTCAAAGTTTCTTTTTTCAAAAAAACGTAGATTATATTATATAAAAATTTCATTTCTTTTTTGGTTTTAAAAATGGCGATTTTGTGAACAGTTCATATTGACCGGTGCGGAATTACTCACATCAAAAGTTATAGGAGTGGTAATCCATGAAGGCAGCAAGATGGCATAACCAAAAGGATATCCGTATTGAACATATCGAAGAGCCAAAAACGGAGCCGGGAAAAGTAAAGATCAAAGTCAAATGGTGCGGCATCTGCGGAAGTGATTTACACGAATATCTGGGCGGCCCGATCTTTATTCCGGTTGACAAACCGCACCCATTAACAAATGAAACGGCACCTGTCACAATGGGGCATGAATTCTCCGGTGAAGTTGTCGAAGTCGGAGAAGGCGTTGAAAATTATAAAGTTGGAGACCGCGTCGTAGTCGAGCCGATTTTTGCTACACACGGCCACCAAGGCGCCTACAACCTTGATGAACAAATGGGATTCCTCGGCTTAGCCGGCGGAGGAGGCGGTTTCTCTGAATACGTCTCTGTAGATGAAGAGCTTTTGTTCAAACTTCCTGATGAATTATCATATGAACAAGGCGCGCTCGTTGAACCTTCTGCAGTTGCTCTATACGCTGTCCGCTCAAGCAAACTCAAAGCAGGCGACAAAGCGGCTGTATTCGGCTGCGGCCCGATCGGACTTCTTGTCATTGAAGCGCTGAAGGCTGCCGGTGCAACTGATATTTACGCTGTTGAGCTTTCTCCTGAACGCCAGCAAAAAGCTGAGGAGCTTGGCGCGATCATCGTTGATCCGTCTAAAACAGACGATGTAGTCGCTGAGATTGCAGAACGTACAGGAGGCGGTGTTGACGTAGCATTCGAAGTCACTGGTGTCCCAGTGGTGTTACGACAAGCCATCCAGTCCACTACAATTGCCGGTGAAACCGTCATCGTCAGCATTTGGGAAAAAGGTGCTGAAATCCATCCGAACGATATCGTAATCAAAGAACGTACAGTAAAAGGAATTATCGGATACCGCGACATCTTCCCGGCTGTATTGTCATTAATGAAAGAAGGCTATTTCTCAGCCGACAAACTCGTAACGAAAAAAATCGTACTAGATGATTTGATCGAGGAGGGCTTCGGGGCTCTTATTAAAGAGAAAAGCCAAGTCAAAATCCTTGTCAGACCTAACTAACTTGAAACCAAAAAGAATCCGCACTCGGGTGCGGATTCTTTTTTTAATTATCCAATCACTTCAGCCCCAGAATCCTTCTTTGCCCCGCCGTGATCATAAGCTCGGAAGTTTTCCTCCAGCTGCTCAAGTGAAAGTCCTTTCGTTTCTGGCAAAAACTTCTTCACAAACAGGACAGAGCAAATTCCTAATCCAACGAAGATAAAGAACGTTGTGGACAGCCCGATGGCTGCCAGCAATATTGGAAACGTGAAACTGACTGCAAAATTCACCATCCACAGACAGAATACCGTAACACCCATTCCCAGTCCGCGAAGGCGAAGCGGGAAAATTTCAGATAGCATCAGCCAAGTCACTGGTGAAATGGCGCCCTGCTGAAAAGCAAGAAATGTGACCGTTAATGAAAGGACTACATATGGAAGTGCCGGTGATCCTTCAAGTACAAGTGAGAATATCCCGATTAGCAATAATGCTGTTGTCGTACCGATCAAGCCTGTCATCAGCATCGGCCGGCGCCCCACTCTTCCCAGCAGCCAGATTCCAACGAATGTTGCCAATACCGAAATCACGCCATTCGCAATATTTCCGATTAAAGCGGCTTCCGTTTGGAAACCGGAATTTCTTAGAATTTCAGTCCCATAATACATAATCGAATTCACACCTGTAATTTGCTGTACAATCGCAATCCCTAATCCAATAAACACAATACGGCGCACCCATGGGACCGAAAGATCTTTAAACGTCGCTTTTTCAAGCTGATCTTCTTTTTCGAAAGCGAATTCAATTTCTTGCAGCTCAGCTGCTGCCCGTTTTTCATCTCTGATTTTTTTCAATACACGTAAAGCATCTTCTTTTCTTCCTTTAGAAACAAGCCAGCGGGGACTCTCGGGCATTCTGATCATGCCGAAAAACAGGAACAAGGCTGGAAGTGACGCAATGACCAGCATAAATCTCCACACATGGGAGTTGTCTCCCATTGTTGTTCCAAGGATCGCATTAAAAACAAAGGCCAAAAGCTGTCCTGATACAATCATCAATTCGTTCTGCGTCACCATCCGTCCCCTGCTTTCCACAGGAGACATCTCTGCTAAATAGGCAGGCACCGTTACGGATGCACCCCCTACCGCAATACCAAGCACAAAACGAGAGATAATCATGACCGTAACATTTGGTGCAAACGTACACCCGATCGTTGAAATAAAAAATATAACAGCGAGGAACAAAATATTTTTGCGGCGGCCGTTAAAATCAGACATCCTGCCGCCAAACACAGCACCTAGCGCGGCTCCAAAAAGAAGTGAACTGGTGACAAGGCCCTCTGTGAAGGCATTGAGATTAAGCTGATCCGGCTCTCCCATATACGGCAAAGCTCCATTGAGCACACCGGTATCATAGCCAAAAAGAAGCCCGCCGAAAGTCGAGACTAAAATAATTGTACGTAAAAATGACATTTGATTGCCTTGTTTATTCATACTGTTTCCCCCAGTCTTTTTCATAATGCGTATGTCAAAAACTTATTCCAGGGCTGATGCCTTCCCCACATTTCGTAAGCAGGCTTCAGAAAATAGTTGTTTATGTTTTTATCCAATAACCTCATAACCTTCCCTTCTTCTTAGCATGTCAGTCCCAATGGAAGCGGTTTCATTTCTCACTAAAAGAACAATGGTCATTTCTTTGTGCATATCCTTGTTGGTATTTATTAGTCACTTAATAGTTCAATTGTAGTGATATGATAGTTACATTTTTGTTATATCTGATATTATCATAATTATAAAAACGCTTTCAGTCAATATAAATTTCTGAAAATTTTTTACTCTATAAAAGAAAAATCACCAATTCAAGGGGAAAATGAACGTTTTTCTTCATGAAAATGTGTGAATCAAGTCAAAAACCCTGTGATTTTCTGTTCATATCGATAAATGAGTAAGTGTTGGGTAACTTCTCCTGTTTTTCTCTGTAAAATCAAACATTCGTTCAATTGTTTCAGACTCAGGATAAAAGGAAATAGAGAAGAAAATAAAAGAAGGCTGACTTAAGGGAGGCAACCAAAATGAATGAGGGTTATATCATTGCAGGCCTTTTATTATTGACAGCGGGGATGATTGATTTTTTATGGACCACGTTATGGTTAGAGAGCGGTGCAGGCCCGATCACAAGATGCCTGTCTGCCTGGCTGTGGAAGGGCTGCCGCAAAATCAGCGGTGACCACGCAAAGGTTCTAAGTATGGCTGGTCCTCTGCTGTTATGCCTGACGTTAGTGATATGGATCAGTCTATTTTGGAGCGGGTGGGTTTTGATTTACTCGAGTGACCCTCACTCACTTATGGAAACTCAATCAAAAGAACCGGCTTCCTGGTCAGACCGAATTTATTTTTCCGGCTATGTCATGTTTACATTAGGAAATGGCGACCTCGCTCCGAACGGAGGCCTATGGAAGCTTGTCACGATTATTGAAACAGCTCAAGGACTACTTACCATCACGTTTTCTGTCACGTATTTGATTTCCGTCTTGAGTGCGGTTAATCAAAAACGCTCCTTTGCCCAAAGTGTATTAAGTCTAGGGCATGACGGAACAGAAATCGTCCATAATGCATGGAATGGCAAAGATTTTCACGACATTGATTTTCTTCTTGTCGCTGCCTCATCAGAACTGGGAAAGCTGACCGCTCAGCATAACGCCTTCCCCATCCTTCATTTTTACCACAGCACGCAGCATCAGGAATCATCCATTATAGCTGTTGCTGTATTGGATGAGGCTCTAACCATTTTCAAATACGGAATTCCTGAACAATATCAGCCGAATCAGCTTCATATTAAAGAAGCGCGCTCAAGTATCAAAAACTACCTGGATACCGTTCATACTGCCTATATCCACCCTGCAGAACAAGCGCCGCCGGAACCAGACATCTCAAAGCTTCAACAATCAGGCATACCGGCTTTATCAAAGCAAACATTTCAAATTGCCGTCAATTCAATAAAGGAACGTCGTCAATTGCTGCTGGGAATTATCCAAGCGGGTGCTCGAAAATGGCCTGTTCAGGAGCAAGCAATAGGTAACGCTTATTCTCCTAAATAAAAAAGTCCGGAGTGTCTGATCACTCCGGACTTTTCACTGTATGAGTCTTACACAAGCTTCTGGCCGCAATTCGGGCAAAAATTAGCTTCACTGGTTTTTGTTCCGCAGTTTGGACAGAAATTTGGTTTGCTTCCGCTGCCAGTTGACTGTGGGCCTGATGACTGTGCCTGATGATTCTGATTCATTTGGTTCATCATCTGATTGGCCATATTCATTCCCATCATCATTCCAGCCATATCCGAAGCCGCTCCGCCTCCGCTCATCTTTCCGGATGCCATTCCATCCGTCATTGATAGTTGCTGGTATCTGTTCACATCCCCAACCATACCGTAGGAAGCGTTCTTTGTAATCATATCTTGAACCTCTTGAGGATAATTAAAGCTCATGATTTGAAAACCAGTGACCGTCATCCCGTCGCTTATTAATTGCATATCTAAGTCCTCTTGAATTCCCTTGGCAATATCAAAAGCGTTTGCTTGAAGATTAAACATATTTTTCCCTTCTCTTGTGATCCACTTCATGAGAAGCTGATCCAGAATAGAAATGATACGGGTTTTAATATCCTCTACAAAATATTGATCTTTCACGCCAGCGATTTTATCAATCAGGCTGATATAGTCCTGCACCTTGAAATTAAATGTGCCGTTTGCGCGAATGGGCATCCCGCCTGGCATTCCCGCTGCCGGAATATTTATCGCCTGTTTTGTTCCCCATCTTACGGTAAATTCCTTCGTATTGACAAACAGCACCTCAGCTCGCATGCCGCTGTTAAAGCCAAACTTAAAGCCCTTTAACGTTGAAAGGAATGGAATAATTTCTGATTCAATATCATAATCGCCATCATCTTGAAAGACTCCTTCAACCCGCCCATTGTTCAAAAAGACAGCATCCTGTCCGGGACGAATGATTAAACGGCTCCCTTTTTTGATTTCACGATTGTTCCATTTATAAAAAATCATATCATCTCTAAATTCTTCCCACTCTACTACATTCGCTAATTGATTTCTGAAAAACGACATTACGCCTCTCCCTTTCTCTATTTCTTACATTTAGAAACTGCCCCGGCTCCCACTGTATGACGTGCCGCCTTTCGTAACACCGCCATCGCTGCCGCTGTCTTTATCTGATGGTTTTCTTTCTCTTGTTACAGTCGTTCTAATATAAGTGTCGTATTGATCAATCACATCAGACGTACGCTGATCCATATATGTATTTCCATTAACCGTTACTTTGCCGCCTGCATGATAAAGCATGATTGAAACCGCAATTCCCCCGACTGCGATGGCAGCAATCAGCTGAAACCACCATGTAAAGAATATGTTGTCGGGGTTTACTCCCGGTTTTATGCCCATATCTTTATAGGAAAGCTGAATATATGTCTCAAAAGCTTCAAAATAATTTTCATTGGATAAATCAGATGAAATCGTATTTCTGATGCTATTGAGCCTGCTGTTGTCCAAATACTGTTCGGCTTTTTTGAAGCCTGCGATAAACACTTCTCTGTTTGTCATATCAATCGTCAGAATAGCTGTACTGCCTTTTCCGTAACGATCATAAAAATTGCCGGTATAGTCTGCAATATCTTCACCGTTTGTGCTTTTGGTCGTAATAATGATGAAATCAGTGTCTCTCTTTGCACCCAGCTCTGCCGAGAGAGATTCAAGTTTTCCGATCTCCGCTTTTGACAATAGATGAGCGCGATCGTACACATGCTGCTGCGATTCAGAGGCTCTTGCCGCTTCGATACCCAGTAAAGGCATCATGATGAAAACAGCCAGCACAACAAAGATCGCTTTCCCTAAAAATCCCCGCATCAAAATCCGCCTCCCATCATCAATGAGACGAGCTTCAACGCAAGAAATGTCCCGCCTGCTATTCCGCTAAACCATGCCGCCACTTTTCCTCGACTGATCGGCGGCTTTCCGACGACCTTACCTGTTTGCCCGTTCATCGCAAAGATATGCTCCGCTCTTTCATAATCGTAACTGACCATCCAAACAGGAAGCAAAACGTAAAAGCTGTTCACGTTTTTCGTGTGAATCTGTTTGTCCCTCACATTGACTGACGTATATCCGGAAAAAGTAGAATGGATGTATGAATCTATATAACTGCTGATTTTCTCTTTTGCCCTCGGAAAAAGCTCCTCATCGGTATAATTGTACTTTTCCGCAATATAACCGGCCAAATATGCCGTTTGAAATTCCTTCAGCTCTTCGTATGAATAAGGCTCCAATTTGTCCATTAATTCGTCTTTCATTTTTTCAGAGGCATCGACAGGGATTTTCAAATAATCGAGATTGATATCACGAAACGCTTCAAAGTGCTCTGTTTCCGTGCAAATATAATCCCCTTCTTCATATTGATGGACTCTGGTACAGTTTGCTCTCACCTGTACTTCACTATTTAAATCAAACATCCAAAACGGAATATACATGCCGGTGATGCTTTTAATGCGATCGGCAGACATGAAACCTCTTGGTGTCAGAAGGCCTTTTTTGCACCACTTTCGAAATGCCTGCTCCGCTTCTTGTTTACTGATTGTAAATGGAATGACCTTCGCCGGCGCCAAATGTCCTGATAAACGATCGGCAAGTATTGCAGCACCTCCGCAGAAGCTGCACGTCGTTGCTGTCGTTTCAGCTTCCGTGATCAAAACGGCGCCGCAGTTTTCACATTGATATTCTTTTGCTTCATCATCAGAAAACCGTGCCGCAATGTTTTCTTTCGGAAGGCTTTCAATATTGTCCTGTCTTCCGCAGCTGCTGCAGGATAACGAGCCGGTTTCACTGTCAAATGCCATATCACTGCCGCAGTTCGGACACTTATAAGATATTATCATTACCGTTCCCTCTCACATCTTATGATAAAATAACGCCGCAGCCGAAAGCTGCGGCCTCCTATGTATTACTTATCGAGCATCATTTTCGCTTTTAACGCCGCAAGTTCATCATCAACCTGGCTTGAACCGCCAGTGTCATACTTTGCAGTCAGATCAGCCATATCATCCTGCGGAGCGCTGTTCAGTTCAGCCATTGCATTGGCCTGATCAATTGCCTTATTTACTTTGTCCTCCATTCGGCCGAATGCAGACATTGATTGGCTTGTACTTGAAACAGAAGCGCCCAGTTTGTTCATTCTTTCTTGCGTTTTCGCTACTGCCCACTTCGCCTTGATCATATTTTTACGTGCTTCCAGCTCTCCAATGTCAGATACCAATTTGTCATGCATCTTTCTCATCTGTGCGGCATTGGTTGCAGCAATTTGATTGGCCGCCTGCAGCTCAGAAAGCTTTGACTCCAAAGATGTTTTTCTTTCAAGAAATTTTCTCGCATCGCTCTCACTCCCGGCTTGCAGCGCCTTCATTGCATAGCTTTCCATCTTTTCCATATCCGCCTGGCACTCGTGATATTCTCTTTTTGCTCTCTGCTCCTCAGCCATAACAGCTGCTGTTTCTGCCTTAACCTTAGCCAAATCGCTATTCATATTTCTTAAATATTGATCTACCATTTTCTCCGGATTTTCAGCCTTGTCCAATAAAGCATTGATATTCGCAGACATAATATCTTTAAATCTTCCAATGATACTCATTATATCGTTCCTCCTAAAGCTAATTCGTTAACCTTTGTTACATATACTATTTATTATCGTTAAAAGTTTCACTTTTTTAATAAAAAATGACATTTCAAACAAAAAATATACAACTTTTTACCTGAACAAAAATGTAAGCAATAAAAAAAGATGCCCCCAAAAATCCAAAGACTTTCAAGGAACATCTTCAATGATTTACAAAGAAACTTCAATCTCATCCAAGCTCGGCAGTGCATCAATCGCTCCAATTTTAGTGCACACAAGAGCTCCGACCTTATTGGCAAACGCCACAATCTCACGCAGTTTCACAAAATCTGCTTCTACAGATTGAATATGGTCCGTGTTTGCCAATTGATATAAAGCCGCACCGACAAAAGCATCTCCGGCTCCTGTTGAGTCGATTGATGTCACCGGAATGCTTGGAATGATTTCATGATCTTTTCCATTGGAAAGAAGCGTTCCGCTTTTCCCAAGTGTCACAGCGACAATGTTGGCTCCGATCTCATGAAGGATCGCAACACCCTTTTCATGATCCTTCACACCACTTATAATCTCAAGCTCCTCGTCACTGACTTTCACAAAATCACTTACAGCGATCGCTTTTTTCGCAACACTTACAAACTCTGAGACTCTTCCCCTCCATAAATCTTCACGGTAGTTAGGGTCAAACGAAATAAACTGTCCATTGTCTTTCGCAATCGACATCAGCCGTAAATAGGCTGAGCAAAACGGATCCGATAACAGTGCCGTCGCAGAACCGAAATGAAGGATTTTCGCTTCGTTTAGTTTTTCCTGGTCAATATCCTCCAGCGTAAACAAAGCGTCCGCGCCTCTATTAAAAACAAAGTCACGCTCTCCATTTTGTTTTAATGAAACAAAAGCAAGCGTTGTAGGCGCTTTCTCATCCATCACCAGCATAGAGGTATCGACATGTACAGCGTCCAATGTTTGCTTCAGAAAATACCCAAACGGATCCTTTCCTACTTTTCCGCTGAAAGTGGCGTCTCCTCCCAGCTTGGCAATCGCTGCTGACACATTCGCCGGTGCCCCGCCGGCACTTTTCAGGAAATGGCGCCCTTCCATTACGTCAACATCGGTACAAAAGAAATCAATCAACAATTCCCCAATACAAACTACAGAATGACTACGCATATTATCACACTCATTTATAAAGTCTAGATTACAGTCTCAGTATATTACTTTCTGCCATAAATACAACATTGAATATTAAAAATTTTACATATATTTATCTCGCAGACCTTTGCTCCAGCTCAGAGATGATGTGTTTATATCTTTTTTCCGTTAAAGGATAGAAGGCGATAAGAATAATAGAAAGCAAAATGAAAAATCCCGGAATCAAAGCATTCATATTTTTAATGGCATTCAATGACGCAACTGTCTGGTCTGTATTCGCCACATACCCGGCGATCCCTAAATAAATGGCCGAAAATGACCCGGCTAATGCAACACCCAGCTTATTAATAAAGCTCATGCTCGAAATCACCACACCATCCGCGCGAATTCCGGTTTTCCATTCCGCATAATCAACACAATCCGCAACCATTCCCCAAGCAAGCGTATTTAAAGGCGTTGTGAAAAATCCTGAAGCGAAAAGCCAAATGAAAATGAGTGGAATTGAAGAATACGGCGTAAAATGCAGGCCGGCATAAGAAATAAGCGATAGAGCTGCCGTGATGATCATGACTTGTTTTCTGCCCCACTTCTCAGAAAAGAAAGGAATAAACAAATTGCTGATCAGCGCTGCTCCGAAAAATAAAACGGTGCCCATAAACACGAACTCTTTATGGTTGACGTTATACGTAAAATAATACACCATCGTGCTGAGCTTAATATTAAACCCGATCGCAAAAGCCAAAAATGATGAAATTAACATAAGCAAGGGTTTGTTTTGGAATAAAACGGATAACGTCTTTTTGATCCCTTGTTTGTTTCTCTTTTTAGGCTGAATCCGCTCCCGCACAGTAAAGAAACTGAATAGATTCAAAACGATGCTGACCGCCGCATAGATAAGCGCAGTCATTTGAAATCCAAACGCCTGATTCTCTCCTCCGATAGCAGTTGCAAGCGGTGTCGCACAGGAAATGGATAAAAGAATGCCGATATACACCAAAATCATCCGGGTTGTGGTTAGAACCGTTCGTTCCTCCACAGAATTCGTCATCCGCCCCGTTAAGCTGTTCACCGGGATCGTTTGCATACTAAAGGACATCCCAAGCAGAATATAAGTGACATACGCATATACCATATTTCCGGTCTCACCGAAATGAGGCGTCGTAAAACATAAGAATGTGAATAGCGCAAAAGGAAATGCCACCCACAGCAAATATGGTCTTGCTTTTCCCCACCTTGTATTCGTTTTATCTAAAATCAATCCCATGATCGGGTCAAAAATAGCATCCAGCACACGCACAACAAGAAACAAAGTTGCGATCACCGCAGGCTGAATGCCGCCGACGTCTGTATAATAGAATAATAAGTATGCGTTTACAAACTGAAAGATAATATTATACGACATATCGCCGAATCCATAACCGATTCGTTCAAACCAGGACAGTCCGGTACTGGATTTTGGCTGATGCTTCACTTTCATTGCCGTTACTTTTTCTGTTTCAATCATCATTTCCCACCTCAAGAATCCGTTTTCATTTCCAGTAAACAAGAGGGAGAATACGAAGATCCTCCCTGTTCACTCAGCGATTTGGATACACCATCACTTTTAAACATTCATTCTTAAATTGAAGCGCCCGCTCCATCGCCTCTTGTGTCTGCTCCAGCGAATATTGGTCCGTTACTAGATGCTTCGTGTCCACAACGCCGGAAGCGAGAAATTCGATTCCCTTCGGATACGTATTGGCATAACGGAAGATCCCGTAAATATCAATCTCGTTATCCGCAATAAACGGCACGTTGAGCGGAATCTCGTTCTGTGAAGGCAAACCGACAATCGCCAATTTTCCGCCCCGGCGCACAGAAGCCAGTGCGGATTGCAATGCCGCTGGATTCCCTGCTGTTTCCCAAGCAACATCAACGCCTCTATCATTCGTGATCGTTTTAATCTCTTCAAGTGCATCCTGTTCACGTATATTAATAATGTGAGTCGCTCCCATTTTTTTCGCAGCTTCTAACCGCAGCGGCTCTAAGTCGGTGACAATGATTGTGCCTGCCCCAAATGCTTTAGCTGCGGCAACAGCCATTAACCCAACAGGGCCCATCCCCATAATCGCAATCGTTGATCCGGGCTGTAGCTTCGTTCTGGCCGCCGCATGGATGCCGACAGAAAACGGCTCGATCAAAGCAGCATCTTCATAAGAAAGTGAGTCTGGGATTAAAAAAACAAAGTCCTGACGCATTTTAATATATTGGACAAACGCGCCGTCTACCGGCGGTGTAGCCAAAAACTGTACATCCGGGCAAAGATTATAGCGCCCTTCTTTGCACGCTTCACAGCGTCCGCACGTAACACCAGGTTCAACCGCGACGCGGTCACCGACTTTGAATTGATCAACAGACGAGCCGACAGCTGCGATTTCTCCCGCGCACTCATGTCCGAGGATAAATGGCTTCTCCACTACATAGTTGCCTATTCTGCCGTTTGTATAGTAATGCAGATCCGATCCGCAAATCCCGACAGCCATCACCTTAATCAACACTTCATCATGATTGATGTCAGGCACAGGCAATGTTTCAATTTTGATCTCTCTTGTGTTGTGCATAACAGCCGCTTTCATGTTCTGAGGTACTGTGTGAGTCATTTGGCAAAATTCCTTTCTTAAGAAAATAAAATGTAAGTGCATACATTTTTGTTTTCTCTGTTACTGCCCCCATTTTATCTGCTTTTCAATACGTTCAACAGCCTTTCCTGCTGTATAAAAGGACAGCGGCACTGTACTTTTATTTTTTCATATACAAAAAACGCTGGATTGATAAAATAGTACTAATAGGAGGTGCAGGCTTATGGCTGAACTTGAAAACCGAGAACAATTTGCACAACTGCTGGCACCTGGCGTCAAAACGCTAAAACTTCATCCTGATTATAAAGTCAGAAGGAAAAAGAACGAAAAAACAGGACAGTCTTACATAGATAAAATCGCACTCCAGCTGGGAGTCTCCCCAAACACGATCAAAAGCTGGATCGGACAGATGGGGGCAAACTACATTCCCGGAAGAATCGACGACGGAAAACTGTTCGGAATGATCTGGATCATTCTCGAAAAGACCGACTTGGATATCGAGTGGTTGACCGACTTGCTGGAAGCCACCACTATCCCAGTCATCAAACCCGCATTGCCTGTATGGGCAGCATCCTGTTTGAAAAAAGCGAAAATACTGCGAAAAGACGGATTATTCGGGGCTCCGAGTGAAGGCGAAATTGAAAATGTAGTAAAACGGCTGTTTCATGACAGACCCGGCCATGAAACGAATGCGCTTACAGAACAGCCTATCACTCATAATTTACCCTCACGCTGGTCCGGACGCTTTATCGGACGCAGCTTTGATATGGAAGCGATACGGCAATGGATGCTTTCTCCGTCACCAGTCTGTTTAATCACCGGCTGGGCTGGTATGGGTAAAACCACAATCGCTCTTGAAGCCGCCTATTCCTGTGTCGACGATACTTCAGATTGGCCGGCGTTCAACAGCATCATTTGGGTCAGCGCTGATTGGAAAGGATTGAGCTTTAGCGATTTTTTAAATACGATCGCCTATCAGCTCGGACGCACAGAACAAATCGATAAATCAATCAATGAAAAACGATTCGTCGTCCGCAATGCGTTAGCTAATTACACTAGAGAAAAACCGATACTGCTGATCGTTGACAGCATTGATACTGCAGAACGTGACATTCATGAATTTATCACCAGCCTTCCGCAAGGCGTGAAAGTTCTCCTCACAGCGCGGGAAAACGTAAAGCAAACTTATCGGGAAAGCTTCGGAGAAATGACAGCTATTCAGCTGAGCGGCCTTGACCAAACAGATGCCTTGGATTTTTTTCAGCAAGAAGTGCACCGATGCTTACAAACATGCAACATTCAAAATAAACGGGAAAAGCTGGAGCAGCTGCTACATCTATCATCTGACCTGAAAAACGAATTCATTTCAGCGACTGCCGGAAACCCGAAAGCCATGGCACTCAGCATTGCCTATATGTCAGACGATGACATCCCCGCTCAGCAGCTGATTCATGAGCTTGGAAAAGCAGGCTACTCACTGCTGGAATTGTTTGAATTCCTCTTTGGCCGCACCTGGGATAGATGCAATGAAGATACGCGAAAGCTATGGCAGACGCTTTGCTTTTTCAGCAAGCAGCCTGATGAAAAAAGCCTGGCGGCAGCAGCCGGATTAGACGCCCGCCGTTTTCATTACGCTATGGAACAAATGCGGTCATATGCGCTGATTCAGCCGGAACGAAGCCAAGGCAGGATACAATACTTAGCGCACCAAACCGTTGTCGCTTACGGAGAACAGCACTTGTCCGAACAGCACGAATATGAAAAAGAAGCCCGCAATCGCTGGGCGCACTATTATGTTGATTATGCCGAAACCCATTTAAAGCGGGAACAGCCCAACTCTATCTATTGGAGCTACCTGCTGGGACGGAACTTAGATCAAATGAAACAAGAATGGCCAAACATCTTAAAGGTCATCCAATGGGCAAGTGAAACTGAACAAAAAGAAATCCTAATCGAACTCATCACCCGCATTAGCCATTTTCTAAGCAGAATCAACCTGCCCTTGCGAATCGAATACGGACGCAAAGCCGCCGACGCCGCCCATCAATTAGGCCAACACACACGAGAAGCGTACTTCCGAATCGACACAGCAGGCTGGGCTCTGATGGAAGTCAATGATTTAGACAGGGCCTTACAGCAAATTGAATCCGGGCTGAGGATTCTGGAACAATCAGACGCTCACGATGCCTATGATCTAAAGGTTTGGGGACACGCACTCAAAGCAAGGCTTTTTTTAAAAGACGGGCAACAGGAAAAAGCAGAGACCATTTTAAACGAAATCGAAAATCAACCGATTTCCCCTACCATTCAACACAGAGTTCTATTGGTTCGCGGTGACTTAAGCTTTGCGAGAGGTCATCATGAAGAAGCCATTCAATTATACGAAGCGGCAAATGAAATCAGCTCCACGTACGGCGGCGAAAAAACGATAGAAGCCTATTTCAATCTGGGTGTCGCTTACGTGAAATGTGGTCAATTTGAGAAAGCGGAAGAAGCCTTTGAGCAAATGCTCTATGACAAACATAACGCCAATCAGGTTGAGTTGATCTATTATTTTTACGGGATGGCGCAGCTGTTGTACCGTAAAGGAGAGAAAACGAAAGCGATGGAATCTAATCAGAAGGCGATTCGTTTGATTGATTCGTGGGAGCCTGCGATTGGGATTCGGGGAGAGGTGGAAGAACTGGCAATGGTGATTAAAGAAAACGACTAGTACGCATAATAGTTCTGTCAGCAATCTCACTCAGTTTCTTTATTATAAATAGGAAAGGCCAACTGAAGTTGCAGTTGGCCTTTCGTTTCT
This sequence comes from Bacillus sp. SCT118, assembly GCF_058566435.1. NCBI lineage: Bacteria > Bacillati > Bacillota > Bacilli > Caryophanales > Bacillaceae > Bacillus > Bacillus sp. SCT118. Next base: position 3,395,953 of record NZ_CP191225.1, read on the forward strand.
TATTAAGGTCTACAAATGTACTGAACCAGGTTTTCTCGTATTTATCCTTTCTCTTATAAAGGAAAGCGTATCATTTGCCAGCTTTTTGCGACAAAGAACAATACCGGAATGACCACAATTGTAGACATATCTTGTGGGTTTCCCCCAGCTTTCCCATAAATAATCTGCATCTTTTAAGTCAATATACTGATCATGTTTAGCAGAAATCAGCAGAATGTTATCTTTATTAACTTTCGGCAAGGCTTGACTAGGATCTGTGATATTCCAATATTTTGTTAAATCTTCATAGGTCACACCATTTTGTTCTAATTCTTCTCTTATGAATTTACCTGGGATCGTGTTCCATATTGAATAAGAAAGGCGATTGGCATAAAAGATTGATACCACTACATCAATTTGGGATTCTAGGGTTGCAATTAGATTAGTAACCCATCCCCCTAAGCTTACCCCCCCTATGATAACAGGGCCTTTTTTATTTGCTTTTATCCAGTGAATTAATGCCCGTAAATCGACAATGGCCTGTCTTGTCGACTCAATTGTACGATCAATATTTGCACTAATCATCAACTCGCCACTATACAGTGAATTTTCTGGTTCTCTTTCAAAATGGTATGGAAGAGAATAATAATACATATTCCAGCCTAAATCGTTCATTATACGTTTATGAAATATTTTTTTGATTCTATCGAACGAATCCATGCGCCAGCCGTGTACAAAGATGACATTGGGTTGATCTATATCATTTTTATTTAAAAAAACCTCCCCTTTTAAAGTATCATTAACAGGATTCCCTGTTTGAATTAAGGATTCATAACGAAATGTTCCAACCCTATAATTTTTTTTAGATTCATTCAAGTCAATTGAAACATCAGCTATATTTGCACTGTAAAATTCCTCTCTATCATCGATATCGGCTGCAATAGCAGCAGAAAAATGTTTATCTTTGCTTCTTTTTCTGTGTAAATCATATAAAGCCAAGCGATCTATCATTTTTGAGAAATGCACTATTAAGTCCTCCTTGGTAATCATAAAAAACTAATATTAGATTTAATAATTGGAATGTCGGTCTCCATAGAGTAGGGATGAATATTATCAAGATGTTGGTGGAAGAACCTAACTACATCGCCAGTGAATTTTTGAGAATCAGATTATTCTGCCGTTCTATATATTTAACATACATCGTCTTAGTAGCTAAAAAGCAGCACAAATAGAAAATTTAAAAGGATTTCTCTTTGACAGTGTTTTGCTTTTAGAAACGTCTAAGAGTGTTGGTGACACTATTTATTTAGATAACTGGGGCTTTTTTATCTTATGAGAGGATACCATCTCCTGTCTGCAATAGGGAGAGAAGTAACAGAGGATTTGCACGAATAATTTTTAAACCCTTTTTATAATCATAACAGAAATGCAGTTTACTGAAGTTACAGTAAGCCGTTTGTCAAAGAAGACGTAAACAGGAATCTGAGCCGGTAGAATTTTGTATTTTGGTCAATTGAATAATTCATATCGGGATTATCAAAACTATTGAAAATCGATATAGAACAGTGCTGAAAAAATCAGACTACGAAAGACAGAAAAAAAGAAGCCTCTCACAAGCTCGGTGAACTCATGAGAAGCCTCGAAAATTTATAAATGGATCAATAGGGCATCAAAAATGAGGTCCATTGCCGACAAACCTTTGTAAATCAAGGTTTTTTTGTCGGTTTTACATCATGCCGCCCATACCGCCCATGCCGCCCATGTCAGGCATTCCGCCGCCAGCGTTTTCTTCTGGCTTGTCAGCGACAACGGCTTCAGTTGTTAAGAACATTGCAGCTACAGACGCAGCGTTTTGAAGAGCTGAGCGTGTAACTTTTGTTGGGTCAACGATACCTTTTTCGATCATGTTTACCCATTCGCCAGTTGCAGCGTTGAAGCCTACGCCGATTTCTTCGTTTTTGAGGCGTTCAACGATGACAGATCCTTCAAGACCCGCATTGTGTGCGATTTGACGGATTGGCTCTTCAAGCGCGCGAAGCACGATGTTGATACCTGTTTGAGCATCGCCTTCAGCTTCAACTGCAGCGACTTTGTTATATACGTTGACAAGCGCTGTACCACCACCGGATACGATGCCTTCTTCAACAGCTGCGCGAGTTGAGTTCAGGGCGTCTTCGATGCGAAGTTTACGCTCTTTCAGCTCAGTTTCAGTCGCAGCGCCGACTTTGATGACAGCTACGCCGCCAGCAAGTTTTGCAAGACGCTCTTGTAATTTTTCTCTGTCGAATTCAGAAGTTGTTTCTTCCACTTGAGCGCGGATTTGAGTCACGCGGGCAGAAATTTTGTCTGTTTCGCCAGCGCCTTCAACGATTGTTGTGTTTTCTTTAGTAACGACAACTTTAGAAGCGCGTCCCAATTGAGCGATTTGAGTAGATTTCAGGTCAAGGCCAAGATCTTCTGTGATGACTTCTCCGCCAGTAAGGACAGCGATGTCTTCAAGCATTGCTTTACGGCGGTCACCGAAGCCAGGAGCTTTAACAGCAACTGCGTTGAATGTGCCGCGAAGTTTGTTCACAACAAGTGTTGCAAGTGCTTCGCCTTCAACGTCTTCAGCGATCAGAAGCAATGGTTTGCCTTGCTGAACAACCTGCTCAAGCACAGGAAGGATTTCTTGAATGTTTGTGATTTTTTTGTCTGTGATTAAGATGTAAGGATTGTCAAGAACCGCTTCCATCTTATCAGAGTCAGTTACCATGTAAGGAGACGCATATCCGCGGTCGAATTGCATACCTTCAACAACTTCAAGCTCAGTTGTGAAGCCTTTAGACTCTTCGATTGTGATAACGCCGTCGTTTCCTACGCGCTCCATTGCTTCAGCGATAAGGCTTCCGACTTCCTCATCAGCAGCAGAGATCGCAGCAACCTGAGCGATAGACTCTTTGCCTTCGATTGGCTTAGAAATTTCTTTTAAGTTTTCGATCGCAACCGCTACAGCTTTTTCCATACCTTTACGCACGCCTACAGGGTTAGCGCCTGCTGTTACGTTTTTAAGGCCTTCACGGATCATTGCTTGCGCAAGAACTGTTGCAGTTGTTGTACCGTCACCGGCAACGTCGTTTGTTTTGCTGGCTACTTCAGCAACAAGCTTCGCACCCATGTTTTCAAACGCGTCTTCTAGCTCGATTTCTTTAGCGATTGTTACACCGTCATTTGTGATTAACGGAGAACCGAATTTTTTCTCTAGAACCACGTTGCGTCCTTTTGGTCCTAAAGTTACTTTAACAGCATCAGCAAGTGCATCGACACCGCGAAGCATTGCGCGGCGAGCTTCTTCACTAAACTTAATTTCTTTTGCCATGTTTACAAGACCTCCTCAAATGTTTTAAGTATTGTTTATTTAAGAATTAGCCGATAACAGCTAAAATGTCGCTTTCACGTAAGATTAAGTATTCAGTACCTTCATATTTCACTTCAGTACCTGCGTATTTTGAGAAGATAATGCGGTCGCCCTCTTTTACTTCTAAAGCAACGCGCTCTCCGCTTTCTAACACGCGACCTGAACCAGCTGCCACGATTTTGCCTTCTTGCGGTTTTTCTTTTGCAGAATCCGGCAACACAATTCCGCTGGCAGTTTTTTCTTCAGATTCTACGAGTTCAATGACAACGCGATCACCTAATGGCTTTAACAATGTAATAACCTCCTCAATAGTATGAATATGTAATTTTAGCACTCAGCACTAAAGAGTGCTAACACAATTCTTATAATAAAGAATCTCCCTTCCAATTTCAAGTGATAAGACAAAAAATTTTTCACGCTTACATCATTCTTTTCCGCTCCCTTTTCCGTTAGCTTTTTCACCCCCGTACCGATTATGTTACAATAGCTGTAGATGAACGAAACCCACTTAACAAAGGAGTACATACCATTTGAGAAAACAGTATTGGTTTATTATTTTGACATATATCATCATGCAGTTTTCCGCATTAATCGCGATTCCCTTGTTATTTAAATTCGGTTATGCCGGAGGACAGCCTACAAATGAAAATATGCTGCATGCACAAGGATTATGGTCCGTCATCAGCTTTATCGCCTGTCTCCTTATTGTTCTGCTCATTCTGAGAACCGTTCCGAAAGAAACGCTGCGAAACGGACAGAAGGACTCAATCGGACTTTCTATCCTTTGGGCGATAGCCGGTTTTTTCATTGCCCTTTTCTCTCAAGGAATAGCAGGCTCTATTGAATATTATGTTTTTGGCATCGGAAGAGAATCAGAAAATACACAAGCGATTCTGGATGTCATTCAGGCAGTCCCGCTCATGATTATCGTTTCTTCCATCGTCGGGCCTATATTAGAAGAAATCATCTTCAGAAAAATCATTTTCGGCGCGCTGTACGAAAAAACGAATTTCTTTTTTGCAGGACTGATCAGCTCGGTTATCTTCGGTATTGTTCACGCTGATTTGAAGCATCTCCTTCTATATACAGCAATGGGCTTTACATTTGCATTTTTATATGCGAGAACAAAACGGATATGGGTGCCGATTTTCGCCCATTTAATGATGAATACATTCGTCGTCATCATGCAGCTTGAGCCTGTTCGGAATTACCTTGAACAGCAGAGCACACAAATGCAATTGATTATTGGAGGATTATTTTTATGAGAAACCCGGTAGTTTGGGGAATGATCTACTTTGCCGTAGGGTGCATCTTTACTTATCTTGCCGCAAGCTCGCCAGGCAGCATGTGGTCATTTTACTCCATCCTGCTGATGGTGTTCGCCGCTTACAACATCAGCATTTCTTTTAAGATGTTCGCCTTTTCATTTAAAATCAAAAAGAACCAAAAATAAAGAAAATCCATTTCTGAATGAGAAATGGATTCAAATTAAATCCTAAAACGGCTTTCGTTTTAGGATTTTGTCATTTTCAGCGTGATTGAAAACCCTTGAAGTCTAGGAAAGGCGAGCATTGGAGCGGAGCGAATGTTTTCATTCGTGAGCACCAACGCACAGACTTGACAACGAATGCGGGGGTTTGTCAACACGCTGAATCCATTTCTCGCATGAGAAATGGATTTTTTATTATTGCCCAGAAGACACGTCCCGATCGGCAGCACTGCTTTTCTGCGCTTTCCGATAAGCGGCCTTCGATATCAGAATACTGATTTCATATAAAATCAAAAGCGGGACTGTGACCATCATATGGGACAGAAGCTCAGGCGGTGTAATCAGGGCTGCGATCACCAGCAGCGTAAAATACGCATACTTTCTGATTTTCGCCAAGAACATCGGTGTCACAATTCCGAGCCTGGTCAAAAACATGAGGATGACCGGCATTTGGAACAGCAGTCCAAACGGAATCGTCAGCTGCAGAAGAAAATGAAAATATTCATTAATTCCGATCACCTGATTGACATTCAAGTCCTGAGAGATCCGCTTCATAAAATCAACAACAAAAGGAAATAAAATATAATATGAAAAAGATAAGCCCGCTAAAAACAGCAAAATAGAGATCGGAATGTAGCTGAGCGTTACTTTGCGCTCTTTCTCATAGAGACCCGGGCTCACAAAAGCCCAAAGCTGATAAAGAATAACCGGCGAGGTCAGGACTATGCCGATGATAAACGCAAACTGCATAAACACATAAAGCGGGTCTGTCAGGTTAAACGCGTTAAGCGTAAGCTGCTTCGCTTCATCTGTTTCTTGCAGATACACAATAATCGGCTTTGCTAAGAAAAATCCAGCAATAAAGAAAACGACAAACGCCAGCGCTACAATCAGCAACCGTTTTCGAAGCTCAGCAATATGCTCCAGCAGCGACATTTGATTCACTTTCATTCGTGTCATCCTAACTTACTGATCTTCTTTCTTTTTTTCCTCTTCATCACTCGTTAATCCTTTTGTAGCGTTTTTGAATTCACGAAGTGTGTCTCCCGCTGCTTTCCCCAATTCAGGCAGCTTTTTGGGACCGAAGATAATCAGAGCAACGATTGCGATAACAGCAAGGCTTCCAGGACCGATCGGCATATTTGGGCTCCTCCTTTCCCTCTATTCGATTTCCTCTAAAACTGAGTAATGCTTCAAAAAATAAACCAGTGACTGAAGCTCAACTGCTAAATCTATATGATGAATTCGAATGTGTTCCGGCACATTCAAACGGGCCGGCGTAAAATTAAGGATTCCCTTGATTCCTAATGCGACCAATCTGTCTGTAATGGATTGAGCGGCAACTGCTGGCACTGTAAGAATGGCAACTGATTCATCTTTTACGTGTTGTTCAAGGTCATCAAGGTTATAGACGGGCACGCCGCCTACCTCAGTTCCTATTTTACTCTCATTTATATCAAAAGCCATAGAAATTTTTGTGTTATTATTTTTTGTGAAATTATAGTGAAGAAATGCCGTTCCCAAGTTCCCGACACCAATCAAGATGACGTCTGTCATCTCATCCTGATCAAGCGTTTTTCGGAAAAAAGACAGCAAATAATCCACATTATATCCGTATCCTTTTTTGCCAAGAGCTCCAAAATAGGAAAAATCCCTCCGAATCGTGGCAGAATCAACCTTTACGGCATCACTGAGTTCAGCGGATGATACACGCTGTTTTCCTGACGCATGCAGATTCTTTAAAAAGCGATAGTAAAGCGGCAGCCGTTTCGCCGTCGCCTGCGGAATTTTTGATTGATCCTTATTCATTTTTGGTCCTCCAAATTATACTCGGATAGTTCTCTTTTAAAGTCACCGTTTTTCCCGCCTGTCTTCTCCAGCAAGAAAGTAGGGCCGATGACCATCCCCTTATCAAGGGCCTTGCACATATCGTAAACGGTAAGAGCGCACACCGATGCAGAAGTGAGCGCTTCCATTTCCACACCTGTACTCCCTTTCGTTTTGACCTGTGCTTTTATATGAAGTATAACTTCTGCTTCTTTTATTTTCCAGTCAAACGATATATCTACCCCGCTCAATGAAAGCGGATGGCACATCGGAATGATATTCGACGTTTGCTTTGCGGCCATAATGCCTGCCACCTGTGCGACAGCCAGTACATCTCCTTTGCCGATATCGTGACTCTGTATTTTCTCGTACACCTCATTCTTCATGTGTACGCTTGAAACAGCCGCCGCAGTACGGACAGTCGAAGATTTTTCGCTGATATCCACCATCTGGGCTCTGCCCTGTTCATTAAAATGAGAAAATCCATTCATATTAAAACGCTCCTTAAACAGATCATACACTATTTTCTTCTCTATGTCTTATATGGCCAATGTATTGTTTGCTGACTTCTGGTTCATAAGCTACACTTAACTTATTATAGCAGAGGTGAAATAATATGATGATCTTACAAATTAATCAGCTGTCCAAATCGTTTGGTGCTGATACTATTTTAAACAATATAAAGCTGGAAGTCAGAAATCGTGATCGCATCGCCATTGTAGGAAGAAATGGCGCCGGAAAATCCACGCTCCTTAAAATTATCGCAGGCCAGCTTTCGTATGAAAAGGGCGAAATTATTAAACCAAAAGATATTACAATGGGATATCTCGCCCAGCATACTGGCTTGGATTCTAAGCTTACCATAAAAGAAGAGCTGCTGACTGTTTTTGACCACTTAAAAGCAATGGAAAAGGAAATGCGGGCTATGGAAGAAAAAATGGCGGCAGCTGACCCGGGTGAATTAGAAAGCATCATGAAAACCTACGACCGTCTTCAGCAGGAATTCAAAGATAAGGGCGGTTATCAATATGAAGCGGATGTTAGATCTGTGCTGCATGGTCTCGGCTTCAGCCATTTTGACGATTCTACACAGGTTCAAAGCCTCAGCGGAGGCCAGAAAACAAGACTGGCTTTAGGTAAGCTTCTGTTAACACAGCCTGATTTGCTCATTCTCGATGAGCCGACAAACCATCTGGATATTGATACGCTTACCTGGCTTGAGCATTATTTACAAGGCTATTCAGGCGCCATCCTCATCGTTTCGCATGACCGCTACTTTTTGGACAAAGTGGTAAACCAGGTATACGAGGTATCAAGAGCAGAAAGCAAAAAGTATCACGGCAACTACAGCGCTTATCTCGACCAAAAAGCCGCGCAGTATGAAAAAGATCTTAAAATGTATGAAAAGCAGCAGGACGAGATTGCAAAGCTGCAGGACTTCGTAGACCGAAATCTGGCGAGAGCCTCTACCACCAAAAGGGCGCAAAGCCGCAGAAAGCAGCTTGAGCGAATGGAAGTCATGTCAAAACCGCTTGGCGATGAAAAATCCGCAAACTTTCATTTTGATATTACAAAACAGAGCGGAAATGAAGTCCTTCGTGTTCAGGATCTCACAATCAGCTATGAAAACCAGCCGCCGCTTTTAACAGAAGTGTCATTCATGCTCACAAGAGGAGAAAGCGCAGCGCTTGTCGGTCCTAACGGCATTGGTAAATCGACATTGCTGAAAACATTAATAGACACCCTAAAACCAGATCAAGGAACGATCTCATACGGCTCAAATGTCAGTGTCGGCTATTATGATCAGGAACAGGCTGAGTTGACTTCCTCTAAACGTGTCCTTGATGAGCTGTGGGACGAGTACCCCGGGCTCCCAGAAAAAGAAATCAGAACGTGTCTCGGAAATTTCTTATTCTCCGGAGATGATGTGCTGAAACCAGTTCATTCACTGAGCGGAGGCGAAAAAGCAAGATTGGCTCTAGCTAAGCTGATGCTTCAAAAAGCCAACTTTCTCATCCTTGATGAACCGACGAACCATCTGGATTTAGACAGCAAAGAAGTTCTCGAAAACGCGCTGATTGATTATCCAGGCACACTGTTATTTGTCTCACATGACAGATATTTTATTAACAGAATCGCCACAAGAGTATTGGAGCTTTCTTCAAGCCATATAGAGGAGTATCTGGGAGATTACGATTATTATACAGAGAAAAAAACAGAGCAGCTTGAATTGGAGAAAATAAATCAGCAAGAGGAAACTGAAAAAACGCCAGCTACAGTGAAATCTGACTCCAAACGTTCCTACGAGGAAGAAAAAGAATGGAAAAAGAAAGAGCGCCAACGACTCCGTCGGATTGAAGAAATTGAAACCACTGTTCAAACCATTGAAGAGAACATCAGCCGCAATGATGAATTACTATGTGACCCTGAAGTCTATCAGGACCATGAAAAAGTACAAGCTATCCATGCAGACAATGAGAAGCTTAATCAGGAGCTGGAATCTCTTTTGTCCGAATGGGAAGAACTATCCACAGAAGAAGATTAAAAAAGTCAAGCACCTCTTTTTAGAGGTGCTTTTTATCCACAAAACATACCCTAATAAGCAAAACAAAGTAAGCGCTTTATACACAATATCCACAAAATATTCTGAATTTATCCACTTTATTAACAGCGACTTCAGCCCTTTATCCATCTATATCTCTATAATTACTCACAGACATGTGGATAAATTGTGAATTATCTGTTAATAACAAACAGATAAAAAGTCTCACGCTATTATCTCGTGAGACTTTGATAAGAAGTCAATTCGAGGCCGGGCTGGCCATTCATATCATATGCACCGCGAATTCCCTTTTCAAAAGCAATTGTACCAGCAGCAGCAATCATCGCAGCATTATCCGTGCATAAAGCTAATGGAGGAATGACAAGCGTAATCCCTTCATGCTGGGCAAATTCCTTTTCTAATGCAGCTCTGAGGCCTCTGTTTGCAGCTACTCCTCCGGCTAAAAGGACCTGTTTGACATCATATTCCTTTGCCGCGCGCGCCGTTTTGGTTACCAAGACATCGATCACACTATTTTGGAAACTGGCAGACAAATCTTCCGGAGCAATCTCTTGCCCTTTTTGGGATGCATTATGAAGCGTATTGATCACCGCAGACTTCAATCCGCTAAAGCTGAAGTTGTAAGAGCCTTCTTCAAGCCATGCGCGAGGAAGCGGAATATTGTCATTCCCTTTTTCAGCTAGCTTGTCAATTTGCGGTCCACCCGGATATGGCAATCCCATCGTCCGCGCCACTTTGTCGTAAGCTTCTCCTGCCGCATCATCAAGGGTTTCCCCAATGACTTCAAATGATCCATGTTCCTTCATATAAACCAGTTCTGTGTGGCCTCCTGAAACGACCAATGCCAGTGCCGGGAACACGATGTCTTCTACAAGACGGTTCGCGTATATATGACCGGCTATATGATGAACGCCTACTAACGGAATGTTATGTGCAAAGCTCAATGCTTTAGCGGCATTCACGCCGATAAGAAGCGCTCCCACCAGTCCCGGACCTTCTGTTACTGCAATCGCATCAATATCACTATACGTCATGCCAGCTTTGCGAAACGCCTCTTCTATAACCAAAGTGATTTGTTCAACATGATGTCTTGAAGCAATTTCCGGCACAACGCCTCCGAAGCGCTTATGGCTTTCAATTTGAGAGGCTACTACGTTTGAAATGATCTCTCTCCCGTTTTTCACAATAGCTGCAGCAGTCTCATCACAGCTTGTTTCAATTCCTAATACGTACATGTCTTTTTGCTCACTCATTTATCGTCACCCACATAATTAACGCATCTTCCCCGTTATCAGTATAATAGTTCTTTCTTATTCCGCCGGGCTGCATCCCGAATTTCTTATATAAGCCTTGAGCAGGATGATTCGAAACCCTCACTTCAAGCGAAAGCCGCCTTGCGTCTTTTTCTTTGCACAGTTCAACAGCTGAGCGAAAAAGCGTTTCTCCTAAAGACTGGCCGCGATACTCTGGTTTTATCGCTATATTTGTAATCTGGGCATCATCCATCACAATCCAAATCCCGCAATACCCAACAACATGGCCGTCCTTTTCAATCACGAGATAATGAGCATACGGATTTTCCAGCAGCTCATGATAAAACGAATCCTTCGTCCAAGGAGACGTAAAGGAGGATGCTTCGATTTCGTATACGTGATCTATATCTTCAAGCCGCATATTTCTGACCGCTGCTTTTGTTTTCATCCTATCACCCTACTTTTGACTTTCAATCCATTTCGCTTCAGCTTCTGCCAGCCGCAAGTAATCCGGGACAAGCCCATGAACATCAGCTGCTTCCTTTTCCTTCCCGAGAAAAGCCAATTCTGAAGGACGCGGGTTATGCTGGGCAGCAGTTCCAATGAATCCTTTTGTTCCAAGCACATCCTCGATCATCTGCTTGTGAAGAGAAGTATCATGGCCTAAAAACAAAACAGGACGATTCTTTTCTTTTAGCCTCTCCAGCCAATCTGCCAGCATCACATTTTGATCTGGAACAACTTGCTCTAAAAGCCCATTTTTATATTGATACAGACCTGTGTACACCTGTCCTCGTCTAGCGTCAAAGATTGGGCTGATCAGACCGTCAAAATGCCGGCCATTTGCAGCAAGCGTCTCAAGACTTGATACAGCACTTATTGGAATGTCTAAAGACCAGGCAAGTGTTTTGGCCAACGTCACACCTATTCTTACTCCTGTGTATGAACCAGGGCCTTTTGCAACGACAATTTTAGAAAGGTCCTGCGGTGCCATATCACAATCATTCAGCAATGAATGAACAGCAGGCATTGCTCTTACAGAGTGGTTCTTTTTCAAATATGTAATGTATTCTGCTATAACGGTGTCTTCTCGAAGCAGCGCAATGCCCAATGTATAATTTGATGTATCAATTGCTAATATTGTCATGTCTACTTAACTCCTCACAAAGCATTTCATACCGATTCCCGACAGCAGTAAAGGTAATTTCCCGCTCATCATCACCAGCTCTTTTGATGACAATTTGCAGTCGCTCCTGCGGCAGCTGTTCTTCAATTAAATGAGCCCATTCAACGAGACAGACACCTTGTCCGTGAAAATATTCATCAAGTCCCAAATCTTCACTTTCATCTTCCATTCTATACACATCCATATGATAAAGAGGAAGTACGCCATCGTTATATTCTTTTATAATTGTAAAAGTCGGACTGTTTACAACACGTGTAATTCCCAGCCCTTCTGCAAAACCTTTCGTAAAAGTCGTTTTTCCTGCACCTAAATCGCCCTCTAATGTCAGGACGTCTCCCGGTTTAGCAAACGCTGCCGCAAGCTTGGCAATTGCTTTTGTTTCTTCTGGATTTACAGTTCTCCATTTTAATTGCTTCACACGAGTCACCCGTCTTATTTAAAATGATTATATCCCTTTTTCTCTAAGATCATTGATGTTTGATCTGTTTTTAGGATCACTTTAGATTTTGTTTTTTCCCTGACATGGCCAATCTTTGTAATGGGAAGTTGACGTGCTGCGCACTCCTGCTTCAACACTTCCCACTCCTCATTTGAAACCGTCCCTGTCAGCTCAAAATCCTCACCGCCAAACAAAGCCCATTCTTTCCAGTTAGGATGAAGCTTAGGCAAATCAGAATGAATTGGAAGCATGCTTTCATCAATTTCAATTGAAACACAGCTGGCTTCTGCAATCTCGTTCAGTTCACTAGCCAATCCGTCACTAACATCATTTAAAGCTGCCCGTTTAAAACTCGAGCATAATCTGCCGACGCTTACTCTTGGCTCAGGCCGTTTATGCCTGTGGATAAAGTAATCCGTTTCCACAGATGAGTTTTGAGGATTAGTCTCTTCCAGCAATAAAGAAAGTCCTGCTGCAGAAGAACCGATTTCACCGGTTACAAACACAATATCATTCGGTTTTGCCAAGCTGCGCAAACAGGCCTGCCCCTTTTCAATTTCACCGATCACAGTGACTGTAATGACTAATTTGTCAGCGGTAGAAACTGTATCGCCGCCAATCAGATCCATATGATATAGTTTCGCCAGTTCATTCATTCCTTCATACATCGACTTGATTTCAGATTCAGTCCATTTTGAAGGTACCGCAAGTGATACCAGATAAAACTTGGGAATGCCTCCCATCGCGGCAATATCACTTATATTAACGGCTAACGCCTTGTACCCGATATCTTCAGGTGAGGAATAGTGTAATTTGAAGTGCACGTCTTCTACCATAGTATCAACACAAACAATTTCCTGAACGCCGTGTTTCGCAGTGTAGAGCGCTGCATCATCACCTATTCCTACATCAACGGAAGAATGGTGAATGGTCCGCGGAGTAATGCTATGTATCAAATCAAATTCATCCATGAACCAAAATCTCCTTTCAACCCTGCTTATGCCTATATGTGCTCTTCCTAGTTTATCGAATTTTGCTGGAATATCCAAGATGTTCCCGATATAAAGAAAGCTTGGCTATGACACCAAGCAGAAGATACAGTAAAAGAAAACACAAAAAAAACGAAAACATGATCGTTTCGTTTACATTAATGGCGGTCCGGACGGGACTCGAACCCGCGACCTCCTGCGTGACAGGCAGGCATTCTAACCAACTGAACTACCGGACCATATTTGTATAAGATTATTTTGGTTGTACCCTTAGGGCACTCCTTATTTAATCATATATTTGGTTGCGGGGGCAGGATTTGAACCTGCGACCTTCGGGTTATGAGCCCGACGAGCTACCGAACTGCTCCACCCCGCGATGATAAAAGTAATGCTTGGCGGCGTCCTACTCTCACAGGGGGAAACCCCCGACTACCATCGGCGCTGAAGAGCTTAACTTCCGTGTTCGGTATGGGAACGGGTGTGACCTCTTCGCTATCGCCACCAAACAAATTGAGAGTGTTCTCTCAAAACTAGATAACAGGTGTGACATCATTCAAAAATATGGTTAAGTCCTCGATCGATTAGTATCTGTCAGCTCCATGTGTCGCCACACTTCCACCTCAGACCTATCAACCTGATCATCTTTCAGGGATCTTACTTCCTTGCGGAATGGGAAATCTCATCTTGAGGGGGGCTTCATGCTTAGATGCTTTCAGCACTTATCCCGTCCGCACATAGCTACCCAGCGATGCCCTTGGCAGAACAACTGGTACACCAGCGGTGCGTCCATCCCGGTCCTCTCGTACTAAGGACAGCTCCTCTCAAATTTCCTGCGCCCGCGACGGATAGGGACCGAACTGTCTCACGACGTTCTGAACCCAGCTCGCGTACCGCTTTAATGGGCGAACAGCCCAACCCTTGGGACCGACTACAGCCCCAGGATGCGATGAGCCGACATCGAGGTGCCAAACCTCCCCGTCGATGTGGACTCTTGGGGGAGATAAGCCTGTTATCCCCGGGGTAGCTTTTATCCGTTGAGCGATGGCCCTTCCATGCGGAACCACCGGATCACTAAGCCCGACTTTCGTCCCTGCTCGACTTGTAGGTCTCGCAGTCAAGCTCCCTTGTGCCTTTACACTCTGCGAATGATTTCCAACCATTCTGAGGGAACCTTTGGGCGCCTCCGTTACCTTTTAGGAGGCGACCGCCCCAGTCAAACTGCCCACCTGACACTGTCTCCCCGCCCGATAAGGGCGGCGGGTTAGAAGGTCAATACAGCCAGGGTAGTATCCCACCGATGCCTCCACCGAAGCTGGCGCTCCGGTTTCCAAGGCTCCTACCTATCCTGTACAAGCTGTACCAACATTCAATATCAGGCTGCAGTAAAGCTCCACGGGGTCTTTCCGTCCTGTCGCGGGTAACCTGCATCTTCACAGGTACTATAATTTCACCGAGTCTCTCGTTGAGACAGTGCCCAGATCGTTGCGCCTTTCGTGCGGGTCGGAACTTACCCGACAAGGAATTTCGCTACCTTAGGACCGTTATAGTTACGGCCGCCGTTTACTGGGGCTTCAATTCGCACCTTCGCTTACGCTAAGCGCTCCTCTTAACCTTCCAGCACCGGGCAGGCGTCAGCCCCTATACTTCGCCTTACGGCTTCGCAGAGACCTGTGTTTTTGCTAAACAGTCGCCTGGGCCTATTCACTGCGGCTCTCTCGGGCTTGCACCCTAACAGAGCACCCCTTCTCCCGAAGTTACGGGGTCATTTTGCCGAGTTCCTTAACGAGAGTTCTCTCGATCACCTTAGGATTCTCTCCTCGCCTACCTGTGTCGGTTTGCGGTACGGGCACCTCTCACCTCGCTAGAGGCTTTTCTTGGCAGTGTGGAATCAGGAACTTCGCTACTATATTTCGCTCGCCATCACAGCTCAGCCTTATGGGAAACGGATTTGCCTATTTCCCAGCCTAACTGCTTGGACGCGGATATCCAATACCGCGCTTACCCTATCCTCCTGCGTCCCCCCATTGCTCAAATGGTGAGGAGGTGGTACAGGAATATCAACCTGTTGTCCATCGCCTACGCCTTTCGGCCTCGGCTTAGGTCCCGACTAACCCTGAGCGGACGAGCCTTCCTCAGGAAACCTTAGGCATTCGGTGGAGGGGATTCTCACCCCTCTTTCGCTACTCATACCGGCATTCTCACTTCTAAGCGCTCCACCAGTCCTTCCGGTCTGGCTTCACAGCCCTTAGAACGCTCTCCTACCACTGTTCGAAGAACAGTCCGCAGCTTCGGTGATACGTTTAGCCCCGGTACATTTTCGGCGCAGAGTCACTCGACCAGTGAGCTATTACGCACTCTTTAAATGGTGGCTGCTTCTAAGCCAACATCCTGGTTGTCTAAGCAACTCCACATCCTTTTCCACTTAACGTATACTTTGGGACCTTAGCTGGCGGTCTGGGCTGTTTCCCTTTCGACTACGGATCTTATCACTCGCAGTCTGACTCCCAAGGATAAGTCATTGGCATTCGGAGTTTGACTGAATTCGGTAACCCGGTAGGGGCCCCTAGTCCAATCAGTGCTCTACCTCCAAGACTCTTACCTTGAGGCTAGCCCTAAAGCTATTTCGGAGAGAACCAGCTATCTCCAGGTTCGATTGGCATTTCACCCCTACCCACACCTCATCCCCGCACTTTTCAACGTGCGTGGGTTCGGGCCTCCATTCAGTGTTACCTGAACTTCACCCTGGACATGGGTAGATCACCTGGTTTCGGGTCTACGACCACGTACTCATGCGCCCTATTCAGACTCGCTTTCGCTGCGGCTCCGCATCTTCTGCTTAACCTTGCACGGGATCGTAACTCGCCGGTTCATTCTACAAAAGGCACGCCATCACCCGTTAACGGGCTCTGACTACTTGTAGGCACACGGTTTCAGGATCTCTTTCACTCCCCTTCCGGGGTGCTTTTCACCTTTCCCTCACGGTACTGGTTCACTATCGGTCACTAGGGAGTATTTAGCCTTGGGAGATGGTCCTCCCGGATTCCGACGGAATTTCACGTGTTCCGCCGTACTCAGGATCCACTCAGGAGAGAACGAAGTTTTGACTACAGGGCTGTTACCTCCTATGGCGGGCCTTTCCAGACCTCTTCATCTACCTCGTTCTTTTGTAACTCCGTACAGAGTGTCCTACAACCCCAAGAGGCAAGCCTCTTGGTTTGGGCTGATCCCGTTTCGCTCGCCGCTACTCAGGGAATCGCATTTGCTTTCTCTTCCTCCGGGTACTTAGATGTTTCAGTTCCCCGGGTCTGCCTTCTCATATCCTATGAATTCAGATATGGATACCACTCCATTACGAGTGGTGGGTTTCCCCATTCGGAAATCTCCGGATCAAAGCTTGCTTACAGCTCCCCGAAGCATATCGGTGTTCGTCCCGTCCTTCATCGGCTCCTAGTGCCAAGGCATCCACCGTGCGCCCTTTCTAACTTAACCGTTAAAAAGAATCACTATGTGATATCTTGTATTACTAATTGAATGTGATGTCTACTGTTATCTAGTTTTCAAAGAACACGTTTCGAAGGAATGATCCTTCAAAACTAAACAAGACAGGGAACGTTCTGTTTATAAGACCCAAGGTCTTATATTCCGTATAATATCCTTAGAAAGGAGGTGATCCAGCCGCACCTTCCGATACGGCTACCTTGTTACGACTTCACCCCAATCATCTGTCCCACCTTCGGCGGCTGGCTCCTAAAAGGTTACCTCACCGACTTCGGGTGTTACAAACTCTCGTGGTGTGACGGGCGGTGTGTACAAGGCCCGGGAACGTATTCACCGCGGCATGCTGATCCGCGATTACTAGCGATTCCAGCTTCACGCAGTCGAGTTGCAGACTGCGATCCGAACTGAGAACAGATTTGTGGGATTGGCTTAACCTCGCGGTTTCGCTGCCCTTTGTTCTGTCCATTGTAGCACGTGTGTAGCCCAGGTCATAAGGGGCATGATGATTTGACGTCATCCCCACCTTCCTCCGGTTTGTCACCGGCAGTCACCTTAGAGTGCCCAACTGAATGCTGGCAACTAAGATCAAGGGTTGCGCTCGTTGCGGGACTTAACCCAACATCTCACGACACGAGCTGACGACAACCATGCACCACCTGTCACTCTGCCCCCGAAGGGGACGTCCTATCTCTAGGATTGTCAGAGGATGTCAAGACCTGGTAAGGTTCTTCGCGTTGCTTCGAATTAAACCACATGCTCCACCGCTTGTGCGGGCCCCCGTCAATTCCTTTGAGTTTCAGTCTTGCGACCGTACTCCCCAGGCGGAGTGCTTAATGCGTTAGCTGCAGCACTAAGGGGCGGAAACCCCCTAACACTTAGCACTCATCGTTTACGGCGTGGACTACCAGGGTATCTAATCCTGTTCGCTCCCCACGCTTTCGCTCCTCAGCGTCAGTTACAGACCAGAGAGTCGCCTTCGCCACTGGTGTTCCTCCACATCTCTACGCATTTCACCGCTACACGTGGAATTCCACTCTCCTCTTCTGCACTCAAGTTCCCCAGTTTCCAATGACCCTCCCCGGTTGAGCCGGGGGCTTTCACATCAGACTTAAGAAACCGCCTGCGAGCCCTTTACGCCCAATAATTCCGGACAACGCTTGCCACCTACGTATTACCGCGGCTGCTGGCACGTAGTTAGCCGTGGCTTTCTGGTTAGGTACCGTCAAGGTGCCGCCCTATTCGAACGGCACTTGTTCTTCCCTAACAACAGAGCTTTACGATCCGAAAACCTTCATCACTCACGCGGCGTTGCTCCGTCAGACTTTCGTCCATTGCGGAAGATTCCCTACTGCTGCCTCCCGTAGGAGTCTGGGCCGTGTCTCAGTCCCAGTGTGGCCGATCACCCTCTCAGGTCGGCTACGCATCGTTGCCTTGGTGAGCCGTTACCTCACCAACTAGCTAATGCGCCGCGGGTCCATCTGTAAGTGGTAGCCGAAGCCACCTTTTATGTTTGAACCATGCGGTTCAAACAACCATCCGGTATTAGCCCCGGTTTCCCGGAGTTATCCCAGTCTTACAGGCAGGTTACCCACGTGTTACTCACCCGTCCGCCGCTAACATCAGGGAGCAAGCTCCCATCTGTCCGCTCGACTTGCATGTATTAGGCACGCCGCCAGCGTTCGTCCTGAGCCAGGATCAAACTCTCCGATAAATGGATCACAGGTTAAGTTCACCGCATCCTGCGGCGACACCCGTGTGACCTGCGTCGTGCAGGCCCTAGTTTGACTGACTACGCACATCGCTGTGCGATTTATAAAAATGAATTAACAGGTACGTTTTGTCTTGTTTAGTTTTCAAAGATCATTCAATAATGGAGCGGGTGATGAGAATCGAACTCACGACATCAGCTTGGAAGGCTGAGGTTTTACCACTAAACTACACCCGCGTAGCATCTTATATTGGCGCGCCCGAGAGGAGTCGAACCCCTAACCTTTTGATCCGTAGTCAAACGCTCTATCCAATTGAGCTACGGGCGCTTATTAAGCGACTTAACTATCATACTATCATTTGATGTTGAAGTCAAGAAGTTTTTTAAAAATGTTTTTCGAATGTTTTTCGAATGTTTTTCGAATGTTTTCCAATTCGACTTTTCTTATTATACACATTTTTAAAATCTTGTAAACACTTTAGAAAAACTTTTTTGTTTTTCTGTTTTGTTTCACGCTGTTCATCAGCGACGTTTAATAATATACCATGCCTGTTTTATTTGGTCAACACTTTTCCTGTATTTTTTTATTTTCTTCTTTCACGCCTTCCCATGCTTATCATGTATATATTTTATCTCACCTTACAAATAATATAAGAAAATCTCTTAAGAAGAAATGAGGCGTGTTATGTATTACTACAAAGAGGAACTGATTAATATCATTAAACCGGACAAGCCAGACCCGGCAGCTGCTAAGGTCCTGCAGGAGATATTAGGCGGTCATTACGGAGAAATGCGTACAATGATGCAGTTTTTTTTCCAAAGCTCTAATTTCAGAGGAAAGCAGAAACAGTACCGCGATCTGCTTCGCGGCATTTTTTTAGAGGAGATTGCCCACGTTGAACTGGTTCAAAACACAATCAATGCTTTATTAGATGAATCAGGCGGTGAAGGTGTCGGCAGTCAAGGTGCAGATCAAGCGCCACTTGATGAAGCGGTTAAACATGCTAATCCTCATCATTATATTATTGGAGCGCAAAGTTCCCTTCCTGTTGATGCAGGGGGCAATCCGTGGAACGGGTCGTGGGTGTATAACCACGGAAACTTAATTACTGACCTGCTGGATAACCTGCTTCTCGAGTCGACAGGTGTGCTGCAAAAAACAAGAATTTATGAAATGAGCTCTAATCAGACGTTCCGCGAAACACTTGCTTTTCTGATTGTACGCGACAATGCTCACCAGAATGCATTCGCGAAAGCGCTCGAGACATTGGGCGTTGAATGGGCGAAGCTGCTCCCTGTGCCGAATTATGACATTAATAAATATCCTGAGTGCAGAAAGTATGTCGAATTAGGCTACCATAATGCACAGTTTAACTTTAGGTTGGATGAAACGAGAATCGGTGAAATCTATCAAGGGAAATCTCCAAGCCGAAATGGCGGAGAGTTACAAGTAATAGATCCTCCGGCAGGGTTTCCTGTACCAGTGCTTCCTGAAATACCAAATGAACACAGTCCTGGGTTAGGCGATATGAATGCTTAATCCAGTGGGAAGGTGCTCAAGAAACTTCTTCAGCACCTTCTTAATTGTGACAAACAGATTCATTCAACGATTGGCGTTAAAGAATCACCATTCCATATTTCTCCCTTGTTGAGTGTCCAGCTGTCATGATATAAAACTGAAGCACCCTTGTTTACTGCTGGGCTCCATTCATCATTCCATGCCAGAAAGTAAATGGTTTTAGGATATCTTTGTTTTATTGCATTGATAAATAGGCTGTAATCAAAGCTGCCGTTTGCTGTTTGCGGGCCGACTTCTGTAAAAGCAATTGGTTTATTAAGCGCTGTTAGCTGATCGTATCCATTGATCGAGTAGGCATCTTGAAAATACGCATCTAATCCGACAATATCCACGTAAGACGCGCCCGGGTAAAAATCAGTTTTAAAATCTCGGTTGGCGTCGGGAGAGTAAACCCAAAGCAAATGATCAAGTCCTCTTGTGTCGGTCATATAATGATAGATTTTCTTGTAGAGCTGTTTATATAGAGAGATTCTTTCATTATCCTTTTGGTTATATGATGTAAGTCCCCACCAAAACCATTCACCGTTCATTTCATGCAGCGGCCTGAACAAAACAGGCACACCTTGGTTCTCCAGCTCTTGAAGTCCGTCAGCAATTTTGCTGAGCATGGCATTCAGCCGCTTCCCTTCTGCTGTTGAAGAATCTAGTATTTTTTTATACTGATCGTTTGTAATCGGTGTTTTAAAATGCCCTGACTGAAAAGCAGGATTCGCCAGGTGCATGCTGATTTGCGGGATTCCACCATTTTTCCAATACGATATTAAATCGCTGTTGCAGCTTACATCTATTGAATCTTCAATATTTGCTGTTTCAAGCCATCCTCTGGCATAATCGCAGCCGTAAATAGCAGGCGATTGCCCGGTGGCGCTTCGGATTCTATCAGCCTCAGCCATAGAAAATGTGTCATGACTGTAACCTCCGAACGCTCCGGAAAGGACTCTGTTTTCCGTTCGGTTCGGCAGGTGCGCAAGCCAGTTCATCACTGCTTTTGTTGTCTGCTGTGCATTAGGATTCACAGGCGACACAGTATGCGCTTCAATTGGTTTTGCTAAAACAGCAGACGCAAGTAAAAATAAAATGAGCAAAGAGATCGTATGTTTCTTAAACAAATGCAACTCCCCCATTCATTAAGGATGAGATATCATGAATTCACATGTTCCTTCTATTGAAAACTCGCCAAAATGCGCAGGCAAGACAAAGTGTGAGCCTGCATTGCATTCATACTGAATACCATTATTTATGATTCGTCCTGATCCGCTCAGAATACTCCCCAGCAAATAGGTTTGATGTGAAGGAAAAGCAGCTCGGCCGCTAATCTTCCATTTGTACACTGAGAAATAATCTGATTGCACATAAACAATGATCTCAGCGTTACCAACTTCTTTTACTTCCGGTGTATGCACTTTATCGATATGCGGTATCGTTATAACTTCCATGGCTTTTTCTATATGAAGTGTTCTTTTTTGGCCCTGGTCATTACAGCGGTCATAATCGTATACGCGATACGTTGTATCAGAGTTTTGCTGGATTTCAAGGACAAGGGTTCCCTCACATAAAGCATGGAGTGTACCGCTTGGCACATAAAAGAAATCTCCGGGCTTGATTTTGATTCGCCTCAGCAGACCGTTCCAATCACCGCTTTCTATTCGTTGTTTGAACTCTTCCTTTGTGCTTGCATGATGTCCCAAAATTAGTTCGGCGTCATCTTTGCAATCAATGATATACCAGCACTCCGTTTTACCAAGGTCGCCATTTTCGTGCAGTTTTGCATAATCATCATCAGGATGGACTTGCACGGAGAGATCCATATTGGCGTCCAGCAGCTTTACCAGCAGCGGAAACACCTTCCTATCTGGAAAACCGAAAATCTCTGGATGATCTTGCCATACTTGATCTAGTGTCTTTCCTGCCAGCGGGCCATTTTTTACAGCCGACGGGCCATGGGCATGTGCAGAAACGGCCCAGCACTCACCTGTTTTTTGTGAGGGTATTGCGTAGCCAAAAGCGTCACGAAGCTTCGTCCCTCCCCATATTCTTTCTTTAAAGACAGGCTCTAAAAATAAAGGATGTGTCATGATCGCACCTCCCCGGATGCTGCCTCTGCTTGTAAGGCCTGATGCGCCAAAACTAGCGTGCCGATGATTCCGGCGTTACTGCCTAAACGTGGAGGTACAATATAATCACTTATATCATCTGACAATTCAGAAAAATCTAAGTAGCTGTTCATGATTTTCGGTACATATTGATAGATATAAGAAAACACTTGTTTCTGTTGCATGACGCCGCCGCCAAGAATGATTTTTTTAGGTGCAAGGATCAAAATATACTGAACCAGCGCTTGGGCAATATAGTACCCTTCCAGTTCCCAGACTTGGGCTATATCTGATAAATCCGCGGCTTTTTTTCCCCAGCGCGCTTCAATGGCGGGACCGGAAGCCAAGCCTTCAAAGCAATCTTCATGATAAGGGCACTTCCCTTGGTATACGTCATCCGGGTGCCTCCGGATATAAATATGGCCCATCTCTGGGTGTGACAGGCCCTGAAGGAGCCTCCCCTCTACAATAGCCCCCGCTCCGATGCCAGTGCCAATCGTTATATACAGGCAGCTGTCAAGACCCTTCGCTTCACCGAAAAGGAATTCACCCAGCGCTGCAGCGTTGACATCCGTACTAAATCCAACTGGGATTTTCACTTCGTTCTTAACGGTTTGCAAAAAGGGGTAGTGTCTCCAGCCCGCTTTCGGCGTGGCCATAATGGTACCGTATGTTTGACTGGTTTTATCGTTATCAACGGGACCAAAGGAGCCAATGCCGATGGCCTGTAATGAAAATTGCCGAAAATATTGAATTACTTTCTCTATCGTTTCTTCCGGCATCTTTGTGGGGAATTGTATTCGGTCAATGATTGTTCCATCTTCTTTACCGACAGCACAAACAATCTTTGTGCCGCCTGCTTCAATACCGCCAAGCATGCAGATGGCCTCCTTGTTGTCTCCGCAATCAGCGCCGTATGTTTACAGAAGTCACAACAAACTTGTCATGCCGATGACGTGAAAAGGAATATTCAAATGGAATGCCATTATCTAAGAAGCCCACATGTTCAACTTCAAGAATTGGATCATCCTGTTTACAGCCTAGATGCTGCTGGTCAATATGATCAGACTTACAGGCTCTGATTTTCCGATGTGAGCCGGCAATTTTGAGCTGCAGCTCGTTTGAGATGTGGTTATAGACCGAACCATGAAGGACATCATCATTAATGCCCGGTATTAAATGAGTCGGCATATATGTTTTTTCCAATACATAGGGTTCACCTTCTACAATTCGCAGCCGAACGACATAATAAACCGGTGTTTTCTGATCAATAGACAAATGGGCGGCCACTTCCTCAGTGGGAAATTGCACTTCAAACTGAATGACCTTGCTTTGGATTTTTTTATCTTTCAGCAAGTTGGTCAATCCGAGAATCTCATTGCTGACTACATGGACATGGTCATCCTGTATTGCAGATTGAATAATAAACGTGCCATGGCCTCGTTTTCTAAACAGCAGACCCTCGGCAACTAAATTATCCAAGGCTCTCTTCATCGTCATGCGGCTTGAGTTAAATTCTTTTGCAAGAGATACTTCATCAGGAATGGGCTGATCGATCGGATATACGTTATTTTTAATTCTATTTCTCATTTCATTTGCAATAATTTCGTATTTATTCATTGGTATCCTCCGGCAGCTGTTAGAGTCTGATATCACATAAGCTATTACGGATATCATAAGTTCTTTTCCCTATTTCATCAATGTTGCGGATTTTCGTCATCTCTATTCGTTATGATGATTGCCGGAAGATCTTGACCTTTAGGAAAATCTAGAAACCGCTATGCTCAGCAACCTTTTTGAACCATTTTCCGCTCTTTTTGACGGTTCTTTCTCCGTCTTTCTCAAGATTAACTGATACAAACCCATATCGGTTTTTATAGGCATTTGTCCAAGACCAGTTGTCCATGAACGTCCATAAGTGATAGCCTTTTACGTTCGAGCCTTCCTGTATGGCGCGGTGAATCCATTTGAGGTGCTCTTTTATAAATTCAATCCGGTAATCATCTTGAATGATGCCTTGTTCATCCCTGAAGCGCTCTTCACCTTCAACCCCCATACCGTTTTCAGAAATAAAACACTCGATGTTGCCGTAGTTTTCTTTTAAATTAATCAAAATATCATAAACGCCTTTTTCATAGATCTCCCAGCCGCGATGCGGATTCATTTTGCGGCCCGGCATGACGTAGGGATCAAAATATCTGTCCGGTAAAAAAGGAGCGTCGGGATTCGGAAGATGTTCTTTCGCTTTCACACGTCTCGGCTGATAATAATTCACTCCCAACAGGTCAACCGTGTTCTTTTTGATGATGTCAAGATCTTCAGCGTTGTAATCAGGCATAAAGCCTTCATGCTTCAAAATGTCAACCAGCTCTTTGGGATATTCGCCTTTAACAGATGGGTCTAAAAAAGATCTGTTAAAAAACGCGTCTGCGATTTCCCCGGCTTTCACATCCGCCGGATGGCTGCTTCTCGGGTATGAAGGGGTCAAATTTAAGATGATGCCGATTTTCCCGTCCTGCTTCATCTCCCTGTAAGCCTGAATAGCGCGGGCACTTGATAGCATCGTATGAAATCCAACCTGGACGGCCTCTTTAAAGTCGACCTTGTTTGGATAATGAAAATCATATAGATATCCGCCTTCTACGGGAACGATTGGTTCATTATGCGTAAACCATTTTTTCACCCGGCCGCCAAACAAACGGAAGCAAGTTCTTGCATAGTTTTCATACGCGTCAACTGTCTCTCTGTTTACCCAACCGCCGATTTTTTGAAGCGCCATCGGCATATCGAAATGAAACAAATTGACAAAAGGTTCAATTCCGTTAGCGATCAACTCATCAATGACATTGTTATAGAAATCTGCGGCTTTATTGTTGATCTCGCCCGTTCCGTTTGGTATTAAACGTGACCAGGAAATCGACATCCGGAACGAGTTGTGGCCAAGCTCCTTCATCAGCCTGATATCTTCTTTATAGTTGTCGTAAAATTGAGATGTGTCTGCGGGTCCGACATGATCAAAAAAACGATGCGGTTCTTTTTCAAACCAATAATCCCATATATTCTGGCCTTTTCCGTCTCTGTCGGCGGCACCCTCCGTTTGTGTTGCTGAAGCGGATGATCCCCACCAAAAATCCTTTGGAAAACGATATTGTTCTGTTTGTGCCAAGTCTCTCTCCCCTTATGTCACATTTTTATGCTGTTATCATTTTGCTGAGCAGCTGTCTCCTGCACAGCCTGTTCTTTTTCTTTTGCCAGATTTAATTTATCCATTGCTTTTAGGAACGGAAACCAGATCACGAAGACAATCAGCAGATTGATAAGCTGCATCACGCCCCCCATGATTGAGTTCGTCGCCATGATGCCATTAATGAACAATGGAACCGTCCACGGCACTGTCACACCAGTCGGAGGCGGAACGAGCCCGGCTGACATGGCCAAATAGGTGACGAGCGTAACAACCATCGGTGCCAGCACCCAAGGCACAATAATGATCGGATTCATGACTATCGGAAGCCCGAAGATAATCGGTTCGTTTACGTTAAAAATACCGGGAGCGAGGCCAAGTTTTGATACTTGCTTCATCTGCCTGCTTTTCATGAATATGAGAATGGTAAACACAATCGCAAGCGTCATCCCGGTTCCGCCCATCCCTACTGTATAAATCTCCATAAACGGTTTTGAAATAATATGAGGGATTTCTTTTCCCGCCGTGTAAGCAGAAAGGTTTTCTACCTGCAGTGTATTCCAAATCGGGTCCATCACGGAGTTGATAATGATCTGTCCATGCAGTCCGAAAAACCAAAGAATTTGAATGAAAAACACGGCAATCAGCGTTGGGATGATACCGCTTCCAAGTCCGACAAGCGGAGCCTGTATTGCGTGATAAATGACGTCGTGCATATTTGTTTTAAAAAACAGAGTCACCATTACGTTAATCAGCAAAAATACAGTCAATGTGATAAAAGCCGGAATAAGTGCGGCGAATGATTTTGCTACAGCAGGCGGAACGCCGGCTGGCATTTTGATTGTCAGGTTTTTTTGAACAATTCTTCTGTAAATTTCACCAGAAAGAAATGCCGTAATCATCCCAAGAAACATCCCTTTTGCACCGAGACGGTCGACCGGGATAACCCCTGTAATGGCATCTCCTGTTTCCGGTTGAACGATAAATGGCGTTAAGAGCAAAAAGGAAACCAAAGCAATCGCTCCGCCAAATACAGCTTCGACCTGATAGCTTTTTGACAGGTAATAGCCTATTCCGAACACAACAAAGACAGACATAATGCCCATAGTCGCCGTGGAGGCAATGCCGAAATGAGACTGAAACGATGTAAGCATTGAGGCGTTCATGATTTCGTTTAGAAACGGCAAATTCGTTAACACGACAAAAATGGACCCGAATATCGTAAGCGGGAAAGCCAGCATAAATGCATCACGCAGCACTTGCAAATAACGGTTATTGTTTAACCTCCCTGCAATTGGAACAAGGAATTGGCTGATTTTCTCGAACACCCTATCCACCCCGATTATTTATAGATTCTTTGTTTTAAAAATATCAAGCATCTCTTTCACTAATTCTTTCATGGATAATGTTGACATCAGGTGATCCTCCGCATGCATGAGCAGCAATGAGAAAGCTTGTGCTTCTCCGCCGGATTCCTTCTGTATCATTTGAAAGTGAATGTCATGGGCCGCGGATAAATCCTGCTCAGCCTTGGTAATGAGGGCATCCGCCTCATCCTTGTTCCCTTCTTTGTAGGCGCGCAGTGATTGTATGATGCAGCTGCGGGCATTGCCGCTGTGCAGGATAAGCTGAAAACTGATTTGTTCATCTGTTAAATTCGTGATTTTCACCTGTTCCATTATTGATTCTCCATTAAGGACAATGCCTGCTCATACGCTTTTTTCCCATCTGCCATTCCGTAGGCCATCATGTCAATGACTTCAACCCGAATGTTGTATTGATCCGCCTCTTTTTGGAGTTCGCTTTTCAGAAAGCTCATTTGCGGACCGATCAAAACGGCATCCGCTTTTCTCATGTCTTCTTTTGCTTTATCCTGGCCAACAGCCCAAATCTCCGCTTCCTCACCGATAGACTGTGCGTATTCCTTCATTTTTGTCACCAATAAACTGGTAGACATTCCTGAACTGCACGCGAGTAATATTTTTTTCAACTGCTATCCCCCCTTGTGATTAAAACGCTTACATGGATTATTATAGTCATTTATCTTTAAATGTCTATACTTTTATAAAATAAATATAATCATATACTTGTCCGGTTCATCATTTTGTAAATTTTTCTATGGAAGATTCATTCATAATGTGGTACACTCATCAACGGAAACGAATCAATTAAATAGCTATTATCACTTGTATAACCTCAATAATATGGTTTGAGGGTGTCTACCAGGAACCGTAAAATCCTGATTACAAAATTTGTTTATGACATTTTTTGTAATCAGGATTTTTTTTATTTATCAAAACATTTAAGTAAAGGAGTTTGTTATGAATTTCAAAGTTTTCCTGCTTGCAGCTTCTACGATTGCAGTCGGATTGGTTGAGTTAATTGTGGGGGGAATTCTTCCTCAGATCGCAAATGATTTAGACATTTCCATTGTTTCAGCCGGACAGTTGATCAGTGTGTTTGCGCTGGGATATGCAGTGTCTGGGCCGCTGCTTTTGGCATTGACTGCGAAGATTGAGCGGAAGCGCTTATATCTAATTGCTTTATTTGTTTTCTTCCTTAGCAATCTTGTCGCCTATTTCAGCCCTAATTTCGCAACACTGATGGTATCTAGGGTATTGGCAGCAATGAGTACAGGGCTGATTGTTGTGCTTTCTTTAACAATTGCCCCGAAAATTGTAGCGCCTGAATACAGAGCCCGCGCAATCGGAATTATTTTTATGGGTTTCAGCTCTGCTATCGCATTAGGCGTGCCGCTCGGAATCTTAATCAGCGATTCCTTCGGGTGGCGGATTTTGTTCCTTGGCATCGGCCTGTTGGCGCTGATCTCCATGCTGATTATTTCAATCTTCTTTGAAAGAATACCGGCGGAGAAAATGATTCCTTTCCGGGAACAACTCAAGACGATCGGTAATCTGAAAATCGCGAGTTCACACCTCGTCACGATGTTTACATTAGCTGGCCACTACACGCTTTACGCTTACTTTGCGCCGTTTTTAGAAGAGACTCTTCACCTGAGCTCTTTCTGGGTCAGCATTTGTTATTTCCTTTTCGGGATATCTGCTGTATGCGGAGGCCCTTTCGGAGGAGCGCTATCTGACCGGCTTGGTTCCTTTAAGAGCATTTTGCTGGTGACCGGTTCCTTTGCCATCATTATGTTCTTACTGCCGCTGTCTACATCGTCTATGATTTTCTTTTTGCCTGTCATGGTGATTTGGGGTCTTCTGAGCTGGAGCCTCGCCCCGGCTCAGCAAAGCTATTTAATTGAAATTGCACCTGATTCGTCTGACATTCAGCAAAGCTTTAACACGTCGGCACTCCAAGTCGGAATTGCCCTTGGCTCAGCCATTGGCGGTGTTGTTTTGGATCAGACGGGTACTGTAGTGTCAACAGCATGGTGCGGCGGGTCAATTGTGATCATCGCTGTCCTGTTTGCTTTCATTTCTTTAACAAGACCTGTTCAGACAGCAAAAAAATCCTCCTTGTAAAAGGAGGATTTTTTATTATTTAGCTGAAAGCTCATCTTCTATGACCCATTTGTGGTTTTTCACTTTTTCGCCGCTCGTTGTCGATGTATAGTCAACCATGTATACAGTTGTTTTTTCCGCGGAGTCGATCTCGGCTGTTGCTCCTTTCATGCCTTTCATATGAGAAGCCTCTAAAATCACCTGATCTCCGGGATGTAACGTTTTATCTCCGGTATCTTTGATTTCTTCTTGGATCACCCATTTATGATGATCCACACGCTGTCCCCCATTAGTCGGAGTATAAGAAACAACATACGCCGTTGTATCATAGGCGCCTGTTACCGTAGCTTCGGCACCTTTCATGCCTTTCATATGGGAAGTATTGATGATTACCTGGCTGCCTACTTTGTATTTCGGATTTTTAGATTCCTGTAATCCCTCTGGAACGTCAGCTGATCCGGAATGGTCCATCTCTTCATGTGTTGAGGAGTCTGAATGATTGTCATGTGTGCTTTCTTTCGTACTGTTGTTATTGCCGCATGCTGATAAAACAAAAACAAGAGATAACATCAGAATTCCCAGTGCATTTTTAGAGATTTTCATGTTCATTCTCCTTTGCTTCATTTTTTTCCTGTAACTTTTGCCCGCAGACAATGAAAACATGGCCTCTCGATAATACTATACCCCCGAACGGTATGTAAATACGCTGATATTCTCATAAAGCGTTCCCGCAGTTTGTCCTATTCCCCTTTGTTTGCAAAACCAAACATGAAAAAAAGCCGCTGTCAGGCGGCATTTACTGATTTAAGATTTTTATATACACACCTTTTTTTGCTTTTTGATAAGCGGCCTCACCCATTTTCCTCACCTTTTCAGAAGCATCTGAGGATTTGATCCATTCGTCATCAAGAAAAATGGATGGATCGATTAGGCGCATTTTCTTCTTTTGATGGAAATCGTACTGGATGTCATCCTCTATTACTTGTATGCCGGGATGAATAGATGTAAGCAAGCCCAGGACTTCTTCATTTTTTGATGCACGCAGGATGTTCAGTACCTCTTGGTCCGTTTTCAGCAGATCCTCTGCGGATATGACATCATGCCGCAACGCTGCCTTCAATGCTCGCGCTAAATACTCATATCCATATACATTCACGGGATTCAAAAAGAAATCAATCACTTCCTTGTAGTACACACTGACAAACCATTCGGCAGCTTCAATACTATCAGGAAACATCCTTCCGTTTCTCACAATAAGATGATCCAAAAAGGTTTGCGCTTCGTGCAGGCTAATGTGTCCATATCGGTACATATCACGCAGCGTATAGTCTGTCCGATCAGCACACAGCTCCGGTGCGGGCTGTTCGAGCAATGTCCACCTTGAATCGTCAGATAAAAGTTCTTCAGTATGATAGCCGTGTTTTTGTAAAATGTCCGGGATTTCAGAGTGAACAATGACTTGTTGAAAGATGTTTTCATGATAGTCTTCTGCTTGATTTTCAAAGACAACGTCGACCACATGAGAAAAAGCTGTGTGTGATACGTCGTGGAGCAGACCCGCAATCTGTTCTTCTATCGTTCCTCCGAGCTTTTTGATGAGGAGCATTACGCCGATGGAGTGCTCATACCTGGTCACATTCCACCTTCGATTGACTAAAAAGCTTGCTCCGCCTTGATAGATCCCTTTTAATCTTTGCACAGGAGCGCTTTTGATAAGCTCTTCCAGTACTCCATCTATATGGTGGTGCCCGTAAATGACATCGCTGATTTCCATGCCGTCACCTCAATATCTATTTTTTTTGTTATATATTGTTTATATTGATAGTACATATGCAATCTTTCAATAGAGGAGTGTTATGATGATCATCATCCCAAACAATGAGATAGCGAAACATATGTTGATCGATTTTTTTGCCAAGCGTTGGGGTACACCCGAGATGGCGATTTCCAGCGGCATTTTTCGGTGTGATGAATTAGATGGATTTGCCGCAGTAAATGAAAGCGGCGAAATCATTGGCTGTATTACATACTTGATAGATGGGAAAGATTGTGAAATTATTTCATTAGATAGTATGATTGAAAATAAAGGAATCGGCACAGCTTTACTTCAGCAGGTTGAAGAGACGGCTAAATATGCACATTGTCAACGAATAAAGCTTATCACAACGAATGATAATGTACATGCGATGGCGTTTTATCAAAAGAGAGGCTATCAATTCGCCGCAGTGTTTCCGAACGCAGTTGAAAAAGCGCGCCGACTCAAGCCGGAGATTCCCGAGGTGGCTGAAAACGGCATTTTGATTCGGGATGAAATTCTATTTTCGAAGGTAATTGATTAAACGAATAGGAGTCTTTTATGTCCAGTCATTATAAATACCCTCTCATTTTCACGGCATTCCTATTAATCGCTTTCTGCTTGATCTTTTTTTCCTATCACCTGATTCATCATGTTCGTTTGGAGTATCCGAATTGGCAGGGAGAAAGCAAAGACCAGAATTGGGAAGCTGTTTTCAAAAAAAATGAAGATGCACCAAATGAATACAGCGGCGAACTTTATTGGATCGGTGAACCACATGAAACAGACAACACTTATTTGGAATCACTGATTGTAAAAAAGGATGATGAAGTTCTGCTGAGTTCTGACACGGAAATCCCGATGCATGATTATTCTGGAGGCACTTTTTCTGATGGAAGCGCAAAAGAAAAGTCCGTTTCTTTTTTAGAGCGGTTAGATGAACATGAGCTTGAAGGCCATGATATTACGATTGAAGTGAAATGGAAACAAGGTAATCATTATTCTGCGAGCCAGCTTACGCTCAATGAAAAGACCTTGTTTGAAGAAAAGCAGCAATAGATGATCAAAACGAAAAATAGACAAATGAAAAGGTGTAACATATTTTATACAGCTCATATGTTATGCCTTTTCCTTCATTTTCGCCAAAAAGTGGAGCAGTCTGCCTTATCCCGAATATTAACCTCAATCATGTTCTCAAGTAGCGTGTAATCAACTGGACCGTTCCAAGGGATACGTATTAGCTGCTCGGTGTAATCATATCCGGCCTTCACAATATCATCCTCTACGTGCGCTATCGTTACTTTTTCAGGAGCGACAGCTAAATGCTTTTTAGAAACACTAAAGCCAATAATAAATGTACCGTGATCCGTAAACATCGGCTGGTTCCATTTTATTTCTGTATGTAAATTTGGATATTTATCTTTGATCCAAGTCAACACCTCTTCCGTTCTTTCTCGGTGGAACGGGTCATCAATCCCCGCTAAATACTCAGAAAAAACGTCCATGTTGTTCCCTCCTAAAATAAAATGATGCCACTCCATATGAACTGCTCAGACATGTGCTTACACAATACCTCTTTCCAACATAATACTTAAAATTGTTCAAGATGTAAGCGGGTTGCTTCTATGCGACTATAGCAGATTTCAGTCCGCCTATCCACGGCCAGTATCTATTCCTCCCATTTATTTCTTTAGTACTATCACTCTTTCCTTTGATAGCCAGTTCATTATTCTTGTAAATCCAATCTTTAAAATCGATTAATACTAGCTTAACAGTTTAAAAATATAATTGGGTTGTCATTGAGATTCATCTATATTTAGGAGGTTATCCAGTTGAAAAAATTCCCGAAGAAATTACTGCCTATCGCGGTTTTATCATCAATTGCGTTCAGCAGCTTAGCCAGCGGCAGTGTGCCTGAAGCCAGCGCCCAGGAAAAGAAAAAGGGGAACCACGACGAAATTAAGAATGTTATTGTTCTGATTGGTGATGGTATGGGTGTTTCTTATACGTCCGCTTATCGATACTTAAAGGATAATAAAAAGACAAAAGTTGTGGAGCCTACGGCTTTTGATCAGTATCTTGTCGGCCAGCAAACAACTTACCCCGATGATCCTGAACAAAATGTAACGGATTCTGCAGCGGCGGCAACGGCTATGTCTGCGGGAATTAAAACATACAATAATGCCATAGCCGTGGATAACGACGGGTCAGAAGCCAAAACGGTGCTTGAAGCTGCGAAAGAAAAAGGAAAAGCAACAGGACTTGTGGCCACTTCAGAAATTACACACGCCACTCCGGCCTCTTTCGGTTCACACGACCACAGCCGAAAAAATATGAACTCAATTGCGGATGATTATTTTGATGAGATGGTCAACGGCAAGCACAAAATTGATGTCCTTTTAGGAGGGGGAAAGAGCAATTTTGACCGTAAGGACCGTAATTTGATTAAAGAATTCAAAAAAGCGGGGTACAGCTATGTGGATAACCGCAAGGACATGCTGAAAAACAAAGACAGCCAAGTTCTCGGCCTATTCGCTGACGGCGGCCTGCCTAAAAAGATTGACCGGACGAAGGATATTCCATCACTTAAAGATATGACAAACACAGCCATTAAAAAATTAAACAAGGATAAAGACGGATTCTTCCTCATGGTGGAAGGCAGCCAAATTGACTGGGCGGGCCATGACAATGATATCGTCGGCGCCATGAGCGAGATGGAAGACTTCGAACAAGCTTATAAGGCGGCTATTGATTTCGCTAAAAAAGACAAGCACACATTGGTTGTCGCAACGGCTGACCACTCAACCGGCGGATATTCCATCGGTGCGGACGGCATCTACAATTGGTTCAGTGAACCCATTAAAGCCGCAAAACGCACACCTGACTTTATGGCAGAAAAGATCGCTGACGGCGCGGATGTTGAAAAAACTTTGAAAACATATATCGATCAAAAAAAATTGGCTTTAACAAAAGCCGAAATTCAATCTGTTGAAGAAGCGGCAAAATCGAAGGAAGTACTGGATATCGATAACGCAATCGAGAACATCTTTAATAAACGCTCTCACACTGGATGGACAACAGGCGGACATACCGGTGAAGATGTTCCCGTCTATGCATACGGTCCGTCTAGTGAGACATTTGCCGGCCAAATTGATAATACAGAAATCGCAAAAAATGTCTTCAAGGCTTTACAATACAACATTAAGATTAACGATAAGTAAAAGAATACAAGGTGTCCCGTTGCTTGTATGAAGTAACGGGATCTCTTTTTAATGGAGGAATCATCATGAGAAGAATTCTTTCAATTTTCGTTTTTGCTATCATGCTTGCGGGCTGCTCATCAAACGCCAGTACTGAAAAACAGCATGCAGGCGGGGAGAAAACAGTAAAAGCTGAGCCGCAAAGCACTTCATCCCAGAAGGACAGCACAGATGATTATCAGCCTAATTCCCAGGTAACTGATGACCGGTCATTGCTTAAGGTCGGCCAAACGTTTTCAGATGATAAAGGAAAAGCTGTCTTAAAAGATATCAAACAAGTGAACAAAACCTATAAAATTGGCGACGTGGAGTTAACAGTAAAAGAAATGAAGCTGATCCACTTGCGCCCGGACTACAGCATGATTGATTACTTTCATGAGTTAACACACGATGAAGAGTTTGATTTCGTTAAGGTTTTCGTTAATATCAAGAACACCTCTTCAAAAAAAGTAAATGTTGCACCGATTGCATTGATGAAAACAAATACGGGCGAAACCTTCGATTGGAACAAAGATATTTATCTTGAAGAGTTAAACGGCGAATTGCAAGGCGGCGCCGAAAAGTCCGGAAATCTCGGCTTTATTGTGAACGCATCAAGCGGCCATGCTCATGATAAGGCCGCGGATGCTGAGAAGAAAACAAAAGAGATTAAGTGGATCGAAATCACGACAAGTGAC
The DNA here is from genome assembly GCF_058566435.1 of Bacillus sp. SCT118. Lineage (NCBI taxonomy): Bacteria > Bacillati > Bacillota > Bacilli > Caryophanales > Bacillaceae > Bacillus > Bacillus sp. SCT118. The sequence continues at coordinate 3,430,336 of NZ_CP191225.1, forward strand.
GTCTTTGACCATAACCATAAGAAAATCAGTGATGCTCAAAAAATCAAAATCAAGTTTTAAATCAAGAACTCCCGTACAAGGTACGGGAGTTCTTTTTCTTATTTGTTTTTTTGGCGAATCAACTCATCAATCCGCTCCATCACTTCTTCCATGTCCATACATTCTTTGAAGCTTTGATTGATTTTTTTAATGCCTGCCGTATACTGATCGTTGCGCAAAACCTCATCTACGGCCTGTTTTAATATTTGGACATTGACTTCATCTTTAGAGATGACATAGCCTGCATGGAGTTCAGAGAGACGCTGCGCCACCATCGGCTGATCCTTATCATGAGGCATGACAACCAGTGGCACGCTGAAATGAATGCCTTCGTTTACGCTGTTCATTCCGCCGTGTGTAATGAAAACATCCGATTGCTCCAGCACTTCCAGCTGAGGGACATACGGAGCAATGATAAAGTTTTCCGGCGCCTGCTTTAATTTGGTCAGGTCCGCTTTTTCTCCGGCAGCGATGACGACTTTTCCGTTAAAGCCTGAAAATGCATCAATACAAAGGTTGAAGAAATCCTCTGTATGATCCAGTACAGTCCCCATTGAAATATAAATGACCTTCTCATCTTTTAGCTGTTCAATCGGGAAATTTGTTTTTTCCGCTCTCTTTGGAAAGCTCGGCCCGATAAACAGACATTCATCCCCGAAACGATCATTTTCTGGCTGAAAATAACGGCTTGTATACACTACGTTCAATTCCCCTTTATTGTTCATGAATTGAACCAGGTTTTTCGGGGCAACACCGTACGTTTCTTTCATTTTTGCCAAAAGGTCTTCGCACTCTTGATCCAATTCAAGCGGCGCTCCAGACTCCGGATGCAGCGGCAGGATTTTCAGGTGCTCCTCGCCAAACAAGAAAGACGCCGATGAAGAGACTCCTGGAATATCTAAGTAATCCCTTACCAATTCCCCCGCGCCGAATTTATCATAATAAACAAAATCAAATTGAATGCTCTTAGATAAGTCTTTGACAATCTGTAAAATGTCCAATGACGTTTTGATATGGATTTTCACGAAATCAAGAATGCCATTGGGCGAACCGACATGAATAGGTGTCGTTCGCAGCAGATCCCGGTGAAGATGGACCGTTGCTCCCGCTGCTTCTAATCGTTTTTTATATTTTTCAGTGGATATATAATGGACATCATATCCCTTATCGGAAAACGCTTTTGTAATGCCTAAGGTAGGATTCACATGGCCTTCCGCAGGAAAATTCAAAATCAATACTGTCTTCATGTAGACAACTCCCTCTCAAATCGTATTCTGACTCTTTGTTTGATCAGACTACTACTAATCGTAAAATGGGAACACAACCCATGCAAGGTACAAATGAATGAACTATTCTGCTGCTCTGGACTTAATCAAAAAAAAGACACCCAAGCTCTGGTGTCTTTTTTTATACTTTTCTGATCGTAAAAAATTTCCGCAGAAGCCATGGGCCCGGTGTAAAGCCCAGCGTTAACTGCCAAGCGCCAATAGCCTGCAATCTGTATTCGCGGACGATCTGCATCTTCCGGCTCATGCTCCTGACATCCTCAAACCATACCTCATGCGTCCGCCCCTGCTGATCACTGTACCGGAAAAACGGTGATTGATATTCGGCTGAATATTGTATCGGGGCTTGGTACCTCATCGCTCTTTCGATTGCGTTTTGATTTGAAATCGCTGAAGCAACTGTGCCCGGCTGATACGGGATGATCCAGTCGTACCCGTAGAGCGGGACTCCGATAATGATTTTTCTGCTCGGTACCTGCGCAATCGTAAACTCAATGGTTCTCCTTATTTCAGTAATCGGCGCTACAGGACCCGGCTCACTTCCGGCATGATGCCAATCATAAGCCATGATAAACATATAATTAACAACCGCTCCTATTCCTCCGTAATCATAGCCTCTCAGCCAGGGGATATTATCGCTTGTTTTTGCCGGAACAGCTATCGTCAGCACATATCCTCCCGCCTGAAGGCGATCTCTCAGCTGACGCAAAAAACCAGTGAAAAGGTCACGATCCTCGGCGCTCACCTGTTCAAAATCGATTGTCACACCGCCATATCCCCTTGTGGAAACTAAGTAATAAATATTGTTGACCAGATTGCTTCTCGCTGTCGGGTTGTTCAGGACTTGGTGAACGAGTTCTGTACTGAATCCTGTTGATGTAAGGTTTGTTATGGTCGCAAGCGGCGTCACCCGTCTTTGCCAAGTTGTCTCGATAGCAGCCGCATCATTCAATTGGTTTGCAATGTCGCCGTTCGGTGCAATATGGTATTCGAAAATCGAAATTGAAGACGAGTATGGCGCATAATCATTGATCAGCTCCCGATCGAGGTCAGGATTTCGGAGCACGTAAAAACTTAATGTTCCCGCAATGTAATTTGAGATCGAAGGAATCGTTATTTTTGCTCCCGCTTGTAAAGCATTTGGGCTGATGCCCGGATTGGCGGCTCGCAGACGCTCTAATGGCACAAACGCTTTAGCTGCAATGGCGGTAAGCGTATCTCCCGGCTGGACTGTATATACATAAAGAGGGATAAGCAGAGCCTGCCCCGGCACGATATTCGTTTCATCTAAACCATTCACACCCCGTATTTGATCAACAGAAGCACCGTATCTTCTGCCTATCGAAAACAAAGAATCACCAGGCCCGACGATATGGATAAACATGTTTAACCCCCATTATTCGTTAGTCAAACCATCATAAAATCTTATTAACGGGGCCTCTTAGTTATGTGGTGAATACATAAAAAAATACCAAGGGTTCTGCTCCCCCTTGGTACCGGATCATACAAATCAATTCTCTTTTCCTTCTTCAAGTACACGCTTCAAATGCTCACAGTCATGATTGAAATGAGCCAGCACATACTGTTTGGCTGCTTCTTTGTTTTTCTTTTTCACTTCTTCAAATATCTTGCGGTGTTCACTCAGGATCGTTTCTGCACGGTGGTCACCAGTATAATTAAGGATTCTGCAAAAGTGAATCAGATCATTTACATGCTCAAGCAAATTTTTCAAATGTCTGTTATGGCTGAAATCAACCAGCAGCTCATGAAATTTTTGGTTTAAACGAATGATTTCCGTATCTTCCGTGCCGTTGTGAATCGCTTTCTCTGTTTCTTCAAGCTGTTTTTCGAGTATGGTCAGCTCTTCTTCGTCCGCTTCGTCTATGACTAATTCGACTGCCAGCTGCTCCAGCGGAATTCTGATTTTATAAATCTCATCTACATCTTTTGCCGTTAATGACGTGATCGAAAATCCATTTCGGTCATCCGCTTTTAACAAACCATCTTTCTCAAGCAATCGCATGGCTTCCCTTATCGGAGAGCGGCTGACGCCAAAGCTTTTCGCCAGCTGTGTTTCGTTTATCCGTTCCCCAGGCTTAAAAGTCCCGTTGAAGATCATTTTTTTTAGCTGGTTATAAAATTGCAGGTAGTAGGGAGTCGGCTTATCTAATTTAAAATCGTCCATATATAATACCTCTTTTGAATATATTCAAGGGCTTTTCTTCATCAAAATCATATAACAGATGGTAATGGGAAGCAACAAACTGCCTTGTCAGATCCCAGAATTTGAGGTACGATATGTTTGCTGAACGACGGTCGACGGACTACTGGCAACTGAAAAAACGGCGTGTTTTTCTTCGTCAATAGGACACCATACCTCCGCCAGAATAGCGCACGATTACATTTTTACATCTTTTCAATGGAGGAAAAAATATGCTCATTATTCTTGTTATGTTTCTTCTAGGAATTATTTTAGGCTTTATTGGCGCCGGTGGAGCCGGCTTTGTCATTGCCCTTTTAACGCTTCTTTTCCATATCCCGATTCATACGGCGTTAGGCACTTCGCTTGCCGGCATGGCTTTTACAAGCTTATCAGGGGCATACAGCCACTATCGCGAGGGCAACATTCAAATGAAAATCGGCTTAATAGTCGGAGGCTTTGCTGCGGTTGGCTCATTTTTCGGCGCCAAGCTGACATCTTTTATTCCGGCTGATTTGCTTCATTATTTGACGGCTGGAATGTTATTTTTATCAGCAATTCTCATTTTAATCAGATTATTTATTTTAAAAGAGAAGGCTCAAGTGAATCAAAGCACTCTTTCAACGTATACGAGAGCGGTCATCTTAGGAATTGTAGCCGGCGTTCTTTCCGGCACATTCGGCATCGGGTCGGCACCTTTTATTCAAATCGGTTTAATGATTATGCTGAATCTGTCCATTCGCCATTCTGTCGGAACGACGATGCTTGTGATCATCCCTCTGGCTGTAGGTGGAGGCATCGGATATATCACAGAAGGTTTTGTTGATTATGTATTGCTGATCAAAGTTCTGGTCGGGACAATGTGCGGTGCCTATGTAGGCGCAAAATTCACCAACCTTATGCCAAAGGTGGTTTTGAAATCAGCCATCTTTTTGACTCCGGCGATTGCAGGCCTGCTGTTATTATTCTAAATAAAACAAAAAACCTGACGTCATGTCAGGTTTTTTTTATGAATTCTGCCCTACTCGTTCTTTGGTTAATCCAAAAAACGCCAGTGAGCCGATGACAGCTGTCACAAACATGATCGCTCCCATCGGAACGGCTGTTGTCTCATTAATGCCTACAAGCGGTGACACGATTGAACCGAGGAGCAGCGGGAGCATTCCAAGCAGCGCACTTGCACTTCCGGCGCGGTGCCCCTGCTTTTCCATGGCCAAGGTAAACGTGCTGGTCAGAACCATGCCGATCGTAATCATGTAAATGAAAATGGATATGACTAATGTAGCAAGAGGACCGTGAATCATGGTCATGGTTAATAGCACAGCCGTCGCAATCACAGCCGTAATGACCGCTATACGAAGAAGGCTTTTTTCATGAATGATTCCGCCAAAGCGTCCGATGATAAAGCTGCCCGATATAATCGCCAGCCCGTTAATGCCAAAAAGAATACTAAATACCTGCGGAGACACCCCGTAGATGTCCTGGTATACAAAAGGCGTACCAGACACATATGCAAAGCTTCCCCCGTGAATAAATCCGACAGTTAACGCGTACCCCATAAAGGATCGATCCTTCAGCAGGCTGCCCATCGTTTTGACGGATGTTCCGATTGAGCTTGGAATCCGTTTTTCCGGCGGAAGCGTTTCTTTTAACCTCAATGCAATCAGAAGAACGAGTAAAAATCCGATGATCATGAGGACGTGAAAAATTGTATGCCACGTTGCGAACGGCAAAAGCAAAATGGCACCGCCTGTCATAGGCGCAACCATTGGCGCCACCGCGGTAATGACCATTAACAGCGAGAAAAATTTAGAAAGCTCTCTTCCGGTAAACACATCGCGGACGATTGCGCGAGACAGCACAAGCCCTGCAGAAGCAGTGAAGCCCTGTAAAAAACGCGCAGCCACTAAAGTTGTTATATTGGGCGACAGTGCACAAAACAGAGAAGATAACGCAAATAAAAAAATACAGATTAATAGCGGTTTTCGTCTTCCCTGCGCATCGCTGACCGGCCCGACAATCAGCTGGCCGATCGTAAGCCCGACCAGACAGGCTGTTAAACTTAACTGAACAAGTGAAGCACTTGCTGATAAATCTTCCGCGATTTCAGGAAAACTTGGCAAATACATATCTATATTAAGCGGGCCCAATATAGCAAGCATGCCGAGCAGAAACGCTAGTGCCAAGCGTTCTTTTCCAGTTGGATTGTGCAGCATGTTATCAAACCTTCCCTTCAACCTAGTCCCTTATATAATGGATGTCAGCTCCAACAATGGATTGAAGCCGTGAAACATTTGTATATTGTATCATAACTTTCAGCCTGTGAAAGCCGCTTGAGCACGGGCTCGGCAAAGTGATATTCCTCTGGGAGGTTTTTCGAAGATGCAAATGGCTTGCAAGATGAAATCATTCGTTGTATATTAATTGACGTGTCAATCATTGATATATCAATTAATAGTTTTGACAGGAAAGAAGGGATGGGTTTTGGCGTCATTTTGTTCAGAGGAAGCCGAGATTTTATATCAGCTGCAAGGCGTGAACAAGGTGATTGGCGTGAAGTTCGAGGCATGCACGGGCATCAGCCAATCTCGTTTGGAATTGCTGACATTGCTTTATCATGCAGATGAGATCAGTCAAAGCGACCTTCAAAAGAAAGTAAATATCGATAGCGCAGCCGTTACCAGACACCTGAAACAGCTGGAAGCCAAAGGCATGGTATCAAGGCGGCGCAAGCCTGAGGACAACCGCATCACCCTTGTTCGGTTAACAGACCAAGGAAGAGAGCGAATTGAGTCTTCTAAGAAGGAAAAGGAGCGTTTCATGAAGGAAATGCTCGCAAATGTAAGCGCAGAAGAACGCCGCCTGCTCATTGATGTGCTGGCGCGCATGCGAAACAATATAGATAATATCGAAGCTTAAGAGGAGTGTATCAACATGATCAAAACAAACGATTTTATGGAAATTATGAAAGGCCGCCGTTCTATCCGCAACTATGATCCGGCAGTAAAAATCAGCAAAGAAGAAATGACAGAGATCTTAGAGGAAGCAACAACTGCCCCATCTTCTGTTAACGCGCAGCCATGGCGTTTTCTTGTCATTGACAGCCCGGAAGGAAAAGAAAAACTCGCACCGCTTGCAAGCTTTAACCAAACACAGGTCACAACATCATCTGCTGTCATCGCTGTATTTGCAGACATGAATAATGCAGACTACTTAGAAGAAATCTATTCAAAAGCTGTGGAACTCGGTTACATGCCGCAGGAGGTCAAAGACAGACAAATCGCCGCGCTGACCGCACATTTTGAAAAGCTTCCGGCACAGGTCAACCGTGAAACGATCCTGATTGACGGAGGTCTTGTTTCCATGCAGCTGATGCTGACTGCACGCGCGCATGGCTACGATACAAACCCGATCGGCGGATACGATAAAGAAAACATCGCGGAAACCTTCGGATTAGATAAAGAACGTTATGTACCGGTTATGCTACTTTCTATCGGAAAAGCTGCAGATGAAGGCTATGCTTCCTACCGTCTGCCGATTGATACAATTGCAGAATGGAAATAAAAACAAAGAGCCCAGGAATGTTTTCCGGGCTCTTTGTTTTTAAGTACAGCCGCCGTTTGATCGTCTGACCTTTTTCGGGTAACACGTCTGAAGTTAGTCGTTTAGTCATGAAAAAAGAGTGATGACCATTCATCACTCTTCTCTCAATTATTCTTTTCCTTTCTTCCTGCCGAACGGCCACCAGTTTCCTTCTCCAAAGGTCGCAATGATTGCCGGAATGAAGAGCGGAAGTATGACAAGGCCGTAAAGCAAGAGTCCGATGATGATAACACTTGCCACCTGCATCAGTGTATTGACGCCTGAAGGCATCATCGCCGCGAACGTACCGGCCAATATAATGGCAGCTGTAATAATGACAGATCCCATTTTGCTCATTGACCTGACGACACCTTGCTGAATGCCAAGGTGCACCTCTTCCTTAAATCGATCAAGCAAGAAGATTGAATAATCTACCCCTAACGCGATCAAGATGACAAAGCTGAAGAATGGTACTGCCCAGCTGACGCCGGCGTTTCCTAAGCCGTTTACAAAAATTAATTCTGTTATGGATATCGACGTATAGTACGTCAGCAGCAGTGACGCGAGCATATAAATCGGCATGATTATGGAGCGGAACAAAATGGTTAACACGATAAACAGGCCTATAATCATGATCACCATTGTTCTGGAGAAGTCCGTTGTGGACAGCTCTTTTAAGTCCGCATTCATACTCGTGACCCCGCCGTATACGATCTGTGCATCCTCCAAAGGAGTGCCGTCAACTTCGTTTGCGACAGCTTTTTTAATTTGGTTTATTGTCGTAATAGCTTGTTCTGAGTAAGGATTTGAATCCAGAACGACACTTAATTGAACACCTTTTCCGTCCGCAAAGGAATACTGGTCAATTGACTTCTTAAAGTCTTTGTCCTTCATTACTTGATCAGGAATGAATATGCCTGTATCTCTTACAGTTGGACTTTTGCTCATGTCCTCTAACATATCACTGGAAGCTGTAATACCGTCAGAGACTTTCGTCAGGCCATCATTTGCGCTTTTCACGCCTTCGGACAGCTTCTTCAGGCTTTCTGTCAGCGTTCCGGCTTGTGCCTGCTGGCCTGAGAGCTGCTGGTTCGCTTGTTCAAGGCCGGTTTGAATCTGGCCAAGCTGTCCGCTGATTGCCGTAAGCTGCTGCACGGTCTGTGCGGTATTGCCGGTTTGGGAAATCTGTTTGCTCATGAGCTGCAGCTGCTGATTGATTTTGCCCAAGCCATCTGCCGCATCGCCCAGTGAACCGCCAGACTCTCCATTTGAGGCCGAGCCGGTTTGCCCTGCCATTTGATTCAGTCCGTTTTCTATATCCGTTAATCCACTTTGGACATCGGCAATCCCTTTTACCGTCTTATCCAGCCCGTCTGAAACCGATCCTAGCTGGTTATCAATATATAAATCTTTGATTTTTTTACCAGTCGGCTGCGTAATGGTCATAACAGAGTCAACATGATCAACTTTCTCGATCGCTTTGCTGATATTTCCTAGATAAGGGATTGTATCAGCTGTTGTAAGATCTTTGTCTCCTTTTACGACAACATTGATCGGGAACGCTTTTCCTTCCCCGAATCCATCCTTAATGGCCTCGAGAGCTTTTATAGATTTATAATCGCTGCTGATTTCCGCAGTTGAGTCGAATGAAATCTGGTCATCATAGGTCAAGATGAACGGAAGCGTGATAATGACCGTGATGACTATAAACAGAAACGGACGAGCGACGGAATGCCTGCCGAGAAACGCCCATAATTTGTTATCACTGTGCGACAGCACTTTCTTAGAAGGCCAGAATAATTTTTCACCCAGCGTCACCATAAATAATGGCAGCAGTGTGTAGAGGATGATCATTAAAATTCCCACACCGACTGCTACCCCTACTGCGGATTGGAAAATCGCAAACTTCGCAAATCCTAAGGCTGAAAATCCGATCAATACCGCAAATCCGCTGATAAATAAGGTTTTTCCCCCCGTGCGGTAAGCGATAAGCGCCGCTTCTTTTTTATCATGCCCGTTTGCCAATTCTTCACGGAATCGTGTAAGAAGCAGTATGCAGTAATCTGTTCCAATGCCGAACAGGATCGCAACTAAGAAGGTTTGCGTGAACGTCGAGATAGGAAAATCAACATTGTATACAAGGATGCCCAGTATGGATTGACTGATCAGATAAGAAAAACCGACAACCACAATCGGAATAAAAGGCGTCACAACAGATCGGAACACGATCAACAGTAAACCGATGATCAGGCAGACTGTGATCACTTCCGTTTTCTTAAGCCCTTCCTCTGAGCTGTGAGCGAAATCCTGGTTGATAAGGGAAGCTCCCGTAATATATGCCGTCAAACCATCAGGAACGATTTGATAAATCTCGTCCGCAATTTTTTCCGCCTTTTTATCAGAACCTGTAATCGTGACAGGCATGAGAACGGTTTTCTTGTCTTTCGACATCAACTGGTCTTTGACTTCTTTTTCCGCTGACAGAGGAGATGTTACATCTTCTACACCGTCGATCTTTTTGATTTTATCGATCATGGCGCGGAGCTGGTCCTCTGTTTCTTTCTTTAAAGCGTGGTCTAATGTAAAGACAACACTGATCGAATTATTGTCTTCTCCCGCTTGTTTTAAAATGGCGTTTGCCCTTTCTGAAACAGCATCAGCGGGAAGCTGGGCCTGCCCCTTTTGATTGGCCAGCTCCGTTAAGTTCGGAGAAAACAAACTCAAAACGACGGTTAGTGCTAATACTATGGCTGCAATTGCCCACTTGAATTTGATGATTGCTCTCATTCGGCAGAATCTCCTCCTTTAAATTTACTTTTTAAAATGGTGAATATCTCGATGATGGAATGTAAGTGTTCCTCATCTATATCATCGATCAGCGGTTTGAGCGCATTAAAGATGGCAGAATCTAATTCTTCTAGTATGTGTTCACCGCTGGGTGTAATGTTAATAAGCTTAGAGCGCCTATCACTTTTTGCCGGACAGTCGTCCCATTGAACCAATCCCTTTTCGAGCAGCTTTTTCAGTCTGTTAGAGATCGCGCTCTTATGTACATTTTGGTACATGGCCAGGCTGCCGGGAGAGGTTGGGCCCTTGACTTTTAAAATTTTCAACAGGTCTGCCTGTTCCCTTGAGATATGCTTGAAGACATCCTGATTGATTTCACGATGCACAAATTCTGTCCCTTCAAGCAGGACTTCCACAAACAGGTTTATCGCCTGGCATAGCTTTTGTTCATTCAATATCTTCCCCTCCTCATTATAGTTTACCCCGCTAAACTTTATGTTCAATGTCAATTAGTTTATTCCCCTAAACCATATATGTCAACAGATTTTATTCACGAGCACTCTACATAAGAACCCATGTTCGTGTATAATGGAAGATATACACACGAAAGGGGGAATTTTAACATGTCAGATTTGGCATTCAAATTGTATGAATATAACGTCTGGGCCAATCAACAAATATTCAACCGATTAAAAGAGCTTCCAAAAGAGGTATACCATCAAGAAATTCAAAGTGTGTTTCCGTCAATATCCCATGTATTGTCTCATGTTTATCTTTCTGATCTCGGCTGGATTGAAGTGTTTTCCGGCAAAACCTTGAGCGATGCGTTGGCTTTAGCTGAACAGCTTAAAGAACAGACAGAGGCAAAAGAAATAGAGGAAATGGAAGACCTTTTTCTGAGGTTATCCGAGCGCTTTACACTATTTTTACAGCAAAAAGAACAGCTCAATAAGCCACTCCAGATTCAAAATCCCTCAAGCGGCATCATGAAAACAACTGTTTCCGAACTGATTCCCCACGTTGTCAATCACGGGACATACCACCGCGGCAATATCACAGCAATGCTGCGGCAGGCAGGCTACGCATCCGCACCGACAGATTACGGGCTCTACCTGTTTATGAAAAAAACTGAAAAAGCATAAGAAAGCGGCTCCCTAAATGGAGCCGCTTTTTTCGGGAAATAGTCCAAATCACATTAAAATTCTTTTCATCAATCCTTTTTTAGTAAAAAAGATAGAAATTTTAGTGTTATAATAATCATTAAAAATAGATTGCTGACTCAATAAACAATTTTCAATGGAGGAACACATAAAGTGACAGACGACATGACGAAAGACAATATAAATCAGCAAACGTTGCAGAGAGGCTTGAAAAACAGGCATATCCAGCTCATCGCCATCGGCGGAGCCATTGGGACAGGCTTATTTCTCGGCTCAGGCAAATCGATTCATTTTGCCGGACCGTCGATTTTATTTGCTTATATGATCACAGGGATCATTTGCTTTTTAATTATGAGATCGCTGGGTGAACTGCTGTTATCAAACTTGAACTATCACTCTTTTGTGGATTTTGTACAAGACTACCTAGGCGATATGGCAGCATTTATCACCGGCTGGACATATTGGTTCTGCTGGATTTCCATTGCGATGGCTGATCTGACAGCAGTCGGGCTCTACACTCAATATTGGCTCCCGGGTGTGCCGCAATGGGTGCCTGGCTTAATCGCTCTTATTATTTTACTGATTATGAATCTGGCGACAGTCAAGCTTTTTGGAGAATTAGAATTTTGGTTTGCTTTGATTAAAGTCATTGCCATTTTGGCGTTAATCGTCATTGGCCTTGTGATGATTTTCAAAGGCTTTTCCACAAGCTCAGGAGTGTCCAGCTTCACAAACCTCTGGAGCCACGGAGGCCTGTTCCCGAATGGCATGCACGGGTTTATCCTCTCGTTCCAGATGGTTGTGTTTGCTTTTGTCGGCATTGAACTTGTCGGGCTTACGGCCGGTGAAACAGAAAACCCTGAAAAAGTAATCCCTAAGGCGATCAACAATATTCCTGTCCGTGTGCTGCTTTTTTATATCGGGGCTCTTCTCGTGATTATGAGCATCTATCCTTGGGATGTCATCAATCCCAGCGAAAGCCCATTCGTACAAGTATTTGTCGCGGTTGGCATCGTCGGGGCTGCAAGTATTATCAACTTTGTTGTGTTGACATCCGCTGCTTCAGCATGCAACAGCGCTGTATTCAGTACAAGCCGTATGGTCTATTCCCTGGCGAAAGATCACAATGCGCCTGAGTCAATGGCGAAACTGACTCAGCGTAAAGTGCCTAGAAATGCTTTATTCTTTTCGGCTATCGTGATTTTAATCGGTGTTACGTTAAACTACATCATGCCAGAAGGCGTATTCACCCTGATCACAAGCATTTCAACCGTATGCTTTATCTACATTTGGGGGATTACGGTCATCTGCCATATGAAATACCGCAAAACAAGACCTGAATTAGCGAAAACAAACAAGTTTAAGCTTCCGCTTTATCCGTTTACAAATTACCTGATTCTTACGTTCCTGGCGTTTGTTCTGGTTGTGCTGGCACTGGCACAGGATACTCGTGTTTCCTTATTTGTCACACCTGTGTGGTTTATTTTGCTGATTGTGATTTATAAAGTGAGAAAAGCGAAGCATCAATAAGACTCGAAACTCCTGCCTTAAAAATGAGAGCAGGAGTTTTTTTGATGAAAATGACCTTTGCTTTTGAATTTGAAGGTATGCTATAGTATTTGTAATCAAACAAGAAGGGATGATGGGTGGACAATGATTAACTAATCTTATTTTTACCGTTTGAAATCAATATTTCAAATCAGAAAAAATAGGATTAGTCTGCCCATTTTCTATATATACGACACTGCTATTTATAAATAAATAGCTTATTTGATCATGCAACGGCGCGGCTAATCCTTCCAACACATTTTGGGAGGATTTTTTTATTCTCCCTTTAAAGCGAGGGATATGGATGAAAGAGATCGTAACATTAACAAATGTCAGCTATGAAGTGAAGGATCTGACTGTTTTTAAAAACATAAATGCCAGTGTTCAGCAAGGAGATATCATTGGGATTATCGGCAAAAACGGTGCTGGGAAATCTACGCTGCTGCACCTCATTCACAATGACTTAGCCCCTGCACAGGGACAAATCCTTCGGCAGGATATAAAAATGACGATGGTTGAACAGGAAACCGCGGCGTATTCCTTTGCGGATCAGACACCTGCCGAAAAGAAATTATTGGAGAAATGGCGTGTGCCCGTCCGTGATTTCCAACAGTTAAGCGGCGGTGAAAAACTGAAAGCGCGGCTGGCGAAAGGACTATCAGAGGATGCAGATCTGCTGCTGTTAGATGAACCGACAAACCACCTTGATGAAAAAAGCTTGCAATTTCTCATCCAACAGCTGAAAAGTTATAGAGGCACTGTAATTCTTGTTTCTCACGATCGTTATTTTTTAGACGAAGCCGCAACAAAAATATGGTCGCTTGAGGATCAGACGCTGATTGAATTCAAAGGGAATTACTCCGGGTATATGAAGTTCCGGGAAAAGAAAAGACTCGCCCAGCAGCGTGAATATGAAAAGCAGCAAAAAATGGTTGAACGGATTGAAGCACAAATGAATGAGCTCGCTTCTTGGTCGGAAAAAGCCCACGCCCAATCGACGAAAAAGGAAGGGTTTAAAGAATATCACAGGGTAAAAGCGAAGCGTACGGATGCCCAGATAAAATCCAAGCAGAAGCGGCTTGAAAAAGAGCTGGAAAAAGCAAAGGCGGAACCCGTTACCCCAGAATATACAGTCCGCTTCTCATTCGATACAACCCACAAAACAGGAAAACGTTTTTTAGAAGTTCAGAATGTAACAAAAGCGTTTGGAGAAAGGACCCTCTTTAAAAACGCAAACTTTACAATTCAGCACGGCGAAAAGGTAGCGATCATAGGACCCAATGGCAGCGGAAAAACAACATTATTGAAAATCATTCTGGGACAGGAAACGGCTGAGGGAAGCGTATGGGTATCGCCGTCCGCAAATATCGGCTATTTAACGCAAGAGGTGTTTGATTTGCCTTTAGAACAAACACCGGAAGAGTTATTTGATCATGAAACATACAAAGCAAGAGGGCACGTTCAAAGTCTGATGAGACACTTAGGTTTTACAGCTGCCCAATGGACTGAACCGATCAAGCATATGAGTATGGGTGAGCGTGTAAAGATCAAGCTGATGGCATATATGCTGGAGGAAAAAGACGTGCTGATTTTAGATGAGCCGACAAACCATCTCGACCTGCCTTCACGCGAACAGCTGGAAGAAACACTGTCACACTACAGCGGCACATTGCTGGCGGTTTCACATGACCGATACTTTCTCGAAAAAACAACAAACAGTAAACTCGTCATCTCAAACAACGGCATCGAAAAGCAGTTAAACGACGCTCCTTCAGAAAGAAATGAGCGGGAGGAGCTTCGATTAAGGCTTGAGACAGAAAGACAAGAAGTGCTGGGCAAGCTCAGTTTTATGACGCCAAATGATAAAGGGTACAAGGAGCTTGATCAGGCTTTCAATGAGCTTACGAAACGAATGAAAGAGCTGGATCAATAGCGTGTAGGGGATACCAAGGGCTGTTCGCCCTTGGTATTTTTCAAGCTTTTGCCTTCAGCCCTCGCCAAAAAATATCGAAGGAAATCTCTAAAGACCGCTCAAATGATTGTTTATTCTCATAAACCAGCTGAATGTTCAGCCCGTCAAAAAGAGTGATGAAGGCTATCGCACACTTCTCGGGCGGACAGGTGATGACCGATTCTTTAAAAACAAGTGCAACCCGGCTTTTCAAAGCATGCAGAAACATCAAGTACTGGGCTGAAATAAAATCACTTACTTCAGCAGGAGCCTTAAACGACATCGCCTGCAAAAAGGCTACATTAGGCATAGCATGAAAGCGCACCTGTGTTTCTTTTAAAAAATCATATATAAGATTCTTGGCTGGCATATGCTTTCGTGATTCAAAAAAATCATTGATAAACGCTACTTCTTCTTCAACAATCTCGGGGTATACTTCCATCAGCAGGTCCTTTTTTGACGAGAAATGGTAGGACAGAGATTGTTTCCGAATTCCTAATTCTTTTGCAATATGCGCCATTTTGACTCCCTCGTAGCCAAGTTCATTAAATTGGCGAACGGCTGCGCGTTTTATATTCTCACGGGTCACTGTTCTGCCCTCCCCAAATTATTTCATCCGTTTTCTCTTGGAACAGATAAATAAAATATATAATAAAAGAAACAACAGGTACACCAAAATAGAAGCGATATAAAGCTCCCGATAAGAATAAATCGTTGCCACCACACCTAATAACAATGATCCTCCGCCAATTCCCATATCAAAAAAATTAAAGAATGTCCCCATAGCATCCTCATGTTCATGCTCTTCTACTAGATTGATACACCATGTCTGGATAGCCGGAAATATTGAGCCGAACCCAAATCCGTAACATATCGCCGCAGTAAAAAACATTGCATTGGTTTGGGCAATATATAATATTGAAAGGCCTGCTATTGAGAATATTGATGCGGGGATAAGGATGGCTGCCGCTCCGAATCGGTCAAATATTTTCCCGGAGATAAGACGTATAAAAAAACTGGCTGCTGCAATCAGAAAGAAAAACATTCCGACACTTCGGAAACCCTTTTCGATCGCATAGAGCGCAAAGAAGGACATAATCCCAGATGCAGCAATGCCGACTAAAAAAATTAGAAACGAAGGAAACAGCACACGTCTTTCTAACACCTTTATCTTTATCCTTCCCTTTTCACCCGTGTCTTTTGCTTCAGGCCGCCTCCGCACAAGTGCAGCCATAAGCACTGCCAGTAAAAGAATGGACATCCCGCCTAAAAAAAGCCTCTCAAAATCATAAAGCTCCAGTGCTGAGATACCAATCATAGGCCCAACCGAAACAGCAATCGTTTCGCCTACCCCAAAATAGCCAATCCCCTCGCCTCGGCGCTCCTTCGGAATAATTTCCGCGGCAATCGTCGCAAAATAAGTAGTAGCTAATCCAAAACCGGCACCATGTATTAAGCGAATGAGCAATAGGACGCTCACATCTGACGCCAGATAATATGCACCGGTTGAACAGGCACTGATAACAATTCCAAATATAAGTAAATTTTTTTTATTAAATCGTTGAGCCAAAACCCCTGCAAAAGGACGTATGGCAATGGCAGATATCATAAAAATACCTGTAACCAATCCGACTTGCTTTGCCCCGCCTCCGATAGCAGTTACAAACAATGGCAATGTCGGCAATAACATTTCAAACACCATAAATAAAAAGGCATTTGAAAGTGTGACAAAAATAAATGATAAGGACCACATTTTTGCAGTATGTATTTTTTCCGCCTGTAACTCCATGAGCTTCTTCTCCTTTTCTGTTGATCGATTTAATTGGTTACACTCACTTTATCTGACTATAGTCAGATTGTAAACTGGAAATCCACGAAAAAATTATGATAACCATTTATTTTTAAATGTTTTCACTCAAAAAAACTGACAATAGTCAGACTTCCAAATGAAAGAAAATAAGTTTGATTCGATCGTTATAGGCGAGAAGCTCCGTAAAATGTTGACGATTTCAATAATAATGCACATAAAAAAAGAACAACACACGTTGTCCTTGTTTATATCTTAAAGTACCCTGTCACCACTTCCAGATAGGCATTTCCATACTGGAGGAAAGGATCAGAGCCTGCTGCCGTCATAGGACACCATTTTGTTTTCAAACATCAAAACGAACTGAAAATGATAAAAAGTGTTCCCCTAAATCAAATGCAAAAGAAGGGAAATAACGGAAGACAGTAGAAGGATAAACCCAACAAACAAAATGAAGATGGATCATATGACTGAAAACTTTTACTGTGATGAGGTATTTAGCGGCAAAACGAAAGTGAATAAGGTAATAGAGACGGATAACATATTGGCTTACTATCATACAAAGCCTTTTTATCCGGTTCATATTGTAGCTGTTTCCAAGAGACATATCTCTTCGTTAATCACCTTGGAAGAGTCCGATCATGACTTACTTCTTGAATTAATGAGTGTCATTCAAGAAGTCGCTTCCATGGTGACGGACGAAAAAGGCGCATGCCGTGTAATCACCAACTTAGGAGCTTACCAGGACTCTAAACATTTACATTGGCATATTGTGTTTGGAGAACCGCTTAAGTAAGCGTCTGGGGTCAGCACAGCTGTTTCCGCATACGTATATTGGTCATGGCATAACCCATCTTCTGATAAAGATAGACGGCTGTCTCGTTGTGTGCAAATACATGTAGAGCCAGCCTTTCCGCACCAAGCTCTCTTGCTCTTTCATCAAGCGTTTGAAGCGCCAATTGAGCAAGTCCTTTTCCGCGAAAGGCTTCATACAATCCAAAGGAATAGATAAACGCTTCCTTTTGCGGATGAAATGGATCAGCATACAGCCAGAGCCAGCCCATTCTTTCCCCTTGGTCATTTGTGATGTTCCAAAAATAATGATTGCTGCTGTCTCGCCCATTCGGAATCATGTTCTCATATGCTTGCTCCGATTTCTCAAATGCCTCTTTTTCCGTCCAAGTTCCTGACGTTATGTTTTGTTTCGCATAATTTTGCACGGACATCCCGCGAAAGGCTTCGAACTCTTCCTCAGTCATGTCTTCCAAAGTTAATGCCATCCTGTATTCCTCCTTTATAAAAAAAGCCCAGCTGATGCCGGACGAATAACGCAGAAATGGAGCTCTATTTTACTGATTCAGTTAATTCCTGGACTTTCTAAGAAAAGGAGATTTCCTGCAAATGGGCTTGTTCTTAAACATTAGTGAAAAGCTTACGTGTAACTCCCCATGATGATCATGATAGAAACAATCAAACAGATCATCGCTGGTATCGCCATGATGACCGATTGTCTTGCTCGAAACATATGCGCATGAATTGCTCCCGCCATGAGAACGACAAACAGAACACCTGCTCCAATCGCTGCATACCGATTCCAAATTCCCGCGGTCATAGCAAGTGCCCCGGCTATTTCAAGAATGCCAGTAACAGTCAGAAACCATAATGGATATTGATAATGCCGCCAATGCTCAACTTGAAAGGGAACGCGGCTTACCTTTATGATGCCTCCCGCAAGCATAAAAACTGTCAAACTGACTTTCATAATAATAGATATCATCTTACGTCATTCCCTTTCGGAAGCATCCCGTATATTAAAAGATTCACAACCTCTGCTGCGAGGCTTGCCGGATCTTTGATTCCGGTTAACAAAAATGAATCGGTTAAATGTTCAATCATGCCGACCAAACACTCAGCGACAGTTTCCATATCCAGTTCAGAGTGAAAATAGCCAAGCCGCTGTTCTGCTTCTAAGTTCTCTTTCAAAACCATCGCCAAGTCTTTTTTCATTTGTTTTGCTTCCGGGTTGAGAAAAAAGCCGATCTTGGTTAAATCCTTGTCCTCAGCCAAAAATTGAAAAACAGTCTCTACAGCTAGCAGTACCCGTTTTGACACATCCTCCGTGTTTAATCCGTTTTCCAGAAGAAGTGACTCTGTCAGCTTTCTGACTCGAGAGTGAAAATCGGTGATTAACTCGGCAAAGATGGCTTCTTTGCTTTGAAAGTACAGGTAAAATGAAGGCTGTGTGAACCCAGCTTTTTTCACAATTTCACTTACCTTCGCGTCATGGAATCCCCGAATCGAAAATTCATTAGCGGCAGCTTTGAGTAACCGTTTCCGGCTTTCTTCTCCTTTACGTCCTTTTTTACTTTTCAACGAGGACCACCCCCAAAAATAATACTCGCAAGTAATGTTACTCACGAGTATTATTTCATGGCATTAGCTTCATTGTCAATGATTTCAAACTGATCCTGTTTGCCAGCTTCCTTTATTAAAGGGTCTCATGTATTTCGAATAACTGAATCAATTCATTGATTACTGTATCAATGGCTTTTCATTCACTGATAAGTATTTGCCAATAGATTGAAATTCAGGCTGTGACAAACTTTATTCTTTTTTTCTAACGAGCATCACTCCGGGGCCAGATAGAGTTTTGCCCGCAAATGCAAGGAACAATTGGGTGCAGCGGCGCATAATGTACTGTACAGAATGATGGAAGGGTGTGATGGGATGCCGTCTACAATAATCAACCTATATTATTTAAAGATCAACAGTATTTCGGGCAATGGTTCAATTACAATAGGTGAAGCCGCGCATAACAGCCATACCGCAAATAATAAATCCCAAGGGATCAACTCCTCTTTCGGTGATACATCACCTGCAGAATCAATCATGGAAAACTTCTTAAATGATCCTGATGTCAACGACCAGACAGAACTCGGAAACTCTGATAATACCACTATGAATGCTCCTCAGCTTCCAGTACCACCAATTTTAGATTAAAAGGAGTTTCGCTATGCCATACCAAATTAACATCGCAAATATTAAGGTGAACGGCGTCACACAAAACGGAAATATTGATGTCGGTCCAACCGTACACAACAGCCATACAGCGAACAGCAAATACTTTGGGGCAAACTTTTCTCTAGGGGATTTTTCGCCTTCTTCTTCTCTTTTAAATACTGGGAACCTCGATACTGATATCAGTGATCAAGACCAAATTGGAAACCCTTCTGCACCGATTTCAAACCAAATTTAAGGAGGATCCTAGATGGATCTCGAAAAAATGAGAAAGTGGCTTGAGATTACAAATGAATATAAGCAAAATGACTTTTGGACAAATGTGCTCAAGTATAAAGCCCCGGAACAATTTTTTAATACCAACACCTATACTCTCGTTTACGACTTTTATCAAGATGAAGAATATAATTTTATCATTGTGGAAATGCCCGGTTTGTATGAGGAAGAATTAACGATCCGCTTACTATCTAAAACCCAGCTGCTGATCAAAGGAACGATCACGCCGGTTTTTCCAGCCGAAATGGAGGTGCAGCGTGAACGGTATTACGGCGAAATTGAGCGGACGATTCAGCTTCCTGAAGCTACTGAATTTCATTTATTACAGTTTCAGATGTTAAACGGGCTTCTGCACATTTCGTACCCAAGACAAGTTGAAACCATTGCGTTCAATAAGGGGCTTTAAGATTGATTGTTCCTTCATTCCTTATCCATAGGGGCTGATATATGGTCTTTATATTGATCCACATAAATATCCCCATTACCCAGCAGCACTGCGTACACGGTCTCTTTCACCTTTATGTCTCTTTTTCGCAATTCTTCCAAAAGCCAGGATTCCGTCAAACGATTCTGCTTTAAATTATTCTCAATGATTTCTCCGTCCATAATAAGCTCTATCGGAAGCCTGTGTTCTTGGTTTACCGCAATCATTAAATCCTGTTTGGTCACATGCCGGAATTGCGGTTTTCTTAACACAGTCAGCTGACCATTCGTTTCAAGAATGGCAAAAAGTACTTCTTCGATATTAAATATTTCTTTTTCCCGTAATTGCTGATTTAAATAATCAAGTGTGTAACGCATTTTCCTCATATTTGATTCAAGTATCTTCCCGTTTTGAATCAGCACTGTAGGATCTTCAGCAAAAAATTTCCTCAGCTTCCTGTTCTTTATCGACAGGAACGAAATAAGAAAAATGGCGTTCCCCGCCTCCCAGATTGTTTTGGCCAAAAAACTCCTGCTGCTATCATTGTTTGGCTTAATATATCCATCTATACCAAAAATATCGTTTGGTTTAGGACAGAATGAACCAACTGCCTTTCGGATATATTAAATTGCGATTGGCCGATAGAAAAGCCAATCCCATGACAAATCTAATTCATCATTGGTCAGGTGGTAGCATGAATTTCACTTGGGAATCTCTTGTTCTCATTGTAGCCGGAGTCATTTTGCTGAGAATTTCAGGAATGAAATCAATCGCACAAATGACTTCAACTCAAACGGTTGTCATGATTTCAATCGGAACTATTATCGTGCAGCCAATCATCAAGTACAGCCTTTTCAAAACATTAATTGCGGCGGCAATTTTCACAATAACACTCATCGTTATAGAATGGATCCAAATGAGATCGAACTTCATTGAAAAGATGTTGACCGGAAAAGCAAAAGTTGTTATTGAAAACGGACAGCTTCATATCGAAAACTTAAAGAAGATGAGACTTACAGTTGATCAACTTGAAATGCATCTAAGGCTTCACGGCGTTACGGCTATACAAGATGTCAAAATTGCGACATTAGAGGCAAACGGGCAATTAGGAATAGAATTAACTGATGACGCCAAACCCTTAACTGTCAGGGATCTGAAAAAACTCATTCACCCGGATTTCATAAATAAGGACGGACAAGCCCATTTGTCTAGCAATCAGAATATTTTTGATGAAATTGGTAAAAAGAATAAAAAAAACATCCCTAAAAAACTGCATTAACAGGCACTTGTGGAATTTTGCAGGTTTTTGTCTCTCGTTGAATGTTTTTGCCGTTTTGTTTAAGCAATTGCTGCTCACACACCATATTGTATAAACAGTCATAACAGAGAGGAGAGATGAAAGATGAAATTCCCAGTATATATTCATTCGATATCCGGAAACAGCATTTTTAATAACGGTTTTGCATTCTCCATCAGCCCTTTCTCTGTTTCTAAAGAGACAGATGGTTCCGGAGGGAATAATACAGGTTTGGTTTTTGAATCCAATGCTTTAAGCCAAACAAGCTCCGCCAATCAAGCCCTACATGTTACAAATGCGGTCCAAGAACTGCTTTCCAAGCTTTTAGCGTAAACATAAGAAATGAACACTTCATGAGGTGCCGTATGGATTTTCCAATTATTCACACAAACTTTTGGGATGCTGTAATAGCTGTTCCAATCATTATATTGATAACCCAAATCCTCAAAATATTATTGAAAATCCCCAAAACATTTGTACCGTCAGTTGCCTTAATAACAGGCCTTGTCATTTCTGTTTTCATAAGCCATCGACACAGCCTCTTTTCTGGCGTATTTATGGGCTGGTTTTATGGCTACGCTGCTATAGGCTCCTACTCATCATTAAAAACGACCATCTTATCCTTTAGGCAAACGAAAAACGATACATCAAATTCATAGATGACATATAACGATCTGCCGCCTCTTTATCAGGCGGCTTTATTTCTGCTGATAGGTTGATCATCTTCAAAAAAGATGCTCAATCACTCGCTTAAAGAGGCGCTATTATTTTTACCATTATGTTGATGCAATGATATAAAAACGCAATATCATAGAAGTAAATAGACTGCCAGCGTCCTCTATGACGGCTACTTCTGAGTGAAAGGAGTTTTTGAAGCATGCGATCTCAAATCAACATTTCAAATCTCACGATAAATGGAATGACACAAAACGCCAATACAGATATCGGACAAAACTTGCAAAACAGCCATACTGCGAACAGCAAAAATTACGGAGTCAATTTCACATTAGGAGATTATTCTCCTTCTAATTCAATTATTATTTCAGCAAGTTGTGATAATGATACAAGTGATCAAGGGCAGGTTGATAACCCTTCTTCACCTAGTGAAGAATAAATTGATGCAAAAAAAGAACTCATTTGAGTTCTTTATTTACCTTATTTCTTTATTCACCTTCATATAATCGATAAACCCTTTTCAGCTTTTGTTCAAGCTGTTCAAAATGAACAAAACGGGCTTCTCTTAGAAACTCAGTCCCATCAATGAACAAAAGAAGCACAGGAACGGTGAAAACTGAAAATCTGCCGGCGACCTCTGTTACATCGTCAGCATTGATATGCCCCAATTTGATGTTTGGAAACTGATCCAATACTATTCTGAGCTGGGGCAGAACTGCGTGACATACTGTACAGCCAGGCCTTGATATATAAATAAAACTGAATTTGTGCTGTTTGATAAAATTTTCTATAGAATCTAATGAATGTAATCCTGTCATCTCTTTCATCCATTTACTCCTTCAAATAGGTCTGTTTTTCATGACCAAGCTCATCAATACGTATCATTGACTATACAGATTTATATTTATTATATCCGCTTTTTTGCTTTGCAGAGTACCTGCAAGTTTGCCGAAAATATCAAAATAAAAGAACAGTTACTGACAAGCAGCAACTGTTCTTACATACTTTCTTATTAAAAATGCAAAGCGTAAGCTCCTGAACCGATGAGTGCAACCCCTATGGAAACTGCAATGAGCACCAGGTTATATTCAAAACCTCCCGCGCCATTCGCAAAACCTTTCGCGCCATGGACTTTTACGATGGCACCTAACATAATGATCGTTATGATAGCAGCTCCAAGCGGGAGGAATACGCCTAAAATAAATAGAATTCCGCTTACTAACTCCCCAAGACCTGATAGCGCGGCCGCAACGTTTCCTGGTTTCACCCCAATTGATTCGAACCATTGTCCGGTTCCTTTAATCCCGTATCCGCCAAACCAGCCGAATAATTTTTGTGTGCCATAAAACAAAAACACCACACCAATCATTATACGAATAAGCAACAGTCCTGCATCTTCCATTTGTATCTCTCCTCATCTTTGATTTCATCTGATTCTTTGCTGACAGTATCCAGCAATCATCAATTGAATATATGTTTCTTTATTTTTTATGTGTCAAATCAATCTAACTCTCTTACTTCAAACGGCAGCAGCCCTTGTTCAATTTGTGTGCGATGCGGTTCATATTGCACAGGCAGCATCAGTTTTTCGCCCATTGTATCTTGTGTTTCATCATGTGCAAAGCCCGGGGGATCAGTTGCGATTTCAAACAGGATTTCCCCATGTTCCCTGAAGTAAGTGGCATTAAAATAGTTTCTATCCCGAACAGGAGTTACACCATATCCGTGGGAAGCAATATATCTTTGCCAATCTAACTGATCTTCATCATCGTTAGCCCGCCAAGCGATGTGATGCACCGTTCCGGCCCCCATTTGCCCGCGGCCAATAGGCGTTAACTTAAGGTCAATCACATTTCCGATATCACCGGCGGAACGATAACGAACGAAGTCTCCTTCTTTGCCGACTCGCTCCAGCCCCATGATGTTTTCTAAAAGGTCAGCGGTTTTGTCAGGCTGCGCTGATAATAGGGTTGCACCCCCAAAACCTTTAATGGCAACATCGGGCGTTACATCTCCGAAAGTCCACGTATTAGCCTCTCCTTCTTCTCTTTCCACGATTTCTAAGTGCAGTCCATGAGGATCGTCAAATTCTACATATTGTTCCCCAAAGCGCTCGATTTTGGTGTATGGAACGTTGAACTTTTCTAGTCTCTTTTCCCAAAATGCCATAGCCCCTTTCGGCACGACATACGAAGTCACGCCAACTTGACCGTCTCCAATGACGCCTTGGCGGGCTCCGGCCCACGGAAAGAAGGTAATGATTGTTCCCGGCTTCCCGCCTTCATTCCCAAAATAAAGATGATACGTACCTGGGTCATCAAAATTGACAGTTTGCTTGACCAAACGAAGCCCAAGCACTCCTGCGTAGAAATCTGTGTTCTCTTGAGGGTGACCGACAATCGCTGTAATATGATGAATTCCCATCGTTTTTTTAGCCATTTTTATCCGCTCCTTTTACATATACTCAACAAACTCATTCACAGGCTTCCGGTAGCCGCGTGGTCTTCTGCTCTCTGTTTTTTCTTTTCCAATCGTAATCATCATGACAACCTCAAATTGGTCGTCTATATTCAAAATCCGTTTTACGGCTTCCGCATCAAAGCCGATCATCGGGCAGGTATCCCAGCCTTTTTCCTTAGCACTCAGCATAAACATCATCGCAGAAAGTGAAGCATTCCTTATCGCCTCATCTCTCTTAAATTGTTCTCCCCTGTTTTCATAAAACGAAACAGTGTCGTGTACCATGTGGTCATACTCTTGCTTATTTAATATCCCCAATACCTTTAAACCTTCATAGATATCGGGCGCTTGTTGATATGCCTGCTTATCCCCTAATACCAAGAGAACCGCAGATGAGCTAACCACTTTATATTGTCCATTTGCGGCCTGCTTCAGCTTTTCTTTTACGTCCTGGTCAAGAACCGTCACATATTTTGTATGCTGCAAATTAAAAGCCGATGGCGCCAATGCAACCAATTCAAACATCTCATTGAGATCTTCTTTTGTGATTGGATGACCTGAAAGAAAATTGCTTGCAGATCGTCTTTCATTGACTAACTGTGTAAATTCAGCCATTACGCTACACTCCCTTTTATCTCGAATTCGAGATATTATGTTATAAAAAATCATATTGAATATTGTGTAAAAGAACTGACAACGATTGAACACTTAGAATTGCGCTTGATCGCTGATCTTTTCAATCAAATATCTCGAATTAAAATATCTTGAATATGAGATAATAATAAAATACAGATCTTCTCATGTCAATAGGTTTTTGAGAATCAGGTGGAAATTTTTCTCTGACGACAGCATTTTAATTGCGAATCATCACTGTTGTTACATTAGAACTCATTGTATGACCTTTTAGCACAACTCCAACTTTTTTTCTGTCACCTTATTTATTAGTAAACAGGAAACAACGTTGCTATAGACCCACTCGAAATTGAATTGGTATGATAAGCAAAGTGATTACACAAGAAAGGATACGGAGAGCGTATATAGAGCACTCCTATTTTTTTGTGCAGTTTTATAGGAGGGAAAAATGGCAAGTGAAAGAGAACAAATAAGCAGAAAAGTTGCTTTGATTGCATTGATCGCCAATCTGATCTTAATGGCAGGAAAGGTCTTTTTTGGGCTGGTAGGCGATAGTGAAGCCGTGTTTGCAGACGGAATACATTCCGCGGCAGATGTCGTTGCTTCGATTGCAGTCTTGGCAGTGATCGGCATTTCCAATAAACCGCCCGATCAAGACCATCCTTTTGGTCACGGAAAAGCTGAAGTCATTAGTGAGGCGATTGTAGGAATTATCTTAGTGATCGTATCCGTTTATATCCTCATAGAAGCGATTCTGTCTTTTGTTAAAGGGCCAAGCGTTCCCCAATATAGCGCATTGTTTGCGGCACTGATTTCCTACATGGCTAAGCAGATCTTATATCGTTATTCCATCAAACAGGGGGAGAAATGGAACAGTAAGGCGATTATAGCGATCGCATACGATCATAAAGGCGATATCGTGGCCTCTCTTGCCGCTTTTATCGGCGTCCTGTTGGCTATCATCGGAAACACCCGCGGATGGTCCTATCTGTTGTACGCCGATGCAATTGCCAGTGCAATCGTTGCTTACCTCATTTTTAAGATTTCAATGGAATTAATCAGGCCGTCTGTTGATGTGCTCATGGAAAAGAGTGTTGATCCCGAGCTGATAGAGGAATATAAAGCTGTTATTTTTCAATGTGATCAGGTAAAACGAATCGATAGAATCCGCGCGCGAGAACACGGCCACTATAAATTGCTTGATGTCCGTTTATCTTTGGATCATGATTTGACAATTAAGCAGGGACACGACATTGCCCGCGAAATTCGAAATGAAATCAAAAGACAGTTTTCAGATGTAGAAGAAGTGCTCATCCATGTGAATCCTTATTTCGAAGAATAAAAAAGCTCCTTTTTTAGAAGGAGTTTTTTCTTTATGCTGCAAACTTTACCTTTAGAACTCGCCGTACTATATAATGTGTGTATATCAATCATAGGGACAGAAAGGTTGTTAGAATGAAGGAATTTTTTTCGATTGGAGAAGTGTCAAAGTTATTCAATGTGAAAATCTCTGCTCTTCGGTATTATGATGAAATCGGTCTTTTGAAACCGGAATATAAAGACGAGCAAACAAACTATAGATATTATTCTACCCAACAGTTTGAGCGGCTGGATACCATCAAGTATTTGAGGGCCCTAGGCCTGCCAATCAATAAGCTTCTTGATTTTTATAACTCTCAAAATACAAACACTCTTCTTCATTTACTAAAAAGCCAGCAGGCTGAAATTGACCGCAAGAAGAAAGAATTGGAACGCATCGAACGAAAGATCTCCCGACGCATCGCACATATAGAAGATGCCGTTAACATGCCGTTACATCAAATTTCAAAAATCAAACTTCCTGCAATGCGTGTGGCTTACTTGCAGCATGAATATGTTCTCGGCCATGATATCGAACATTCGTTAGCTGAATTGAGAACCCACCTGAATGTGAACGAAGATATATTCATAGGCAAGATCGGTTTATCCATTTCTGCAGCAAATGTGAAAGCAAAACAGTTTGACAAATATTCCAGTATATTTATGATTCTTGAAGATGAAAATGAAAAAACTTCTTCAGAAGTCATCTTTCCTTCAAGAGAATATCTGCAAATTAGGTTTAAAGGGTCACATCCAGAAGCCGAACCATACTACAAAAAATTACTGGCATATATGAAAGAACATCATTATGAGGTAGCAGGGGACTCAATCGAAATCACACTCATTGATTATGGCATTACGAATAACCTAGATAATTACGTGACTGAAATCCTGCTGCCCATCAAATAATCTCATGAATATGTTTTTATCTCCCTTGACTCTCTACTAACTAGAGGGTTTATTTTTTATGCAGGAATGATTTTTGGAGGAGAAAGCTTATGTTTGGAACGATTTTTAACACAGTGATGATCATTGCAGGAAGCATAATCGGGGGGATATTCAAAAAAGGCATTAAAGATGAATACCAGGATATTTTGATGCAGGCAATGGGATTCGCTGCGGTCGCGCTGGGGATCAACGCCATTACACAGCATTTGCCTGATAGTAAATATCCCATTCTATTCATCGTGAGTTTAGCCATTGGAGGTTTGCTAGGCCAGATCATCAATTTAGAATTACGATTCAACAAGCTGGTGAACAAATTTTCTAAAAGCAATTTAGCAGAGGGCTTATCAACTGCGGTCTTATTATTTTGTATCGGTTCGCTGTCAATATTGGGCCCTGTTGAAGCCGCTTTGCATGGAGATTATACATATCTCCTGACAAACGGGATGTTAGATGGGATCACCTCCATTGTGCTCGCTTCAACTTTTGGTTTTGGAATAGCGGCTGCTGCCATTGTATTATTTGCCTGGCAAGGCTCCATCTATTTATTTGCTAAAGTAATGGAGAGCGCAATCAATACAGACCTTATTAATGAAATCACAATTGTGGGAGGCATACTCATCCTCAGTTCAGGTCTAAGCATTCTTGGAATCAAGAAGTTCAAAACATTGAATTTGCTGCCTTCCCTCTTGATCCCTCCTGTTGTGATTTTTGTGATTCATGCATTTGAATTGCGGTTTTAATGAAGCGGCTCCACAAAGGAGGTTAATATTCTGTTATATTGATTTTCAATAATCTGTTTCAATCGTTTTATTTCCTTTTCATCTTGGATTTGACGTCGAATAACAACTGTATTATATTGTAAATAAAGTCTGTTATATCAAAATCAGATTCCCCATCACGAAACGGCACATTCATTTAAACAAAATTGGGAGGGGCATTTGTATGTCAAACCATTCATCTAGTATTCCCGAATTAAGTGACAACGGTATCCGCTATTATCAAACTTATAATGAAAGCCTTAGTCTTTGGCCGGTCCGTTGCAAATCATTCTATATATCTACTCGTTTTGGTCAAACACATGTGATTGCAAGCGGCCCAGAGGATGCCCCGCCGCTTGTATTACTCCACGGAGCATTATTCAGCTCGACGATGTGGTATCCCAACATCGCCGATTGGAGCAGCAACTACAGAACTTATGCAGTTGATATCATAGGTGATAAAAACAAGAGTATTCCTGAGAATTTAAGCGGTACAAGAACGGATTACGCCAATTGGCTTCTTGATGTGTTTGACAATCTGGGGATCGAAAAGTCCCACATGATCGGACTTTCGCTTGGCGGTCTCCATACGATGAATTTCCTTTTACGTATGCCTGAGAGAGTAAAAAGCGCAGCTATACTGAGTCCGGCAGAAACGTTTTTGCCATTTCATCACGATTTCTACAAATACGCTCTTGGCCTTACAGCGTCAAATGGAGTTGAAACATTCTTAAATTGGATGATGAATGATCAGAATGTGCTGCACCCGATTTTTGTGAAGCAGTTTCAGGCAGGGGTAATGTGGCAGGATGGATCAAGAAATCCAAATCCTAAAGCCGACGGATTTCCGTATGTTTTTACCGATGAGGAATTACGTTCAGCAAGAGTTCCTATCCTATTATTACTTGGTGAACATGAAGTCATCTATGATCCCCACTCAGCCCTGCACCGAGCCTCTTCATTCGTTCCTGATATTGAGGCGGAAGTCATTAAAAATGCCGGACATGTTTTATCGATGGAACAACCCGCTTACGTAAATGAACGTGTAATGCGTTTTTTCAGTGCAGAAACAGGCATTTCACGGTAAGGGCTTATAAGATAGTGATTTGCATTTCTAAAGTCCTGAATATGCTTCTAGCCGGGCATTTCAAAAAATAGAGTCTCTCTTATGGACTCTATTTTTCTTGGACAAAACCCGCAGCTGGTTTTGTGTGCTTGTTTCTTTAGGTTTCTTATATGATCAGTTGGTTTATTCTTAGAATTATCAAGAACCTAGGCATTATGGAGAGAAGGCAGCGTCAAAAAAATCATTTGATGTGCTTTATCACTTCTCCTGGGATGCCTGCTAGCATTACGCAGCTTCTGCCAATATGAAACAAAGTTCCATCCATATCGAAAATGAGTGATTGCGCCATAAGCGTCTCCTTTTAACTGCCGACTCCATATTCCAAATAATACCATAAGCAAAAAAGCAGATCATTAAAGATCTGCTTTTTCTATTACATGATTTGTTTCTTTTGTTCATGATCTATTTCTTGCTGTATTTCCTTTGTCAGTTGATGCCCTTCTATATCCACATTCGGAATCATCTTGTCCAGCCATTTCGGCAAATACCAGGCTGCATTCCCCATCAGCTTCATGACACTTGGAATCAGTGTCATTCTTACAATAAAGGCATCAAAGAGTACACCAAAGGAAAGAGCCAGCCCATTGGCTTTAATAGAAGCTTCGCCGGCAAAGATAAATCCTGCAAACACGAAGATCATGATCAAGCCGGCTGCGGTAACAACAGGACCACTGTGTTTTAATCCAGCCTGAATGGCTTGTACTGGATTCTTAGTTTTTACATATTCTTCACGCATTCTGCTGACAAGAAATACTTGATAATCCATGGCTAATCCGAACAGAATTCCAATAGATAAAATCGGCAGGAAGGCGAGTATCGGCCCTTTTTCAGGTATTTTGAAAAAGTCGATGAGATTCCCGTCTTGTAAGACAAATACACAGATTCCAAGAGTGGCTGTCATCGTCAACATGAAACCTGCAACAGCAACAAGCGGCACAAGCAGCGAACGGAAAACGATGGTCAGCAATACAAACGCAAATCCAACAATAAGTACAGCAAACACCGGTATCGCATCATTCAGGCGATCTGAAATGTCAATATTCACTGCAGTCGATCCAGTAACAAGCAAATCTACTCCGTTTTTATCTGACAAACTGCGTACATCGTGTACCAAATCTTTTGTTGTGACATCATTTGGACCTGTTTCCGGAACGACCGTAATGATGGCAAAGTTCCCTTCTTTATTAGGCATTGCAGGGGTGACACTTGCTACATGGTCTAAGCCCTTTATTTCTTTCACTGCATCTGCGAAAGCCTCCGCCTTATTTTCTGCAGCATTTGTGGCATCCGCTACGATTGTTAATTGGCCATTAAATCCTTCTCCAAAGCCTTCGGCAAGCAAGTCATATGCCCGGCGATCCGGATTATCCTTAGCTTTCATCCCAGCATCAGGCAAGCCCAGTTCCAAATGCATAGACGGGATACTAATGACGAGCAAAATCAGAATGCTGCATACACTTAGCATGATAGGATTTTTGGTGACAAAGCGTCCCCAGACATTTGTTTCAGTGCTTTGTTTTTCTATTTTCTTGTTTGATTTCGGAATCATCCGCTTCCCTGCAATCGATAAGACCGCAGGCACAAGTGTGATGGAAGCCAAAACAGCCATCAGTACACTAAGCCCTGCTGTCAGCCCCATCGCAGACATAAAAGGAATGTTAACGACAGTCAATCCGCAAAGTGCAACGATAACTGTAAGTCCGGCAAAAACGACTGCGCTTCCCGCTGTTCCCACGGCTCTCGCAATTGATTCATTCTTTTGTATGCCTTCGCCTAAAAACTGGCGGTGTTTCGTAAAAATAAATAAAGCATAATCAATACCAACAGCAAGGCCAATCATTCCGGCTAATGAAAGACTGACGGAAGCAATATCAAATACTTGTGTCCCAATCAAAACCAGTCCAATACTTACACCTAAACCAATCAGTGCAGTTAAAATCGGCAAACCTGCTATTAATAAAGAACCGAATGTAATGGCTAAAACGACAAAAGCCAAGATAATGCCGACAATTTCAGAGACACCGCCTATCTCCATCTCGGCTCCCGGTACATCTCCGCTTAGCTCAGTTTGCAATCCTTCATCATCAGCCATTTTCAAACTGTCTTTTAAGTGTTTGATAGAGTAATCCTTTATATCATCTGCTGATGATTTATACTTGATATCAGCATAGGCAACTGTGCCATCTTTCGCGATTGTCCCTGTCACAAAAGGACTTGCAATCGAGTCAACAGAATCATCTTTACTGATTTCTTTGAACGTATCTTCTATTGCTTTTTTTGCTGGCTTCCCAGTAAGTTTCTCCCCATCACCAGCACCGAAAATAACCCGTATGCTCCCTTTATCAGGACCGTGAGGAAATTCTTTTTGAATCACATCCATCGCTTTTTCCGAAGGTGTGTCAGGTATGGACATATCCTCAGAAAAACTTGGTTTTAAGGTGACTGCAAGGCCTATCGAAGCAACTAACACAACGATCCACGCACATATTACTTTTATGCGATTGCGAGCAACCCATCCTCCTAATGTATATAACATTTTTGACATGATAATCTCCTTTCAACACATTGCTTGATCACATTTCTCATTGTAGTGGAGAATGAAATAAAAAAAACGTACATTCGGGCATGTACGTTTGGGCAATTTTCAAATATGGAGTTTAGTTGTCTATTGTCAGAATACCTTTTTGCATGGCAATCGTTACTGCCTCAGTTCTTGAATTCGCGCCTAATTTATTGTAAATGGACGTTAATCTGGACTTTACTGTTCGCTCAGAGACGCCCAAATCAAAGGCAATCGCTTTGCTTTTAAGACCTTTAGCAATTGCTTTTAGAACAATGACTTCCTTTTCTGTCAGCTGCGTCTCACTGCGCTGCTTTTTCATCCGCTCAAATTGGATTTCTTGAAGACGTTTGAGGATATCAGGCTGCAACAGCACATTACCTCTGATAGCTGCATCCATTGTGTGAAAAAGGGTTTCTGAACTCGTATCCTTTAACAGATATCCTTTCGCTCCTAATTCAATCCCTTCGATCATTAAGTGATCTTCATTATATGTAGTCAAAATAATGATGGGGGTATCGTGTTTTTCTTTTATTTGTTTAATGGCCTCTAACCCGCTCATCTCCGGCATATACAAATCCATCAGAATGATATCCGGTTCTAACTCATCTGCAAGACGGACTGCGACTTTTCCATTTTCCGCCTCTCCTATAATGGTGTATTGATCATTCGTTTCAATTAAAAGCTTCAGACCTTCCCTCACGACAAGATGGTCATCAACGATTAAAACCTTATTCATCTTGCATCTCTCCCTGAATTGGTACAGTGATCTCAATTTGTGTTCCTTTCAATTTTGTACTCTTGATATTAAATTGGCCATTTATTGCCCTGACGCGTTCTTGTATGCCAAGAAGCCCATAATGTCCTCTCTTTTTCTTTCCTTTTTCAACATCAAATCCCTTGCCGTTATCCTTAACTGTTAAATGGAGCCTTCCCTTTTCATCATCCCAAATGGATATCCAGATTGTTTTCGCCTCAGCATGCTTTGCCGCATTCGTCATGCATTCTCCAATGATGTAATAACAGTTTTCAGCTGTACGCACATCCAGCACCTGATGCAATCTGTAATCTAATAAACAAGCCATGCCTGTCGACTCTATAAAATGATCCATCAGCGAGGTAATTCTTTCTTTTAAAACACCGATTTCTTCTGATTTGCTGCGGAGATCGTCAATAGCTGAACGTGCATCAGCTAATGTGCTTTTCACTCTTTTCATCGATTGTTGTATGATTTCCTTCGCTCTCTCTGTGTTGCCTTTGGCGAGATGAACATGAATCGCATCCAGCTGCATATTTAAACTGACCAGCCCTTGAGCAAGCGTATCGTGTAAGTCTCGGGCCATCCGCTGTCTTTCGTTCTGCAGCGTCAGCTGTTCTACCTGCTGATGAGCCAGCTCCAGCCTTTCGAGAGTCAGCTGCGCTTTTATCCTTTCATCGACTTGGGCAAATAATGTAGCGGCATAAGTAATAATCACGATCATGATAGGTGCAGCAATCACAATAAAATGCAAATATTCACCTTTGTGAATCTGATTAGCTACATTTATTAACAGAAGAAGCAATAAATATAGAATGAGGAAAGTTTTACTTCTGTCTGCCATTCCTATAATCTGTCCAATCAAAAATGCATAAAGGCCAATGAGGACCAGCACTAAGAAGCCCGTCATGAGATTAGCAAGTGTAAAAGTGATCAAACCTTGCAGTACAAAGTATAGAATGACCCTTTTCTTCACCCAGCGATATGAATGCCAATGCAGAAAAGAAAAAACAGCCATCAATATCGTGAAGACATTAAGCAATAAAATGGACCAGCTTGCAGTAATAAATTGCAGCACGACAGAGGCTACATAGATCATGAGAATAAAAGCCAGGCCCGGCACTCTGAGTGCAAGCATGTTTAATGCCCGTCTATCATGCGAGTAGTATTTTTCTTTGAAAGGATTCCTGATACGCAAACCTCATTCACTTCCTTTCCATTGGCAGAAGCGATATACACTCCAGCCACATATACATGTATCCCATCATTTTATAGGAAGAGAAGGTACTCAACAATACAAAGATGCGGTGAAGCATAAGCGTTTCCAACATGGATCATTGCCCAAACGTACATAAGCGTTCTGCCTTTATGTACGTTTTATCTTTCCGAATTTCCATTTACAATAATGGAGAAGTCACTATTTAAAAGGAATGATCATCATTGAAATCGATTGATCTCACAATTTTATCATTAAAAAGAAAAGGAATCCGGACTGAAAAAGTGTTAAAAAATCAGTGCCTTGATCGATTAAGCAATGAGAAAGACAAACATACTCAATCAAAAATCACATGCAAGGAAAAAGAGGAATGAACATGTATTGGTTTTTAGGCGCTTTATTATATTTTCTGATCGGTACTTATATATTCATTGGAGTCACTAAAGACAGCCAATCAGGCTCATGGAGACTGCTTGCATTAGCAGCTCCACTCATCATTGCTGGCTACCCTTATTTTTATTCAAAGAAGCTTCTTTCCAAAAGACAATGAAACAGCTGTCATTCAAACCGCACATTGGTAAAATGATCAATACCGGGATACAATCTAGGTATTCTACGAAAAGGAGTCTTGCCTTATGAGTCAAAGAGTGTCCTACTATGAGATTGCACCTGAAGGTATGAAAATCATGATGGATATGGAGAAATACACGAAACAATCTTCAATTAACCGAACTACGAGAGAGCTAATTAAAATCAGAGTCTCTCAAATGAACGGCTGTGCCTTCTGCTTAGATATGCATACTTCTGATGCCCGCAAAATGGGCGAAACTGAACAGCGAATTTACTGTTTACATGCTTGGAATGAATGTGATTTTTACTCACCTGAAGAGAAAGCGGCTCTCGAACTATCTGAACACATCACGCTCATCCCATCTAAAAGGGTTCCTGATGAGCTATATCATCGGGTGCGGGAACATTATGATGAGAAACAATATGTTGACCTTGTTCTGATCATTAATCAAATAAACAGTTGGAACCGCATCTCTATTGCAATGGGGAATCGAGCTGCTTCAAAATAAGAAGAAGGAGTAAGATTAGAACAAATCTTACTCCTCCTAGATATCGTGCCTCATCATCTGGTGTTTCTGCTTCAAAATCCTAAATCTTCACGTTTAGATGCTTCTCAAACGCGATTTTCCCGCTTTGTGTAATCCTAATCGCTCTCGTTTTAGGCATACGAACGATCCATTCTTCTTCTAACATGTGCACCAATAGGGCGTTTCCTAATGCTCCTGCAATATGATGCTGCCGTTCACTCCAATCCAAACAGCAGCGGGCAAAGGCTCTCCTCTTATTCCGTTGTTGCTCTTCATTGATGCCTAACTTCGAAAAGAATAAAGCACCCTCTGAAGTCACCTCAAAGTTTAAATCAACTTTTTTTAACATCCCCCGCTCAACTAGTGAATGTGCCATTTGCACGCCCACATAACCTGCCAAATGATCATAACAGGTACGGGCGAAATGCAAGTCCTTTTTCTCTTTTGACTCTTTTAAAGATTTGACTTTTGCTTTAGGCGCAATATGAAGCAATTGTTCGATCACATTTGCAGCATCTGAGTCAGACAATCTGTAATACCGATGTCTCCCATGCTTCTCTACGCTAATCAGCTTTGCTTCAAGCAATTTATTCAGGTGAAAACTTGCGGTTTGAGGTTTAATGTTAGCGAGATATGCAAGCTCTCCCGCAGGGTGTATCCTTCCATCCATTAGACTGAGAAGAATGGAAGAACGCGAGGGATCTGAAAGCAACGAAGAGATTTTTGCAATATTAGGATTCATGATTTTCCTCCTTACATTCATATTTCGATGATAGTTGAAATGTTAATCCTTTACAATATAAATGTAAGCGTGACAAGGAGGAAAAAACGTTGAACATCAAAAAACGAGACACTCGTCGATTTAAAGAAATCAAACCCAAGATCATGTATTATGGTACCTCGACATTTCTTCTAACCACATTGAATGAGGATGGAACCACTAATATTAGTCCTATGTCTTCTTCTTGGGCTCTTGGACATTATATAATCCTTGGAGTAGGACTGGGAGGAAAAGCCATCGACAATTTGGAAAGACACAAAGAGTGTGTCATAAACTTGCCTGGCCCGGAATTATGGGAAAACATTGAAAGAATTTCATCTTATAGCGGAAAAAAGAGTATACCGCCTTTAAAGAAGCAGCTCGGATTTACATATAAAAAAGAAAAATACGAGGCAGCAGGGTTAACGCCTTTACAATCAAAAACAGTATCACCAACACGAATTAAAGAATGCCCTATCCAAATCGAAGCCGAAGTGAAACACATTCGGCTTCCAGAATATGAATCGTCATTCGCAATTGTAGAGACGCAGGCACTACATTTTCATGCCGAGGAAAGTATTATACTGGACGAAAACCATATCGACCCTTCCAAATGGAGCCCGCTTATCTATAATTTCAGACATTACTTTGGTTTAGGAAGAGAAGTCGGAAAGACTTTTCGTTCAGAGACATGATCATTTTAAGACCAAGCCATGATTTGGTCTATTCTAGTAACCCTTGTTATTATCAGATCAAGCGATCATTAGGCTTGATCTCTTTTTTAGTGAAACATCCATTTAAGGATATAAAAGTTACTTACTTGCCAATTCTTTTATCATTAAACCCAACTCATAAATCCCCTTTTGAAGGTCTTCAAGAGATGCATAAGCATATGATAAGCGAATATAATTCCCTTTTTCCTGAGCATAGATACTGCCGAGATTGAGCAGAATCCCTTTTGATAAGGCTTTAGTATAAAGTAATTTCATTGATATGGAAGGCAATATTTTTATCCAGACAAAAAACCCTCCTTTTGGGATATTCCATGTCGCCACATCTTTCAAATGAGTTTCTATAGCACTCAAGGCCAATTCTCTTCTCACCTTTAATTGCTGCCTAACCTTTTCTACATGCTGCTGGTAGTGGCCGGAAGTAAACCACTCTGCCGCTACTCTCTGGGATAGCGAACTGGATCCGTAATCTGTTTGCATTTTAATGTCAGATAAACGTTCAATCACCGGTTCCGGTCCGACGATCCATCCAATCCTCAAACCTGGGCTTAATGTTTTCGATAAACTTCCTATGTACAGTACGTGTCCATTTTTATCAATTGTTTTAATAGGATATGGCGGAATTTCATCGATCCATAACTCACGATAAATGTCATCTTCAATAATAGGAAGCTGTGTATTCTCACTTACTGCTAGGATCTCTTCACGCCGCTTTTTAGACATAAGAATACCAGTCGGATTGTGAAAACATGGATTTGTATATAAGATAGCCCTTCCCCGCTCTCCTCTTGTTAAATGAACATTTTCAGGCAAAAGTCCTTCATTATCAATAGGAAGTCCAGTCAGCTTCATACCAGCTGATTGAAATACGTGTAATGAATAAAGGTAGGAGGGCTGATCAAGATAAACGGTTGATCCTCTTTGTAACAGCCCCATTGATATCAGCTGCAAGGCTTGCAACGCTCCTGAGACAATCAGAATGGAAGAAGATGAGACGTTGATTCCAATGGTTTTTAAATAGTTGCTTAATGCCTCCCTCAAAGGTAAGTAACCTTTTGGTTCTTCATATCCGAATGCCTCCATGTGTTGAGATACCTTCCCCATCATTTCTTTCATAACAGCCAAAGGAAAAATCTCAGCTGAAAGTTCACCTTTACTGAGCTGTATAAGGTCTGTATTTGATTCTGATTGATTTATCTCTTGAACGATTTTCCGACTTGGCATCTGAATGCCAGAGGTGACATATTGATCCCAATCGGGAGCAGAATTCTTAGCCATCAGTGTCCATGTGTTGTTGATAACAACTGTGCCTTTCCCCATTGTGCCTTCTATTAACCCATCGGCCATCAATTCCTCTAACGCTGTAATCACTGTGCTCCGATTTACCTGAAAATCTTTTGCAAGCGTGCGCTGGCTTGGAATCTTGCTTCCAATCGGCCACTCTCCATTTCCTATTTTCTCTTTAATAAAATGAACGATTTGTCTGTACTTAGGGAGCTTTTTCATCTTTTTTTCTACTGGAAAGCTCATAGAATCGGTCTCCTTAAAATAAATTGGTTGGGTCAAAATCCATTTAACTGGTTGAAGCCATATCACCAAATCTTTATTAATATAAAAACACATTAAATAACTGGTTGGTTTTTGTAAAGAGGAGTGAGAGGAATGCGAAAGAAAACAGTTCAAATAATTATATCTCATAGTCTCATGATTGGTTTATGGGCATCTGCTTTTCCGGGAATTCGCGCAGGACTAGAAGGGTACACACCAGAACACCTTGCTTTATTTCGTTTGTTAATCGGCTCTATGGCATTATTGCTTTTTGCTGTTTTGACTCAGATGCGCCTACCCGACTTGAAAGACATTCCTGCCATTTTTCTTTTAGGGTTTTTAGGATTTGCACTCTATCACATTTTGCTGAACATCGGTGAAAAAACAGTTAGTGCCGGAGTTGCAAGCTTACTCGTTACTACGGCACCGATCTTCTCAGCCATGCTATCCCGCCTGTTTTATAAAGAGCATTTTGGATTTACGAAATGGCTTGGCTCTATGATCAGTTTATTGGGTGTATTATTGATTACATTTGGGGCGGGAGACTTTACATATTCAATGAGCGGTATCTTGGTCATCCTGCTGGCAGCATTTTCGGAGAGTATTTATTTCGTTTTTCAAGCCCGCTATATAAAAAAATATGGTTTTATTCCATTCGTTACATTCACCATTTGGGGCGGAACAATACCTATGCTTGTGTTTCTGCCAGGCTTAGGCGAAGAGATGATGAACGCTTCAATAAGCGCAACTTTGTCTATCGTTTACTTAGGATTATTGCCGACGGTTATTCCTTACTTCGCACTAGCATATGTCACTTCACTCGTCGGTGCTTCAGAAGCAACCCTTTCACTTTATGTTACACCGGCTTTAGCCTTGATCATATCTTGGCTCTGGATCGGCGAGATACCCACATTGATCTCTCTGCTAGGCGGAGTGGTTACAGTTGGCGGGGTATGCTTTACCTATTTAACACCCAATAAAATCAAACGATATGGAAACGCTCTTATACATAAATAAAGAAGATACCCGCATCTCTTTTTAATAAGCTCATTTATCAATTAAAATTGTTTACCATAGTCCTCTAATCCAACGATAGCTCAATTCCCCCG
Organism: Bacillus sp. SCT118; assembly: GCF_058566435.1. NCBI lineage: Bacteria > Bacillati > Bacillota > Bacilli > Caryophanales > Bacillaceae > Bacillus > Bacillus sp. SCT118. The sequence goes on from NZ_CP191225.1 coordinate 3,469,448, forward strand.
ATTTTGTTGACGATGGTGAAAATATATCCAATTATAGTTTGATCTGAAGTTCTGAATAATCGCTATTAAAAAGGATGCTATAATGAGTGATATTGCAGACTCTAAGATAGATATATTCAATTTAATCATGAAACAGGGAATGAATGAAATAATGGATAAAACGAAAATACTTATTATTGAAGATGATGGAGCAATAGCAGATCTGCTTTCATACGGGCTTACGCAGGAAGGTTTTCAAACGTGTACTGAATCTAACGGAACTTTAGGGATGAAACAGTTAGACCAATTCAAACCCGATCTTCTGCTGCTTGATTGGATGCTGCCAGATTGCAGCGGATTGGATATCTGTAAAAAAGTGACCCAACGCTATAATATCCCTATACTTATGATCACCGCAAAGTCAGATATCACTGATAAAGTCCTTGGGTTGGAATTTGGGGCTGACGATTATATTACAAAGCCATTTGACTTGCGTGAAGTTATCGCCAGAATTCGTACAATACTCAGGCGTCTTGAACAAGCTAACCACGTGAATGATCGAGGATCGTCTAATGAGGATCACATTCAATTAAAAAATATTGTGATGATCCCAGACGAAAGAATAGTAAAAAAAGATGGGATCATTGTTGATTTGACTCCTAAAGAATTTGATCTGCTTAAGACATTGATTGACCATCGTGGAAAAATCTTTACACGTTCAGAGCTGTTGGAATTCGTTTGGGGCTACGATTTTGCCGGGGATACACGTACGGTAGATACTCATATCCAAAGACTCCGTAAAAAACTGGATGCAAGCGACCTCATTAAAACAGTGTTTGGCATTGGATATAAATTCGAGAAGCAGGAGGAGTAGAGAGTGTTACGGACGATCAAGGGTAAATTTATTATTGGTTTTTTTCTGATTTTTTCTCTCTCTTTCCTAGTGCTCAATCAAACGGTCAAAAGTGTCATTTGGTCAAGCAATGAAAAAATTGTGACCTCAGATTTAATAGACTTAAAAAAAAACAGCATCATGTATATCAATCAAGCATTTTTAATCAATCATTATAAAAACAATGAACTATACTTCGGCGATATGGCCGATGAAATAGTGGATAGTTTAACTCATTCAACAGGAAGCAATGTAGGCGTTTATACCGTAGATGGCACTTTGTTGTCTTCTTCTAATAAAACAGTGTTTTCGCAAGGCATTGACGAGGACCTAGCAAAAGCAATTAACGGAAAAAATGCTTATCATATCACCTATGATCGAAATCAAGCACAGGTGTTTTTTTCTTATCCAGTTGTCATTGATGGTGCAAAAGTTGGCATATTGCGTTTTTCTAAAGATTTTAATTTGCTTTACAAACAAAGCGGAGAGATTTTAAATATTATTTTTTATATCGCTCTTGCGATATTTGTGGCGGCGTTTCTTTTCTCTTATATACTCTCCAGACACATCACGATTCCAATCGTCAAGCTGACAGAGGCCACCTCAGAAGTCAAAAAGGGAAAGCTGGATGTGGATATCCATTTTTCTAGAAAAGATGAAATTGGCCAGCTTACGGTTAATTTCAATGATATGATCACCAGAATTAGGGATCAAATTTCAACTATCGAAAAAGATCGGGACAGGTTAAAGGAACTTAATGAACAGGAAAAACGTTTTTTTGACAATATGACCCATGAACTGAAAACACCTCTGACTTCTATTCAAGGCTATGCTGAAATCATAAAACAAAAAGGGGAATCAGATCAGGCGTTTTTTGATAAAGGAATGAATCATATTGTTGAAGAAAGCCGGCGTCTGCACAATTTGGTTATAAAACTTCTTGAGGTATCTAGAGAAACCTCTAAAGAACAATTCGATAGGATTGATGCAGGAACGATTTTGAAAGATGTATGCGAATCTATGAAATTTCGTGCAGAACGATATAAAAAGAAGATCACCTATGAGATAGAAGACAGTCTCTATGTGTATGGTCAAAAGAATAGAGTGCGCCAACTCTTTATTAATCTTTTGGACAATGCAATCAAATACAGTTTATCTCATTCTGAAATCATGATTCAGGCTAAAGTTACGGGAGATCAGGTTCTTTTTATGTTCAAAAATCCAAGTGATCCATATGACGACAACCAATACACAAAAGTGTTTCAGCCTTTTTATTCAATAAACCAAAAGGTGACGGAAGAAGGAAGTTTAGGGTTGGGGTTAAGCATAGTTAAAACAATTGTCGAAAAACATGGAGGAACAATCAAGATGTTCTACGAAGAAAACCATACAATCATCACTATTGAACTAGCTTACATGAAGGTTAAGAAATGATCATGAAGAACAAACGGTTTATTATATTGTCAGGGATATTATTGATTTCCTTGATTTTTGTATCCAGCTATAATATGGGCAAGCGATCTGAAACCATTATCATTCCAAACAAGGAAGAGAGCCAGATTGATGACGATCAGAAGTCGGACTCCTTTCAGGTGAAGAAGATATATCGCCTCCCTCAAGCTGACCAGTTGCTTGGCTGGTCTTCATCAAACTCTGTAGTTGGTTTTTTCAAAGGAAATGACACAACGGAAGGTAAAGCGCAGCATCTTCAGAATGTCTCCTATCCTTTTGAAAAACCTGAAACTCTGCAGAGCATTGACCGCAATACTTCCAACCTTAAGTTGTCTCCCGACGGGAAAAGTATCGCCGGATTAACGATGTCATCAAATAAGATAACACTAAATCTAATATCACTGACGAACAGAAACAAAAAGGAAGTAGCCAGCTTTTCTTCTAGCAAGGATGCCTTTGTACAGGATATTTCATGGTCAAATAATAGCAAATACATTTGTTATCTTGTCATTGACACGACAAAAAATGACCAGACTGCGGTCAATGTATTCAACATAGATTCCGGAACCCTCAAAACGTATCCATTGAAGAATGTTGATGAAAAGGATTCGCTTACGGCAGTTTCCATTTCAAATGATGGACGAAGTTTGCTGCTAACCATGTTACAAGGGCAACAATATCACATTATGACGGGGACCATCAGCGGTGACAGCATCACTATTCAAAATAAGCGGCAGATTAGCCCCTATGGTGAACCTGTTTGGTTAAACAATGACCAATTTGTATTTTTAGGTATCGGAGAAACCTTATACGAATACGACCTCAGAAACAGTGAGCTCTCTGTTCTGCTCGAAAATGTAGCTGTTTTTACCATATCTAATGATCGAAAGAAGATCGCTTACTCTTTATATGACAAGGACAATACTTATGCAGGAAAGCTGCAAGGGAAAAATGTCCTCTACGCAGAACCTATATACCACGGCACCAGCCCATCAGAAATATATTGGAGTCCAGATGGCAGCAACCTGCTCGTTTATGAACAAAACCGGTATATTTCTATGGAAAACTCATCAGCCCGATTTTTTGACGATCGCTCTTATATCATATCCTTCAAGTAAACCTTATTTCTATTGAAATAAGGTTTTTTCTTATACCTGCAAGATATTACATAACAATGATTCCTTCATTTGTTGACATTTTGTTTACAAGTTGATCAAACTTCTGCGATAACTCTCATCTATATTAAAAGAGCATCATTTTTACCGGGCTTTGTCTCCAAAGTTTCATTGGTCCTTCTAATTTATGTGACTCGTTCGCGAGAAAACTAGTTTTGATATCTACAATTGAGGAGTTGGAAAAAGTGTCAAATTCACCAAGAAGGGATCGTAAGTTGAATCAAATAGGAAAAATAGGTTTTGGGATATTGATTATTCTAGGTGTAACGTTACTATGCATTTCCTGGAAGGCACTTGCCGGCCCAAAGCAGGAACCAATAAAAGAAAGTACAAACGCTTCTGAGCAGGCGCATATAGAAACACACAAAAATTCAGCACAGAAAAAAGAACAAAAAAAACCTGCTGAAATCGGGAAGGTCGTTTATTTAACATTTGATGACGGACCAAACCCTGCTGCTTCAGAGAAAATTATGGATTTGCTTCATAAATACAATGCAAAGGGAACGTTTTTTATGTTAAAACCAAATATCGAGCGAAATCCTAATATTGTGAGAAAAATGGCGGAAAACGGTCATTCTGTTGGGTCTCACGGCGTGACGCACCGGGTTTCCGAAATCTATAAATCCCCTGAAAGCTTTGCTGCAGAAATGAACGATACATTGGACTACATTAAAGAAACAACCAAAGTCAACACGCATTTAATAAGAGCACCTTACGGGTCAAAGCCTTACATTACTGGCCCTTTTAGAGATGTTGTGGAGCGTGATCATTTTAACCTGTGGGATTGGACAGTTGACTCAGAGGACTGGAAGTACACTCATGGAGAGTTTGTTAAGAGTGTCATTCAGCAAGTCAAAACCCTTGAAGGAAAAGAGCCGCTTATTGTATTAATGCATGAAAAGCCAACTACCGCGGCGTATTTGGAACAATTATTAAAATATTTCCGGGAAAGCGGATACGAAATGAAAGCAATTCATGATTCAATCAAACCGGTACAATTCAGATTCAATTGAAGTATAAATTTAAAGTATCTTATATGAACTACAAAATATCACGGAGATAAAAGAATTATTTATTAGAGAACCGTTAAGAACCAGTACAACATATAAATATTCAACTTGATCAGAAAGGAATTTGATAGTGAAAATCGGGAGAAGGAAACTGAAAATGCAGAGTATTTTATTGTTTGTTCTAGCCCTCTTGTTAACCATTGGAAGCCTGACCTGCTATAGCATTTACCGAAACGTAGCAAAATCGGTCAACCATATGTATGAACCTCTGCAAAGAGATTCTAAGCAACAAGATGCTAGTCTTGGACATGATCCTATATCGATTCTTTTGCTGGGAGTAGATGAGCGCCCCGGTGATAAAGGACGACCGGATTCGATGATCGTACTGACTTTAAATCCAGAGACGAAAACATCGACGATGGTAAGTATACCGCGTGATACCAGAGTATTTATGCGATCAAAGAATACCAATATTAAAATGAACGCAGCATATACTTACGAGGGTATTGAAGGTGCCGTTCAAACCGTTGAACAATTTTTAAACATCACAATCAATTATTATATCAAAGTCAATATGGAAGGGTTTAAAGATATTGTAGATGAGATTGGCGGAATCACAGTGAATAATGATTTCCCTTTTACCCTTGAAGGGGTGCATATACCAAAAGGGGAACAGCACCTGGATGGAAAGGTTGCCCTTAAATACGCACGGATGAGAAAAGAAGATCCTCGCGGTGATTTTGGGCGGCAGCAGCGGCAGCGAGAAATCATTAACCAAATTATTCACGAAGGAGCACAATTAAAATCTTTAAAAAACTATCAAGGAATTTTGGCTGCCTTAGAAAAAAATATACAAACAAACTTAACACTTGATAAAATGATTGATATTCAACGCTCTTATAAAGAAGCCGTTCATCATGTCAAACAGATCGAAATAAAAGGTGAGGATAAAAAGATAGATCACTTATGGTATCATGTTGTAACTGATGAAACGAGAAAGGACTTATCGAAGAAACTTCGCCAGCAATTAAATCTAGATTCTTAATAAAATAAAAACCGGTATTCACCAACCGCTTACTCATGTAAAGAGAAGAGTTCTTGCCTCTTCTCTTTTTTATGATTTCCCGGAATAAAAAAGAGAGTATTCGATTATTTTCTTAAACCCTAGTTTAGCTGCTAATGCAATGGAAGAATTGTTGCAAATATCACAATCCCAGCTAGGAACAATCCCATTTTCCATACAAAACACTATAAACCTATTTGCTACGCAATAAGCTAACCCCAGTCCTCTATATTCCTCAAGTGTATAGATATCCATTTCCGCTCGATTATGCCCTAAAAATATAGAGGTACACTCACTTACTACATGATTGCCATGTAATACGGCAAATCCAAAACCTTTTGAAGCAAACTGTGAGACAGAATCCCAATACTCCTCATAATACGCGCTGTTAAACGCTGTGCTGTGTGAAATAATGTCTTCGTCTATTCTTTTCAATACAAGACCCTTTGGCAGTTGCAAAGTCTTTTTGAAAGATTTTGCTTGATAAGAAAATGCAGCTCTTCTCATTTGGTTCAAGTCATCTTTCAGTAAGGGTTTCAGTACGCTATCCCATGTATCACTGGAAGAAAACAAGGTAAATCGTTTTGATGATTTCACTTGTTCTTCATAATATCCTGCAATGAAATCATGAAAATCCCGATTCCCTTGGTCTCCCGCAATAAAATAAATGCCTGATTCAGTTCCTATAAAAAACGATTTAGGAAAGGTTTGATCATCTGCATAAACAGCTCCCGGAATGGTTTGGTCTAATATTGAATAGACAAATGTTGGACAATATTTGTCATCAATCATTGTTTTTAAGCTACTGTATTTTTCTTTTGTTAATTCCTGCAAAACAGACAACTCCTTTAAAACACCGTCTCCTTCATGATTCTGTTCACAAATCAATTTTCCTCTGTCACCAGCTAAATAACTTCCCTGTTACAAATCTCATACTAATAAAAACAGGTGTCTGCCTTCAGCCCGCAGACACCTGTTGAACAACACATTGCATTATATAACCCAAGAAAACGCTGAGTATATCGATTCTTTATTCCCCAGTTACAGCAAACTGTTTTAAACGGTCACCAATTTCAGCACGGACCCTTTGGAAACACTTCTTCTGTTCCGTGTGCTTTTGCCGGATCATCAAATTTATCCGATGTTTGATTTGAAATATCAATCCCTGCTTCTTTCATTGCTTTGACAGCATTCGATGTCATCCATGAACTTCGATTCCTGCGCTGTACACATTCCACTTGTCTCCAAGGTATTTTCCCCCCACTCTTCAGCCATTTGGCTGCGGCAAGAGTTACCTGTGCATTGTTTTCCTTGATATAGTGACCTTGTCCTTTTAGAAACAAGAATGGATTATCAGCAGCCAAATATACAGGCCGACAAGTGTGATCAATAAAGTGGGTATCGTGAGGATAATTCCTGTTTTAAAATACGTGCCCCAGGAAATTTTCATACCTTTGTGCGAAAGAACATGAAGCCATAATAATGTCGCCAAGGAACCAATCGGTGTTATTTTAGGTCCTAAATCTGAACCGATGACATTTGCATATATGAGCGCTTCTCTCATCATCCCATGTGTATCTGTACCGGCAATAGCCAGTGCATCAATCATGACAGTCGGCAGGTTATTCATAATGGAAGAAAGAATTGCCGCGATAAAGCCCATTCCAATCGTACCTGCAAACAATCCTTGATCAGCTGCGGCTTGAATCACATCTGAAAGGACATCTGTCAATCCAGCATTTCGGACACCATACACAACAACATACATGCCAATTGAAAAGAATACGATAGCCCATGGCGCCTCTTTCACCACTTTCTTTGTATGGACGGCCGGACTCTTTTGCGCAGCGATTAAGAAAATGACCGCAATGCTACCCGCTACCACTGATACAGGGATAGAAAAAAATTCACTTGCAAAATATCCAATTAACAGCAGCCCTAAGATATACCATGACAGTCTGAACATGTTTTGATCTTTAATTGCTTCAACAGGTTTTTTAACCTCAGTCAGATCATAGCGTTTTGGTATGCTTTTTCTAAAGAAAAGGTAAAGTACAATGATGCTCGCCAGCAGCGAAAACAAGTACGGGACAACCATTCTGGATGCATAATCAATAAACGTAATATGAAAATAGTCCGCTGAAACAATGTTGACCAAATTGCTCACTACTAAAGGAAGCGAAGTGGTATCCGCAATAAATCCGCTGGCAATGATAAAAGGAAAAACTAATTTTTCATTAAAATGTAATGCTCTGACCATCGCTAATACGATTGGTGTCAATATAAGAGCTGCACCGTCATTTGCAAATAACGCGGCGACAATAGCTCCTAATAGAGATACATAAACGAACATCCGCACACCGTTTCCTTTTGCAGCCTTCGCCATATGAAGCGCTGCCCATTCAAAGAAACCGATATTATCAAGAATTAACGATATCAGTATGATGGCCACAAAAGCCAAGGTCGCATTCCAAACAATCCCTGTCACAGTTAACACATCATGAAAATTGACAACACCTGCTATTAGAGCTAAAACTGCGCCTCCACAGGCTGACCACCCTATAGATAAATTTTTGGGCTGCCATATGACCAATACTAGAGTTAATAAAAAGATGAATACTGCCAAAATCATTGATGTCAATCTAATGCCTCCTTACTGGCAACACGCTTGAGTTTTCTTTTGTTTGATATGGTTTAACAATTCATCCTCCTGATCGATTTGATGTAAGATCAATTGCAATGTATCAAACTCAGGACAGGAACCATTTATTGAATAATAACGCCATTGGCCTCTTCTGTCCTCATTCACAAAACCTGCGTTTTTTAATTTCCGCAAATGCTGGCTTATGGCGGGCTGGCTCATTTCGAACATATCAACCAATTGACAGACACAATATTCTTTTTCAAGAAATAATCTCATCATTATAAGCCTAGTTTGATCACTAAGTGTTTTTAAACAGCGAGTCATCGCCGCAACATCAATCGTCATATGGCTCCTCCTTCCCAAATCAATATATAAGCAAATCGTTATATACACGCCAAATGATTATACATTCCCCTTTACGTTTCCATATGTAGCGCTCTTAAGAATCAAAACTTCGAAACGAAAACCTGAGTCGCTCCCCGCGTTTCCTTAGCGCCCCCGTCATTATATAAACTTTTATTTATATAAACAATCCCTTATATTTGGAATATCAAATATTTTTGATTCAATGAATATCAATCTCTTTATGAGAACTCTGCCTTATTTGCCTTTATCCATTGTCGAAGCTGCTCCATTTTTAAAGAATGCGTTTCTATTTTAATCAAGTTTATTATGGGATTCCGGGTGTTTTCAATCATAATCCAGTCTGGTATAAATATTAGACTATTTCAGTTATGGGAGTGGTCATAGAGCCCAAGATGAAAATAGACAATCTTTTGGATATTAAAAAACAGGTCTCTTTAGAGGCCTGTTTACATTGCAAGTATTTTTTCCATTGCCATGACACCTACATAATGGCCATCGATTTTCCCCTGTTCTTTAAATACTCCAACTTTGCGATATTCCATTGAAGTATAGAACCCTTGTTCCAATCGATGAAAAGGAATGTAATAATATGATGTTATGTATTCACGATTGAATGACTTCTTTTTCGACATCCGATAAGAGTTCCCTCGATGATTCCGCTCAGCAACAAAAATCTTATATTTCACTGTACGATGGAACCAATTTGCCATATAATCCGTAGCTTTTGCAGTTCTTATCAGCTACATACTCTCTGTAGCAGAGGTAGCTTGAACTCCCTTAAACGCATTCATCACCAAATCATGCACATAGGAATCATTCACCTCATCCCCTGTTATAAGCAGACGGTAGAAAATTGGTCCGTAAATGAGATCTATGCTTACTTCAATATCAAGATTCTCTCTCAATTCACCTTTCTGAATTCCCTTTTCTAGAAGGCCTTTCGCTTGGAGGCGGCGAGGCTGGAAAAATCGTGTGCGATATTCTTCTGCCAATTTTTCATCCAACTGCCCTGCACCTATTAATTCCTTAATAACGGTTCCTTCCCTGCTTGTCAAAAACCTAGCTAAATTCGTGGCGTGGGTTACTATATCTTGTACTGACGACCCTGTATCAGGCACAGGCAGCCTGTCCGTCGCGGTCGAAAGAAAGCTGTCCATGATAACGGCAGCTTTGTTAGACCACCATTTATAAATCGTTGCTTTACTCACTTTCGCACGCTCTGCAATTTTATCGACTGTCACCGCATCAAAGCCTTTTTCCAGCAATAGGTCATAGGCTGCAGAGAGAATCGCCTTATGCGTTCCTTCATCACGCGGCCGCCCTCGTTTACTCTGCACATGAATCATTCCTTCCCGAAATACAAAACTATACGTTCAGTATACTTAACCTGAATAAAAAAGAAAACAGAAATCCATTTACAAAACTGAACGTTTAGTATATTATTTTCATTAATCAACAAAACTGAACGTTCAGTTTATAAAATCACTTGTGTTGAGAAGTCATCATTACACCCAAAAAAACACTTAAAAAGGAGTTCATTCTTATGGCTAATAGTAACAAACAAGCAGGTCAGAGGATTTCACCCAGTTTAACCCTTCTTCTCGCAACTGCATGCGGTATCATTGTTGCTAATCTTTACTATGCACAACCCTTGGTCGGATTAATTAGTAATGCAATTGGACTTTCTCCAAGCAGTGCTGGATTGATTGTTACACTCACCCAAATCGGATACGTTGCCGGCTTACTATTTCTTGTCCCTTTAGGAGATATTATCGAAAACAAAAAACTTATTGTTGTATCGCTTCTTCTAAGCGCAGCGGCTTTGACACTAACAGCATTTGTGAAGCATGGAACACTGTTTTTAGCAGCTGCGTTTTTCGTCGGATTGGGGTCAATCGCAGCCCAAGTGCTTGTTCCATTTGCATCATACCTTGCATCAGACGCTGCACGCGGCCGGGTTGTCGGCAATGTCATGAGCGGCTTATTACTCGGTATTATGCTTTCCCGTCCGATATCTAGTCTAGTCGCTGATATCTGGGGGTGGAATGCAATATTCGCTTTGTCCGCCGTGGTAAGTGTTATCCTGGCCATCGTATTATCAAAAGTGCTTCCTGCCAGAAAACCAACAGCAAATACAAACTATACTGCCTTACTCGGTTCAATGTGGAAGCTGCTGCGCACGACTCCAGTCTTACGCCGCCGTGCCATCTATCATGCGTTTGTATTTGGAGCTTTCAGCTTGTTCTGGACTACCGTTCCTTTATTATTGTCCGGTCCTGGTTTTCATTTTTCTCAGAAGGCAATAGCACTCTACGCATTGGTGGGCATTGCGGGTGCAGTCGCTGCACCAATAGGCGGCCGGCTGGCTGATCGAGGCTTAACCAGGCTTGCCACTGGAATAGCTCTCGGTGTTGTCGTTGTCTCTTTATTACTGCCGCTCATGATTCAGAGCAGCTCCCCCGTCGGTATAACAGTTCTAGTGGCAGCAGCTATTCTGTTAGATATGGGTGTATCTGCAAACCTTGTGCTCAGTCAACGTGCCATTTTTTCGTTGGCGCCTGAAATTCGCAGTCGATTAAACGGATTATTCATGGCAATCTTCTTTCTAGGCGGTGCGATAGGGTCATCAATTGGAGGATGGGCATATGCCTCAGGCGGATGGGGTACAGCATTATGGATTGGAATCGCTTTTCCGGTCATCGCTTTGCTTTATTTCATCACAGAGAAATAAAGCATTCACCAAAAATAAGCAGTCAGGACCAAGCAAATAGCTTATTTTTGGTGGCTTCTTCTTTTTTCGCTATATGTTAAAATCCCTCTGCTGAACAAGAAAAAGTCCTGCTTGGTGAGTACAGGATTTTCCAAAATCAATCTTTATGTTAAATCGACACCCTCCAGCTGTTTCAAATATCTTTGCAGGCGAACCTTCGGGTTTAATTCTATATTTGTAATATGCTTTACATACCGATTCGCACTTTCGGCAATTTCTTGGTCACTGATTGTATTGGTGCGATATTCGGCAAAGGAAGGCAGATAGGTCATGCCTACTAAATGGGCAGATGCTTGGAACGGTTTTGTCAGCTCGCTTATCGAAAACAAGTTATATCCGCCGGCTTGATAAGAGTGTTCAGGTGAACCGATGGACATGGCAGTTACCCACTCTTTCCCCTTCAATTTATTTCCGCCGGGACCATGAGCCCAGCCAAACGTAAACACTTCATCAAACCACTGTTTTAAAAGCGGTGGGCTGCTGTACCAGTATAACGGAAACTGAAAAACGATACGGTCATGGGCGAGGAGCTGCTGTTGTTCAAATTCCACATCAATTGGTTGATCGCGATATTTTTCATAAAGATCATGGACAGTTACATCTGGTTCACTTAAAACGGCTTCTTTCCACTTTTTATTGATACGAGAGGATTCTATATTCGGATGTACAACGAGTACGAGTGTTTTCATATGATCCATTCCTTTCATTCCTTTGATGTGACATCATTATATGATGTATATTAAAATACAAAAAGTACGCACATTGAATGTATATAGTATCAAAAAGTATACTATTAGGAGTGAACAGCTTGAGAAATCGTAAACTCGGCATTGATTATTCTTCTGATGACTTTGAAGGATGTCCGGTGGAGACAACATTAGATATCATCGGAGGTAAGTGGAAAGGCATTCTTCTTTATCATCTCATTGACGGTAAAAAGAGGTTTAATGAGTTTCGAAAACTATACCCAAAAATTACCCAGCGTATGCTCACGCTACAATTAAGAGAATTGGAACGGGATGGCGTGATTCACCGCGAGGTTTATAAACAGGTCCCTCCAAAAGTCGAATACTCTTTAACTGAGTTTGGAAGAACATTAGAACCTGTTATCCTGCACATGAAGGACTGGGGAGAAAAATATAAAGACAGGATTGATAAGCTCGAAGCAGCACGTAAAGCTGAAGATAAAATCTAATAACCAGAAAAAATACCAAGGGTTTTGACGCCCTTGGTATTTCTGTGATTCAGACCTTCACCGCTGACACCCACAAGCCCTCAAAAAGTGTTTTTGATTACATTTACCGGCGGCATGTCAGTTACCGTTAAAAAGGTCATTCTATTTTTTAATGATGATTAAGATTTCTAAAATTGCTGCCCTTCACTTCAGCTACGTCATATACGGTGACAAAGGCGGATTTATCAATATCATTAATAATTTCCTTTAGTTTGGTTTCTTCTAAACGGTTGATGACACATGTGATTTCTTTAAATTTCTCGTGGGAAAAACCCCCGTAAGCTTCTTTATATGTGGCGCTTCGGCCTAATTGATCACGTATGGTCTCTACCATTAATTCAGGTTCGGCAGTAATAATTTGAAACGTTTTAGAACCGCTTAAGCCTTCCTCAACGACATGAATGACTTTGGATGCAATGTAGTAAGCAATGACTGAAAGCAATGCCCCTTGAAAACCAAATACTATGGAAACAAAAATAAACACAAAAAGGTTTAAGAATAAAATAAGATCGCTCGTACCAAACGGCAGTTTTCGGGATAACAGCACAGCAAGCATATCAATTCCATCTAATGCGCCTCCATTACGCAGCGCTAACCCCATTCCGAAACCAATGATAATCCCGCCAACAACGGTAATTAACAGGGTATCTCCCTCTAAGATAGCCGGGGTGTGGTGGAAAAAGCTTGTACCTGCGGCGAGTGATACGATTCCGATAATGGATAATAACGCAAAGCTTTTGCCAATTTGCTTATATCCTAACCAGACAAATGGAATGTTGATCACAGCAATCAAAATCCCCAGCGGCAAGTTGAATAGCTGTGAACTAACGATGCTAAGACCTGTTACCCCTCCATCAGATACACTGTTTGGAATGAGCACTGTTTCTAGTCCATACGCCGCTATGATTCCTCCAATGATAACCATGATGATTTGGAAAATCATTTTCGCTTTAAATTTCTTATGTTTTTTGGGTGTATTCATACCATTCCTCATTTCTCAAATATTTCGTTATATTTAAATATACCATAATAGATATTTTCAGCTAAAAACATGCGTTTTTTTAAATAAAGTAATTATCAGTAAGGTAACCCTCTTTGGCTTAGAACATTCATGTACCGTGCCGCCTGTTGAGCAAGCGGCCCCTTTCAGTTTAGATCGTGAATCGCCCTCAAACTTCAACACCGAAAATCCTGATTTATTCTGATATGATACTTAAAAAAGGAGGTTTGATTACAGTGAATAGCTTGTGCCGCAGTAAACAAGCCCCATTTGAATACACCTTGTCTCTTATAGGGGGCAAATGGAAAATGAGAATTCTCTATGAGTTAGGGTGTGAAAAAACGATGAGATACGGCGAGCTGAAAAGGGCTATGCCCTCCATTACCCATAAAATGTTAAGCGCACAGCTTAAGGAATTGCAAACTGACGGCCTTATTCATCGGACTGAGGTTTCTCAAACCCCACTGAAAGTAGAGTATTCGTTATCTGACAGAGGGCGATCTTTGTACCCCCTCATAGATGAAATGTGTAAGTGGGGAATGGCACAAGGAATGCCTCATATGTAAAGCTACTTACAAAAAAGTGCGTACTTGTTTCCCAATGAGAGGAATTTTATACTGAATGAAAATACTTCGTTTGGAGAAAAAATGAAAAAACAGGTCTATATCATTCATGGCTACAGAGCCTCCTCAACAAATCATTGGTTCCCTTGGCTGAAAAAACGTCTGCTCGCAGATGGGGTCAAAGCAGACATTTTAAACATGCCTAATCCGCTCCAGCCAAGACTTGAGGATTGGCTGGAGACACTCTCTTTTTATCAACATACTTTACATGAAAATACGTATTTGGTTGCTCACAGCTTAGGGTGCCCCGCCATTTTGAGATTTTTGGAACATATTCAATTACGAAAACAGCTTGGCGGAATCATACTTGTTTCCGGCTTTGCCAAATCATTGCCCACTTTACAGATGTTAGATGAATTTACACAGGGATCGTTTGATCATCAAAAAATCATCGAGTCCGCGAAGCACCGTGCTGTCATTGCTTCTAAGAACGACCAAATTGTTCCATTTTCATGGAGCAAGGAGCTGGCACAACAAATTGACGCTGCGTTATATGAAGTTCAGCACGGAGGTCATTTTCTAGAAGATGAGGGATTTACTTCTTTGCCTATTGTTTATAATGTTTTAACCTCTTATTTTTCAAAGGAAACTCGCTAACATCTTTCACCCATCTGCTTCAATCGAGCCCGCGAAAAGCGGGCTTTCTGAGTTATCGTTTGATCAATACGGATAACTCACCTTCAAACACTTTTACTTCTTTTTGATTATAAGTAGATAGCAATACAGTGAGTATTCCCAATTCATTTCTCTTTGGCTGCTTATCAAGAACCTCAACAATTGTAAACAATTCATCATCCGGATATACGGGTTTTATGAATGTCATATGATTCATCTCTGTTCCGGCTATAATATCGTCTCCATAGAAACCTTCTTCAATCCAAAGTTTAAAAGATATGGCCAGTGTTTGTATGCCGGAAGCGATAATTCCATTAAATCTGCCTTTACTCGCTTTTTCTTCATCTACATGCATATACTGAGGGTCAAATTCACCCGCAAACCGCATAATATCATCTTTTGATACTTTTAATGATTTCGTTTTGAAGACCTGGCCAATTGTAAACTCATCTAACTTCATTCTTACACCTCTGTTTTTCAATTGTCTATTTTGTTTATTTTAGCACTGTGATGAGCAAATAAAAAATTCTGTTTTTCGCTAAACAGACATATCGTGGGCTGGACTGCTGGCACTCATCATATACTTAAAAAATATTGAACAGCTCTCAACACTTAGTTCCGTCACTTGGCCGTTTTGCTAAACTGAAAGCTCCCTCATATCTTCCAGGCAGCCTTCAGTTTTTTTATGCCTTCTCTTATGTCGGATTCAGAAACCCCTGCAAACCCGAGCGAGACCGTTTTTGTAGGAGGATGATTTTGATAAGAAAGAGAAACAGGATAAATTTTTACTCCATGTTTTTTCGCCTTCTCAATTAACTCTTTTTCACCAAATGGCAAATAAACGTCAAGTAAGATACGAAGCCCAGAGTTTTCTCCGCGAATTCTGACATGCTCTCCTAATTCCCTTTGCACTGCCTCTAATACAATGGCTCTTTTTTTGCGGTAAAGTTTTCTCATTCTGTTGATGTGTTTTTGCCACTCTCCATTTTTTATAAATTCAGCTAGGGTTAGCTGACTGTGGCAGGACACTGTTTGCTTATATAAGGACGTGATTTCATGCCCCTTTTTTAAAAGAGGTGAAGGAAGAATCATATAGCTGATACGCAGCGAGGGCAATAGAGACTTAGAAAAAGTGCCCATATAAATGACACGGTTATGCTGATCAAGCCCTTGCAGAGAAGGAACCGGCTGTCCTGTGTACCTAAATTCGCCGTCATAATCATCCTCTATGATAAAGGATTGATTTTCGGCCGCCCATTTGAGCAGCTGAATTCTTCTGTTTATTGTCATTATGGTTCCCAGCGTAAATTGATGGGAAGGTGTGACATATACAAGGTTTGGCTGCTGTTCTTTGATCTTCTGTATACAGATTCCTTCCTCATCGACTGGTATCGGAACAATATTCATGCGATTGGCTTCAAAAATTTTGCGTGCTCTTGGATAACCAGGATCCTCATACCCTATAGAAATATTCGGCTCAAAAACTTGGCACAAGATTTGCAGCAGAATAGGGTTCCCAGCACCTATAATCACTTGTTCAGGGCCGCAATGAACACCCCGAGATTGATACAGGTACTCTGCAATGAGTGTTCTCAGCGCAAACTCTCCTAAAACATGTCCCGGCCGATAAAGCTCGTGTCCATATTGGTCTAAGCTATTGACCATGCTTTTTCGCCATGCGGAAAAAGGGAAGTAAGAAGAATCTACATTCCCATAATGAAAATCAATCCATTGTTTATTTTCTTCTGCTTCTTGTTGAATGGGTGTTGTGCTTGGCATTCTATCATAGGCAAAATCAGAATCATGATAATCAGCAAACCACCCGCTTCTTGGCTTGCTCACAATATAGCCCTCAGCAGCGAGCTGTTCATAGGCACGTTCTACAGTCGTTTGGCTGATGGAAAGCTGATTCGCCAGGAGTCTTTTTGAAGGAAGCTTCATTCCTTTTTGAATACGGCCCCGATGCATGTTTTCTTTAAAATATCGGTAAAGCTGCTGATAAAGCGGAATATCCAGATTTCTATTCAAAAAAGGCGTGATATCCATTTGCGTGTTGTTCTCCTAACTGGTATGCATTTTTTTATGAAAACTGGCTGTTTATAAAAGGCCAATTCCAGTTTATAGTCATTGTAATCCTTAGCTAATGGTTTTGTTAAGAAAATACAGACAATGAACAAGAAAGATATGTGGAGTGATTGTAATGAACAAACGAACAAATGGCTGGATAAATGGTTTTATAGGCGTACTCATTTTCAGCGGCTCGCTGCCTGCGACCCGTTTGGCTGTGTCGGACTTCGATCCGCTGTTCCTCACCGTATGCCGCGCTGCGATAGCTGGTGTACTGGCGGGAGGTCTCCTTCTCATCTTCCGGCAGCAGCATCCTGCCAAAAGAGACCTCATTTCATTATTAGTGGTAGCGTTTGGCGTAGTGATTGGTTTCCCGTTGCTGACAGCTTTAGCGCTTCAGCATGTCACATCCGCACACGCCATTGTCTTTATTGGACTTCTTCCGCTTGCAACGGCAGTCTTCGGCGTACTGCGCGGGGGTGAACGCCCTCGCCCCGTCTTCTGGATTTTCTCAACCGTTGGCAGCTTGTTAGTAGCAGGTTTTGCCCTCATTCAGGGGGGAGGTTCATCCCCGCTTGGCGACGCGTACATGCTGGCTTCTATTGTCGTATGCGGTCTCGGTTATGCAGAAGGGGCAAGGCTTTCACGGCGTCTGGGGAATTGGCAGGTAATCTCATGGGCACTCGTTCTGTCGCTTCCTCTTATGCTGCCATTGTCGTTCTTTTTTACGCCGGACTCATGGTCGGACATCGGCGTTCCCGCACTGCTCAGTCTTGCATATGTATCCTTATTCAGCATGCTGATCGGCTTTGTGTTCTGGTATCGCGGTCTTGCCCAAGGCGGAATTGCGGCGGTTGGGCAGCTCCAGCTTCTCCAGCCTTTTTTTGGGCTGCTGCTTGCCTCAGTGATTCTGCACGAGAAAGTGGGCTGGGCACTCGTAGCAGTGAATATCGCCGTTATCATGTGCGTTGCAGCAGCTCGGCGATTTGCAAAGTAAGGCAGACCTTTAAGCATAAACTTCAAAAATGCATGAAGGTATAAAAATACCAATGGCCAGCAACCCTTGGTATTTTGTATGCGATCGAGGAGACTTGAATCTCCCGCTTAGACAAATAAGTCACCTTCTTATTCCTAACATTCGCAACACCCATTTACCTGCCGCCATTATAAAATCCGCTCTAGTAAATCCCCCACTTTTTCTGCCATGACACGAGGCGGATAAGGCATCTCGTTTTTGTTTGCATTTATATCCCACTTTACATTCAAAACCTGAAGAAAAAGGGGCAAAACTTCTTAAGAATTCTTAAGTTTTCACGATACTATTCAAGATCGTTTCCTCTACTTAAACAGTTTTCAATATCATCCTATCTATTCCATGGTAATATTTAGATACATAAACTTATATATGAAGCTGACCTGAATTAATAGAGAGGAATGAAAGAATGAAGAAATGCAGAAAGATATGTTATTGCAATACGGTCCTGCTGCTTATGATTTTGCTTGCTGGATGTACGGACAGTAAGGATGAAGAAGCACAACAACCTTCAAATCAAGCTTCTGCTGTACAATCTGACGAAAAACACACTGAGACTGAAGACAGCACCAAAATACACAAGGATGAAGCGGAGCCAATAACAGAATCAGAAGAATCCGCAACAAAAGCTGCAAATGAGACCTCTTCAGCAGAAGAGAAAAGCAAAGAAGACAATGTATTTGCAGCATACTCTTCGGAAAAAATTGAATATGCCAGGGTTTGGCTTCAACTTGGACCTAATCAAGAGATAGATGAATTAAATGTTCGACATATTTCGGCTGGCGAGCCAATTAATCCTAATGATGATACAAGTGCCAGCTATCCAGAAGATGTAACCCAGTTAGCTGGTTCTCGTTTAGTGGATGGATCAGTCACTTATCATGGCAATGGGGATGGCACGATTCATGTATATAATGTGCCTTTACGCTGGGATTCCGCTGATGATGTAGAAAAAGGCGTCATGAGGGAAGTGACTGAGAATATCATAAAAAATAGAAAAACAGTGTATGTTGATACAGGTGACAATGAAAAAATCAAGCGGCTCATTGATATTATGATGATTCATTAATCAGTATTCGTTTGTCTGCACCTGACTAGTAAACAATGGTTAATAGGGAAATAAGATATATTAATATAAAAACAAAGTTTGAAGTGTAGTAACTTGCTGAAAAATCTTCCGGTTCTATTAGTTCTCCTAGGCATTCTAAATGTGATGAGCCATACCATTTAGCTATTTCATTGGATGGGTATGATTTCTAGGTGTTGCATTAATATTTTATAGCACTGTCTAGTGGCATACAATGTTAATCAAAAAAAGCATTTCAGCAGTAAGTGAATGTTGTCCTAAGAAAAAACAAGCATCTTACTATGCTTGTTTTTTCTTCTATAGAAAGTATCTTATTACGCTATGATGCTATTCCTTTAGCCTGAACCTTGGCGTGCCTAATCCTTTAATCCCTTTCCATCGAGAATTTTTTGCACATATTTTTCGACTCTCGATTCTCGGGTTTTGGATTGTTTGGCTTGAGAAAAATAAAGAGTGTATGCTCTTTGCCGTCCCGGGGTCAATGCTTCAAAAGCAGTTTTCAAGGCAGGGATTTCATCGAATTTATTTTGAAGTTCTTCAGGAATGTTCAATTCAATATTTTTGTTAACTTCCACTTTCAAACCGGCTTTTTCAACTTCAATGGCTTCGTGAATATAGGCTTTCAAAATGTTTTCTAGCTCATTTATTTCCTGAACATTTGTAAACCGAACCTGGCGCGCCGCCTGTACATTCTCCGTTTGTTGAATGAGAATTCCATCGGTATCCTGTAATAGGGCGCCTTTGTGGAACAGAAGCGCACAATATTCTTTAAACCCATGTATTAAAACAATATTTTTATTATGATATGTGTAACAAGGATGCATCCACTTAAAATCTTCAGTCAGCTCACAGTCAAGAATGATGGTTCTCAACTTCTCAAATTCTTCCTTCCACTTTTTCGCTTTACTTAAAAATTCATCAACCTTCGGATTCGTTCTGCTGTTTGTCATGAAGGAATTCCCCTCTTTCCAAGCTTTTTTAATTAAGGCTTAATGGTTCCTCATACATTTACGTGAATTGACAATAATGAAGTCCAGTTTTATTTTTGACATCTCGGTATTTATTTTATTCTTCTATAGGTTCCTTCTCTTATTATTCAATAGATTAAGCTTAAAGTGGGGATGATGCAACAACAAAAAATATCATGGGCTATATCCATGTCCATAACATAAAAAGAGAAGGCCCATAAGCCTTCTCTTCTTGTATAATTATTTCACTGACAATCTGAAAAAATAACAATTCGATTATTATATATCTTTTTTATTCTTGCCAATGCATAAGGTTACAGCAACACTAGCTATACTGACTAAAGTTCCTGCAATAGAAACTAGAAATGTCAAAAAGCCATTGGGAATAAGAAATCCAATTGGAATGAGCCCCAGAAAAGTAAAAACGATAAAACATTGGTATACACCAGATATTATTCTTACAACCAAATTGCCAAAAAAGGACATGACTAATGGAGGGATAAATAAAAATACAACGATTCCAATTGAGATCATCAAGATAATAGGTTCATCAAATGAGATGACATAATCTCCAGGCGACTCTTTAGCGGCCGCTAAAACAACAACGATAGACATCATTAGTGTGACAAAAACAAGAGAAAACCTTTTTAACAACGTTATGACTCCTTTACCTAAAGCGAGTAATCCTGCCTTTTTCAAATCCGATAACCATTTTATGTGATTCAATTAAAGAATATGCAGTGAGTGACACAGCTATGAGGAATTCTGGTCAAATCTTTATAATAGATTTAATGGAGCAACTATAGTTCGTTAGAATATTAGACGATAAAATAACTTTATCTAACAATATAACAAATTAATGTAAATTAAACAATCCTACCCTTTATCGGCCCTAGACCATACCACCACTGGAATGAGTAATAAGGACATAATCCCTCCAGTAAATGATAATGCTAGGTAACTTGAACCTGCCACAATCATTCCAGATAATGCCCCGCCAGCAGCTCCTGACAACGCAATCAGAACATCCACCGTCCCCTGCGTTTTAGCTCGCGTGGCAGTATCAGTTGAATCTACAATAAGGGCAGTCCCGCTTATCAAACCAAAATTCCACCCTAATCCGAGTAAAGAAAGAGCAATGACGAGAAGAACCATAGAATCTCCCGGTGCAAATGCTCCTATTACACCTGCCAAAAGCAACGTTGTTCCAGAGGAAATAGCCATTGCGGTACGTCCCAACCTATCTACAAGAACACCTGTAACCAGTGAAGGGAGATACATAGCACCTATATGAAAACCAATAACAAGACCGACTGCACCCAAGTCATGCCCATGATGTCTCATATGAATCGGTGTCATTGTCATAATAGCTACCATTACGATTTGGGTAAGAACCATAACCGTTGCCCCAACGATTATCCCTTTTTTGTTTTCTGTATGCTCAGTTGCCGCCAAATGTCCTTTATCACCAGGCTCTTCATTTGCCGCTTCTATTGTTCTTGCTATAACTAATGGATCTGGAC
The DNA here is from genome assembly GCF_058566435.1 of Bacillus sp. SCT118. Lineage (NCBI taxonomy): Bacteria > Bacillati > Bacillota > Bacilli > Caryophanales > Bacillaceae > Bacillus > Bacillus sp. SCT118. Next base: position 3,490,949 of record NZ_CP191225.1, read on the forward strand.
GAAGCATAATGAAAAGGACCACACCTGCTAAAATATATGCTGCGGCGGCTAAAATGAAAGGGCCAGCAAGTGATGGAACTCCAATAGAAAGAGCGAAATCCCCCATCACATTCACTAAGCTTGGACCTGCCACTGCGCCAAATGTAGTAAAAACCATTGTAATACTAACAGCAGTCGCTCGCTGTTTATGATTTGCTAAGTCTGTACCTGCATAACGGGCCTGTAAATTAGTGGCTGTACCTGCACCGTAAATAAGCAATGAAATAAATAACAAGAAAATACTATTTATGATTGCTGCCATAATAACGCCTATTGCTCCAAGTCCGCCAATCATAAAGCCAGCTGAAAGACCTGTTCGACGGCCATAACGTTGAGAAAGTCTTCCTACAATTAATGCAGATCCTGCTGACCCTAAAGTAAATAAAGCAGAAGGCAAACCAGCAAACGCATCAGTGCCAAGCATTTGCTGTGCAATAAGCGCACCGACAGTCACTCCTGCCGCCAGCCCCGCACCGCCAAAAATTTGTGAGATACTCACAACGAACAATGTACGCTTGTATAACGATTTTTGTTTTTCTGGTGAACTGATGTAGCTTTTTAATAAAGCTGTTTGAACGTCTGTTGTATTTAACATACTCTGACCTGCCTTTCGTAAAGCCTAATGATATAAACCTCCATCTAGATGTGGATCATCATAACACACAAAAAAAGCCATACAATTTCATAATTGTATGGCAAACAATATTAGGTAAGATCGTCTAGCAAACGTCTCAGGATCATTACTCCTTGCTCAAGCTCTTCAAGTGTTTTTGGTGCACAGACAGAAACCCTTACAGCCCTTTCTGGACAACTATTTCCTACAACAAAGCGTTCAGCCGCATACACTTGCACGCCATGTCGAGCAGCCAACTCTTCAAATTGAGCGCCAGTCATTTTACCCGGTAACATCAACCAACGAAAAATGCCTGTTTCAACACCTAAACATGTATATCCCGCAAAATATCGGTTTACGATTTGATTTCTGCGAATGGTTTGTTCACGATGACTCTCAATTAAGACTTCAAATTGATTTGATACAATCGTGCGTGCAGTAAGTTCAGCTAATAGCGGGGAAACGGTTATATTTAAATTATAAAGTGCCTTTGAAATCGCCTCCTTAAATTGACTCGGCGCCGCTACATAGGCTAGCCGAAGCCCAGGCGCTAACGATTTTGATAAACTTGCAATATGAATAACCTGTTGCGGTGCGAATGAGGCGAGTGCCGGAAGCGGATTTTTGTTGAGAAGATGGTACGATGCATCCTCAATAACAAATAGATTATATTTCTTTGCAATATCTGCAACCATTCTTCGATTCTCAACAGACATAAAGGAAGCTGTCGGATTATGATAATCCGGAATCAAATAAACGCCCTTAATATTTTCATTTTTACACACGTATTCAAGTGACTGCGGACTCATTTCATCGTTCTCTGATTTTATCGGTACGATTTGCACACTAAGCAATGATGCAACAGTTTTTAATCCAGGGTACGTATGATGGTCAACACCGATGCGGTCTCCAGGCTTACAAAGGCTCGCCAAAGTCGCAGCAATCGCATTTTGTCCCCCATTTGCAAATAAAATGTGATCAACAGTTGTTTCAAACCCGCCTCTTTGGATGAGCTTTACAGCTGCATCTTTTTGCCAAAGGCTTTCACCTGCCCGGCCATAGCTAAACCATTTTTCATAATCCTCCTCATGAACCATGTTTTTTAGTTGGTGTAACAAGGGCTCGTATGAAGCGTGATCCGGAAGTGTTGCTCCCATTTCAATTAAATGTTTCGGCTTTGTATCCTCAAGTAAATACGAATTCGATAACGCATCATACGATACAAATGTGCCGCTCCCTACAGTCGCACTTAACAATCCCTTTAACTCACACACTTTAAATGCTTTTGAAATCGTACTCACATTTAAATCTAAATAATCGGCCAATTCTCGCTGTGGAGGAAGTTTTGTTCCAGGTAATAAAACTCCGTTTATAATATCCTGTTCCAATTGCCCTGCAAGTGCTTTATAAATAGGCTTTTCAGCTTTATCAATCGATGGCTTCCAGCTCATCGGATAGTTTTCAAAAGAATTGATAGGCATGATACGCATCCTTTTTCACTCAATTATATGAATGTGCTGCTTATAAGACAATTATAACTTTCTTTTATTGATGCCTTTTTATGAACAGCATGCTTTAATAAAACCTGTACAAATACAAGTGAATCACTTACTTTATTTCATATAAGTCATCCTGCAAAACTGTGCACAGAATGTCGGATAAATACATTTCACTCCTGTTATTCTTTTGGTTAAAGGAGGCCAAATAAATGGATTTGCTTAAAAGTATGAATAGGGCGTTAACGTATATTGAAGAAAACCTCACTAATGATATTGATTTTAAAGAGGCAGCAAAGCTTGCTTTCTGCTCTGAATATCATTTTAAAAGGATGTTTTCCTTCCTTGCAGGTATTTCATTATCGGAATATATTCGTCGCAGACGTCTTACTCTTGCAGCTTTTGAACTGAAAGACAGCAATGTAAAAGTGATTGATATTGCAATAAAGTACGGTTATAACTCACCAGATTCTTTTGCAAGGGCATTCCAAAATTTACATGGCATAAACCCATCAAAAGCCAGACTTAATGGCCATTCCCTTAAAGCTTATCCACGAATGACCTTCCAGCTAACAATTAAAGGAGGAAATGAAATGAACTACCGTATTGAAGAAAAAGAGGCATTTCGCATCGTTGGCATTAAAAAAAGAGTTCCTATTATTTTCAATGGGATTAATCCGGAAATTGCATCTATGTGGGAAAGTTTAGATGAAAAAGCAATAAATAAACTAAAAGAGCTTTCTAATGTAGCACCATCAGGACTCATTAGTGCATCCACGAATTTTTCTGAAGGTCGGACAGAGGAAAACGGAGAGCTCGATCACTATATTGGCGCAGCCACAACGAAACAGTGTCCAGATAACTTCTCGCGGCTTGAAGTTCCTGCCTCAACATGGGCTGTATTCGAATCAATCGGACCATTTCCGGATACACTGCAAGAAGTATGGGGACGCATTTATTCCGAATGGTTTCCATCGTCAAATTATGAACAAATAGAAGGCCCAGAAATACTGTGGAACGAGCATAAGGATGTAACATCACCATCTTTTAAAAGTGAAATTTGGATACCAATTACAAAAAAGTAATACGTTTTTCGATCAGAGAAGAAGAATTGAAGGTTCTTGAAGAAATCATACCAAGGGTGTCAAAACCCTTGGTATTTTTGATACTGCCGAGAGGGCTCAAACTCCACCAGTATCTTTCATTGCCGGACCGTTCATGTAAGCAAAAAAGCCTTTATATATCCCTATTTGCATGATTCCTAATCTTTAATAAAGATTTTTCACTCTGCATAGAAGGCTCTTTATGTAAAGCCAATATTAAAGTTATCCCTATAATACAAATAGCACCAATCCATTGAAAAGAACCAAATGGCGCTTTTAACCAAACGACAGTTGTTACAACAGCGGATAGAGGTTCTAAACTGCCTAATAGGCTTGTTTCTTTGGGAGAAAGGCTTTCCAAGCTTTTTATGAAGAACCAGAACGCAATCATTGTTCCAAATAATATCACAAATAAAATATATGCATACGCCTCAGCAGTTAATCGTTGAAAATCCAGTTGCCATGGCGGATGGATAAAGCTCAATGCAAAACCGCCAATAATCATAGCCCAACCTACAACGACAAGAGAATCAAATTTATTTAATAAACCAACGGCATATAAAGTATAAAAAGCTGCCGCGAATCCTGATAAAACTCCCCATACTACTGCAGCTGCCGGCACTGAAAGTTGAGATATTGAACCATTTGTTAACAAAAAAAAGCAACCCACTAAAGCAAGTACAACAGTAATGATATCTTGTTTGGTAAGAACCGTTTGTTTTCGCAAAAGCGTGTAGATAATGACGATTACTGGGGATAAATATTGCAATAACGTAGCAACGGCAGCATTCCCATGTTGAATGGATGCCATATATGTGTACTGCACAGCTAGCATTCCCAATAGGCCAAAAATAAGAAGCTGGCCAGCCGACGCTTTGTTTTTCCAAACCTCAATAACCTGAGACCGATCCTTTCTGAACAATTGCAGCATTAAAAGCAACATTCCAGCCGTAAGCAAGCGTGTCGTTACAAGCCAATTGACATCAATTTGATATTCTTGAAAAAGTTTTTTGGCTACTGTGCCTCCAATTCCCCAACATGTCGCCCCTGTTATAACATAGACCAATCCCATTCCTCTTTTGGAAGTATCCATACATGACTCCTCACTAATAAATATAATAATAGTGTTATGATAAATGCATAACCTCATAAAAAATACTCAAATCGAATGAAAAAATATAAATATATTGAGGTGAGAATGTCTGAATGAAGAATTTCGTGATCGATCAAAATTTAAAAGAATTAACAGAGCACCGAACGGTAGAATTACCGGTTGCCTGTTACGAGACAAGGATCAATCAAAATATAAATGGCTATATTCCGCTTCATTGGCATGATGAAATCCAATTTGTTTTGATACTAAAAGGGATAGCTCTCTTTCAAATAAATGAAGAAAAAATAGAGGTTCACGAAGGGGATGGATTGTTTATCAATAGTGGCTGCCTGCACATGGCCGAAGAAAAGGAAGGCTCGGATTGTACGTATATTTGCTTGAATGTGTCACCCCATTTCGTTTTATCTCAGGAACTGTATTCAAGCTATGTTCAGCCCTATATGTTTTCAACCAATTTGCCCTATTTATTTTTGGATGGAAATCAACAGTGGGCAAAAAATATTCTAGATGCTGTTAAAAAAATAAATCTATTGATTCAACAAAAGACATCGCTCTATGAGATTGACATTACGATGCAATTAACGTTAATGTGGAAAAACCTGGTCATTAATGGTTTTCAATTAGAGTACGATCAATCTGAAATGATAAAAAGTCATCGAATGAAACAAATGTTAAACTGGATCCATCTCCATTATGCTGAAAAAATCACATTAGAGGACATTGCAAAAGCTGGCCAACTGAGCCGTTCTGAGTGCTGCCGTTATTTTAAACGAATGCTGAATAAGACGCCATTACGTTATGTAATGGATTATAGAATTCAAAAAAGCTTATTATTACTGCAACACCCTGAATCCAATGTGACAGAAGTGTCTTATCAAGTTGGATTTAACAGTACCAGTTATTTCATAAGTAAATTTCAACAAGCGATGAATATGACGCCATTATCATACAAAAAAATTCATATGAGACATAGTCATTAAAGAGAAAGAAAAAGAAGTGAATTCATAACAAAAAGAAAAGCAAACTATTTTTATATAGTTTGCTTTTCAATTAACCTTGTTCTTTCCCCTTACTTCTTTTTGTTCTGGTCTTCATTTATTATCTCTCCTTTCTTTATTTTTCTTCTCACCTCAATACCCATTTTTAGGTTGTCAATTTCCCTGATAATAAACATAATGCCAATCTCGGTAGCAAAATGTTCAATGTCAGCAAACCTTTTTCTGTCCGCAAGATAAGTGAAAATGCATCATTAAGTAAGTGGGCTGTTATCCATATCAATTTGAGAACTATCCTCAATCATGTGTTTTAAAATATTTTTAGCTGACATTTCACGAATATCGTTCCTTCTTATCTACTCAAATCATTTCTGTGATGTCATTGAGCTCAGTCATGAATTACAAAGGAAATTGAATAACTCATTTTCAATGAAAAACTGATCTATGTTAATTAGTCGAGGTTTCAGGATATACACGGATCAATTGACCTTTCCCCTATTGTTTTGATGTTGTTTTTGCTCGATCTGTTTTTTTAAAAAAGTTATTGACATCAAAAATTCGATCATGTTATTATTAAAAGTTTGATATTCCACCTCCATATATGGTAATCTTAAGAAGGTTACCATATATGGAGGTGGATGATATGTTTCAAATTGGCGATAACATTGTTTATCCAATGCACGGAGCAGGTATAATTGAAGCCATAGAAGAAAAAGAATTCTTAGAGGAAAAACAACAGTATTATGTCATAAGAATGTCAATCAGTAATATGACAGTTATGATTCCAACGCGTAAAATATTGAGTTCGAATATACGACCAGTTACCGATATACTTGCATTAAAACACATTATGCACATTTTTCAGCATGGAGAATCAGATAGGTTACTGCCATGGAAGCAAAGGTATAAAATAAACACGGACAAAATAAAAACGGGTGAAATACAAGAAGGCGCTGAAGTTGTACGTGATTTAATGCGTATGAAGAAAGAAAAAGCACTTAATGCAAGCGAAAAAAAAATGCTGGATAATGCATATGAATTTTTGATTAGTGAACTGGAAGTAATTAAAGGAATCACTGAAAATCAAATAAAAAGTTTCGGTTAGATAGTGTATTGCATCCCGAAAAATATTTCGGAATATTATGATAAAAAACAAATCTTCTCCAACTTATTTTTAGAATATTAACGACCTCTTTTGTTATTCCTACATTCTAATCCATTTTTATTATTTACATTTCTTCTGCGAAGATTGAAGTTTTACCAAAAAACTCAATAAAATAGTCACTTGTTTTTAGTATCCTGATTCACACTGGCACGGACAAGGAGCCGTAAGGATGGAAGAGAGGTAGGGCTTTCATTGTTTTAGGTATCTCTAAGTGATTATTTCCAGGAGAAAAAACAATCGATCTCCTCATTATTTTTAAGAATTTCTTATATCCACTGCCACATTGAATAATAATTGTTTATCTTCTTTTCATAAAAGAGATATGCGAGTTGGTAACATCCAAATGAAACCATTTTTATAATTTATCTAATCTTACTTAAATTAACGAGCAGGTTAGTGAAAAAACAAAGAGTTATATTTGAACAAAACATTAAATAATTTATATACATTCCGCATATTGTCAATCCAGTATGTTATACTGTAAACAAACCTTTGAAGTTTTAAATCTTTTTCTATTACCTTGTAGCATCTCCCTACTCGAACGTTGAGTAGGGTTTTTTATTGAGTATGATATAGACATAAAAAAACAGGCCCTATATAAAGAGCCTGTTTGTATAAACGATTGAAGATTAAGCTTTTTGAACGTTAGCAGCTTGAGCTCCACGAGCACCTTGCTCAACGTCAAACGATACTTTTTGACCTTCGTCTAAAGATTTGAATCCGTCACTTTGGATTGCAGAAAAGTGTACGAATACATCGTCTCCATTTTCGCGTTCGATAAAGCCAAAACCTTTTTCTGCATTAAACCATTTAACTGTACCTTGTTCCATTTTTGTTGCCTCCTAGTGTGTAACCACACAGTATATACTATCCTTGCCCAAAGTATCATCAAGACGAAAAGTCAATATTCATACTATCCTTTACACCGAACAAAAATAATTCTTCTTTATTATATCAGGAATCGGAAATAACTGCAAATTATATTTCCGATTTATTCATGGCATTATCTGTTAAACATGTGTATATCAGCGCAGAGTAAGAGGCCTATTAAAAACTTTGGTTTGAAAACACCGTGAAAAATGAATCACGAGTGTCTTTCTTTGCTTAATAGTACTTCATTAATGAAAAGCTCAGCTGTTTCTTGTTCAAGAGCAAGATAATCTTTTAAAAGCAGGGCTTTTCACTTGTAAAACTTTGTTTCTGCAGACGTTTCCAAACAGTCACTCATGGATATCCCCATTACTTCATTCCTTTTTTCTTCAAACAATCAATGTTCAAGGTCTAAATAAATCGATCCCCATGGGGGAGCATTGAGAGAGTTTGACCCGATAAAGTGCTGGGTATAATCTTCATACGCCTTTTGTATCCCGGCTGACTCTGCTAATAAATGATGTAATTGAACTGGAAATCAGTTTATCATTTCCAATAATTTTACAGATGAATGGGAAGAATACTTATCATATATGGTGTGTATAACGTTGGGCCTTCAAAGGCTATAAAACGTTTTCTACACTTAGAAGATCACCAGGGAAGGGGAAACTTTTGAATATGAAAGAACAAAACCTAAGGACTTTGAGAAAACTGGTTACACCTTATGAAAAATCCGATTTACACAAAAGTATTTGTCAAATAATTAACACATTGGTGCCATTTTTCCTGTTATGGTGTTTGGCATATAAGAGCTTGTCGATTTCTTATTTCCTTACATTAGCGATTTCTGTAGTTGCGGCAGGTTTTTTAGTGAGAACCTTCATCATCTTTCATGATTGCTGCCACTATTCCTTTTTTAAGAACAGAAAGGCGAATCGAATCCTTGGAACATTAACAGGAATTCTGACTCTGCATCCTTTTGATCATTGGGCACACGATCATTCTGTCCATCATGCGACAAGCAGCAATCTGGACAAACGCGGTACAGGCGATATTTGGGTACTGACGGTTGAGGAATATAAGGAGGCCTCAACGAAGACAAAAATAATGTACCGATTGTACAGAAATCCGTTTGTTATGTTTATTATTGGGCCGATTTACGTTTTCGGGATTGCCAATCGTTTTAATCGAAAAGGAGCAAAACGCAAAGAACGGATGAATACGTATGTAACGAACCTGGGGATCGTCGCTTTGGCAGCACTTTTATGTTGGGCTATTGGCTGGCAAAACTTCCTGCTGGTTCAGGTGCCGATTTTTATGATATCGGGCTCTCTCGGAATTTGGATGTTTTATATTCAGCATACGTTTGAGGATTCTTATTTTGAAGAAGATGAGCATTGGGAATATGTAAAAGCAGCAGTTGAAGGAAGCTCTTTTTATAAACTTCCAAAAGTCATGCAGTGGCTAACAGGCAATATCGGTTTTCATCATGTTCATCATTTAAGCCCGAGAGTCCCAAACTATAAGCTTGAAAAAGTGCATAACAACACTGAACCATTGCAAAACGTTCCGACCATTACACTGGCAACAAGCCTTAAATCATTAAAGTTCCGCCTATGGGATGAAGAAGGCAAAAAATTTGTTGGTTTTAGCCACTTAAAAAAAGCTTCTAAAAGCCAAGTATCGGCGCGGCTAACAACGGATTAAAATAAACTCCCCATAATCGCAGAAAGTGCAGACTCGCGCAACGATGTTGTGCAGAAGTCAGCACTTTTTTAGTGGACTCCACAATGCGGTACATTTGTTGCCGTATTTTCCGCAAAAAAATAACACCAAAGATGGTTAAGCCCTTGGTATTATTGGGGTGCGGCCGAGAGAACTTGAACCTTTACGGTTTATTCACCCCACTGGGCCCTCAACATAGTAAATCCATATCATTGGTTATGAAAGCTTTTTTTCATTGCACTTTCTAACTCCACTTTACATCATTTCTATAAGTTTGTATGAATTATGGTTAATAATTGGTGAGCAAAAACCCACTTCCTCACTTCTCCAAATCTCATTATAAAATGATTTCATATTCGTTCCCTCTCCTAAAACAATTACAACTACAGAGACACTATCTTTCTCGGTTATTGAATTCACATAAAATCTTTTTTATATCGAACAGCTAGATAGATTGCTGAAGCGAAGAATGCAATAGAATACTTAAATAAGAAGAAAACTTGCCACATATATTCTTTTGGGAAAAGCAAGTCGCAAAAAATTAGTGCACATAATGTACAGAGGCTACCTTTTAAAGCGATTTGGTTTGTTCTTTCGTCAGTCTTACCCATTTTTTTAGTAAATACGAATGTCAGTATCAATCCGACTACAAGCAATACAAACCCACTGCCAATAAGAATATTCCAATTTCCCGGAGAATGTTCAGCCCAGGACTTTAAAGGGGAAAAAATTGCGTTGGTGATCGTATCTGTGATCGAATTCATTTTCATTTTTGATCATTTCCTTTCTCATAAGTAAAAATCTCGTTTACATCCACATTAAAAAATTCGGCAATTCGAAAAGCTAACAGCAGAGTCGGAACATAATTTCCTTTCTCCATTACAAAGATGGTTTGTTTGGAAACCCCGACTTTCTTTGCTAATTCTTGCTGAGACAATCTGGCAAGTACACGATATTCATAAACCTTATTTGAGATCGAATCACCAAAATCTTTCTTCATGACCATCACCTCTTGAACTAAATTATAAACTCACCTTATAAAAAAGTAAAGTAAACTTATATAAATATACAAAATACTTTTATATTAACCTAGATTACTATGATTTAACATGAACCAGAATGCAGAAAGAACATGATTAAAAAAGCTGACGAAAATTCGTCAGCCTAATCTTTGATATTCTAGTTTTTCTCATATTCCATTTTGATTTAATTTAATTACAATTAACTTAGGAGGTTACATTGCTAATGAAACCACGGATTACAGTAATCACTTTAGGCGTAGATAACTTAGAAAATTCATTGCGCTTTTATCGAGATGGTCTGGGTCTGCCTACACAAGGAATAGTGGTACAGAATTTGAACATGGTGTAGTAGCCTTTTTTGACTTACAAACAGGACTAAAACTTGCCAAAGTTACCTTCAACCTCGCTACTCACTTCCGGAAGACTTTAATCCATCTTCCCATTCAAAAGCCCATCCAATTAAAAAAAACTGACGAGAAAGTCTCGCCGGCTAATTCTTCAGAATATTTTAAATCCTCTTTCCATAAATGATATACCGCTTTGGTGCATTACCGATATATGAAAATGGGTAACAAGTTGTTAGAATTAGCTCCTCTTTGTTATGCTGCAGCGTAATAATAGACGTATCTTTTTGGTCTACAATTTTTGTTTTGTCTATTTCATATGAAAAGCTCCCATATGGCAGCAGAACCTTTAATTGATCACCTTTTTTTAGTTCCCCTGTCCGGCGGAATACGGTAAGTATATCCCGATGACCTTATAGAACAATTTGTCCGTTTTCATCTGGATAATAACTGCCTTTGTAGTGGCCGACTCCTTTTTCCAAATCATCCGCATCCGTTCCCTCTACAGTCCGAAGCTCTGCGTCTATTTTTGGAATCTCGAGGACACCAAGAAATTACGGACAAGAAACTGCAGCCCTTTGAGAGGATTTATTTTATTGTAAATGAACAATTTGGGAACTGTAGATTTAGGAACTGTTAAGATACGCCCTGTAACTTTCTTTCCGAGTATCTACACTAAAAGCAACCATCAGTCATCAAGGGCGTTAGTCATTCAACATATAAACCTATAAAAAAAGAAAGCTCCTTTCCTTGAAATTAAGGATAAAGCCTTCTAACCTTATTATATTATTTCAGCTAAGATTTAACTTCTTTATTCCTATCAATAAAGGTTACTACAACGCTAACTATGCTGATTAAAGTTCCTGCAATAGAAACAACCATGGTCAAAAAGCCATCGGGAATAAAAAATCCTATTGGAATGAGCCCCAGAAAGGTTAGAGCAATAAAACATTGGTATACACCAGATACGATTCTTACAACCCAATTACCAAAAAAGGACATGACTAACGGAGGAATGAATAAAAATACCACTATCCCCATTGATATCATTAAGATTCGAGGCTGTTCAAATGAAATGACATTATCTCCAGGAGAATTTTTAGCAGCCACTAGCATAACAACTATAGACATAATTAGTGTGAGTAAAACCAGAAAAAATCTTTTTACCATCGTTTTAACTCCTTTTTATAATTACTTTAAAACCGGATTATCCGTCTTTTTCTATAACCATTTTATGTTCTCAATCAAAGTATATGCAGTCAAATTACAGCTAAAGTAATATTTATTACTACTTATCAAGACATAACATACACAGACTATACCGAATAATTAGCTGCTTTTCAGTTTAACTAATGCAAAAAGTATTCCTCATCTTACTATTGTTAAGATTACACTAAATTTGTAAGGTATCTTAATTCATTTAACATAAATGATTTAGATAATGATATTAAATTTACTAATAAATAGATTAAAGGGGCGAGTTTAGTTAGTTAGCCAATTTTTGGGCTGACACAAATCGCCTGTACTTTTCATGGGTAAGCATTAATTGGTCATGAGTTCCTTTACCAGTAATCACTCCTTGGTCTAAGAAAATGATTTGATCTGCTTTTTTAATTGTTGCTAATCTGTGAGCTATTATTACTGTAGTTCTATTTTTCATTAATTCTTCTAGTGAATTCTGTATTTTTCTCTCACTCTCACTGTCCAAACTTGCTGTTGCCTCATCCAATAATAGAATATCAGGATCTTTAATAAAGTTTCTTGCAATATCAATTCGTTGACGCTGACCTCCTGACAACTTCACTCCTTTTTCGCCAATTATTGTGCTATAACCTTTATCTAACAACATAACAAATTCATGGCAATTAGACAATTTAGAATACTTAATAATTTCATCTTCACTAATTTCTCTTTTGATTCCATAAGTAATATTATCTTTTACGGTGCCATTTATCATTGCGTTGGTTTGCATTACATATCCAATTTTATTCCGCCAATCTGATAAGTTAAATTCGTTAATCGGTATTCCTTCAAGTGATATGCTCCCATTACTTGGGGGTAATTCATACAAACGTGCAATTAAATTGAAAATAGTACTTTTACCAGAACCAGACGGCCCTACAAAAGCAGTAACCTTTCTACTTGGGATATCAAAAGTTATTTCATTCAAAATCGGTTTATCATCATATTTGAAACTCACTTCTGAAAATTTCAAATTTTGATTGCTGAAATCAATATCTAAAGCATTCTTATTGGACTCTAGCTCTTCTTTGTGCTCAAGTAGAATTTCACTTAATCTTTGGCTAGCTCCTATCGCACGCTGATAGTCTGTAAGTAACGTTGAAAAATTAGTCAAAGGGCCTGATAATTGTATAACATAGAAAATCATAGCTACTAGGGTGCCAGCAGATATTACACCCGTTGAGACTCTTATACCGCCAAATCCCAGAATAATTCCTATAGTCAGTAAAAGGATGAGGCTAGTTAAAGGTTGTATAATTGAAATGATCTTAGACTCTTTTAACCCTAATTTATATATTTCAAAAAGGTTGTTATAAGCATTTTTCAATTCTTGATTTTCTGTATTAGATATCTTTACAAGACGTATTTCTGTTAAGACACGTCCTAATAAACCACTAAAGCTTGCGACTTCGGATTGTGCTTTTTTTGAGATTTTCCTTACCATTCCGCCTAAAGGGATAATTATTGCTAAAAATATAGGCACTATAATAAGAGTTATAAGAGTCATTTGCCAATCCATTCTTAATAAAATGATAACAGAGCCTAAAATAGTGATTATAGCAGGTATTATATTGGGTAATTTTTGAGATACAAAAGCGTTGATAACATTGGTGTCGTCTGTGATACGACTCATTATTGAACCACTCTCATTATTATCAAAGAAAGAGGTTTTTAATTTGATTATATGTTCCCATAGCATAAAACGAATTGCCATAATCATCTTTTCACCAATTTTACTGAGAAAATATAACCCAATACCACTCAAGATCGCGTTAATTAAAAACATACATAAAAAAATTACTATAAATCTCCAATCAAAGGTGTTCTCAGAAAATTTATCAACAACCTTACCTGTAAATAGAGGTATAAACAAACCACTAATGCTGCCTATAGATGAAATAGAAATAGCAAACAAAATTAATAATAATGGAAGTTTTATTTTACATAATAAAAAGAATAAGGGGTTTTTAGGTCTCATAATAATCTCCTTTTTTACTTCGGATATCCATATTCAAAAAAATATTAGAAAAGTTTCTACCTACACTCTTAATTGAGGGAGATAAATAATTAAGAGTTAGACTCAAATACTTTTTTGATGTTCATCACAGGGAGCCACATATAATTAGTATTATTTATAATACCTTGTATTACGAGCAACAATCCTAATGAACCGGAAAATATATCATTTGATAAACGATATCCAAAGTCTCCAGGAGTATATATTTCGACCTTTCCTTTAAAGAGGTGTAGATCTAAAGTTTTCAAATTATCAGTATTTATACCCCGGTTATAATATTTATCAATTGCATTACTAGCAGCGATTATCCCAGCAGTACCTCGAAATAACCCACAATTGTAAAAACACTTTGATTTTACGATTTTGTAAATCCCTTCTAATTCCTCTCTCCATAAATCGTCCTTTAAAAGTAAACTCAATTCAATTAATGCGAACCCAACACCAGCACTTCCACCATCTAAATAAGGAACTACTCTTGATATATCTTCTAATTGATAAGCTCCGTAATCATCAAATTTACCAGTGATCAAGTCTTTTTCAATAGATCTTTTCGATAAAATAAGCCATTTAGGATTTTTAGTTCTTTTATATAAACAAGAATAAAAGAGTGAAACACCTGACCACCCATTGATAAGACCACGAGGAATTATATCTATATCATAAGGAACGATTGAAACATTTTTTTCTAATAATTCCTCTAGCCGGTTTGCAATTTCTATAGATTTGTTAAGATATTTGATAGAGTCTTTTTCATATGAAAGGCCTAAAAAAGCTAAACCGATTCCAGATAGTCCAGATGATAATGTTATATCACTGTTATTTTTAAAATGATTAATGCTATCAAAAAGATGTTTTGCTTTGTCAAAATAACCTGATTCCCATAAACTAGTGGCTATTCCAGCCTTGCCAGTCAAAAGTCCATTTTCCATCTTCAATAAATCGTCTAAAGATTGATTACCTACCCATTCGTTTAATTTTTCATTTTGAATATTTGTTCTATTAAAGGCTAATACAGCTCCAAAACCGCCAGTTAAGATATTAAATAATCCATTGTTTAATTCATACTGTCTAATATCTCCTGAGATTACCCTTTCATCAACAAACATATTTTTTATTATATTATTTTGAAGTGATATCTTCATTTCATTTAGTGTCATTTCTTTAATATGTTTATATTTATATTCATAATTCAGTAAATCCTTAGCTGGATTTGCCTGAACTCGTGAACATATATTTTGTATTTTATTAATTATTTTTATAGCTTCGGAGCCAAAATAATTTTCAATATATCTATCATGTATCTCTAAAATTTTTGAAGAAATATCTTGAACTGGACCAATAGGCAAAAATAAATATCTCGATATTCTTAGTAATGCAAACCAATCCGCTTGTTTTCTAGTCAAATTAGGCCCGCCAGTAAAACCAAATGTTTTTAAACCTGATGGTACACTATCATTAATAAAACTAGCAGTTTCAAAGTCTATCAATCGTATATTTTCTTCAGGTGTAATAATAATATTTGAGGGCTGTAAATCTCCTATCCCTATTCCGTGATTATGAATTTCAGTTAGAGCATCTATTAATTGATCCAAAATATTTAATGCTGATTTTAGATATTGATATTCCTTATTTGGTTCATTCGTATAAAAAGGATATTTTGTTGCAAGCCAAGTTCTAAGTGATGTGCCTTCAATATATTCTTCAATAATAAAATGATGTTCCCAAGCCTTAAAAAAATTATATATTTTTACGGGATAGTGCGTCCCTTCAAGTTTTTCCAAAATTATCGCTTCATTTTTTATTCTTGTAAAGGCATCAATTCCAAGACTGTCTAATCCGATATTTGGTCTTCCTTCCTTAAGGATAACTTTTTTGTCTAGTTTATCTAGGGCTAAGTAGACTCCCCCTCCATTACTATAATGAATTGCATGGATAACCTCTATATCATCTAATGGAGTAGGTTCAGCTAACTCGTTTTCTAATTTATTATCCATCTCTCTTATTGGAGCAGGTTCAGTGATAAATTCGGGTATAGAATAATGAGGACTTCTTGAGTCTTCAACTAAGTCACCAGAAGGATTTTGAATAGCATATACCTTTTTATTATCTTCATAAAAATACATGCCAATAAATGCACCATATCTAAAGTAAACATTACTGTCGTACCATCTTTTGTCTGTTAAAATATAAGGACCTTTAGGAAGAGTGTCTAGCTGCCTGCTTAATATTTTCAACAAATTTAGAAATACTTCTTCATTTGACGGGAAAATCGTAATAAACTTACCTGCAGAAGATCTGTCGCTATACTTTGAATTTTTAATACTTAGTTCCCATAAACTTTTAACATATTTAAAAGAGACTTTATAAGCGAACAATATATTGGATACAATTTCTAATGTTTTTTCTGCAGAATCTATTGTAGTACTTATATGAATTTTCCAACCTTGCATTGGAAGTTCATAATCTTTATTCATGATATGAATCCAATGATTTTCTTTTATAGTTTCATAGTTATTAGGTATATTAGAAATATACAAAGCCGACTCCCTATTAGGGATATCCGGCTTTGTGTAAAAAGAATTGTTTGTCGAACTAAGATAATTTAAATATCGCAAATCCATATTTACAACCCTTTCAATTGATTAGTTAGTTGCAAAAAGCTGCACTCACTGCGCTGACAGGAAGAGGGGTAGCACAAAAAGCTATACTATAAAAAGATAGTGATTGGCCTTCTACGGTACCTGTCGCCCCTGCATTATACGCTGAACCACTCTCCAAGCTCTGCAATTTCAGGATATTACTGATTTGCTTTCCTCTTGACATTTCATCCAACTCCTCTTATATTTTTTAGATAGTTTATTGTATTTACTTTTTGGGTAATACAAAGAAAAGAGAGGATGATCCCCTCTCTTTTCTTTAAGTAGGGTTGTCCAAAATCATTAGTTACCACAGAAATACAAACTAACTGTACTGATCTTATCGCAGCCTAAGCTTACTGATGATCTGCCTTTTAATAGAGTAACCTCTTTATCAAGTGCTTTATGCTGAAGTGATAATAATTTTTTCATTTGTTTTACCTCCTCTTTAGTCTAAACAGCAGTAATCTTAGTTACCACAGAAATACAAACTTACTGTACTGATCTTATCGCAGCCTAAGCTTACTGATGATTTGCCTTTTAATAGAGTAACTTCTTTATCAAGTGCTTTGTGCTGAAGTGATAATAGCTTTTTCATTTATTTCACCTCCTTTAGTCTAAACAGTAAGTAATCTTAGTTACCACAGAAATACAAACTTACTGTACTGATCTTATCGCAGCCTAAGCTTACTGATGATCTGCCTTTTAATAGAGTAACCTCTTTATCAAGTGCTTTATGCTGAAGTGATAATAGCTTTTTCATTTATTTCACCTCCTTTAGTCTAAACAGTGAGTAATCTTAGTTAGCACAGAAATACAAACTTACTGTACTGATCTTATCGCAGCCTAAGCTTACTGATGACTTGCCTTTTAATAGAGTAACCTCTTTATCAAGTGCTTTGTGCTGAAGTGATAATAGCTTTTTCATTTATTTCACCTCCTTTAGTATAAACAGAGGGTAACCTTTAGTTACCGCAGAAATACAAACTTACTGTACTGATCTTATCGCAGCCTAAGCTTACTGATGATCTGCCTTTTAATAGAGTAACCTCTTTATCAAGTGCTTTGTGCTGAAGTGATAATAGCTTTTTCATTTGTTTCACCTCCTTTAATGAACTTGTCTATTTCAAAGAGATTCAGATTATTGTTTTTAGGTAACGGTAACCAACTACTCCATTTATCACTATCTATATCAGAAAGAGCAAGTAGTAATCCGCTGTTTCCTGTTTGTAAGTCTAAAGATAGTCGGTAACCATACTCTCCTGGACTTAAAATTCCTTCGTGTTTCTTATACAGGAGATAATTCCCGAGTGCTTTAATGGTATATTCTAATGAGCCTGTATTTACCCCTGCACATTTCATTGCATTCGCAAGAATAATCATTCCTCCCACACCTCGAAAGATGCCACTTGCAAATGTGCTATATAAGTCTGTAACATTAGTTAGTTTTTTGAATAGTTCAGTATTACTTTCTGTCATAAAATCAGGAAGATTTTTATTGAATTCCAGCATAATTAATGCAATCCCAGCTGCACCTTCACCAAGATATGGTATCAACCTTTTATAGCCCAATGAATATTCTTTTATTTGTGCTAATTCTAATTTAGAATCAATTTCAATGTTTTTGCTTATTTCTTTATTGAAAATTTCGCTAGCCAGCTTTATTAAGTCATTGTCATTTGTCGCCTTGCCTAACATTAGAATATACAAGCTGATTCCAGACCAGCCATTTAACAAGCCATACGGCATTGCATAAGGATCCCTTACAGTGATGGAGCAGTCTTCTTTATAGGCATCTATTATTCTATTTCCTATTTTTATAGAGCGATCTAGAAAGTCTTTTTTCTGAGTAATGCTATAAAACGCCAGGTAGTTTAATCCAATTCCCGATAATCCAGAAAACAGTGTTAAATCTGAATCTTCAGTATCTGGAAAAGGCATTGTCTCTAACAGTTTAATTGCTTCTTCTTTATATCCAATATCGTATAAAACGGACAATATGCCTGAGATACCATTAAATAAACCGAGCGGGAAATTTTTATATGTTTCCGTGTCTAAATTCAATATTGTCTCCAATACATGATCAACCCATTGATAAACTGAATCGGATAGAGTCCCTGTTCTATCCAAGGCCATTATTCCCCCAAATCCTCCATTAGCGATTGATAGACTGCCCATTTTTTCAATGAATTGCCTGATATCTCCGGATATTAAACTTTCTGACTTAGGTTTTAAATGACTCATAATTCCAGCTCGCAAACCTTCAGTTATTTCATTAACATTCTTGTAGTTTATTTTCATTGGTGGAATTGTTAAAGTAGCAGCTTTACTTAATTTCTTGATGGTTGGTAATGTCTTCTCTTGAATTTCTTGAATTTTATTTAAAACTTCATCCCCAAAATTCTCTCCAATCCATTTATCTTGATTTATTTCAATATCAATTGACAGATCAGATAAATTTTCTATCGGTAAAAATAAAAACCTGCAAATTCTAAGTAATGCATACCAATCTGCTTGCTCAAAAGTTTCTGCTTGATCCGTAACGTAACCAGGAGTCATTAAGGCGGGGGTGTATTTGCTTTCGGGAGTTACAGCAGTTTCTAGGTCTATTAATTTGATTGAGTAATCCTCTAATACCAATACATTATTTGGCTGTAAGTCTCCGAGTGCAATCTTACTTCTATGAAGATCTTTTAAAGCATCAATCAACTGATCTATCACATGCATCATGCGTTCCATATAAATATCTTTATCTTCTTTATATGAAAACGGAAAGTTTTGAGATACATATTCCATAAGAGAAATTCCTGATACATGTTCTTCAATCAAATAGTTATTTTCCCAAATCTCAAAGTAATCGTAAAAATCAACTATGTAAGGCTTCTCACTTAATTGCTTTATTGTTTCAGCCTCTTTATAAATTCGTTTAAAACCATCTAGTTTCAACCGATCCAAACCTGAACCAAGTCTTCCTTCTTTCATAACAAACGTTTTCCCGTTTTTTTCAACTTTATATACTCCACCACCATTGCTAAAATGCAGTGCAGAAATAACATTGTATGAATCAAACTTCGATGTGTCTTCTTTATCAAGTTCTGCATCAACTTTTTTAGTCATGATTTGTATTTCAACAGGTTCTTCAACAAAGTCAGGAACTTCATAATATGGAGCACGGACATCTGGAATTAATGTGCCATCAGGTCGCTGAATTGCTGGAACATTTTGTCCATCTTTATTCACATACATAGATACAAATGCTCCATAACGAAAGAAGACATTTGAATACTTCCAGCGTTTATCATTCAATATATAAGGACCTTTTTTTAAAGCTTTAGTCAGATTATCTAAATCTGAAAGTAATGTTAGAAAAGTCTTGTTATCATAAGGATAGATTGTAATGAATTTACCCGAAGATGCTCTGTCTCCGTTTTTAGAGTTTTTGAATAATAATTGCCTTTCATTAGGAACAAATTTAAAGGATATTTCATTTTCTATGAGATATGGAAGGACAATATCTAAAGTCTTTTGTGCCTCATCAATATCTGTAGTGATATGTATTTTCCATCCTTGTTTGGGCATCTTTTTCTTTGTGTTAATACAATAACTCCAATTAATATCCGTGTTTTGTTGCCACTCTTCAGAATTTAAGCTAGGGATACGATAATTGTTTACTATTTTATTCGGTGTTACCAATTCATAAAATAAATTGCCTGGGCTCAAAAACTCAACATATCTTAAATCCATCAAAATCCCTCACTTTAGGCTAGAATAATTTTTTCTTGCATCTCACTTGTCAATAACTTGTTTAGTATTCTTTCTGTATCTTTAGTCCAAATAGACGCCCAAACCATATTTTTGAAACTTTTAATCCTAGCAGATGTAACACCAATCTGGAATTTTTCATTATTACTTTCAAAAAACCAAGGACCGCCAGATATCCCATGTTTAAGTTTGGATCTCATTCCAATAAGCTGCTCTTCTTTAAAAAGAGTTAAATCTAAATCTCCTTTAGAGTATTTCTTCTGAGATTTAAAAAATGAAATTGGGTAGCCTGCTAATGTAACCGCTTTATTATGCTCTTCTATCATCCCACTTAAATCAAAGTTAGGAATAAAAGCAACATTCCTCATGCTTTCAGGCAATTTAATCCATCCAAAAGCATAGTCATAAGTTAACCTATGAGTACTAATCCATTTTTCAGGTATTACTATATTTAGTACATCATATGATTCTTTCATTCCACAGTTCTCTACTTCTATTGATATGTTTTTAGCTATTTCATTACTGCCTACATCGTATAGGCAATGAGCTGCAGTAGCAACAAAGAATTCATCTTTGTATATGATAATAGATGCGCTACCTAATGAATTCACTTTTGATTTTCCTAATTGAAAACTAAGTTTACATATATTATCCATGACTCATTACCTTTCTATTTCTTTTTTTTCTTTTTTAGGCAATTTAAGTTATTTATATTGTAATACCCTATGGGAAATATTACAATGGATAAAAGTGAAAATTTTCACTTTTTTTACAAAATCATAATCAAAAAGGAGGTGTTATAATGTCTGATAAAATTTTGGCACTTCAAAAATTATCAACGAAAAAAAGTGACAGCCCTGATAAAAAGTCAGTTCTCAGTATTTTTATTTGTGAGGGTGGTCAAGGCAGCTCAGTAAGTCTATACGCTTGTACTTCCGTAGGTGGTTTTTAACGAAGATTTCCATTAGGTTTTACTATTTCACAATCAAATGAATAAACTGGAGGTATAGCATTATGAAAAAAGTTCTTTCACTTCAGAAACTTTATGACACCGATATACCTAAGAGTAATAAAATTCAATCCAATGTGAGTATTGGCTGTTTAGGCAGAAGTAACATAAGTTTGTTTATTTGTTAATTTATAGTGAAGTTTATATCATCTTGCTGTCCTTAAAATTTTTAAGGGCAGCTTCTTTATAGCTCTTTTTATTTAGGTTATATCGTGCAAATTAGATCAGAGGTTTGGAGGCGTACCAAAGTAACCGTAGTTAGACCAAGGTATATGAATATGGAGCAGAAAAGTGAATTGCTTGCTACCATATGCAGGGGTTAATGGTATAGGTTTTATTCTGTGCAATCTATTCAAAAGAAAAAAAGAGAGCAAAGTACAGCTTCATTAATTCATCAGTTGAAATAAAATAACCTGCTCATCTAATCAGGTTATTGGGAACGCGACTGATAGAAGGTAGAGTTACGAGAATGGCGTCCGTTTAAGGAAGTTATAGAGGAAGATCGCCCATTCTTTTTATCACTATTGGACTAAGAATATCTAGTTTAGGGGGATGAAAGCTAAATAAACAAGTACGGGTGGAAAACGCAAAAGATCTCCCCACAAAAAGGTTTTAAACTTTACACAGTCGCCTTTGAACCCTTTTTAAGATTTTCTCTAATTTTAGTGACCTTATATGGGCGACAATCGTATCGTAACTTGGAACCATTCTATATTGCTTATTGACGTATATTTCCATCATGTATCTTCCTAGTACTCAGTAATTAAGATAATCTCTTTTTTCATAATTACCTATCAAATGAATAGATGTTTTCCTATTCGTTCCCTTCACATTCTCTCTTTAATAAACAAGTCCCTCTTTGCTATTCACATTATTTTATAGTAGCGGTTCTTAAATTGAGAAGGAGTTTAACCAACCTGACTTCACAGCTAAAGTATTCCCATGTCAAATTGTTAATTGATCAAAGAGAAGATTATATCACAATAAAAGAACGACTTGGACATACTCCCATCAGAACAACAACTGATTTTTCTTGCATCTCTTTTCCAATAAACAAAAAGAACTGCTGATAAGCTGAATGCATTATTTTAACAAGTGGAGTAAAAAGGAGTAAACCTTAAAATTAAAAGAGAGCATAAAAAAATACCAGGGGTCTACAACCCTTGGTATCATTGATGCGGCCGAGAGGACTTGAACCTCCACGGGTTATTCACCCACTAGGCCCTCAACCTAGCGCGTCTGCCATTCCGCCACGACCGCGTGATCATGAAATTGTGTTTGTGCTGGTTTAGTAGGCTCTTAACCTAGTAAAAACCATTTGCGTGCACTTTGTAAATAAAGTGCGGGTGAAGGGACTCGAACCCCCACGTCGTAAGACACTAGATCCTAAGTCTAGCGCGTCTGCCAATTCCGCCACACCCGCAAAAAGACAAATGGTGAGCCATGAAGGACTCGAACCTTCGACCCTCTGATTAAAAGTCAGATGCTCTACCAACTGAGCTAATGGCTCTTACTATTAGATTTTAAAAAATAAAAATGGCTGGGCTAGCTGGATTCGAACCAACGCATGACGGAGTCAAAGTCCGTTGCCTTACCGCTTGGCTATAGCCCAACGAAATGGAATGACCCGTACGGGATTCGAACCCGTGTTACCGCCGTGAAAGGGCGGTGTCTTAACCGCTTGACCAACGGGCCGATGGTTGAGAACTTATATCGAAATCTTATGGCGGAGAAGGAGGGATTTGAACCCTCGCGCCGCTTACGCGACCTACACCCTTAGCAGGGGCGCCTCTTCAGCCACTTGAGTACTTCTCCAATATGGCTCCACAGGCAGGATTCGAACCTGCGACCGATCGGTTAACAGCCGATAGCTCTACCACTGAGCTACTGTGGAATAATGAGACAAGACTTATTATATCAGCCTTGATTTACAGTGTCAAGAGGTAAATGTTTTTATTTATCTCTCGTAACGACTTTTATAATGTAACACAGGCTTGCCATATTCGTCAACCTTTTTCACGAAAAAATTCTTTTTATTTTTCCGCGGCATTTTCCGCACCTGTATCTGTCAGGGTTCATGGCGCGCTTCTTTATATACTGTTGGCCGCAGGCCGTACAGATATACATATAAGTTTTTTTGTTTTCCGCTTTTTTCTTAAGGGGTGTACAGAACCTCGGCGCGTTGACTTGCTGCAAAAGCATTCTAAAATCTCTGTCTCTGTGCTTGTACCCTTTTCCTTCAAGATGAAGATGATAATGGCAGAGCTCATGCTTGATGATGCCGATCAGCTCCTCCCTGCCGTGTTCAATCAAATATTTTCTGTTCAATTCAATGTTATGGGAGGTTAACAGGTACCTTCCGCCCGTGGTTTTAAGCCTGTCATTAAAAAGCGCCTGATGGCGGAACGGCTTTTTAAAATATGTTTTAGAAATATCCTCTGTCAGCTTTTGAAGCTCTATATTATCCATAGTGCACCTCACTTAAAAAACATTGAACGGGACAATTCACCGTTCGCATACAATATGGTAATCACCGTCCCTCTTATGATAAAAGCTGAGGAGGAATGAGCCTATGCCAAATTGGCTTAAAAAGCAGATGCAAAAAGCGTTCCTTGAAAAAGATAATTACCAAATTAAACTGCTGAATCAATGCTGGTATTTCTATAGGAAAAAACACTGCTCGTAAGCAGTGCTTTTATTTTACCATACACAGCGATACTCTGCCTTTTTGTACATCTACGCCGTCAACCCAAACTGTCACGATATCGCCGACAGATACGACATCAAGAGGATGCTTAACGAATTGATTGCTCAGTTTTGAGATATGCACAAGCCCGTCTTGTTTAACTCCGATATCAACAAACGCTCCGAAGTCCACTACATTGCGCACGGTGCCCTGCAGTTCCATTCCCTCTTTCAAATCTTCCAGCTGAAGGACGTCTGTTTTCAGCAAAGGCTTAGGCACCTCATCACGTGGATCGCGTTCCGGCCTTGTCAGCTGTTCACAAATATCTTTCAGAGTGATTTCTCCGATTCCCAGCTCTTTTGCCGTTTCAGAAAGCGCCAGCTGATTGATTTTGTCCTTCAATTCCGCCGTGCCGATATGTTCTGTTGAAAGTCCGAGTTTTTTCAAAAGCGCTTTTGTTTCTTTATAGCTTTCCGGGTGGATGCCTGTTCTATCCAAAGGCTCTGTCCCTTCCTGCACTCTTAAGAAACCGATACATTGCTCATAGGTTTTCGCACCGAGCCTCGGGATGTCCTTCAGTTCTTTTCGATTTGAAAACTTTCCGATTTCCTCACGTTTTTTGACAACGTTGCCTGCTACAGACTTCGATAATCCAGCTACATATTGAAGCAGCGCGGCGGAGGCTGTGTTAACGTTTACTCCCACCTGGTTTACGACCGTTTCGACGACGAACCGCAGAGATTCATTTAACCGTTTTTGGCTGACGTCATGCTGATACTGCCCAACACCAACAGACTTCGGATCGATCTTAACGAGCTCCGCGAGCGGGTCTTGAAGTCTTCGCGCAATAGATACGGCACTGCGCTCTTCAACCTTAAGGTCAGGGAATTCTTCTCGGGCAAGCTCTGAAGCCGAATAGACGCTTGCTCCCGCTTCATTGACAATCACATAATAAATTTTGCGCGGCATGTCTTTCAGTACATTTACGATGAATTGCTCTGTTTCTCTGGATGCTGTGCCGTTTCCGATCGCCACCATCTCGACTTGATACTGCTCAAGAATCTTTTTTACTTTTTCATGGGCTTCTTTTGTTTTGTTGACTGGCGCATGCGGATAGATCACATCAATTTTCAAGACTTTTCCGGTCTCATCTGACACAGCGAGCTTACAGCCAGTTCGAAAGGCTGGGTCAACACCGAGAACGGTTTTGCCTTTCATCGGCGGCTGCAAAAGAAGCTTTCTCAAATTCTCTGAGAAAATATGAATCGCCTGTTCATCAGCTTTTTCTGAGAGCTCTTTCCTGATTTCACGCTCGATTGCCGGCTGGATCAGCCTTTTATAGCTGTCTTCAATTGTCTCCTGCAAAATCTCTTTTACGGATGTTGAGCGATTTTTGATGATTTGTTTTTCTAAATACGCCTTAATGTGATCCGCAGGCGGTTCGATCGACACCTTTAAAATGTCTTCTTTTTCGCCGCGGTTCATTGCCAGCACCCTATGCGGAACGACTTTTGCAATTGGCTCTTCATACTCGTAATACATTTCATACACATTTTTCTCATCGGTGTCTGCCGACTTTCCGGCTGCAGACTTAATGGTTCCTCTTTTGAAGGTTTCCTGGCGAATCCACTTTCTGAAAGTCGGCTCGTCTGAGATTTGTTCCGCAATAATGTGCTTGGCGCCTTCAATCGCTTCTTCTCGTGTGAACACTTCTTTTTCTTCGCTGATGTATTGGTCTGCTGTTGCTGCCAGACGATCTTCTTGTGGAAGTGTCAGGATATAGTCGGCAAGCGGCTCAAGGCCTTTGCTTTTGGCGACTGTCGCCTTTGTTTTACGTTTTTGTTTATAGGGGCGATAAAGGTCTTCCACTTCCTGAAGCTTCACCGATTGCTCGATTTTACGTTTTAGATCATCTGTCAGTTTATCCTGCTCTGCAATCAGCCTGATGACTTCTTCTTTTCGCTGATTCAGGTTTTGTATGTATTGCCAGCGTTCAGAAATCGTCTGAATCTGAACCTCATCCATTGAACCCGTCTGCTCTTTTCGATACCGGGCAATAAACGGGACTGTATTGCCGTCCTCAAGCAGGCGGATGACACTTTCAACGTGTTTTTGTGATAAACCTATTTCTTTCGCAATTTGCTGTTTTAAAAGGGCTGACGTTTCCATGTAACCAAAGCCTCCAATTTTGTCGTTCTTTCTCTAGTGTATCAAAAACCGAAAAAAACACATAAAAAAAGACAGCTGACGCTGCCCGTATCTTTACTCATGTTTCAATAGTTCCTGTAATCCGCTCAGAAAATTCTCTTTTTTCATCGCAGCTGCAAAGAAGGCTTGATCAATCTTCTCAACAATTGGCAAAGCCGCTGTTACTTTTTCTCCTCCTGTTTCTGTAAGAGACAGGAGAACCTCTCTTTTATCTTGGGGATTTTTGCTTCTTTCGATAAATCCTTTTTTCTCAAGCATCCGCACAACCTCCGAAACCATCATGATATTGGTCTGGCTGAAGCTTGCAAGTTTTTTTTGCGTGACGGTTTCTCCGTGAGCAATCATATACTTGCACGAGGTCAGCAGAACAAATTGAACGTGGGTCAGGTCAAACTCAGCCAATGCTTTTCCCACTTTCCGCTGCCAGCTTTGCGTGGCCTGCCATAATAAAAAGCCCGGGCTTGTGTTCGGACCGCTAAATTTAGAGTGCCATTCCACTTATGTTAACTCCCATCGCTTGTGCTATTGTCAAAAAATCTTTTTTGCTTATTTCAAAGTGTCCTCTGCGAAATAAAAAGCCAAGATGCTTGGTTTCCTGAACGAATTCAAGCTTTGATTTAATGTCGTAAAAACCGATTTTATGGCATGGATAATAGTCTATATCTAATCGGTATGGAATAAAATTCGGAGCCATTTGATACGGATAGATGTTTCCGCTTTTTACTTTGCCGATCGCAGTAAAGCTTCGCAGCAGTTTGCCGTCTGGATATGCGTCTCTCGGAGAATAATAAATCAGCCAATCTCCCTCTTTCATTTTGGCGAGCGGGGCTTTTTTTCCATGGCACAGCTGTGCAAAACCGCCGGCAGCGCCTTTTAATACATGCTGCTCTGACACAACGCCGATCCAATAATTTGTGTTCATTTTATCACTCCTCCGCAAAGGTGAACAAGACTACTGACAGCAGCGGGGATGTCTTTAGACAGTTCAGTCCCAATGATTTCTCCCCATTTTTTTGCTTCAGCACCTTCTAATACAATTCCATGTGTGATACGCAAACCTTCTTTTTGCTTTTGAAGCACGTGAGAAAACTCCATTTTTACATTGTTATGCGGCATGTTGGCCATGACAGAAAATGACCGATGTTTCTCCACATGCTCAAGCCAAAAAGGAACTGTATGTCCTTGCAGAAGCAATGTTCCTTCCGTTCCCTTTTGAAACGGTCCCTTCAAAGATGCTGATGCAATACCCGCATCCCATTGATCCCATGTTTCTGTTTCCTGATAACGGCTCCAGATTTTTTCTATATTCGCATCAGCTACCGCAGTGTATTCATAATTCCACATCCCATAAGCCCCCTAAATGATAAGTTCACTTATTAATTATAATAAGTACACTTACTAATAGTCAACCGCAAAAAAAGAAGCCGGATGTCCAGCTTCTTTTTCAGGTTTCCTAGGACAGCTGTCCGAGAATATAGGTCAGGTCATCTTTTCTCGATGTCGTATACATTTTCAGCGAATTCGATATGTCTTCTACCGATTGGCCTTTTTTCAAATGGGAGCGGATATCAGGTACGTTGAGTCCATCTGTATGTATAATGAACTTTGAACCCTTTTCATAGGTGGCGGTGTGCGTTTTGTATTTTTGCGGCTTGCCTGATAAATAGCCCGAAATCGGCAGAGGATAAAAGCTTTCACCAGACGGGGAATGCAGAATAAACCGTACATTTCCGACAGAGCAGTACGTAAACTGCCTTTGCTCAAAATTGATTTTCAGGATAGATGCTGTAGCGCCTCTTTTGTTTTTCATCGCCTGATTACAGCGTTCGATAATGCTTTCTACGTCTTCATTCGCATAGTTTTCCACTAAGTCTTTGATGGCTGCAGAGGATTCGTTAGCAAGTGATCCACTTCCCAGTCCGTCAGCAACCGCACAAATTAACTCCTTATCATCAGCTTTCATAAAAAAGCTGTCACCGCAAATCGATTTCCCTTCTTTATTCAGTTGATATACTAGAGTTTGAATATGCTCGTTTTCTTCAACCTGGATCATTACATTAACTCCATCGAGGGATCTTCAATCAAGGCCTCTCTGAGCTTCTTCACAGCTTTGCGCTGCAAGCGCGAGACGTGCATTTGAGATATACCGAGAATGTCCCCAGTTTCTTTTTGGCTTTTGTTTTGAACATACGTAAGATCTATGATTTGTTTTTCACGGTCTGAAAGGACATGAAGCACGCTTTGCAGCATCAATTGCTGGTTGACCCGCTCATATCCGTCCTCCTGTGATCCGACGATATCAAGAATCGTGACGGTGCTTCCGTCCGAATCCGCTTCAATGCTGTGGTCAACGGATAAGGCTTGATAGCTTTTGCCCATTTCCATCGTTTCAAGAACCTCTTCTTCAGAAACATCGAGGAATTCGGCAATCTCTTCGACTTTCGGCGATCTTTGTGTTTCAGTGGTCAGCTGATCAACCGCCATTTTGATTCTTGGACCCAGTTCTTTAATTCGTCTCGGCACATGAACGCTCCATGTTTTATCTCTGAGGAAACGTTTAATTTCACCGATGATTGTCGGGATTGCAAAAGCTTCAAACGATTTGCCGACAACAGGATCGTATCGCTTAATCGCGCCTAGCAGCCCGATCATGCCGACCTGGCGGAGATCCTCGTGGAAGCTTTTGCCTTTTGAGTATTTTTTCGCAAGCATGTCAACCAGATTTGTATACACTCGCACAAGCGTTTCCTGCGCCTGTTCATCTTGCTTTGTTTGGTAATCGCTTATGAGCCGATCGACTTCATCTTTAGTTAGTTTCGTAGTTTTTGATGGTTGTGTCATGATCAACTCGCTCCCCATTTAAATACTTTGTCATCGCTACGGTGACGCCGGAGTGGTTTTGCACTCTGACTTCATCCATGAGCGTTTCCATTAAATATAGACCGAGCCCTCCTTCTGATAATTGATCAACTGTGTGCGAAGGTGTGTACGGCCCTAAATCCTGCTGCTTTTGATCAAAGTCAAAGCTGTCTCCTTCATCCGCCACAATAACCTCTAAACGGTCTTCAAACACACCAAATCGTATTGACACTTCCCCATTTTTATCTTCTTTGTAAGCGTGCTGAACCGCATTTGTGCACGCCTCGCTGACTGCGATTTTCAAATCTTCAATTTCATCGTACGTATAGCCCATTCTGCTTGCGACCCCTGACAGCGTCAGTCTTATAATTCCCACATATTCAGGTTGGGCCGGCACTTTCATTTCGATGTAATCAGCATTATTCTTCATTGCACTCCACCTTCTGACTTTGCAGAAATATCAATGATGTCCTTCAAGCCTGTAATGTCAAACAGTCGGATCAGCCGTTCAGAAAGATTTTCAAGTTTCAGCGAACCACCTTGTTTTTTCACCATTTTAAAGGTCCCTACAAAAACGCCCAATCCGGTACTGTCCATGTAGCTGACATCTTTCAGGCAAATTCTTAAGTCAGCTCCTTGTTCTGCCAGAGGAACGAGCTTCTCTCTAAGCACCGGTGCTGAGTATACATCAATTTCTCCTGCAATGTTTACTTGTATATCATTCTCGTTTTGCTTCACATCAACATTTATATTCATTCGTATCACCTCAAATTTTCCTTCAAATCACTAGTTGCTTTATACCCTCGTCTGACAGACGTTAAACCTTTCTCCGCAAAACAATTAACGTAAAATCATCGTGAAGCTGAAAATCCTGCAATTTGAGGAGGCTGTCATAAATGTTTTTGACCATTTCCTGCGCGGAGGAACACATATGTTCCTCAATGAGCTTCTGCAGATCAGGACGCTCCAAGAAACCGTTTTCCGTTCTGCATTCTGTGACGCCGTCAGAAAATAAAACAATCATATCGCCCTTTTCCAGATGCTGATCGAATTGTTTGTAGTCATAGTCCTGCGAGATGCCGAGAACGAGTCCTTTGGCCTCTAAATCGTAAAACGTGTTGTCTTTTTGAGAATAATAGAATCCCGGTTCATGTCCCGCTGAAGCATATGTAAATTGATGCTTGTCCATATTGTAATTCGCATAAAACATCGTAATAAACATACTGGCATCAACGTTTTGTTCAACAACACGATTCAAATTTTTCAGCACTTGAGAAGGGTGTATGCCCGTTTCCGGCAAAGAGTCCATCGCGTATTTAATCATGGACATGCATAAAGCCGCTGGAATGCCTTTTCCGATCACGTCCGCGATTGCGATATTGATGGATTCCTTGTCTTTGACAAAGTGGTAGTAATCACCGCTCATCTGTTTAGCGGGAACACTGATGGCGCCGATATCCAGCGCTTCCTCCTGAGGAACTTTAGTTCCGAGCAGCGTCTGCTGGACATTTGCCGCGATTTCAATTTCTGATTTGATTTCCTGCTGTATCCCTCTAAGGGTTTGATGCTCCTGATAAGCCATTCCATAACCAATCATGACTTCTATTAAAAAATCCAGCGAATGAAACACATCTTCCGGGAGACTTGGATACAGCTCCTTCAGCACTTTTCTGTGAATGCTGATGATTTCTTCCGGAGGAATTTGGTGCTCGATTGTTTTTCGGCTGAATTTTTGGGCTTGATATAAAGATGTTTCTGTTAATTCGGCTATATATCGACTAAGCAGCTGATGATACCGCTGCTCAATAACCTCCCTAAAATCCACGTTCTTACCTCCTACCGAAGCCATTTGATGGCTTGTATCTCTGTTCCTTCCCCCGCTACGGAATTTAAGCTGAATTCATCCATCAGCCTTTTGACCCCGGGAAGTCCCGCACCAAGTCCTCCAGACGTTGAAAACCCGTCTTCCATGACTTTTCGGATATCAGGAATTCCCGGCCCTTGGTCTTCCGCTATGATTTTCAGGCCTTTTTTTCCTCTGTCTGCGACCTGTTCAATTCCAATCTGCCCTTTGCCGGCATATAAATAAATATTCCTGGCTAATTCTGAAATAGCCGTTGTAATTCTAGCCTGGTCTACCGTGCCGAAACCCAGTTCTTTCGCAACGTTTCGTCCCAGCTGTCTGGCGGCCACAATATCCCATTCTGTCATGATTCTTACACAGGATTGGTCGTTCATTCGCTATTCCCCCAATTCCCGCTTCAATGTCTCAAGCCCCTGCTCTAAGTCGAGCGCAGTTTCGATTTCCTCAAGTGCGATTCCAAGTTCAATCAGCGTCACTGCCACAGCAGGCTGAATGCCGGTCAAGACGACTTTAGCCCCCATTAACTTAGACATTGTAATGACGTCGCCCAGCACTTTCGCGATAAATGAATCAATCATATCCACAGATGTCAGGTCAATGACGACTCCGTTAGCACCTGTTTCGTATATTTTATTTAATAAGTCTTCTTGAAAAGTTAATGCTGTCTGGTCATCAAGTTCCCATTGAATGGATACTAATAAGCAATTATACAGTTTCAAGATCGGGATTTTCGGATGTCTCAAAATGTTATTCCCCCAATGAAACGATTTTTCGATCCGTCATTTCCAATGCTGTTTGAATTCCTTTTTGCAGGGTATTCTTAGTTATAACTTGGGATAAATCAATCCCCAGGTTGACGATTGTTTGAGCAATTTCCGGACGGATTCCGGCCAGCAGGCATTTTGCTCCGACAAGCCTTACAGCTTCTGATGCCTGAATAATATGATGGGCAACCATCGTATCGACGACAGGGACACCTGTAATGTCAATCAGCACGACTTGGGAACGGTGTTTGACGACGCCATTAAGAAGGTTTTCCATAATTCGTTTCGCGCGTTCGGTATCAATTGTTCCGACAAGAGGCATCACAGTGATATTTTCAAACACCGGGATAAGCGGCGCAGACAGCTCTTGCAGCGCGATTTTTTGCAAAGATACTGTTTTTTCCCATGAGATTGAGTATTGATTAAAAATTTCTGTGTTAATCGGGCTGAAAAAGCGGTCAATCTGCCAGATTAATTCCGTGCTCTCTTGATCTGGCAATCTCTTATCATTCATTTTCGTGTAGAGACGCTTCCAGAATTCAGCAAGCGCAGTAGCCAAAAACTTCATAGACAGTCCGATTTGGACCGCTCGAAGCGCCAGTTCGCTGATTTGGCTTTCAGCAGCGTTTTCGTCCTTAACAGACAGCAACAGAATGTCGATATATTCTTTAGATATATTTTCATACACTTGGTCAGTCAGCTGATAGGATTCTTGCTCGCTTAATTCTTTTAGTGTGTCAGTCCACAGTTGGAGCAGTTCATTTTGATTTTCGGCAATGAACTGGTATACAGTCTGATTCGACATCAAATTCGCTTACCTCCCAATAAAAAACAACATATTTTTTTCGTTATTTCACTATTATATCGCTTATGTTTTTTGAAAACAAAAAAAGTTGCTCTACGTGAGCAACCTGCAAATATGTCTAAAAATCAATGAGTGCCAAACTGATTTGTAAGGCTTCATCAACCTTATCCATCATTTCATCATCCAGATGAGTAATCTTATCCGTTAACCTTTGCTTGTCAATCGTCCGAATTTGCTCCAGCAAAATAACGGAATCTCTTTCAAAACCGTAGCGTTTTGCATCGATTTCGACGTGGGTTGGTAATTTCGCTTTCTGTATTTGTGCTGTTATGGCTGCAACAATAGCAGTTGGGCTGAAGCGATTTCCGATGTCATTTTGGATCACTAAAACCGGGCGCACCCCGCCTTGCTCTGAGCCAACAACAGGAGATAAATCAGCAAAATAAACATCGCCGCGTTTCACAATCAAATGATTATCCTCCGCTGACTAAGCGCTCAACTGTCGTTTCAGCCTCGCACTCCGCAAAGTGAGCCTCAGAAGAAATATTCAGGTTGATTTTCGCCATTTCCATATAGCCGCGTCTCATCAAATCACGGTTGTGACGAGTTGTTCGTTCGCTGACATACGCTCTCACTGCTTGTGATATCAGTTCGTTTCTGCTTCGTTTCTCCCGCATCGCTACACCATCCAATTCAGCTACTAGGTTTTCGGGCAAGCTGATTTTCATTTCGGTTCTTGCGCTGGATTCAGACAAAAAACATACACCTCCACCAAACTTACGGATACGACTCTTTTATCCATCCAGTGATAATGATACCATTATTCACTCTTCAAGCAAAGCTGTTTTATGAATTCTCCATTTAGGTAAGTTAATTGCTTGTATTTACCTGCAATAAAGGATTTCTTACTTCCATTATACTCCCATTTTCCAAAAACATACGGGGAACACGGGAACTTATTGTACAGGCCACCTCATAGTTAATGGTTTCGAGCCTTCCTGCAATCTCATCCATGGAAATATATTCATCCCCCTGCCGGCCTATTAATGTGACTTTTGTGCCCGGCGGATATTCCTGATCCAGCTCCACCATAAATTGGTCCATGCAAATTCGGCCGGCAATTTTCAGGCGTTTTCCCTTCACAAGGATGTCGGTCCCTTTCAATTTTCGGAGCCACCCGTCCGCATAGCCTACAGGCACCGTCCCGATCCATGTATCTTTTTCTGCTGTGTACTCGGCTCCGTAGCTGACGCTCTCGCCTTTTCTAATCAGTTTGACATGTGACAACGTCGAATGCAGGGTAAATGCCGGACGCAGCTGAAACGGTATCTCGTCCGAAATGTCAGCAGACGGGCGAAGGCCATACATGCCGATGCCGAATCTGACTGCATTAAAAAAGCCTTTTTTCAGCCGGAGTCCGGCGGCGCTGTTCGCGCAGTGGACCATCAGATTCTTTAACGGCAGCGGAGCAATCAGCTCTTTAAAACGCTCAAATTGCATTAAGAAATAGCCTCTTTCTTTTTCATCCGCTGTCGCAAAATGGGTAAATACCCCTTTACACTTTAAACGAGGGTTGCGGTCAAGAATTGCCATCACGTTCTGAACTTCTTCCTCTGTTTTTACACCAAGCCTGTTCATCCCCGTATCGACCTTCAGATGAAAATGAAGAGAACCTTTTTTCGTGTGGCGGGCTGCCTCCTGAAGCCATTCAACAGAATAACCTGTTAAGGTCACGTCATACTCAGCAGCGATTGCCACATACTCCGGGGGAACCACGCCAAGCACCAATATAGGCGCCTTCAAGCCCTTTTTGCGCAGTGAAATCGCTTCATCCAAAATGGCCACGGCCAAGCATGAAGCACCTGCCTCAAGAGCAGCCTTTGCTGTTTCTGCATCACCATGCCCGTAGGCGTTTGCTTTCACAACTGCCATCAAGTGGACATGTTCACCGATATGTTTTTTCATATTGCTGATATTTTCCTTTATCGCGGACAAGTCAATTTCCGCCCACGTATCTCTGTAAAAAGGTTTTGTGCTCATTACGACACTTCCTAGCTTTTATTCAATATCATTTACATATCATACTAAAATTAAAGGCTAAAGGGAAACGATGTCTAACGAAAAAAAGGCCAAATCATGTTTGGCCTTTGGCGGTTATTTCGATGATTGTCCCTGCATGCTTTTCGCTACTGTCACCATTTCCTCTTTAGAAAGATCTTTAGAAGAGAGAAGGTAATCTACGCCGTCATATGTCCATGATAATGATGCATCCGACAGGGCGCCGATGGTGTAGCCGAGATTTACCGGTTCGCCGTTCAGCGTAACGGAGGAGGAAGCCTTGGCAATCTGGGCTTTTTCCTGAATTAACGTAAATGATTTTTCTCCTCCGTACGTCATGATGATGCGCTTCCCGTCTTCAGTAGATAGATCTTTTTCTTCAAGCAGCTTGACGCCAAGCGGCAGTTCCAGCGGCGTTTTGACCGCAAATGTATCGGAAGGCTTCGCGCTTGTGGCGACATCCATTTGAGAAAGGGTCATATTTTTCTTTTCATCAAATGATTCTTTATCAAATTGTTTATTAAATTCAAAGCTGCTGAATTCTACTTTGACCATTACTTTCCGGTCAGTATCCATCACTTTGACAGATGACGGGCTCATATCTTTTTTGTTAAATGTGATTTCTTGCGTGGGCAGCATTTTGTTATGCTGATAGTTTGTTTTTGTTTCAAATACGTATTTCTTTTCTTTCGCTGTGAAAACTGCATCCGAATCGTTTTGAACATCCTTTACGAGCGATTCAAACAGATAAACCTGGCTGCTGTTGTTCGGCCAATCGCTTTGAAATCTGAAGCTCTTATTTAAAGACGGCGTGAGAACAAATACTCCGTTTTCATTTCGTAAAATGACTTGATTTTGGTCCTTTTTCGGATTTTCTAAATAAACCCTGTACAGAGACGGCTTTTTGTGCCAGATTTCCACATTGTATACTTGAGGCTCACTCCCTGTCTCGATGGTCATTTTCGCTTTTGCTTTGTACGAGGTGTATTCTTTCGCCTTTTCATCTAACCCGGCCACAATATCTTGCTGTGTTTTTTGCCCGCAGGCAGAAAGAATAAGAACAGCAAGCAGTCCCGTTAAAAGCAAAACAAAGCTTTTTCTCACCTTTTTCAACCCCTTTTTCTCAATTGATGTAAAAGGAAGAAATCGCTTGTTTGACTTTAACGGTACGCTCGGTACACGTTTAGGCAGAACAGATGCGTACCATAAAAGCCTCAAACAACTTGTCTCCCTTAATGCACTATCAAATATATGAGTGGGGTTTCCCTAATATGCAGACTAGCTTGACAACCTTTCAATCACAACCTGCGCGGCAGCGTATTCTTTTGTATGAGTGATCGATACGTGAACGGCAGCCTGGCTCAGTTTCGTGCAAATGATATAGGGCTTGCCATTTTGGTCTTTCCTAATTTCAATGTCCTGAAAGCTGAGCTGTCTCCCAATGCCGGTGCCAAACGCTTTCGAGAAAGCTTCTTTTGCCGCGAATCTGCCCGCGAGAAATTCGATTTTTCTTTTCTCTGAAAGCTCATAGTATTGGTCAAGCTCGCTTCGCGTCAAAATCCGCTCGGCAAACCTTTTCTGGCGTCCAGCCATAGAGGCGATCCGTTTAAGCTCGGTAATGTCCAGCCCAATGCCGTAAATCATGTATGATAACCTCCTTTGCGTACGTACTATTTAAATGGTTTGTCTCATAAACGTGTTACTATAGATATACCAAAATGAAGAAAAGGGGCTCGGAATGTTTATACGGACTGAAAATTTTCAAACGTTTATCAGGTTTTACCCCGTTGTCACCTTTATATTGGCTTTGCAAGCTGTTCTCTGGCTGTTTTTTTCACTTCCTGCCCATTCAGTCGTGTTATGGAGGGATACCGTCACAGGCTATAATCTAGGTGTCGCAAACGGTGAATGGTGGCGGCTGATCACACCGATTTTGCTGCACGCCGGTTTCACACATCTGCTGTTTAATTCCATGTCCATCTTTTTATTTGCCCCGGCTTTGGAACGCATGCTGGGAAAAGCGCGTTTCCTTCTTGTATACGCCGGCTCCGGCATCATCGGCAATATCGGCACTTATGTTACAGAGCCGCTTGATTACGTGCATGTCGGTGCTTCAGGCGCAATTTTCGGGCTATTCGGCGTGTACCTGTTTATGGTTCTTTTTCGCAATGAGCTAATAGGGCAGGAGCATTCCAAAATGATCATCACACTGCTCGCATTTGCCGTTCTCATGTCGTTTATCAACTCCAATATTAACATGATGGCCCATCTGTTTGGACTATGCGGCGGGTTTCTTCTTTCGTTTTTATGCGTGCAAAAAAAAGAGCGGCGGTATTAACCGCCGCTTCAGATTGTTGACAAAATCCTAAAATGGTTTTCATTTTAGGATTTTGTCATCTTTTCAGCGTGATTGAAAACCCTTGAAGTCTAGGAAGGACGAGCATAGGAGCGGAGCGAATGTTCTAATTCGTGAGCACCGAAGCGCAGTCCTGACAACGAATGCGAGGGTTTGCCGACACGCTGGAGCGGCGGTATTAACCGTCCGCTTTTTCATATGAGTACCACTTTAAAATGAAGGCTGCATCCTCTTCACCTACATCCCTCACCGTTAATTCTTCCATGTGGCTCGATGATTTCACCGAAGTAGAAATGGTATACAAGCGGCCTTTCTTTTGGAAATAGGATTGGCTGAACTTGCAGACCTGCATTCGTTTTTTCAATACAATGGCGGTTGTTCTGCCTATAAATCTAGACGTCAGCTGAAGACGGTCCCCGTTGATCGTCCATGCAGCCTCTTTATACGCGAGATAGCCGAAGAACAATTCTATCGGCAGCAGGATGACTGACAGATAGCCCCATGGCTGAAAGAAGATACATAACGGAATGATTAAAAAGAGTGAAAAAATGACAGAACGGAACAAATAGCGTTTCAACGCGCGCCGCGGCAGGCGGCGGCAGTTTTCTTCCAGCGTGTATTCCGGCGTAAATGTTCGGAGCATGTGCGGAAGCTTTTTTTTATGAATCATTGGAAAGAGAATGGTCAAAGCGCCTTCTTCTTTTTCCCGGTCGCCGCCTCCTGCGCTGACGATGGACACCGTTACAAATCCGAAAAGCTGGCGAATAATATTTTCTTTGATTTTAATGGCTTGTATTTTTCGCAGCGGAATCGTGACTTGATGTTTTTCAATAATTCCCCTTGAAATCACCAGTTCCTGCTCTTTTTTTATAATTTGAAAGTTCGCGTATCTAAACATCATGCCCGCGATACTGAAAATCCAGGCGATAAATAAACCGATAAAAATGAGTACCGCGTAAATACCAATACTGGCGTGCTTAAGGAAGGAAAATTTATCGAATAACCAATCCATTGGCAGCACTTCATCAAGCTGGGAAATAAGTGCAAATACAGCGGAGATAATGACTCCGATTCCGCCGGAGGTAGAAGCGGCCATGAGCAATTCTTTCGCGTTCATGCGATAGTGCTCTTGCACCTCAACGGCCGGAACCAACTCCTCTTCAGCTTCAAGCCGTTCTTCATCAAGTTCATTTTCTCGTCTTTGCGCTTTTTTCTTAAAGACAGCTTCTTTGATGCGCTCGGCTTCTTCAACAGAAATAGCAGAAAGGACGGCTTCTGCCTCCTTGCCTCCGCCTGCTGTTTCAATTTGCAGCTTCACAAGCTTAAAGATTTGCTGTACAAGGCCTGCGCTTGTATTCATCGTTTGAATGCGATCAATCGATATGTATCGCTTTTTCGTCACAAATAAGCCTTCTTCGATTCTAAATTCATCATCTTCAATTCGATAGGTAAACCTTCTCCATTTGATAATGCTTGCCGCTACAAGCCAGATGAACAGCACACCGAGCGCAATGGCCCCGTAAAAACGGACAGTATGGTTTGAATTGACAATATACACAAAAAAGAATGGCAGAATGATATTTTTTATCGTTTGAATAATGGTATGGCATAAATTCAAAATAACTGCTGCCGGGTGCAGGCGTTTCGGTTCAGACATCATCGTCAGTCACCCTTGCCAGACGGGAAATGGAGTCTCTCAGCCGATCCGCTTCCTCCATCTCTAAAGCGGGGATCGAATGAACGGTCGCGGCCGTGGAAATTTTCACCGTTGCCAGGTTGTATTTTTTCAATAATGGACCTTGTGACGTATCGACGTGCTGAACTCTGACCATCGGAACAATCACACGTGTCACCACAAAAATACCTGACTGAATATCTATTTCATGTTCATGGACTTCATATCGCCACACCTTATGACGGACTTTCGGAATGATAAAGACCGTCACAATCGATCCCAGCAGCCAAACCGCGCCGAGCACGCTGCTGATCCAGTACGGCCAATGAAAATAATAGCTTAACACTGCAACTGCAATGACAATAAGCAAGCAAACAGCGGATATGATGATCTCTTGAAGTCGCCAAACCTTTAATCCGTCTGGACTGATTTGGTTTTTTGGCTGCTCTCTCAAAAATACCTACCTCCCTTTTTTTCGTCGTTATTTATACGTCTCTTTTACAGAAAGGTTTCATTCTTAAGCATACAGAGAAAAATGGCTTCCGTCAGCTGAAAGTTTGCTGAATAACAAATCGCGAACATAAAAAAGCCCAAAACATCATGTTTTGGGCTCTGAATCGATCAAATTAGTAAGATTTTTTCTGGCGTCTGTCACCTGAAGAACGGCGATCGTTTGAACGCTTTTTGTCATAGGAAGAACGGTTGTTGCTTTTCCCTTTTCCGCCGCGGTAGCCGCCGCCTTGTCCGTCTCTGCGTTTAGAAGAGCGCTGGTTCTTGTAGCGTTTGCTGACCATCGGCGCTTCGTCTGTTAAGCGAACCGGTGTGTCGTCTGGCTCTTTTGTAGCCATTTTGATAGCCGCCGCAACCACTGTTACTGCATCATGATCTTCAAGCAGCTCAGCTGCCGCTGTCATGTAGAAGTTCAGGTTGTTTTCACTGATTGTTGTGCGAAGACGTTCAACAGTAACCTGCTGCTGGCCTTCTAACGCTTCATCAAGTGTAGGCTCCTTCATGCGGTCCATTTTGCGTTTTGTTGTTTGTTCAATTGCGCGAAGCATGCTTTTCTCACGCGGTGTAATGAACGTCATCGCCATACCTGTTTTTCCTGCACGGCCCGTTCTTCCGATACGGTGAACGTAGCTTTCAGGATCTTGAGGCACGTCGAAGTTGTATACGTGTGTAACACCTGAGATATCAAGTCCGCGAGCGGCAACATCAGTTGCGACTAGAACTTCGATTGCGCCTTCTTTAAATTTACGAAGCGCAACCATACGTTTCGCCTGCGTTAAGTCACCGTGAATTCCTTCAGCTGCATATCCGCGAAGGTTCAGGGCTTCAGCAAGCTCATCGACACGGCGTTTTGTACGTCCGAATACGATCGCAAGCTCAGGAGACTGAATGTCAAGAAGGCGAGTCAGCGTATCGAATTTTTTGCGTTCTTGCACTTCCAAATAGAACTGCTGAATGTTAGAAACCGTCATTTCTTTCGCTTTTACTTTTACGTGTTCCGGCTCAGTCATGAATCGCTCTGCAATGCGTTTGATCGGCGCAGGCATTGTGGCAGAGAACAGAAGTGTCTGATGCTCGCTTGGCACGTTTGAAAGAATAGATTCAATATCATCAATGAATCCCATGTTCAGCATTTCATCCGCTTCATCCATTACAACAGTATTTACATTGTTTAAACGAATTGTGCGGCGGTTGATGTGGTCAAGAAGACGTCCAGGTGTTCCGACAATAATATTCGGATTC
The DNA here is from genome assembly GCF_058566435.1 of Bacillus sp. SCT118. Taxonomy (NCBI): domain Bacteria; kingdom Bacillati; phylum Bacillota; class Bacilli; order Caryophanales; family Bacillaceae; genus Bacillus; species Bacillus sp. SCT118. The sequence continues at coordinate 3,531,128 of NZ_CP191225.1, forward strand.
TTCTTTAACGCCCGGATTTGCCGTCCAATATCCTGTCCGCCGTAAATAGGAAGAACCTTCGCACGTTTATCTTGTCCGATTTTATACAATTCTTCAGATACTTGAATGGCTAATTCACGGGTTGGCGCGATTACGATTGCTTGAATATTAGGAGACTCGGGGTTAATTTTTTCAACAAGGGGTATACCAAACGCAGCTGTTTTACCTGTACCTGTTTGCGCTTGTCCAATGACGTCTTTATTTGAAAGTCCGAGCGGTATCGTTTGTGCCTGAATCGGTGTTGCTTCTTCAAATCCCATACGATTAATTGCTTTCATGAGATCAGAACTTAAATTAAAATCTTGAAACGTTATAGTCAAATTATTCAAACTCCTTCTAATTGCTGTTTCAGTAATGTCGTGATTTACCACTTATAAAACTGCCCTTTAGACAAGAAGGACAGGATCCATCCGTATACAAAGCCCGAATTACTTTAAGTTTTATCTTACCATTACACTATTTGTTTTTCAATAAGATGAGAAGCAGATCGGCATCTCGAATATGCCGGCTGCTGCTCCATCCGCTCCCAAGAATCCGGCGGAGAACTTCGGGTCACGATGAAAAGTCCGGACGAATATGTTCGTATCGCGAAATAACCTATATATATTGTATCATAGCCGCAGCCGGCCAGATATACATAATTTTCGGCCGGCATACATTAGTGTTTGCATATCATGTTATTTTATGATGCAATATGCGTTTTTTCGCAAAATATTTTCTTATGAAAGCGGGCTCTCTATTAAATCTTTAACGATTTCTTCAAGCTTCATACCTCTGGACGCTTTGAATAAAATCAAATCGCCTTTTGATGCGTTTTCCTTCACAGCTTGGAGGAGATCTTTTTTTTCAGTGTAATGGCTGACGCGGTCTTTCTCAAAGTGTTTCAGGGCGCCTTCCGCGATAAAAGCTCCCAGTTTTCCGTACGTAAAGACGCGGTCGATCTTCTCAGGGCTGATCACAGCGCCGCACTCTTTATGGAACGTTTCTTCAAGATCGCCGAGTTCAAGCATATCACCGAGCACGAGCATTTTTTTGCCGTAGCCTTCGAGGCTTTCTGTCAATTGAATTGCAGCTTTCATGGAAGTCGGGCTCGCATTATAAGCGTCATTGATTATCGAAAGGCCGCTGTCTGTTTTGATGAGTTCAAGTCTCATCCCGGTTACCTTTAGGCTGCTCAGTCCTTTTGCCGCACCCTCAGGCGTGATGCCAAAATAAGCCCCTGCAGCAATCGCAGCTATGGCGTTCATCACATTGTGCTTGCCGAGTATCGGAATAAAAAACGTTTGTTCTATCCCTTTGATTGTAAAATGGGTTCCTTCCTCACTCTGGCTGACATCCTGAAGCTGATAATCATTATGCGCTCCCGTCCCGTACGTTTTCGTCTGGCAGCTGTATGCATTTTGAAGAAGCGGTTCGTCCCCGATATAAATCAGCACTCCGTCTTCTTTAAGCCCGTTAATGATTTCAAGCTTCGCCTCCGCGATGCCCTCTCTAGAGCCAAGGTCTTGCATATGCGATTCGCCGATATTCGTAATCACTGCCGCATCCGGGTTTGCCAGTCGGCTCAAGAGGTCAATTTCTCCTTTGGCGCTCATTCCCATCTCCAATACGGCGATCTCCGTATTTTCAGGCATCGCTAAAACCGTCAGCGGCAGACCGATGTGATTATTGAAGTTTCCTCCTGTTTTGTGAACACGGTACTGGGTCCCCAGTACGGCGTGAATCATATCTTTTGTTGTCGTTTTGCCATTGCTTCCAGTTACTCCGATGACACGCGTGCCAAGCTCCTGCAAATAGGCTTTTGCAAGCTGCTGAAGTGCGGTAAGGGTATCGTCCACTAAAATGACGGCGTGATTCTCGGGCGGATTTGGTTCTGACCGATCCCAAAGAACAGCAGCTACACCGGCTTCAAAAGCCTGCTCCACAAAAGTGTGGCCGTCAAAACGTTCCCCTTTCAGCGGAATGAAGAGCTGATGTTGTTCCAGTTTTCTTGTATCGGTTGCCACTCCATGAATGACTGTTTGTTCATATTGCGGATTTGTTAGTGTGCCTTTAACCATTTCGGCAATGTTTTTTACTGTTCGCTTAATCAAGTAAGGTCCCTCTCTTTCTTTTGTATATACGGGAAAAAACACTGCCCTTTTACCGGCAGTGTCCTTCTTCGTTAGAATGTATGCTTAATCAATTGTTTTTCAGCGTGGCGTTCTTTTGCAAGCTCCACAAGCTGTTCAATCAGGTCAGCATATTCCACTCCGGCTTCTTTCCAGAGCAGCGGGAACATGCTGAAAGGTGTAAAGCCAGGCATTGTGTTGACTTCATTGATCAGAACTTCGCCGTCAGCTGTCAGGAAAAAGTCCGCTCTGACGAGTCCTGAACCATCGATCGCTTTAAACGCTTTGATCGCCATATCACTGATTGTTGCGTATTCCTCATCAGTCACAATCGCCGGAATCATCAGATCAGTATCTCCATCCTCATATTTCGCTTTGTAATCGTAGAAATCTGTCTTCGGTGCGATTTCTCCCACAACAGAGCATTTAGGATCGTCATTTCCAAGAACGCCAATCTCAATCTCGCGGCCGTTAATTCCTTCTTCAACGACGACTTTGCGATCATATTGGAAAGCAAGCTCAAACGCTTTTTGCAGTTCTTCACGGTTTCGGCATTTGCTGATTCCGACACTTGAGCCGAGGTTCGCCGGTTTTACGAAGCAAGGGTAGCCTAATTCCTGTTCAACCTGCTCACAGCTTTCTTTCGGAGAACGAGTCCAGTCTTTCTTAAGGAAAGCTGCGTATTTAGCCTGAGCAAGGCCGGCCTGCGCAAATAAATGTTTCATGACAACTTTATCCATGCCAGCTGAGGAAGCAAGCACTCCGTTGCCGACATAAGGAATGTTCAACAGCTCGAGCATTCCCTGGATCGTACCGTCTTCTCCGTTCGGTCCGTGGAGGAGCGGGAATACGACGTCGATGGCTTCATTTTGCTGTGACGCTTCCTGCGGAAACATCTCCTGGTTCAGGGCAGCTGGAGAAAAAGCACTGCCTCCTTGCTCAAATTGAAGCATTTTCACGTTTGAAACAGGCTCAGTTAAACGGGCGCCTCTAACCCATTCGCCTTTTTCTGTTATATAAATCGGATGTATATCAAACTTCTCAGTATTTAGCGCTTTGATTACAGCCAGAGCTGTCTGCAGGGAAACATTATGTTCTGCCGACTTTCCTCCGTACACTAATCCTAGACTTGTTTTCAATGGATAATCCCCCCACTACAATTCATCTTTACTATCTTATCATTTTCACCGGAAAATGATCTAATTATTTTTGGGCATGCTGATGTTGAATGCATTTGTATGTAATTCCTTTTTATTTTATATTAAAATGGCATTGAAAAGGAGATGTGACATATGAAAAAAATCACAACAAACGAACAATTTAATGAACTGATTCAATCCGATAAAGAAATCATTGTAAAGTTTTATGCTGATTGGTGCCCAGACTGCACACGCATGAATATGTTCATCGGCGATATTTTGGAAGAGTATAACCAAAACGATTGGTATGAGCTGAATAAGGACGAGCTTCCTGACCTGGCTGAAAAATACCAAGTAATGGGCATTCCCAGCCTGCTTATCTTCAAAAACGGTGAAAAAACAGCTCACCTTCACAGCGCCAATGCCAAAACGCCTGAAGAAGTGACTGAATTTTTATCTGAACATATAAGCTAATTCGTTAAACAGCCTTATTTTATGTCGTCAGGCTCTACATGAACATGAACATGAGTGACATCGTGTTCATGTTTTATTTTGTCTTCTACTTCATCCGCCACTCCATGGCCTTCTTCTACTGTAAGCTTTGGATCAACCGTAATCACCATCTCAATATGAACTGTACTGCCTAAATACCTCGCTTTCACATCCTTTAGGCGATGCACATTTTCGATCCTGCCGACGGTCTGTTTGTAAGGCTCAAGATCTTTTAAATGGAAGCCGTCTGTTAAGGAATGTGAAGCGTCTTTAAAGATATCCCACGCAGTTTTGCAAATGATGATGCCGATGATAAAAGCCGTTACCGGATCAATCCACGGCAGCTTCAGCTGGGACGAAAAAACACCGATAAACGCGCCGGCACTTACAAAAGCGTCTGACCTGCTGTCCTTTGCCGCTGCCATCAGGGCAGAACTTTTAATGGACGCTGCCAGCCTTTTGTTATATAAATAGATGCCATACATAAACACAGCACTGCCTAACGCCGTCCATGCCGCGATAAGATTTGGCGTTTCCGTTGCGCCGCCCGCAATCGCTTTTCCTCCGCCGATTAACACTTCAATGCCAACTGCCATCATAATAAAAGACGCAACAAGAGACGAAATTGTTTCAGCCCGATAATGGCCGTATGGATGATCGCTGTCAGCCGGTCTTTGAGAAATCCGCAATCCTATCAGCACTGCTACTGACGCAACAATATCTGTTCCATTATTTAACCCGTCTGCTCTCAGCGCTTCAGAATGATATAGAATCCCGATGACTAGCTTTACAACAGCAAGAATGACATATGCAAAAATATTGAGGAGCGCCCCTTTTTCTCCTTTTTTCAGATTTTCTGTCCGCTCCATTGAATACCAGCCTCCATTCTATTACATAGTATGGTTCAAAACATGAAAAATAGCAGGACGCGTTCAATGAAGCGGAATATTTCGACAGCACATTATTGCCCGGGAAACTTTTTGTCGATTTGTTGAATGTTTGTAAATTGGCCAAGAATAGGACTCTTTTCATCTTTACAGGCTATCGCGGACATTGTATACTGAATTTAATTGATAATGATTATCAATATCGTTTGATTGGAGGTTGGTGACACAATGACACCTCAGTCTGCAGAAATCAGAAAAAAACAGCTCATTCATCTGTTAATACAGAATGGTATATACAAAAAGTCAAAGCGTCATTTGTATGAATTGTCGCTGACGGAGTTAGAAAGTGAATACAACCATGTCAGGAGGGCGCCGGAGCATGCCGAAGCGTAAAGTGAAAACTTACCAACAGCTGATCCAGGAAAACAAAGAGGCGATTATGGGCAATCCAAAGCTGATGAACGTTATTTATGACAGGATCGACAGCAAGCATCAAAAAAATCTGCAGGAGCAAAACAATACATAAAAAGAGCCGGTAAGGCTCTTTTTTTTATGACTCAAATGCTTCAGCTGCCAGCTTGTGTATCACGGCGTCATCCATCGGCGGGTTGTGAAGACCGGCGCGCACATCACGGTAATAGCGTTGAAGCGGGTTGGTTCGTTCCAGGCTTTTGGCCCCGACAATTCTCATCGCTTTATCAACAACAGACAGCGCAGCGTTTGTGACGATATGTTTCGCCGCACCGAGCTCGCTGGTCAAGTGTGGCCGCCGCTCCGGATCGTCATACAATTGAGCGATATGGAAAAGAAAGTGTCTGGCATTGAGCAGTTCAAGCTCCATTTCGCCTGTTCTTTGCTGTACGGCCGGGACATTCTTGATCGGTCCATTCAAGCTGTTTGGGGAATACTCAGATGCAAATTGCACTGCATAGTCACGAGCAGCTTGAGCAACACCAAGATAAATCGCAGGAATGTGAAGCAGCCAGCCATTCGGCTTAGCTCCACGAGGCCCTTGAAGCAGTTCCACCAGCTTATTCTCATCAAGCATGACTTCGTTCAGTACAAGGTCATGGCTCCCAGTCGCCCGCATCGCCATCATATCCCACGTTTCTTCAATCGACAAGCCGGGATCATCTTTATGAATGAGAAACACGCCTGTTGTTTGTTTGTCTTCAATCCATGCGGTTACTAAAAAATAATCCAGAGCTTGTGACATCGTCGTAAAGGTTTTTCTCCCGTTCACTGCCCATTTGCCATCCTTTTTGACGGCGTGTGTACCGGGGCGCCCTCCTCTTGTCGGGCTTCCGGTTTTCGCTTCAGTCGCCGCCCTGTTAATGACAGCACCATTCTGGACTTCCTTGGCAACAAACGCAAACACGTCTTTATCCCAGCTGTTGCCTTCTCCAAGCTCCCCGATTACACTCAAATGCCAGCCGATGCTAAGAGCCGCAGGAGCATCTCCCCGTGCAAGCCGTTCTTGAAACAAGAGCATATCGTAAACAGAAATGCCCCCTCCGCCATGAGATGCCGGCAATGTTAATGCTGTATACCCAGCATCACGCAGTTTTTGTATTTTCTCTGCAGGAAAACGTCCCTGTTCGTCATCTTCAGCAGCTGTTTGCTGAAATTCATCCGCAATCCGTCCGATTTTCTCCATCCATTGCCGCTGTTGATCGTTTTGTATAAATAATGACATCTGGCAGCCCCCCAGTTTTAATTCCGATAAATTTAATATGTATTATAGATTTCCTGCCATTTTTCCGCAACTGTTAATCTTTTGCCCAGTATAGAAAAACACGCCGTTCCCCAAGGGAACAGCGCGATTACACAGGATTTGCATCCCGGTCTTGTTTCATGCCGAGATAAATCAGCATATATGTCAGGTAACCCATCGTCATCACCAGGCCGCCAAAGAAAAAGCTTGAGAAAATCGGCTCTTCAAAAGCGGTCACTGCGGCCAACACAATCCAGCTGGCATACAGATAGATGATAAAATAGCGGATGCCCGTCTTCATTTTATATATCATGTACAGTCCCACGAGAGAAAACAACCCAAGCGCGAGCCTGAAATAAACAAGATGTTCAAACTGAAACATGAATGACACAAATGAGAATCCAAGCAGCAATACAATCGGTAAAGCGGTAATAAAGTTCCTCAATCGAGACACCTCCGTCAGTACCTTTAGTATAAACCAAAATATCACTTGATATTGATTTACGTGAGCTTTTTCACAAAAATGTCATTCCTTGCCTTTAGACCCGAACATCCCGTTTACAGAAGCACCACCAGCCAACAACGATGAAGAATATGGCATGTATGATGAGAATTCCAATTGAAAACAATGGCGTCATGCCTGAAAACAACGCTGTCTCTCCGCTTCTGTATTGCGTAAAGTCAGTGTTCGCAAAAAGCAAAAAGCTGCCCCACTTGTTTTCAAACAACTTCATGAGCTGAACAAGTGTACTCGCTCCGTATAAAACGACAAAAGAAACAACAACAGCTACCGCGCTATTGCGGAACAGCGCAGAACAAAGCAGCCCGAATAATCCCATCATTACGGCTTCAAGCCAGTTTGACCCGATCAGCGCCAAGGTGTTGACCAGCAATGTCTTTGATTCCGCAGTCACCGATGTGCCAAAAAACACGAGACCGAATAATAATGCCAGAATGTAGTATGCCAGATACAAATAGAAGCTGACCATCACGACTGTGATTAATTTTGACCAAAAGACCTTTTGGCGTTTAACCGGACGAATGAGCAAAAATTTGATCGTCTTTTTATCAAATTCCATCGAAACAATTGTTGCTGCAATTACGATCGTTAAAGCCTGCAGCAAAATGTTCAGGCTCGGTGTATACGATAAATAGCCGATGAAGTTTTCATCTGTTCCGGCACTGATGACAATCCGTTTAATGATCAATGCCATGAAGAATTGAAAGACAGCCATCAGGATAAGGGAAACCAAAGTGACCTTCCGATTAAAAAGTTTCATATGTTCATTCCAAATTAATTTAGACAAGCTCTTCTCCCTCCTCTTGATGAGCTGTTGTCGCTTTTATAAATTCGTCTTCCAGTGACTGCGTGTAAGGCGTAATGGAAAATACATTCAGATCTTGTCCGACAAGTGATCGGTTCAGCTCCGGTATGTTTTCTTTTGCCACCTCAACTACAATCGTCCCGTCTTGGCTCTCAGCTTGATATTGATTGCCTGTCAGCCAATTGAGCGCTTTTTCTTGCGGCTGCACTTCTACAATCGCTTTTTCTGTGGTTTGACCAGTTCCTTGTAAGCTCACTTCCGCTTTGATCTCACCTTTTTGAATGATGATGACACGGTCGCACAAGTCTTCAACCTCGCGCAATAAATGAGTGGCGAACAGGACAGCTGTTCCTTCCATTTCTGCGAGTTCCTTAATATGATCCCGAAAATCCTTCATCCCCGCAGGATCGAGGCCGTTTGTCGGTTCATCTAGAATGAGAAGCTTCGGCCGGTGAAGAATTGCCTGGGCGATTCCCAGACGCTGGCGCATCCCAAGGGAATAGGTTTTCACCTTATCATGAATTGCTGACGTCAGCCCGACACGTTCCACCACTTCATCAAGCCGTTCATCCGCTATTTTTTTGTGCATATTCGCAAAGTGCTTGAGGTTTTCCCAGCCTGTCAGGTACGGATAGAACTCAGGGTTCTCAACAATCGCTCCAACCGCTTCCATCGCTTTTTCAAACTCTGTATCATGCTGGAATCCACTGATTGTCACGCTTCCGCTATTTTGTTTCAGCAGCCCGACGATGATACGGATGAGTGTTGTTTTTCCGGAACCATTCGGACCGAGCAAGCCGATGATTTCACCCTCCATGACGTCCATGCTGATCTGTTTTAAAATCTGTTTAGACCCAATCTTTTTATCGAGGCCTTCAATATGTAAAATCGGCTCAGCCATAAAGCCTTCCTCCTTTTTCGACAAAAAATAAACAGTGCCCAACATTAGGCACTGTTTGTATTATAGCATTTGTTGCTTCCAAATGTTTGGTTAAACCGATGATGAGCGTTTGCTCCGACTGTTTGTTCTTTTCAGTTTCTGTAATGATGACAGGCATTGTCACCTGTTGTGTTCACCACTGTGCGAAGCAATGCCAAGCCCCGATTCCGAGTCTTAATTCCATGCCCTGAACAGGCAGGCCGGGAGATCGAGGCACACTCATTATTCGATTTTAAACTACTTTTTATCGCTATTCTCTCGGGGTCCTTTAGACCTATCTTCCTTGTTGGTGACATCCAGAATATCAAGGAGAAACACAAAGATCGGAATCCCGATAATTAAACCCCATATGCCAAAAAAGTGTTCAGAGAAAATGAGTACAGTGAAGGTGAAAAAGATTGGCAGCTCTGTTTTCGCCGACATCAGCTTCGGATTTAAGAAATATGTTTCGATCGCATGAATGGCGAATATGACAAGGACAATGTAGAGCACATACATTCCACCGCCAGTGCTGTAGGCGATAATGCTGAGCGGAATCAGGGAAATGACGACGCCTGCTACAGGGATCAATCCAAGGAAGAACACCATAATCGAAAGCCCAAACAGCTGCGGAAAATGCATAATCCAAAGCGCGATAAACGTCAGAATACAGTTGACGAGCGCAATGATAAATTGAGCCTCGAGCACCTTGCCGAACGTTCTTGCAAATTTGCTTCCGAAAAAAGCAATCTCCTCATAAAAGACCCTCAGTTTGCTCGTTTTAAATTTCGCCATGAATTCAGAAAGCCGTTTTTTCTCAAATAAGAAAAACATGCTGAGAATGAGCGCCATCACGACCTGCAAACCGAATGTGCTGATATCGGCCAGATACGTATACACTACATTGAAGCCCTCTTTGACATATGAACTGATGTTAATATCTCCGAAGACACTGGTGATCTCATCAAAGAAAGGGATGCTGTCAGGATGATACGCAATATGTTTAATCTGCTTTACCAGCTGCTGGATCTGCGCCGCGACGACCGGATAAAACACAAAGCCCCCGACTGTAAGCAGCACAGCCAGCAACATGTAAAGAAACGTAATGACAACCCGCTGGCTCACGCGGAAGAACTGGCTTACAAACTGCCGCACGACAAGCTCCAAACGATCCATTAGAAATGTGAAAATGAAGGTAAGCAATATTAAGTTGATCATGCTCTTAAATAGATATAACACACCAGTTAACACGACAAAGATGGAGAAACGCCTTACTCCCGGGTGCTGAAAAAATTTAACTAAAGCGGCCATTTATACACTCCTGTTAGGACAAACGTCCTTCATTCAATATAGTATCCATTTGTAAATTATATAACAAAAAAATGCTGAGGTCTCTGTCCTTACCTTAATAATTCTTAAACAATTAAAAAAACGGCCCCATGAATGGGCCGTTCTTTTTTCAGACTGCTGTTTTCATTTTTTTCATGCCTTCAACAGCCTCTACGCTTTTTGCTTCATCAAATTCATTTTCGCTTTTTGCAACAATGATCGTGGCGATTCCGTTTCCGATCAGGTTCACAATGGCTCTTCCTTCACTCATGAAACGGTCGACCCCGAGCAGGAGTGCAAGACCCTCCAGCGGAATGACCTGCAGCGCTGACAGCGTTGAGGCAAGGACGATAAATCCGCTTCCCGTCACACCTGCCGCTCCCTTCGATGTCAGCATCAGAACGAGGATAATCGTAATTTGCTGGCCGATGCTGAGGTCTACTCCAAACACCTGCGCCAAAAAGACAGTCGCCATTGATAAATAAATGGATGTGCCGTCGAGGTTAAACGAATAGCCCGTCGGAATAACTAGCCCGACAACTGATTTGGAACAGCCGTAGCGCTCCATTTTATCCATCATACGCGGAAGCACCGATTCGGAAGAGCTTGTGCCAAGCACGATCAAAAGCTCATCCTTAATGAAGCGAAGGTAATTCCACAGGCTGAATCCGTAAAGCTTGCAGATGATATTTAAAGCAACAAATACGAACAGGAACATCGTAATATAAACAGACATCATTAAGCTTGCCAGCGGTTTGATGGAATCGAGCCCGAAGTGTCCGATTGTATACGCCATCGCCCCGAATGCCCCGATTGGCGCGGCACGCATAATGTAGCCGATAATTTTGAAAAAAACGTGAGAAACCTTGTCGAAGAAATCAATGACGCTTTTCCCTTTTTCACCTAATGCCGCAAGACCCACTCCGAAAAGAATAGAAAAGAATAAGACCTGCAAAATGTCCCCTTTTGCGAAGGCATCAACCATGTTGGATGGAACAATGTGTGTAACAAATTCAATCCAGTCGATTCCCTGACCGCCATTTTGCGTGTATTGTGATACATCTCCCTTTTCAAGCTTGCTGTAATCAAGACCCGCACCCGGCTTCATAATATTGACGACAAATAAACCGATAATGAGTGCGAGGGTGGTGACAACCTCGAAATAGATAAACGCTTTTCCCCCTACTTTTCCAACCTTCTTCATATCGCCCATTTTTGCAATCCCGAGAACGATTGTGAAGAAAATAATTGGTGCGATCACCATTTTAACAGCGTTGATAAATGTATCGCCAAGCGGTTTCATTTCTTTGCCGACATCCGGCCAGACCAGCCCGACAATGACCCCGATGATGACCGCGGTTATGACTTGAACTGTTAAATTTTTAAACAGTTTCATATCCTTCATCCCCCTGTCCTATTCGCCTTTTGTGTCTTTCTTACTAGAATGATAGCGTTTTCATAACGTCTGGGGAAGTTTATGATCATAACGGACATTTTGGTCTTTTTGGTCTCAGGTTTATCCTTTTAACACGTAGCGGTTGACCGGCCGGCCGACTCCTCCGTATTGAACGTCCAATTTGATGGCCCCGGTTTTTTCTAAGTAATCAAGATATCGTCTGGCTGTCACTCTGGCGATGCCGAGCGCCTTGGCAACCTCTTCAGCAGAAAGGGATGCGGTTTGCTGTTTCAAAAAAGCAGTGACTTCATTCATCGTGAAGTGATTCAACCCTTTCGGCAGATCCTGTACGGCCTGCTGCGGAATATTCAGGATCGCATCGAGCTGTTCCTGGGACAGCGTATCATTCGCTTCGATTTTTTGTTTATATTGCTTGTACTTTTCGAGCGCCTGTCTCATTCGCTCAAGCTTAAACGGCTTTAAGATATAGTCAACCGCCCCGTTTTGCAGCATGAGTGAGATCGTTTCCTTGTCTTTTGCAGCGGAGACGACAATGACATCCACTTCAAGCTTTTGCTTTCTGATCTCCTGCAAGGTCTTGATGCCGTCTTTTTTCGGCATGTACACATCGAGAATGACGAGATCCGGCTGTTCTTCTTTAATCAGCTTCATGCCTTCCTCTCCGTTTCCTGCCGTTGCACAGACAGTAACGCCTTTAACAGTTGTAATAAAATCCTTATTGACCTCTTGAACCATCGGATCGTCTTCAATGAGCAGAACCTTCCATTCTTTACGAGCCATGCTGTGCTTCCTCCCCCTTCATTGGAAAAACGATAGAAAAAGATGTCCCCTGCCCCGCATGTGAATCAACTTCTATCGTGCCCGATCCTTTGTCTATGATTTGTTTCACTAGATACAGGCCATAGCCTGTGCCGCCAGTTTTATTGACCGTAAAACCTTTGTCGTAAAGGCGAGGCATATGTGCCGGATCAATTCCGCAGCCGTTATCTTCTATTAAAATAGCAAGGATATCATCTGTTTGTTCGATACTAATGTCAATTCTTTTGTCTTCAGATTGAACGGTTTCAAATGAGCCGAAGGCATTTTCAATCAGATTCCCCAAAAGCACGACGATATCATGCTGATCAACATGCTCGGGAAATTGCTGAAGACTGCTGTTTTCATCTATATGAACAGCAATGCCGAGCTCTCTTCCCCTTCTGATTTTACTTAATAGAAGGCCTGCCGCAGCGTCATTTTGAATCGAGCGGTGCAGAAATTCAGTCACATTTTCCTGCTCAGTTGACGCCTGGAATGCAAGCTGCAAGGCTTTTTCAGATTTCCCCAGCTGGATGAGACCGGCGATCGTGTGCAGCTTATTCATATGCTCATGGTTTTGGACACGGAGCGCCTCCACAAAGTTTCTGACACCAGTCAATTCCTCTGCCATCTTGGCCGCTTCCGTTCTGTCCTGAAAAATCGCAACGGCGCCGATCACTTTTTTCTTCATGACGATCGGAATTCTGCTGCTCATGATGACTTTTCCGCTGACACGAATTTCTTCATTATAAACCGCTTTGTTCCGCTCCACGATTTCGGGCAGGCGCGAATCCTTGAGAACCTCCCAAATCACCTTGCCGATCAGATCCCCCTGCACTTCAAAGATCTGTTTCGCTTTTTCATTAAAAATCGTAATGATGAGACGATTGTCAATGGCGATCACCCCTTCATTCATCGAGTGAAACGTCGCTGTCCGTTCTTCATACATTCGGACAATCTCATGAGGTTCAAGCTGAAACATTTGTTTTTTGATATGGCGGGCCAGCAAAAAGGAACCCGCAAGGCCGAAGCCGAGTGTCAGCACAACGATGAATGCAATATCACGCTTTAAATGAAGCAGGATGTCAGCGATCCCCGGCAGCGTTTTTCCGACAAGCACCACACCTATTTGGTTCAGGTCTTGATCCTTAACCGGATAAAAAGCGCGAACCGCCGTACCGATCTCGCCCTTTGCTTCAGAGAAATAAATGTGCTCCGCAAACGCTGCCTCCTCGTCTGCACCTTCTGATTTCTTGCCGATGCTTGTGCTGACAGGATGCGTATATCGGATGTGATTCATATCCATGACGACAATATAGTCTGCTTCATTAATCATCCTGATTTCTTCAACCGCATGGCGAACAGCTTCTGTTTGTTTTTTTCGCGCCAAGGCTTCTTTCACTTCTGTCATCTCTGACACTGTCCGGGCCGTATTCATCAGCCGCTTTTTCAGCTCCCGCTCCTCTGTATGCTGAATGTTGCCGATGAGCACAATGCCGCCGATCAAAAAGGAGAAAATGACGAGTATATAGGATAAGATCGTGATTTTCCAACGGATTGAGAGCTTCTTTTTGTTCATCAGCTTCTCCTTTCAGGTCTTTACGAATGTGATTGCCCCCATTATCCTAAACATAGGGGAGGGCTTTTCATGAAGAGTTTGCTTGCATGTCTCACACTGATGATCGCTGGAATTGCAACCGCTTTATTTATCGGATTCCATGATCATACCGGCAATAAAGAGATTGTTTATGATGACGACCAGGAAGGCCTGCAAGATCAAATCGTGTTTAAATTCAGCCACGTGGTTGCTGAAAATACGCCAAAAGGGCTGGCCGCCAATAAATTCGCTGATCTGGTGAACGAAAAATCAGGCGGGAAAATAAAAATAGAAGTATTTCCGAATGGAAGCCTGTACTCGGACATTGAAGAAATTGAAGCATTGCAAAACGGCGATGTTCAATTTATCGCCCCCTCCACATCGAAGCTCGGCATGCTCTCGCCTGAATGGGGAGTGCTTGATCTGCCGTATGCATTTACAGATTACAACGCCGTCAAAAAAGGGCTGAACGGAAGCATCGGCACACAGCTGTTTGATTCTCTAAAGAAAAACCAATTAAAAGGACTGGCCTATTGGACGAACGGCTTTAAGCAAATCACAACAAATCAAGGGCCGGTCAAAACACCTGATGATTTAAAAGGGCAGGATCTGCGCATTATGCAAAGCGATGTAATTGAGGATCAGTTCAAGCTGCTTGGCGCAACACCTCATCAGGAATCCTTCAATTCTACCTTTCAGCTGTTAGAAAACAATGTAGTCGATGGCGAAGAAAATACAATTTCAAACATCTACTCTAAAAAATTTTATAATGTTCAGGACTATTTGACAATAAGCAGCCACGGTTACCTCGGCTACGCTGTCATGACTGATGAACACTTCTGGAAGGCGCAAACACCAGAAACAAGACGCATTTTGACTGAAGCGATGAAGGAGACGACGGAGTGGAATGAAACGTATGCCGAACAAATGAACAAGGAGCAGCTGGAAGAAATCAAAAAGAATTCTGCTATACATATTTATGAGCTGTCAGATAAAGAGAAACAAGAATGGATGAAGCGTCTTGACCCTGTTTACCGGCAGTATGAGCCCATCTTTGGCCGGGAGCTGATCCGGGAACTGTTGGAGCTGCGAAAAGATTCATAGTTCCCATCTCGATACGCTGTTTTTCGTTTATCTTTCTATCGATCGGAAATATAAAAAGAGATAATCGAAAAAGGAGATGGGTACATGTTTAAGCACACAAAAATGCTGCAGCATCCTGCTAAACCAGATCGTCCAGATCCATTATTCGCTAAAAAAATGCAAGAAATTTTAGGCGGGCAATTCGGAGAAATTTCAGTTGCCATGCAGTACTTATTTCAAGGCTGGAACACAAGAGGAAATGAAAAATACAAGGACTTGCTGATGGATACGGCAACTGAGGAGCTCGGGCATGTTGAAATGATCGCAACGATGATTGCCAGGCTTCTTGAGGATGCCCCTCTTGATCAGCAGGAAAAAGCTGCTGAAGATCCGGTCATCGGCTCCATCCTGGGCGGCATGAACCCTCACCATGCGATTGTATCAGGACTTGGCGCCATGCCGGAAAGCAGTACAGGCGTACCTTGGAGCGGCGGTTATATCGTAGCAAGCGGAAACCTGCTGGCAGACTTCCGCGCCAACCTGAATGCGGAATCTCAGGGCCGTCTGCAGGTCGCACGCCTGTTTGAAATGACGGATGACAAAGGCGTCAAAGATATGCTCAGCTTCCTGCTGGCGCGTGACACGATGCACCAAAATCAATGGCTCGCCGCCATTAAAGAATTAGAAGCACAGGAAGGTCCGGTTGTGCCGGGTACATTCCCGAAAGCGCTCGAAAAACAAGAGTTCTCACATCAGCTTATCAATTTCTCTGAAGGCGAAGAAAGCGCCAAACAAAACTGGCTGAATGAAAAAGCGCCGGACGGAGAAGCCTTTGAATATGTGAAAGAAGCAAAAACGTTTGGAGAAAAACCGGAATTAAAACCAGCACCGCCTTTTGTTCATAATACACTTCCGGGACGCGAGTAAAGAGACAAGCCCAAAACATGATGTTTTGGGCTTTGATTATGCCTTCAGAACCGTCCAGTCTGGTTCGTACCGGATATCAGGGTTATGTAACAGATCGTGAACGAACGGTTTATCCTCTTCGTACACCGTCACCTCTATCGAAAGAATTACAGCCTTCTGATCGTTTTCCTCGTATATGCTGTCATGTTCGTTCTCCATAAAATGATCGTAGGCTTCTCTGTTTTCCCATACACTGATGATTTCTGCAGTGAGCGGCTCGTCTATCGTTTTTCGCCAGCCGCCGGCCTGTTTGATGAAGCCGCTTATATGCGATAACGCCCCCCATTGTGACTGCGCTTTTGCAAATGCTTCAGCGTTTGCAGCGTCTACTTCACATACAATCCTTTTGATCAGCATGGCTACTCCTCTATGATGACGGTTTCGGCTTGTTTATGCTCTACACAGAGATTTACCGTCCTGACGTAAGAGCGTGTGCGGTGAACCGTGCCTTTCGGGATCAGCAGGCTGTCATTTGCTTTGAGCACCGCGGTTTCTTTGTCTTTAAAATCGATCAGCAGCTCACCTTCAAGAACAATAAACAATTCGTCTGAGTCAGGGTGATGGTGCCAGTCATATTCTCCCGTAAACACCGCAAGGCGCACACAATGGTCGTTGACCTCTGAGATTGAAAAATTGGCGTGCTTTTCTTTGACTTCATTTGCGATGGCGAGCAAGTTTTGCATCTTGGACATTAGCGAAAACCCCTTTTTCACTTATTGTATCGCAATAGTGGCATAAATTGAGAAGATTCCAAAAAAAAGCGATCCAGCTGATGTGCCGGATCGCTTTTTTATTTACAGGTTGTCTGCCTTTATGCTTTTGATTAGTCGTTGTTGCGGGCGTTTCCGCCTTTTGAGCCAATTTCTTGGTAGAATTCTTTATCATGATTTTTGCTTGTAGCCTCTCCGCCTTTACGGCCGATATCTTGATAGAATTCTTTATCATGATTTTCGCTAGTGGCTTCTCCGCCTTTTTCGCCGATTTCTTGATAGAACTCTTTGTCATGATTTTCGCTAGTGGCTTCTCCGCCTTTTTCACCGATTTCTTGATAGAATTCTTTGTCATGGTTTTTGCTTGTGGCTTCTCCGCCTTTTTTCCCAATCTCTTGATAGAATTCTTTGTCATGGTTCTTGCTTGTTGTTTCTCCGCCTTTTCTACCTGCTTCTTCTCTGCTCATTTTGTTATCGTCTGCCATTTTGAATTCCTCCTTTAATTGGTGTTGGTTGTTGTATTCCCGCTCACAATTCTTTTAAACAAACAAAACACATTGGGTATGTTTCCACTAAAAAAAGCAGGCGGATCGCGGTGTCCGTCTGCTTTCTGCTATTCCATCTCTCGTTCTGTTTCTTTCAGTCGTTCAAGAATGCGCCTCTTTTTGTACAGCATCATGCCTGTCTCGGTAATGTCGTTTAATGTTGAGCGATTGGCAGCGGCGCCAAAAACCATTCCGGCAACCGGCACCATCTGGAAAAGTTTTTTCCAGCCAAACGTGTCTCGATAGCCCAAAACGACTTCTCGCCAGCCTTGGATTTGAGAAGCGACATTCTTATATGTACGGTCTTGATCGTAGTGTTTTAATTCCTGCAAAATCGATCTTTTGCCGACAACATCAGCCGACGTCAGCTGCAGACATTTCACAATGAAGACGCGTTCTTTTTTCTCCTTTGGATCATAGCCGTATGCGACTGCGATATCCTGTAATGTTTTTAGTGATAAGCCAAGCACTGCCGGAATGTCTGCCGCCAGCGTAAACACGCCGCCCACACCGGTTGTCGCGCCTTGAACGGTTGCTGCGTTGGTTCTGTTTTTGCCCATTCCTTCCGCAATTTCATCCATGACAGGAAGAGGCGCTTTCCGGATGTCCTCCAGTGATTCAAAGATCTCCTCCGGCAGTTTCTTTTGAAACATCCTGATAATCTGTTTTTCAGATGTCAGGTACTGTCCGCCTGTTTGAACAAAGCTGCCGACCTCATCCAAGAGCTTGCCGATCTTTTTCTGGATGAATTCCGGTGTCAGCTTGTCCAGCAGCTGAAACGGGAGACGGCTGAGCTTTTCCCAAAACCAGATTTTTTGCTGATCTTTTTCCCATTTCTCTATCTCTTTTAATTGCTGATGTAAGTCTTCTTTTCGTTCCGTTGTCACCCAACCCGCACTTCCCTTCCGTTTTTTCTACTATATAGTATACCTTCATTTTTTCGGATGCGTTTTTATTTTTCACCTGCGGGTACCATTTTTATAAAAGGAAAAGGAGTGATGGACATGCCTTGGTCGATGAAGGATTATCCTGCTTCATTAAAAAATCTTGAGAAGCCGGTGAGAAAAAAGGCGATAGACATTGCAAATGCGATGATTGATGAAGGCTATGGGGAAGGGCGCGCGATTCCAATTGCGACAAGCAAAGCGAAGGAATGGGCGGAAAACGCCTCTACAGATGAAATTGATGATTTCCTGACGCATGATGATGAGACAGAACGTGATGCTGATCCAAGCAGCGGCAGCGGCCCCGAGCTCATGAATAAACCAGAGCATGTTATTAAGCATAAAAAAGGCTGGGCAGTCAAAGCCGAGGGCGCCAAACGTGTGTCTGAAATCAAGGATACAAAGAAAGAAGCGATTGAACGGGCAAAGGAAATCGCGGCGCATAAAGGCACTGAGGTCATTGTTCATTTAGCTGACGGCAGTGTGCAGAGAAAGATTAAAACAGGATCATAAAGGAATATGCTTTTAAGTGTTTCGAAATGATCAGGAGCGGTTATTGATTGGTAAATCATTTATGAGAGGTGATCATGATGCTTAGCTTTTTGGTTTCATTAGTTGTTGCTATTGTTATCGGATTAATTGGGAGCGCCATTGTAGGAAACCGGCTGCCGGGAGGAATTTTCGGCTCTATGATTGCCGGGCTGATCGGCGCTTGGATTGGGCACGGACTTCTTGGCACATGGGGACCGAGCCTCGCCGGCTTTGCTATTTTCCCGGCCATCATCGGGGCAGCCATCTTTGTATTCTTGCTGGGCCTTATATTCCGCGGGCTGCGGAAGGAAGCCTAGACTCATTAGATACAGAAGGCATCGTTTCGAACTGAAACGATGTCTTTTTATATGGGACCTTATCCCGAATCCCTACATATCATGTTACATAACAGGGAAAAATTCAGAAGTGTATTTTGAACATTTTCGGTTGACAAGAAACCAGGATGGTCATATGATGTAGATAAAATAATTTGCCTTAAGGAAACTCTTTGTTGTACGGCAAAAACAAACAGAATTCAGGTGAGACATGATGAACAAGGACATCACAGCACAATCTCCCCGTTCCAAAGCCGTCCAAGATGCGCTTGACGGGAAAATCAGAGGATTCAGAGGGCTGCTCCCTTTTCTCGGCCCTGCATTTATAGCAGCCATTGCCTATATTGATCCCGGCAACTTCGCAACGAATATTTCGGCGGGTTCTAAATACGGATATATGCTCTTATGGGTGATCTTATTTTCTAATATCATGGCGCTTTTAATTCAATCCCTATCCGCCAAACTCGGTATTGCGACAGGCAAAAATCTGCCTGAGGTTGCCCGTGAAGAATTCCCGAAGCCTGTTTCGATCGGATTATGGATTCAGGGCGAGCTGGTCATTATCGCAACTGATCTGGCGGAATTTATCGGAGCGGCTCTGGGACTGTATTTGCTGTTCGGCATTCCGATGCTTGAAGCGTCTATTATAGCTGCGATCGGTTCTTTCGCGATATTGGAGCTTCAGCGCCGCGGTTATCGCTCACTTGAAGCCGGTATTGCCGGTATGCTGTTTGTGGTCGTGATCGCCTTTGCGCTGCAGACCTTTTTCGCAAAGCCTGATGCCGTGTCAGTGATGAAGGGCCTTTTTGTCCCGGCGTTTCATGGCACTGACAGTGTGCTTCTTGCAGCGGGTATTCTTGGCGCAACTGTTATGCCGCACGCCATTTATTTACACTCTGCCCTTACACAGCGGCGGGTGATTGGCAAAACTGATGCAGAACGAAAAAAAATCTTTAGGTTTGAATTTATTGATATTTTAATAGCGATGCTGATTGCAGGGGCTATTAATGCAAGTATGCTGATTGTGGCTGCCGCATTATTCTTCAAAAACGGCCTGTTTGTTGAGGATCTCGACGTCGCATTTCAGCAATTCGGACATCTAGTCAGCCCTATGTCTGCGGCTTTATTCGGGATCGGGCTGCTCGTTGCCGGTCTATCCAGTTCGTCTGTCGGCACACTTTCAGGGGACGTGATTATGCAAGGATTTATCAACTACCGAATTCCGCTGTATGTACGGCGTTTTATCACGATCATTCCGCCGATCTTGATCATCGCGTCAGGCGTTAATCCGACGACCGCTCTCGTACTGAGCCAAGTCGTGCTGTCCTTCGGGATCGCCTTTGCCCTCATTCCGCTTATTATGTTTACAAGCAATAAACGGATCATGGGATCTCTAATCAACGCCAAATGGGTCACAGTGGTGTCTTGGCTGATTGCGGTATTGATCGTCGCTTTGAATGTGTTTTTAATTGTAGATACGTTTCGATAAAAAAACCGGCTTCTAAAGCCGGTTTTTATTTTTTCGCAAAAGCTCATTGATACCCTTTTTGACAGAAATTTGTTATGATAAAAGAAAAATCGGAGTTTTGATGATGTCAGTATTTATTCTGTTTTATTTGTGGATTGTTCCTATTGTTATCGGCATTTTATGTTCTGTTGCTGCCCATAAATCCAAGGGAAAAATGAGAGTCGCGCCCGGCATTGCCATGATCGTGCTCAGTATCATTTCCCTAATCACGGCGTTTACGGCCGGACACACAAATTTCCACGTGTTTATCGGCGGCATGTTTTTATTCGGCACCTTCTTGGTCGGTTCTGCTTTTCCTTTCTTCTTCGGGCTGAAGAAAAAAGAGAAATAACCCTATTATGAGAAGAGTTCTGTAAGATTTGATAAGAATAAACATACAAGGACAAATGCATCTCATTACTTTGAAACAAGATGCATTTGTCCTTTTGTCTGTTTTGAGTATGGCCAAATCAGTTCCTAATACATACACCGATCATTTTATGAATTCAAACATGTTATAGCTGAAAATACGTTTGTTTCCAACAAAAAACAGAGGCCTTTTGGGGCCTCTGTTTTCTGTTTTTTTAAAATAACCGTTTCAAACTTTTCTTCAGTGACGGCATTTCAAATTTTTGGTTTTCGAAGAAGTTTTTCAGCATGTACTTGCTAAAGCCTTTCGCCTGCCCGTAGGTGATTTTGCCAGGCAGCGGCGGTTCGTTTCCAATCATGACATCCACAACGACAGGTTGGTCAGAGTGCAGCGCCTCATGGAAAGCCGGCGCAAGCTCTTCCGCTTTGGTCACTTTGATGCCCTTTGCTCCGCAGCTTTCTGCAAATGCGGCATAGTCGACATTTTGAAGTTTTGTGACATAGTCGATATTGCCTTTGACCTGCTGCTCGTACTCAATCATGCCGAGATTTTCGTTGTTTAAAATAACGACTGTGATCGGGAGCTTATATTTGACGGCGGTCGGGAGGTCCTGCATGACCATGGAAAATCCCCCGTCACCGCAGACGGCGATCGCCTGGCGTTCCGGTTCGGACAAGCTTGCTGCGATCGCTCCCGGCAGGCCGCAACCCATTGTCGCAAGCCAGCTGGAAACGATGAAATCCTGGTTCGCGTTCATTTTGAAATGACGCGCCATCCAGACTGTCACAGTGCCGACATCTACAGAGAGCACCGCATCATCGGCTGCCGCTTCCTGAAGACGTGCCACGACCTGCTGAGGTTTAAGCGGTGTTGTTGCCTCTGTCTCATCTTTTTCAATTTCGTTCCACCAATGCTGCATATGTTCTGTGCAGGCATTCAGGAATCTTCTGTCTTCCTTGCGTTCAATATACTCTGTCAATTCGCGCAGGCCGAGAGCCGAATCGCAGACAAGGCCCGCTGTCACCGGATACCGTTTTCCGATTTTTGCCGGGTCTGAATCGAGCTGTATCGCCGGCGTGTCATCTGGCAAATAATCACGGTACGGGAATGACGTTCCGAGCATGATTAATAAATCACATTCCTCCATTGCCTCGTAAGCCGGCTTTGTTCCGATCTGCCCGAGGTTGCCGAGAAAATGCGGATGCTTATCGGGAACAACACCCTTTGCCGGGAGTGTAACAACGATCGGAGCGGCGGCTTTGTCCGCAAATTCTAAGAGCTCCTGTTTCGCCTTTTTCATTCCCTGCCCTGCCAGGATAATCGGCTTCTTAGCGTTATTAATATATTGGGCGCAGGTGACGAGCTGTTCTTTTTTCGGTTCAAGGTTCCCGTCAATATACACTGGTGAAGTATACACGGGCTCCCGTTTGATTTTCTCCGCAAACAAATCATCTGACACGCTCAATACCGCAACGCCTTTTTTGCTGTAGGCGGTCCTGATCGCCTGATTTAAGAGATCCGGAAGTGATTCTGCGCTATGTACCTCTCTGTTGAACACAGCCACGTCCTCAAACATTTGCTCCAGCTTAATCTCCTGGAAATAGTCCCGTCCGACTTCGCCAGAAGAAACCTGTCCTGCAATCGCCAGCACAGGGGCGCCGTCCGCTTTTGCATCATATAAACCATTTAATAAGTGTACCGCTCCCGGCCCTGCGATTGACAGACAGACTCCGATCTTGCCGGTGAGTTTTGCTTCAGCCGCGGCTGCCAGTGCCGCTACCTCTTCGTGGCGGGTTTGAATGAACTTCAGTTGATTTCTTTCGTGTCTTAATTCTTCAATAAACTCATTTATACTGTCTCCGGGGATGCCGTATACATGATCAACTCCCCATTGCTCAAGCAGCTCTGTCATTACTTGTCCTGCAGTTTTGTGTGCCATAACGTATCCTCCTTTTTCCTTTTTTAAATACCACAGGAGAAAGGCTTTAAAACCCGGAGACCTTTATCGCTTGCCCAGTCTTCTTTTCAACAGGTCGATCGCCGCGAGCAACCCGCTATCCTTGACGGTGACATTTACATCTTGAGCGCCGTTTTTGAAATCATTGATCTGCCTTTTTCGGTTCGGCACCATAAAAAGCGGCAAACGCCCCGGAGAAACCCACTTTAATCCCGCTGTCTCTGTGCCGTTAGCCATTGCTTGTCCGCCTGTTATGCTTCCGAAAAACACATGCTGTTCATCTTGAAACTTTGGCCTTAGGTAAACACCTATTTTCGCAGAAAGCGCTGCATTGTATCCCGTTTCTTCCAATACCTCCCGCACTGCCGCTTCCTCAGCCGATTCCCCGGGATCAACCCTGCCGCCCGGCAAATCCCATAGAGGGACATCTTTTCGTTTCACCAGCAGAATTTGCTGACTTTCGTTCAGTGCGATCACAAAAGCACCTTGTGTATACACCGCCATACCTCCTTTTCCAACAAAAAAGGACCAAGGTGATTCCCTTGGTCCTAGAGCTTTACTTTTTAAAGTGATACGGCAGTGTGGCAACCATTATGTCCTTTTTCCAGAACAGCCGGACTCTGAGGAGGAAGGCCGATTGGTTGTGAAGGATGGTGTGCCAGCGTTTTTTCGTTATAAATTGCGGAAACAGCACCATAACGGAAAACTGCTCCTTCTTCGCTTTTGCCTCAACTGTTTCCAAAAACTTATCAAACGGATGGACAAGGCTTCTGTAAGAGGAGTGAAGCGTCACGAGACGCACGCCGTTATTAAGCTCTTCCCAGCGTTTTTCGAATTTCTTTTCCTGTTCTCTGTCAAATGACACGTGAACGGCGATCACCTGATCGGACAGTGATTTCGCATAGTGAATCGATTTTTGCACGACGGTGGTGACACCAGCCACAGGCACAATCACAACGGTGCCTTTGATTTCTTCCGGCTCTTTGTCTACGATGCGAAGCTGTTCGCCAACCGCTGTATAGTGATTTTTAATCGCAAAAAACAGCAAAACGACGATAGGCATAAAGATTAACACAGGCCATACGACATTAAACTTCGTCACAAACAGAATGGATAGAACCATAAATGAGATCAGAGCGCCGCAGGAGTTGATCAGCATTTTTCCGATCCAGCCTTTTGGTTTTTGCTTGATCCATTTCATGCACATGCCGGTTTGTGAAAGCGTAAATGGAATAAATACGCCCACAGCATATAAAGGGATTAAGTGCTCCGTCTGTCCTCCGAATAAGATAATGAGAACAATGGACGCAAAGCCTAAAAAGATAATCCCATTTGAGAAGCCTAAGCGGTCGCCCCTGACTGTAAACATTCGCGGCATATACTGGTCTCTCGCCAGATTGAAGGCAAGCTGCGGGAAGGCTGAAAATCCCGTATTTGCAGCAAGAACCAAAATAAGCGATGTGACACCTTGGATGACATAGTAGAACACATTCCGCCCGAAGGTTTCGGACGCAATTTGTGAAACCACTGTTTCATCAGGCTTCGGCGCCGTACCATACCCGTACGCGAGCACCGTGATGCCGGAAAACAGAATCGCCAGCAAAATCCCCATCATCGCAAGCGTTCTTGCCGCGTTTCGCGCAGGCGGGTTTTTGAATGCAGGAATCGCGTTAGAAATGGCCTCAACCCCGGTCAATGCTGAGCAGCCGGAGGAAAAAGCCTTAAGCAGCAAAAACAGCGTAATGCCGGCTACAGGTGTGCCGAGCGGTGTATGATGGGCTGGCTGGTCTATTTGTCCTGTCATGAGTTTAAACAACCCGACTGCAATGAGAACCAAAAGCGCCACCACAAACAGATAAACCGGGTAGGCAAGTATGGATGCCGATTCCGAAAGCCCGCGCAGGTTCAAAATCATAATCACTAACACGAGAAAAATAGCGATCGGTACATGATAATCATGCAATGCAGGAAAGGCTGACGTGATGGCGTCCGTGCCTGCGGAAATACTTACCGCTACTGTTAAAATATAATCAACAAGCAATGAACCGCCCGCAATCAATCCCGGTTTTTCACCGAGATTTTCTTTAGAAACGACATACGCCCCGCCGCCCTGCGGATAAGCGTAAATAATTTGCCTGTATGAAAGAATCAGTGCGAGCAGCAAGATGAGAACGCCAACCGCAATCGGAATGGAGTACCAAAATGCGGCAGCACTGATTGTTGCCAAAATGATTAGAATTTGTTCTGTCCCATATGCGACAGATGACAGCGCATCTGAGGAAAGCATAGCCAAGGCTTTTAATTTCGTCAGTTTTTGCTCTCCAGCTGCTTGGGATTTTAGTGGTTTCCCAATCAAAAAACGTTTGATTGAATGATACATCGATGTCTTCCCCTTTTAATTTCTCATTTTTCAATTAAAACAATAAAACATCAGTGTCTTGCTCTCACATGTTGATGATAGTCCTTTCTGCTATGATGTCTCTGTATGCGATTTGCATTCAAAAATGAACAACAAAAAACACAGAGGCAAACGGATGCCCCTGTGCCATAACATCGAACACAGGTTTCATTCATCTCCTCTCACGAACGCTTACGAGGTTAGCTGACGGATTCGGGCATATGAGAGTTAGCCCTACCTAAAAAGGATTCACCCCAACGGCAAAAAGCCGTTCTATTGGGTCCCCCGCTCTGATTTCAGATTAAGCGATTTGTTTTCTAAAAGAGATCATACTCCCGTTCCCGCACGTTGTAAAGAGGCTTATTGGCTGAGAGAAAAAAATAAAATGACAGGTTCCACAAATGGAATTTACTTACCAAAAATAAAAAAACAGAGGCTAAAATCGCCTCTGTTTTATTCTGTATCTGTCTTTCTTTTTCTGCGTCTTACAGCAATCCAAATGAATACTGCCGCAATCACCATAATGAGTGCCAGCACACCAATATACATCCATTTCTGGCTATGATCCTGTGTTGATTGTTCTGCGTCGGAACTGTTTGTTTCCGATTTGAGCTGCTGGTGGTTTGTAAACACCTGCTGGCTATTTGTTTCATTAAGGACGGTTGCCGACTCATCGTTGCTGTTCAGATAACTGATGATCTCTTTTGTGACAGCCGTGCCATCTCCTTTTGACGGTGCAAAGACAGCCATTGTATAGCGTGAATCCCAAACCGATGCTTGGGTAAATACCACTTGTTTTGTCGTCTCATTCAGCATCTCGAAACCAGATACATCAAACGAGCCGTTCTTTTCCTGCGGCACAAGCAGATCTGATGATTTCTCCTTCAGAAGAGAAAATTGATTGATCCCCCCTATGAAAATGAGGTTTCGTCCTTTCGCATCCTTTGCTGTAACGTCAGATGATTTCTTTACCGTATATGAATGCTGTGCTTCGCTGCCAAAGGATTCCGTTACGAGAGAATGCTCCTCTAGCTTCGATTGGCTTACGGTGTCAGGAAGCACGATTAACGTTGTTTGATCCTGGTTTCCGGCGTAAGGCAGCGGCCACTCTTGAAAATCCGCTGACGGAGACATGCCTTTGATGGCGTATGATAATGTACTGTTTTTATCGATAAAAACCCACTTTTCTTCATCAGTGGTGTTGCAAGGGTTGTTTTCCTTTAAACCGGTCGTGACGAACTGAATATCAATGTAGCGGTTTTTTTGCAGCAGCTTAGGGTCCACTTTCACTGTGACATGATAGAATCCGTTTTTATCTTCTTTTCCTAATTCATCAAGTCGGACCGAGTGCGGCTGGCCGTTGATCATCACTTTCAGTTCTGCGGCCTGAGAGGCTGACTCGTTTTCAGCCGTTGAGGCTTGAATCGTTTCAGACTTTTTCAGTTTAAGCGACAGCTTCGCCGATTGGTTTTCATCTAAAACAGCCGAAGCCGGATAAAAATAATGTGCTGAAGATGTTTTGTCGGCTCCAATTGTGATATCGCCCGCTCCAAAATTCTCAAGGGTCAGCTTATCGCTTTCTTTTTTTTCAGTCTGCTGAAGCTTGCTGATTGAAAGTGTATCGCCGCTGAGCTGGCCTGTATATGTCTGATCTGTCATCACGCTGATTTTTTTAGTGAGCGCGTCCTCGGACGCCGCTTGCGCAAACAGAACCGGCTGCTGTTTGCCCTCTGCTTTCAGCACTCGCTCCGCAAGCAGAAGGTTTTCTCCTTTTGCCTGTAGCCCGGCTTGTTTCAACAGTTTTTTCACTTTGCCGTTCCAATGCTTGTCCACACCGATAACAATCGTCGGCTTATCGATTTTTTTCAGTTCAGATTCCGTGACATACGCAATACTGACACTGCTGTCCACCGTTTTCAAATAGCCTTCTGTTTTAACAGCAGCTTCTATTTCTGCTGAACTTGGGTCATCCGGAATGACGATGGCTGTTTCTTCCGCTGTATTTCCAGATTGGGCGAAAGGATACGGATAATGGTCCAGCGACGTTCCCTTCGCTTCACTGCTGTCAGCAAGTGTCAGCCGGCTGTCCGGATAAATTTTGATCCAGTTGCCTGATGTATCCTGTCTGACGCACACGCCCTCTTTCATTACGCCGTAGAATTTCAGCGATACGTTGTGATAGCCTTGCGCAGACTGGCTTTTATTCAGATTCAGCTTCACTGTTTTCCGTTTGGAATCACCATCAAGCTTTAACGTCTTGACCGGTTCATCATCAATGACAGCCGTTAACGATGATGGAGAAATTAAAAGATTTGATGCCTCGTATTCGATTACCAATTGCTGATTGCCCGAAGAGGCGCCTGCCGGGATCTGATACGTCAGCTCTGCGCTGTCTTTTGATCCATACAGTGTAATCAGCTCGCTTGTCAGCACCTGCTGTTTGGCTTGTTCTTGGCTGCTTTTCCCGAGGAGCGAACCGCTGACCTGTACGTCTTTGGCAAGAGCCGTTTGTCCAGTCATCACCAGCAGCATGAAGCTTGTGAGAAAAATCATTATTTGTTTCAAAAAGGTCACCCGCTTTTATGTTGATTGTATCGTTCTGTCTTGTACCATTTGACCTCTTGCTTGAATAAACGGTGCTTGATTTCTACGAATAAAGAGTAGATAACAAGCACAATCCATGCCTGCGAGTATGTGAAGTACATGAGAAATACGATAAAAAAGTTTTGCTTGTTCATTTCTGTTTTTTCAATGCTCAACGTAATCATGACCTCTGTCATAAATAAGAAAAACGCCAAAATCCAGAGAATCATTGCCAAAAATCCAACAGACAAATGCAGATCATAAAACAAATTCACTACAAAAATCGCATTTGACATGATCACGCCAAAGAAAAACAGGAAGTACGTAAAGAAAAAATAAAACAAATCAAAGATAATCCGTTTTCGTTTCAGCTTAAAAAACTGCGCCAAAAATTTGAGCACGACATATTGATTGCCGCGCGCCCATCGGGTGCGCTGGCGCCACCATACCTTCCATGTTTCCGGTTCCTGCTCCCACGTGATGGCGGCAGGGAAAAAGCGGATGTGGTAGCCGAGATTATACACCCGGATGGTCAGCTCAGTATCCTCAGCGAGCGCTTTGTCATCCCAGCCTCCGAGCTTTTCGATAATGCTTCTGCGGATCGCGAAGTTGGTGCCTGGGATCGTGGCGATTTTGAACCACTTCCATCTGCCTCCCTGGGCCATCCACTGAAAACAGATCGTTTCGATATTAATAAACCTTGTCAGCAGCGTCTTTGCTGCATTGATGACGCGGAATTTTCCTACCACGGCGCCTGCCTTTTCGTCATTCATCAGGCCGAGCACGAGGTAATACACGGCCATTTTCTCAGGCGTGTTGTCGGCGTCATACACACAGATCACATCGCCGTTCGATTCGGCAAAACCCGAGTTAAGTGCAGAGGATTTTCCTTTTCCTGCATTTGGCGGCTTCGTAATCACCATTTTGATGAAATCGTATTTCTCGGAAAATTCATTGACGATATCACCCGTCCGGTCTGATGAATTATCATTAACGACGATAATCTCCAGCCGGTCCTTCGGATAATAAAGGTTGACCATCGCCTTCAGCGTCTGCCGAATCACAACCTCTTCGTTATGCGCCGGGATGAGGACGCTGACCTTCGGCAATTCCTTCATGTTTTCTCTCCACTTCGGGATATTCCGTTCGAAGGTCATATAGTGGCGGAACCCGCCCTGCATGAGGAACATGTGGTAGAGAAGCATCACCCATATTAAACTTAGCGAGATAAAGAACAGCGTATTACCCAAGGCTTCTTCTCTCCTTAAAAATTCGTTTTTTCAATGTGGCTCTCAAGTAAAACGTATAACTGACAAACATGATGACAAATAAGAGCACAACAGCGGAGAGAATCCATAACGCCTTTTCAAGAGGGGTTTGCCGG
The DNA here is from genome assembly GCF_058566435.1 of Bacillus sp. SCT118. Classification (NCBI taxonomy): domain Bacteria; kingdom Bacillati; phylum Bacillota; class Bacilli; order Caryophanales; family Bacillaceae; genus Bacillus; species Bacillus sp. SCT118. The sequence continues at coordinate 3,560,208 of NZ_CP191225.1, forward strand.
TGATGATCGAAAAACTCGTCAATGGCGCTTACGCCGTTTTTCACCTGAATCGTTCCGTCACCGCTTGTATGAATTTCCACTTTGTCTGTTTTGACGGTTTGTTTCGTTTTCTTTAAATCAAGCCATTCACTGTCTGGAATGCGTTCCATCTGATCAACGAGCTCCGGCAGATATTTCATCCCAAGGTACGGGTGATAAAATCCTCCGGCTACTCCGCCTTCAAAATCAATCATCTGGGAGATGTGCTCCTCCATCTCACCGAGCGGGTTTTGCTTTGATGTGTCGACAAAACCGATCGTTTCCGGATAAAGCGTCATTCCGTGCAACATCGAAGGAGCAGTCACAAACGGAGGTGCACCGGATGTTTTCCATGTTGTGCTGCTGAGCTGGACCTGGCCGAAAATGCTTGTAAAATACTGCGAGGCGATTTGATAGCCATAATCGGACATCGTGTAATGCGGCGCTTCAAACGCCAGCGGGTAAAGACCCGACGATGTCAAATCCTCAATGGCACGCGTCAGTTTTTGTTTTGTATACGTTTCTTCCTTTTCCCGAAATGGTTCGAGATAGCTGTGATAGGCTTGTTCGTTCGGGAAGTCCTGTTCTTTCTCCAAAACGGACGGGGGGTCTTCGGCATTTCCGGATGTAATCGGCTGATCCGCCTTTGCATCCCAAAATTCAAAGCCCTCTCCTGTTTCACTGTAGCGATAAGCGTGAGTATAGCCGTGAACAATGATACTGCCGCCCATGCTTTGCAGCTTTTTCAGCACCTTGACCATCTTCGGTTGATCAGACAAATACACTTTGTCGCCTGTTTCCGGATTCAAGTAAACCGGAATGACCGCCAGGATAAAAGGAATATGCCGCTTATGCAGGTATGTACCGGCTTGAAGCAGCAATTTTTCATCAGACATCGGGCTGATATCCTCGAGACGCAAATACAATAACGTCGTCCCCGCCTTCTCTCCGAAAGCTTCTCTGAGCTGTTTCGCCACGATTAAATTGTCATTTAACAAATTTGTTAATCCAATGTACACATTCCCTTTTTTTGTTTTCCATATAAAAGAATGCGTTGTGCCGTCATCGGCTTTGAAGGTGTAAAGCGCCGTTCCTTTCAGGCCTGATACACTCAGCACGTTAAGCCCGCTTTCCAGAGACACATCGGCCTTTTCCGACCTGCTGTGAACCTGAAACACATTTTCTTTGCGGGCTAATGAAAGCCCGGAAAATTGGCTGATTTGGCCTGCGTTATAGCCAATGGCGACAACCGGTTTTTTTACGCCGCTGATAAGAGACAGCAATTTTTTGCTGAGCTTTCTTTTCGTTTGGCCGTAATAAATCACATGGTCTTTCCCTTTGAAATCCGACGCTTCAACGTCTGAATCTTTTTTGACTGTCACATGGGATGTAAAGTGGCCCGCAAGCAAATCGAGCATTTTGACTTGTGACGACTCTTTGCCATCCAAGGTTGTATAGATGATGAGAATGCCGGCATCCTGATCTTTCGCTTGCGCAGAAACGGGAAAAGACGCAATAGCTAAAAATAGAAGCATCATGACGCATAGCAGTGTGATCCCTTTATAGTTCATTCATCATCATCTCGTTTTCCAGTTCTTCTAAAAATTGTTCAGCTGTTTTGATATCGTTGCGGTAAGGCAAAAAGCAAACGTGGAACGTAAGCGACACATACTTTCCATTTTCCAGCTGATATGTATCCAATTGTTTCTTCAGCTTAGTCAGAACGGCCGGCATATGTTCAGCAGGCGTGTGCGTCAGCACGATCCCGATACGCTCGTCAGAGGGACGGAATTTCTTATCCGTTTCCCGAACGCTTGTCCTGATTTGCTGACTGACATATTGGAAGAGGCGGTCCGTTTCTTTTTCACCGTACAAAGACTTAAACTCTTTGAAATAATGCATATGCAGCAGCAAAAAAACGAAAGAATTGCCGTAGCGCTCCGCCCGCTTGATTTCTTCTGAAAGCTCCAGCTTCATCCTTTGCTTGTTATCAAAACCAGTCACTCTGTCAACAGCAACATAGCTTTTAATTTCGGATTGAAGCCGTGTCATTGAGCGCCGAAGCTCTGCTGTAATATCGTGGATTCTTCCAGAAATAAAAGAAAACAGCAAAAGCGCGATTCCCCACACGACAAGCATTCGCAGCCCTTCCTCAGCCGGAAAGAGCGATGTCTGTCCAGTCTGGAAAAACATCATTAAGGTGCCGAGAACAAAGAGTACGATTAAGGTCACTGCCAGCGCGTAAATCGGGCCGAACCAGATGCCTGCGGCGATGACGACAAATGTGATGCAAAGGATCAGAGCACCTTCTGATTGCTGGGCTGGCACATAATAAATAAACAAAGACAGGGCCGCGATGAGCCCTGAAAAATAAGCAAATAATTTTTGTGATTCACTGAATGATATTTTCATTAAAAAGCTTCCTTTCGGCTAACAGCGGCAGCAGATTGTCAAATGAATGCGTCTGAGTGCCGCTCATATAGCCTCCATAATACGATTTCACCGGATCATGAATTTCAAAGTCATTCATTCTGTCATATATGGCTTTGATGACATAACTGTTTTCATGCTGTTTTGTCAAAAACAATGCGGCTAAGGCATATACGGATGGAGACTCATATTGGACGGCAGGCTCCTTGGTATCTGCCGAATACCGCCCGTACAGCTTTCCGTTTTTCTGAAATTCCTGCTTGATCCAGTCCGCTAAAACAGATGCTTTTTCATCCCCTTCCGGCAAATGCCAAGCAGCATAAAGCTGATCAATCAGGTTGATTTCACTATCATATGTGTATTCCTTCGTCTCCGAGCTGTATGTCTTCGGCAGAAAGCCATTTTTTAAAGGAGCTGAATAGAGAACATTGGCATTCCGCTGTTCTGTTTCTTCGTCTATGATTCCATTCTTCTTTAAGACAGCTAAGGCATCAGGCATGACGTATGAAATTGTCACATCCTTTGAAGCGGCCTGTGAGTCGTAAAAGTCTGTAAAAAACCCGTTGTTCATATTGTATGTCTTCAAAGACGTGCCGATATCCCTAGCCGTTTGCGCGTAGTCGCTGCGGCCCCACTTTTCGGCGGCTTGGTCAAGAGACAGCATAATTCTCATATCATCTATCAGCGCATTCGTCCCGCTCGCTTGGCCATTTTGAATCTTCCACGTCACCAAGTGATTGCTCATCAGAAATGAATCAGTCAGATGCTGATATTGATCCTGGAAATGCGGTGCGTCATTTTTGCTGAGCAGAAACTCCATCCACAGTCCGAGAGATTCCGACAAGTAAGAAGGCTGGTCTGAAAAATCGGTTTTGATCAGCCCTTTGTCATTCATTAAATTGTAATAGATGAAATATTCCGCCGGCTGGAGCGGGCTGGCATTCACTTCTGTCGCCGACTGATTTTGAATCTTGTTTCCAGCTTCAGCACACCCTGCGGAAAGTCCGATAGATAAGAAGAATAAGATGACAGCAATTAGTACATGCCTCACAGGCAAATCCCCCTTTGTCGCCTGAAGCAAATCAGACGCTCACAAATAGTTATAGACGAAAATATGACTGCCATGTTACAAAGTACATTTACTATAAAAGAAAAAAATGCAGATTGCTAGCTTTTTTTCCCCCTTTTTGAACATTAAGAAAACAGGACCTAAGTCCAATAGAAAAACCTGTGCGATAAGCACAGGTTTTTCTATTATTTATCCAAACCGAGTTTTTTCAGCTGTTCTGCCAGCGCATTGTTAATCGGCTCATCTTTATTTTGTTTTTTCATATAAGAGGATACGTCCCGTTTGGTAGCACGCGCTTTGTCTTTGTTTTTTCGTTTTTCAAATACAGAGAGCTTTTCACGGTGACCGCACACACACGCAAAGGTTTGGCCCTCGCCTTGGCCGCGAAGCTCCATTCGTTTATGGCAGTTCGGGCAGCGTGCGTTTGTTTTTCGGGCAATCGTTTTTCTGCTTCCGCATTCACGATCTTGGCACACGAGCATCGTCCCGCGTTTGCCGTTTACTTTCAGCATCATTTTGCCGCATTCCGGACATGCCGTTCCCGTGATGTTGTCATGTCGGAAGGTTTGGCTGCTGTTTTTGATTTCTTTTACCGTTTGGTGAGCGTAAGCCTTCATATCTTTAATAAAAACAGCCGATTTCAATTTGCCGGCCGCGATCGCAGACAGCTTTTGCTCCCATTCTGCTGTTAAGGCCGGTGATTTCAGATCCTCCGGAACAAGCTGCAGGAGCTGTTTTCCTTTAGAAGTGATAAAAATATCTTGGTTTTTTTTCTCGATTAAAAAGCTGTTGAACAGTTTTTCAATAATGTCGGCACGCGTTGCCACCGTGCCGAGGCCGCCTGTTTCTCCAAGCGTTTTGACGAGGTCTTTTTCTTCTCCCTGCATAAATGCGCTTGGGTTTTCCATCGCTGACAGCAAGGTCCCTTCGTTAAAGCGGGCAGGCGGCTTCGTTTGGCCGCTTGTTTCCGTTAACGTGCGGACGGCAAGTGTGTCGCCTTTTTGAAGCGCAGGAAGTGTCTGGTCTCTGTCATCCTCCTGCTCATCATCCTCATCCGCCATATCATAAACGGCTTTCCACCCTTGCGACTGCACGGTTTTGCCTTTCGCCGTAAAGGTTTCTCCGCCGATTTCTGCGATGACCTTTGTTTCCTCATATTCGAATGCAGGCATTAATACAGCCAGGAAACGTTTCGCAATCAGGTCATACAGCTTTCGTTCTTTATCACTCAGACTGCTGAGAACGAGCGGCTCTTCGGTCGGGATAATCGCGTGGTGGTCTGACACCTTCGCGTCATTGACATATCCTTTATGAGATTTAATGCCGCGTTTTTTAATTTGGCTGACATATTGGGCATACGGTTTTACTTCCATGCCTTCCAGACGGTCTTTTAACGTCGGGACGATGTCACTGGATAAAAATCTAGAGTCCGTCCGCGGATATGTGACAAGCTTATGCTGCTCATATAGCTTCTGCAGTACAGAAAGCGTTTCTTTAGCAGAAAAACCGAAGCGCTTGTGGGCGTCACGCTGCAGCTCCGTTAAATCATAAAGCGCAGGCGCAAAGCTTTTTTTCGCTGTTTTTTTCAGCTCAGCTACGACCGCTTGCTTTCCTTGGAGATTTTTTAGCAAACGGCTTGTTACATCTTGATTGAACGTTCTCGTCTGCTTTGATTTCTTATCCTGCCACGTCAGCGTCATGCCGTCGACTGCAGCACGGATGCCGTAATATGGAACGGGAGTAAACGCTTGAATGTCTGCCTCGCGCTTTGCAATCATGGCAAGCGTCGGAGTCTGCACACGCCCGCATGAGAGCTGGGCATTGAATTTTGTGGTAAGTGCACGGGTGGCATTGATCCCCACAATCCAATCCGCTTCCGCTCTGGCGACGGCAGAATGGTACAGGTTTTCATATTCTTTGCCGCTGCGCAGCTTTTGAAAACCTTCCTTGATCGCTTTATCCGTCACTGATGAAATCCACAGCCGCTTGATTGGTTTTCGGACATTCGCTTTCTCAATGATCCAGCGCGCAACAAGCTCACCTTCCCGGCCTGCGTCAGTCGCGATGACAATCTGATTGACGTCTTTACGGGTAAGCTGGGATTTGACTGCATTGAACTGCTTTCCGGTTTTTTTTATCACCACAAGCTTCAAGGGTTCTGGGATAATCGGCAGATCCTCTAAGCGCCAAGATTGAAATTCTTTTCCGTAGCCTTCCGGATCAGCAAGCGTCACCAAATGGCCTAAAGCCCAGGTCACAATATATTGATCGCCTTCGAGATAACCGTTTCCTTTTTTATGGCACTTCAGCACCCGGGCTAAATCCCGGCCGACTGAAGGTTTTTCAGCTAATACAACTGTTTTTGACATGCTTGATCACTTCTCTTTCTTTCACACTCATCCTGTTATTATAACAGACTTCACGCGGCACTCTCTAACCGCGCCCGTTTTTCGTGTCAATTTCTGAGAAAATGACGTGAGTGACGGTTTGCGCGTAGGGCGATGTTTTGTTAATGAAATCTTCTACCGCTTCGAGGCTTTCGGCATTGATTTTCAGCATATAGCAGGCTGCACCCGCAATCCGGTAGCAAAATTCAATATTCGGCAATGTTTGAATATAGCTTTTGAACCGCTCATAATCCGCGTTTTTAACGGTTGCTTCCACAATGCAGGAAACAGGAAGCCCAAGTTTTTTCTGGTCGACCTCCAGCGTGTATTGCTTGATGATGCCAAACGATTCAAGCTGTCTTACCCGTTCTGTTACAGATGGAGGCGACAGTTTAATTTTTCTGCCTAATTCCCTCATCGACAAACGGCTGTCCTTCTTCAGCTCCTCAATGATATTCAGATCAATCTGGTCAAGTTTCATTTCAACATCCTTCTTTTTTGATTTTGTACACATTATCTCGGGTATTTTTGTAAATGACAAGTACAGTTCCCTAGAAAAGGCATGTAAAAATGAATGTTTTCCGAACATTTTTTGAAAGCTGTCATATGCCCCTCCGGATTGTTTATAGTATAAAATGAAAACGTGTCCACAAGGAGGGCGATTTATGCTGCACACGCCGATCGGAAGACTTCGCACGATGGGTTTTATTGAAGGAATGTCACTCTTAATCCTGTTGTTCATCGCTATGCCGCTTAAATATTGGGCAGGCCTTCCGCTTGCGGTGACAATTGTCGGTTCGGTTCATGGCGGGTTGTTCATTTTGTATTTGCTTGTCTTGGCTTATGCAACCTTCTCTGTCAAATGGCCGCTGAAATGGTCAGCTGCCGGCTTCGTCGCCGCTTTCGTCCCATTCGGAAATTTTTTGTACGACCGCGGATTAAGGAAATATAAATAAGGGAACGCAAAAAAGGCTGGATTTTTATGATCCAGCCTTTTTTATTAAAACCACTTTGTCAGCCAAGCGATATAGTAGGCCCCTGGAATAAACATGAGCTGGGCGAGGAGTGTGCCCGCCACCCTTGATGTGACCATTGTGACAGAGGTCCATTTTAAATAGATATAGCTTCGTTTTCCTTTTGCCACATCATCAGCTAGAACGGATACTTTAGGATCAACAAAAATGGCCAGTAGCATCGTCGCAATCCCATTGATCAAACCCGAAGCCATGACGGCTGTCGTACTGCGCTCCGGCGCCAGAAGGCCTGCGTATAAAGCCGAAAGCACGCCAATTGTATAAATCGATGTAATCAGCATGTTGATGACAAACAAACGCTTCGGAATCAAGCGCATATGAAATCCTTTTACATATGAAATAGACGGCAGACGCAAATAGGAAAGGGCATTTTTGAATCCTTGTTTCGAGAATCCCTTTCGGAAAACTTGAAAAACGGAGCCGCCGCCGCCCGCCAAGTGAATAATCGCCCGTGAAAAAAGAGCGACAAAAGACGGGAGCAGGATAATGCCCAAAATGGTGCCGACTGTCGATCCGAAAATTAAAAAGCGGAACTGCTCCCCTACAATCGCCAGTGCGTTTTTTCCAGCATCATCAATTAAATGCCCGGTAAAGGGCTGCTGCACCATGTTCGACATTCTGGATACGATGACCATGACATTAAACAGAGAAAGCGCGGACGCAATAAATCCAACGCGGGCCCCGGAAAGCCTTGTGGCATAGGCTAAGGTTTCTATCGAGTGAATCAGCAATAAAAAACAAAAAATAAAAAGTACTTGTGTTGTAATGACATGCACGTTATTTTTCCTCCAATTTCATCCTAGAGATAAGACTAGAAAGAAGACAAGGAGGTTTCAGTACGATGTGTTTTTTGCAATAAAAAAACCGTCCGGCGTACGCCGGGCGGTTTGTCTTATTCTTTTCTATACGCAAATAAAGATTATATCATCCGCCAAGTCAGGCGGGTTAGATTCATAAAGCATTGTTCCGAAGAATCATTCTGGAAAGTAAACACCATGGAAATTTCTTGAACACAAGACAACGAAAGCCCTACCTCTCAATCGTCACTGCGGCTCCGAAGCCGCGCCGGTGTGAATTGTAAAACAAAAAAGTCTTTTTTCCATCTCATCGTTAGGGGCGATTTGTTATGAAGGAAAAGAATAAGGGCAGCTGGTTATGCTGCTTGGGAAGCGGTAAGCTTCTCTCTCAAAACAGAAAAAAGAAGTTTACTTTCTTTTTTATTTGCTTATTTTTCTTACTAGCTATTCATAATAACATATTGCCCCTGAAAACACAAATTTTTTATAGTTCGAGTGAGACCGGTGTTTTCTCCCCGGCATTCATTAATCTGATTTCCTCCGGTTCAATTTCAAGAATCACCAGATTCGGATCATCCTTGCCGTCAAACCAGCGCTCTAATTTGGAACTCCATATTTTGTCCTTGAGTTCTGCCGAATTGTTGATTTTGGCTTTTCCGGCAACTTCGACATATGCGTCGCCAAAACCTTCACAATCATAGCCTAATAAAATGTGGACATTGGGGTTGTTCTCAATTTCTTCTGCTTTATGAGTTTCCTTGCTTGTCGGTGTGTAAATCGTCAGCCCGTCATGGAAAAAAGTCATGTAGCGGGAATGCGGTTTGCCCTTTTGAACTGTTGCGAGCGAACCTACTTTATGGTGATCTAGAACATCAAGCACTTTTTGTTTAATGTCTTGCTGATTCATCTCGAATCACTCCTTTTTAACGTCTCCGCTGTTACTTTTCCACATCCGGGGAAGATTTAAACAAGAAAGTGTGCTCTTTATTTTTCGCCTTCCCATTCACGCTTTAACAGACTGTAGTAGACGAGGTCGTGATGCCTTCCGTTTACGTATAAGCCATCCCGTGCCCTTCCTTCCTCTAGAAACCCGAGCCGCTCCGGAATCGCTCTGCTTTTTTTGTTTCCGACTGCCGCACAGATTGCCACACGATTCAGCCCAAGCTCTTCAAAAGCATACGTAACGAGTTTTCGGCAGGCAGCTGTAATAATGCCTTGACCTTCAAATTCTTTGGCAATCCAATATCCGATTTCCGCCTTTTGATTCACTTGATCAAGGTTGTGCAGCCCGATCATGCCGCATAGGCTGCCATCATAAAGGAGCCCCGCTTCGATGCCGTTCAGGTCTGCATACTGATGCCGCCATTCTGGAATGATGGTTTCTCTGTACGTGTCAGCGCTGCTTGGATCTACCGCCCAAAACAGCCACTGGCTGAGCCGCTGCTGATTTTGGATAATGAGTTCGGCCAGCCGCTCCGCATCCTTCGGCCCCAATAATCGGATGGTGATGTGCTCATTTACCTTGCAAGTGAACATCGCTTCGCCCTCTTTCCTTTTTTACCCATTATAGCGATGATTCTGTTTTTTTCAATACAAAAAGGATGGGCTGTTTAAGCCCATCCTTATATTCTTGGATCGGTAAAGATATCATGTTTATCCGTGCTCGTTGATGACATTTCCGTCACGACGGCACCTTCTTCCCCGGCCTGGAACCAATGCTTTGTGTTTGGTGGAATCGTGTATTGCCCGCCCGGTTCTAGCTCAATTTCGTGCCAGACCGTATATTGTTCTCTGTCTTCCTGAGGAGGGAGAACTTTTGGAAGCGGCGTTTTTTCTCCTTCTACGTAAAGATACACTTTTCCGTAGCGGCAGCGGAAGGTCTCCTGCTTACCTTCCTGGCCGTCGACCGGCGGATGGCGGTGTTCCGGGCAAGTCTGTCCCGGAAACAGCACCAATTCCTTTGAGCAATAACGGTCTGTATTGACGTAGACGAAGAGCTGGAGCCCGACTTTTCTTTCTTTTCCTAAGCCGTAATCCATCAGCTGGATTTGGTCTACTTCCTCGTCCGTTAATACAATCCCTGCTTTTTGATAGTAGCTGTTCACTTCTTCTTTCGTGATGCCCATATGTCTCACTCCCTCTTATGTCGTCACAAAGTTTCCGCCGTTGACATGCAGGGTCTGTCCTGTCATGTAAGAGGACTCATCTGATGCCAGAAGCACATAACAGCCGACGTGCTCAACAGGCTGTCCAGGACGGCCCATCGGCGTATCTTGCCCAAATTGAGCAACTGTTTCTTCAGGGAACGTAGCTGGGATTAATGGCGTCCAGATTGGACCCGGCGCGACTGCATTTACACGGATGCCGTCTTTAACAAGCGCCTGCGCCATTGTTCTTGTAAAGGCGTTGATTGCCCCTTTTGTCGCTGTATAATCAATCAGTGTCGGGTTCCCTACGTACGGGTTGATGGATGTCGTATTGATGATGGCGCTGCCTGGTTTCAGGTAATCAATTGCTTTTTTAGTCAAATAAAATTGAGAATAAAAGTTTGTTTTGAATGTGCGGTGAAGCTGTTCGCTCGTAATCTCTTTGATGCTTTCTTTCGGATGCTGTTCACCTGCATTGTTGACAAGGATATCAAGGCCGCCTAGTTCCTTGACTGTTTTTTCAACCGCTTCATTGCAGAATTCCTCTTCACCTACGTCACCAGCAATCAGCAGGCATTTTACGCCCTCTTGTTCAACACGTTTCTTCGTCTCCTCAGCGTCTTCATGCTCATCCTTATACACAATGGCGATGTCTGCGCCTTCCTTTGCGTAAGCGACGGAAACCGCGCGTCCGATCCCGCTGTCGCCGCCTGTAATAAGAGCTACTTTTCCTTTTAATTTGTCTGCCCCTTTATAATCCTCGTACTCATACACCGGACTTGGATTCATTTCGTTTTCAATTCCCGGCTGGCGACTTTGAGTTTGTGCCGGCAGTTCTTTTGGATAATTTGCCATGATGATTCTCCTCCTTTGTTTTCATGTCTATTTGTTGTGTACCTCACACACTCTTTGGATAAACATGGCTTGGCACCTTCGCATTGCTTTATCAGAAAAATGTTTCACATGGAACGCTGGGAGGAAATTAACTCAAAAAGGGGGTTGGTTGCTGAATGATTAACATGCTTTCTAGAAGATTCAGCAGGCCAAAGGGCGTCATCGGCATGATTGCCGGGTACATCATGGCTGCTGAAAATCAAACACTGAATCAGTGGACAATCAATCAGTTGGGTATCACGCGCGGGGACAGCATTTTAGAAGTCGGGTTTGGCCCGGGATACTGCATGCAGCAGATGCTGAAACGCGAGAAGGATGTTCATCTTCATGGGATTGATGTGTCAGAGGCCATGCTGAAACTGGCCGCCCGCAGAGTGAAACCAAAGGGCGTACGCCTGATACAAGGAAGCATCGAGACATTTCCTCTCCCCGCCTCGTTTTATGATAAAGTGATTTCCGTTAACAACTACACCATTTGGAATGACCAAACAAAAGGCATGAAACAGATTTATCGGGCATTAAAGCCAGGCGGCAAAGCAGCCATTACGATGCAGCCGCGGGAAGCGGATGCCAGTCCTGAGAAAACCAAATCATTTGGAAGACAGATCATTGCTGACTTTAAAGCAGCCGGCTTCGAAGACATTGATATACAATTTAAGAACATTAAGCCTGAGCTTTCCGTCTGTGCAACTGCAAAGAAGCCCGCCACATAAAGTGGGCGGGCTTCTTCTTTTATGAATGTACAGCCTGATTGCGCAGGACGTCTTTTTTCACCTTGCCAAGGTTGTTTTTCGGCAGTTCGTTAACAAATTCAACTTCAGGTATTTTGTAAGCGGACAGGCGTTCTTTACAAAATGCGATGACATCCTCTTCCGTGATGCGCTGGCCGCCATTTTTCACGATAAAAGCTTTCGGTTTTTCACCGTAAAGCGGGTCTGGAATACCGACCACAGCCGTTTCAAGGATTCCCGGGATCTGCTGGATAACTTCTTCAACCTGATCAGGATAGACGTTATCGCCTCCGTAAATAATGACATCCTTGTAGCGTCCCGTGATGAAAATAAAGCCATCTTCATCTACATATCCTGAATCTCCGGTTTTGAACCAGCCGTTTTTCAGCACTTTCGCTGTTGCTTCAGGATTGTCTTCATAGCCTTTAAATAAGAATGGCGTGTGAACAACGATTTCGCCGATTTCTCCTTGAGGGAGTTCTTCTCCCGTCTCAGGATCTTCGACTTTGACTTTAACGCCTTCCACAGGTTTCCCCGCAGATGCCGCTTTATCCATTCCCATCTCAGGCAGCCATGTGCTGATGCCCCAAGCCTCAGTGCTTCCATAGCCGTGCGCGAGCGGAATGCCGATATCAAGATAGCGGCGGATCAGGCTGCTCGGCACTTTTGTTCCGCCTGTCATTAAAATCACAAGCGAAGATAAGTCGGTTTGATGCGTTTCCCACGCTTCAAGCAAATACGTGTAAAACACAGGAAGAGCCATCACAGTTTGAATTTTTTCTTCTTCAATGACCTTCAGCATGTGAACAGGATCTTGATCCTTTGTAAACACAAAGGTTGTTTCTGCAAACGTTCCAAGCATGATGCAAATGAGCGCACTCGTATGATAAATCGGATGGCACGCGAGAAAACGAAGGCCCTTCATGCGTGCTATTGAGCTGTTGGATTTTTTAACGTATCTGTATATGCCGCCATGTGTAATCATGCATCTTTTCGGGTTTCCCGTTGTTCCAGATGTAAACATCAGAAGTGCTGTATCATCAGGGGAAACCATTTCCGTCTCTGGCAAATGATCAGGACCTGCAAACAGCGCTTCAAATTCAGCCGATGTTTCGTAAGCTGTTCCTGTTTCCATTGTTACACACAGTGAGGACAATTCAGGAAGAACTTCATCCAGTGTCTCTTTAAACTCCGCTCCGTAAAACATCGCTTTCGGTTCACTTGCTTTTAAAATGCCTGTCATTTCATATGGTTTCAACTGCCAGCTGACAGGTACGACAACAGCACCTATTTCAAGTGCGGCGAACATAACAGTTGATGCGGGATGGCCGTTTTTGCAAAGCAATGCAACACGGTCGCCCTTTTGAATTCCTTTTTGAAGCATGGCATTCGCCAGCTGATTAATCCGTTTGCGGTAACCTTTATATGTCAGTGTATGGTCTCCGCTTTTTACAGCCTCTATTTCTTCGCTATTCGGCATGTCATGCAGAATCAGATGCTGTAATGTTTCCATATCGTCATCTCCTATATTCTCTTGAATCTTCAATAATTTGTTAGATTTTCTTCCTTACCTCACCCATTTTAACCCAAAAAAGATAACTTGTAAAACTATTTCATTTTGGAATTATTCCAATACTGAATGATAAAATAGTCCCACATTTTCTTATTTTGTTCCCCATCCACAGAAAAACACACGCCAAATTTTTGACGTGTGCCATGAAGGTTTACAGTATGTTTTTTTCTTTCATCCATGTGAAAAATATGCGGTTTAACCGCTGATACAATTCTTGTTCTCCTTCTTCCTGAAACCCCGCCATGCTTTCTCCGCTCTCGATAATTGCCGAGCTGATCGCGCTTAAAATCTCCGAGCCTTCAGCAGATAATGAGCTAGGCGCCATCATGACGAGAATGCGTGTCATTCTGAGGGTATTTCCGTCCATGCCATCCACTTCATAGGAGGTGCTGAGATCAAACATTTTGAAAAAAGGCAGGACGATTTCATCATTTTTGAGATGATAAAGCGCCATGTTTGTTCCGGGGATTCCCAATCCCCCTTGTTTCTCCCGCTCAGCCAGGCAAACCGCGGCTTTTTCCGGATCACGGATCAGGCCATCCTTCTTCAGCTGTTGAAAAAGCTCTAACAGAAGCATGCTATGATCCGGGTTTGTTTTGAGTGGAGCTAGCGTAAAATGGCGCAGAACATCTTGGATAACCTCCATATACCGCCCTATGCTTTCCGCCGCCTCTAGCATGTCAGGTACATCAGCTTGCTGCGCCTCTTCCTTCGGGCTTCTTTTTTTGTTAAGAATAAGGGGAATCTTCCGCTTGATATACTGCTTGACCTGGTTTGTGTCTTCCTCATTTAATAGCGGGCTGACCATGATGTAATCAATGTTTTCATAAGGAATCGGTACAGTGGACACAATCATATCATAGGCTTGAACATCCTTCCCCTTTAGCTCGATCAGGGATGACATATCAAACGATTCAATTTCCGGCAGCTCTTTTTTCAGTCTGGAGGCAAGCATTTTCGAGGAGCCGATCCCGCTTGAGCAGACGACAAGCGCTTTCACTTTTGCTTCTTCTTTTTTGATTTCAAGAGCCGAGCCAAAGTGAAGAACGATAAAAGCGATTTCATCATCAGAAAAGGACATGCCCGGAAAATACTTTTCGACGCCTTCTTCGATCGCCATATAAAGCAGAAAATAATCGCGCTTGATTTGTTCCTTCATCGGATTGTATATCTCAATATTTTCTTTTATGCGGCTGACGGCCGGCTCCAAATGGGCAATCAAGCCTTCATATAAAGAGTAGTTTTTCGTCAGATCCATTCTGATTTTGTCTGAAATAAAAGCAATGAGCCGCTTTGTTTGCAGGGCTGTTTCCAGCTCAATTTCCTGCGCTTTATATTCTGTTTTGTATTTTCGATTGGCGCTTCGAAGGTGGATTGTAATATAGCCGACCTCCGCCTCTGGAATCGTCACGCCGAAGGCACGTTTAAGCTCGCCCGCGATTTCAAGAGCCGAACTGTATTCTTTCGCATTCTTCAGTTCCTCAAGCTCATTTTCCTCCATGGTGATGGTTTCCCCAAGCTTAATTCGTTCGATCGCATACGTCAGATGGACGACAAGCGCTATATAGGAGCTGTCGGACAATGAAAAAGCGATTTTTTCTTTGAGCTGAAATAAGATGCGCTCCATTTTTAGCAGCTCACCTTTGCTGACAACACCGAACATTTTCTCTGAAGAATCGGTTTTTCCTTTGATGTTTAATTCAACCGCTTCCAAAAACATTTGGATGTCGAGACGGTTCACAATCAAGTTGCCGACAATTTTCCGTTTCGCATTCTCCGGTCCTATGAGCTGGATGCCAAAACCTCTTTTGCGGATCAGTGTCAGTCCGAAGGGAGAAATCCACTTCTCGAGCTCATCTAAGTCATAGCTGACCGTGGCATTCGTCACCTGGAGATCATGAGCAAGCGTGTACAGTTTGACGGGCTCCTGAGACTCTAATAACGAACAAAGAATGAGCAGTTTCCGTTCGTCGGCGCTGTATTCATGCTGTTCATATGATAAATCAGTAAGCAGCTTTTGTTTATCCTCGGGACTTCCCACTGCTTTCAACCCTTT
This sequence comes from Bacillus sp. SCT118, assembly GCF_058566435.1. Taxonomy (NCBI): domain Bacteria; kingdom Bacillati; phylum Bacillota; class Bacilli; order Caryophanales; family Bacillaceae; genus Bacillus; species Bacillus sp. SCT118. The sequence continues at coordinate 3,575,344 of NZ_CP191225.1, forward strand.
ACCGGGCTGTTTATCTAATGTAAGCCCCACGGTTTCCATCAGCGGTTTAATTGATTTGAGTTCCCTGTGAATGGTTCTCGTGCTGACTTGCATCAGCTCAGCAAGCTCAGTTACGGTTGTATATCTGTTTTGTAATAATAAGTGCTTTAACAGCTTTTGTTCTCTGGCAGTCATATACATAAAAAAGACCTCCTAGACAATCTTGATGTGCGGATGAAGTCGCAAGGAGATGCAGTAGAGGATATAGAGAGGTTTCCTTTTAATATAAAACGCTTTCAAGAAAGAATCAATCACTTATAAATGGTAATTTGGCACTAAGCGGTGTGACAATATTGAAAAAGCATCAGCTGGTAAACTGATGCTTTTTATGGAATATCGTAACCCTGTACGGCTGTAAAAATGCGGAACCATTGATCCTGGTCAAGCTTGTCTGACAACGCATTTATCGCGGCGGAAATCCGCTCGCGCTTTCCGCTTCCGACAATCGACATGATGCCGGCCGGATGCGTGAACAGCCATGCGTACATGACCTCGCCCAATGAAGCGGCGCCGATTTCCCCTTGGACAGATTCTAGCGCCGTGCGGACACGCCGGTCTTTATCCGTGTTTCCAGTGAATACTTTGCCGCCTGCCAGAGGCGACCAAGCCATCGGCGGAATCCGTTTTTCCTGGCACAGGTTCAAAGTGCCGTCGAGCATATTTTCTAATTCGTATGCGGAAAGCTCAATCTGGTTGGTTACGAGCTTCTCAGGCAAATACGATTCCAGCATCCGATACTGGTGATCTTTAAAATTTGAAACGCCAAAGTACCTGACCTTGCCAGAGCATTTCAAGGCCTGAAACGCCTCTGCTACCCCCTCCGGATCCATGAGCGGGTCCGGTCTGTGAATCAACAGCACATCAATATAATCCGTCCTTAAGTTCATAAGCGATTGCTCAACGGATGCCAAAATATGCGATTTGCTTGTGTTATAATGATGCGATCTGTGAGCGGGCCGTTCAGGCGATTCAAGAACGATACCGCATTTTGTGACCAGCTCTATGTTTTCTCTTAATCCAGGCGAAAGGGCAAGGGCGTTTCCAAACAGCTTTTCGCACGTATAGCCTCCGTAAATATCCGCATGATCAAAGGTCGTGATGCCGTGATCGATACACCATTCAATGAGGCTAAGCAGTTCAGCATCTGAATAGTTCCATTCATTCAGCCGCCAAAGCCCGTGTATGACTCTTGAAAATTGAAGATCCTCCGCCAATTGAATACGCTGCATGCAAAATCCCTCTTTTCTTTGTATAAACCGGGTTTTGCCCCTTACTAGTTCATTCGGCCTCAGATCCCCTTTTTCCTTTCGCTCCTTTTAAAAAGACATTTTAATTCGATTGAAATTGCTTTTTCGCTTTCTCAACGACATAGTGGCTGCCGCCGCGGTCCTGCACATTTTGGATCATCATGGCGACAAGCAGGTCTTTGTTTTTGTAATCGTAGCCGACAAACCAGCCATTTTCCGTGCCGTCTTTATCATCTTTTGATGTTTTCAGCTCGGCTGTTCCTGTTTTCCCAGCCACTGTGATTCCTTTCACGACAGGCTGATACGCTGATCCGCGCTCATCTTCCACAACGCCTTTCAGACCTTTTGTAATGTCTGCCGCTCCTTCCTTGGTGACCACTTGCTTGTGCCAAACATCAGCTGTTTGTGAATCTTTTTTGATCAGCGTCGGTTTGACAAGGTCTCCATTGTCAACAAATGGCGTGTAAGCAGCTGCCAAGTGAAGCGGAGACATTTGCATTTGCCCTTGTCCGTAGCCTGTATCCGCAAGCAAAATGTCTGAATCAAGCTTATCATTTGCAATAGACGATTTCTGGATCGGGAATTCATACGGAACGTCCTCTGAAAAACCGAATGTTTTTAAGCCTTTTGTGAAGGTGTCCGCTCCCATATCAAGCGCATTCTGGGCAAAATAAATATTGTCTGACGTAATAAGGGCGTTTTCCAAATCGACTTGTTGAAGTCTCTCAGACACACGTGTCACTGAATAGCCGCCCCAGCTCGAATCTTTTTGCCACTCCTTGCCTTTGATTGTTTTCTTCTCATCGGCTTTAAGGGTGCCGTTTTTGATTCCAATAGCAGCCGCAATCGGTTTAATGGTAGAACCTGGCGCGTATGTCTTATTGAATTTCGCTGAAAACGGATTGTTTTTATCTTTGTTTAGCTTTTTCCATTCCTTATCGTTCCAGCCGAAAATAAATCCGTTTGGATCGTAGGAAGGCGCGCTGACAAGGGCGAGTGTTTCGCCTGTCTTCGGCTGCAGCGCGACTGCCGCCCCGCTGTCATCCTTCAGTTCATCATACAGCTTCGTTTGCGTTTTGATATCAATTGTGAGGTGAAGATCCTCGCCGTCCTTTGCTTTCTTTTCAGCGATGACTTCCCCGGTTTGCGGCACGTAGATTTTCCAGCCAGTTGTGCCTCTTAGCTTGTCTTCATACACATTTTCAAGTCCGGCGATACCGATGTTAGACGTATCGCTGTACGTTCCTTCTTTCTTTTTCTTCAGTTCTTCCGCTGTAATGGCGCGGACATAGCCTGTCAAATGGGCTGTCTTTTCGCCATACGGATAGTAGCGGGAGCTGACATTCGTTCTTGTTGCGCCTTGTAATGACGTCGCTTCAGAAACTAATTTCTCCTGGTCAGGCTTGACCTTTTTGAGCGGCACAAACGAATCGTCTTTTACCCAGCCTTGATCCAGCTTTTTCTTGATGTCGTCTTCAGTCAAATCAAGTTTTTTGGCGAGTTCTTTTATAACTTTCTCTTTTTTATCGCCAAGCTCTCCGGGAACAATTCCAATTTCCGGAACATCTGTATTGACAGCTAAACCTTTTCCATTTTTATCGTAAATTTGGCCTCGTTTCGGTTCAATGCTCATAATTTGCACGGTTTTGTCGTCAGCCAGCTGCTTGAAAATAAACGATGGGTCCCAATCTATATTCCATGACTCCTCGTCATCTGTTTTTTCTAATTTCAGCACAGCAGTATTCTTGAAGCTGACTTTGCCGGCATTTGTGTTCATGCTGACTTTATACGGGATATGTTTCATTGTCTTGTTGTCTTGATCGTCCTTATCTACTTCTCCCGCAGTGACTTTCAAATCTTTTACGCCGGCCTGCTCATAGATGGCTTTATACCTGTTGACGAAATCTTTTTTGGAGATTTCTTTTTTGACATCTTTAGTCAGGCTTTGATACATGTCATCGAATTGCTGATCGTTCCACTGTTTCACGAATGCTTCCATTCGATCCTCTGGTGAATCTGTTTTGGAGCATCCGATTAACCCAATCAATCCGACGCATAGAAATACTAGTAGAATACACTTTTTTAACATGACTTTCCCCTGCCTTCCACTTGTTATTTTCTCTTAATTGAATTGGTGCGTGCAAGATTTTTTTGAAAATGAAGGAAAAGTTCACCGATTTTGCAGAAATCTCCTATCGTTTGCTGTAGACTATTTGAAAAGACAGAAAGAAGGGATAGCATGGTCAGAGAGGCAGCAATGCTTCACATTAAAGAAGGCCTTGAACAAGAGTTTGAGGATGCATTCCGGCAAGCGGCGCCGATTATTTCCGGCATGAAGGGCTATATCACTCACTCGTTATCAAAATGCATGGAGGAAACGCATAAATATCTGCTTCTTGTGGAGTGGGAAACACTTGAGGACCATACGGAAGGCTTTCGCGGTTCTTCAGAGTATCAAGAGTGGAAAGCCTTGCTTCATCGGTTCTATACCCCGTTCCCGACGGTCGAGCATTTTCAGGATGTGTAATAGATTTATATAATATGAAGTGTAAAACCGATAAGGGAGACAGACCATACAAAAACGGCGGTATAAATATTAAAAGCGCCTGAGCCGTCGTTTTCTTTTTTGCGCTCTTCAAGCCCCTGCATAAACATGACGGCGCCAAGAAAGACGAGCATGACCGATTGGATAACAGAGGTGTGTTCCGTATAGTTAAAAGCAATAAGCGCCAGTATAATAATGATAACCGCAAAAGACATTTTAAAAATCCGAAACAAAAGGACCATCCTTCCTTATATACGAAATATTGAACGTTATGGCTATATTTGCCTACGCCCTCCATTATTCTAGCGCACTTTGTTTGTCTGTAGAACAGAAGACAGTGAATTTTAAGTTTCTTTTAATATTTCGATCACACATAAAAAACGCGCCTGTCATGAGGCGCGTTTTCTATGAAACTGATCATTCTTTATAGCCTAACTTGTGAACGGCTTCAGCCATCGCTTGATAGCCTTTGCAGTTCGGATGGACACCGTCAAAGGACAGATATTCCCGCTCCTTGCCTTTGAAGATGCTATAGGCATCCGCGATTTTGACATGGGGTGCTGATGCAAGTGTTTCTAAATGTGAATTAAAGGATGTGATCCATTTGCCGGCGATTTCAATGCCGGGAAATGGATTGTATAAGTTGAACACTCGGATGGCGTACGGGGAAGGATTTTCTCCTTTAATCTCGGCGATTTTGGCAATCATCTTTTCAAAATTCTCATGGCAATGGGCGGATACACGGCTGAAAATCGTTTCATCCTTAGAGGTTTGGTAGGCTAAGACCGAATCGATGAGATCGTTTCCGCACCCTGTGATCGTTATCATATCAGCATCTCGAATGCATTTTTGCACATAGGGATATGACAGGAGTCCCAAAATCTCTTCTGTATTCAGGCCTGATCTGGCAAATATGTTTATTGTCGTTCTTGTTTTCAAGTCAGCTTCCATCATGTCCCCAAAACGCTGGACGAAGCCGGGTGAAAACAGCCCGGAGCCTCTCCCTGTCGTTAAGGAATCCCCCAGAGCTGTATATTGAAGCACCATGTTCTTTCCTCCACTCTTGAACGTCGATACGTTAATGTACGCAGCAGAGAAAAGATTGGCTACTTATGTATATCCTATTTTTCTTGAAATCTGTAAAGCGGCGTCCTTCACCTTTTCTGTTAAATAGGGCAGCCTGTCTTCTGTAAATCTTGCTTCAAAGCCTGCAATGCTAATGCCGGCTGCCACCTGATGCTTATGGTTAAAGATCGGGGCGCCGATCGCCGCCGTATAGTTTTCGAGCTCTGAATAGCTGACAGTATAGCCATTTTGCACAGAGGCATCAATCTCCTGAAGCAGTTTCTCGGGATCGGTAATCGTTCCGGAGCCAATCGAAATGAGCTCGGTTTGTTTGATGTATGCTTCGATTTCTTCACGGGGAAGAAAGGACAGAATGCTTCTGGCGCACGCTCCCGCGTATAGGGGGGAACGCCTGCCGATCGCCGTATACAGCCGCACAGTCTGTGTCCCTTCTATTTTCTCAACGTATATCGCTTCATTGCCGTCCCTCATGATCAACTGCACGGCTTCATCCACTTCCCGGCACAGCTCTTCCATCACCGGTTTCGCTATTTTTCTGATATCCAGCCTGTCAGCGACAAGCTGTCCGAATTCCAAAAACACCAATCCCAGCGAATAAGCGCCGGACACATCCCGACTGAGGAACCCCATTTCCTCCAAAGAGCTGACCATCCGGTGAACAGAGGTCTTCGGCATTCCCGTCAGCGACACCAGTTCACTTAAGGTTAGGCTTGGTTTATGCAAAAACAAATTAAGCAGCGCCATAGATTTGACTACGGTTTTATTTTTATTCTGCATCATTCATCCCCTTTGCTATGTCAGCCATTCCATCTTCATTCTCGTTTTCAGTTCTTTTATATGCTGTTCCCGTTCTACCGCAAGCGCTTCTGCCTCCTGAAGGGACACAGGCTCAAACTGGACGTGCTCGCCCGGCATGATTTGGGAAACAATCGGAAGATCAGCGGATATGATGTGCGCGATCCTCGGATAGCCGCCAGTCGTCTGCCGGTCTGCAAGCAGGATAATCGGGTTGCCGTCAGGCGGCACCTGTACTGTTCCGAATGAAACCGCTTCCGACACCATCTCAAGCGGGGCCTTCAGTTCGAGCGGTTCTCCTTTGAGCCTGTAGCCCATACGGTCAGACTGCGGCGTGACACGAAATGCTTCTTCATAAAAACGCGTTTTTGATTCTTCTGTGAAAAAGGCAAATTGCTTTCCTTCCAGCACCCGAATGACGGGATTCTTCTTCAATGGCAGAAATCTGCCGCGGCTGACTGACCACTTCGGTGCTGCAAATCCCTGTTTTCCAAGCTGCGAACTTAAGCGGGAAAGGATGGTTTGCGAAAGAGCTGACATCTCTCCAATGTTCAGTTCATCTTCTTTTTGAAGCGCTCTGCCATGAAGTCCGCCGATGCTTCCTCTGACGTATGTGCTTTTACTTTCCATGACGGCAGGCACCTCGATGCCGCCGGCTGCCGCCAAATAAGCACGGCTGCCGAGTTTGCAGGGTCCGAAGCTGACCGTGCTGTTTTCCTTGATGAGCACAGGCTTCCATAAAGGCGCTTCCTCGTCATTAATACGCAGCGTGAAGTCCGCCCCTGTCACAGCAATCAGTGTCTGTTTTGAAAAATGAAACGACGGACCGGGCCCCATCATCGTTATTTCGAGACCTGCTTCATTTTCGCCGTTTCCTATCAACAGATTGGCAATGCGCAGTGAAACCGTGTCCATAGCGCCGCTGGCCAGAACGCCGTATTTTTGGTAACCCGTTCTGCCTATATCCTGAACCGTTGTGAGCAGTCCGGGCTTTAATACTTTCATGCTCAATTGGACTCCTCCTTATAGGCGTGATAGTCTTTTTCTGAGATGCGAACGAATTTCACAGTATCTCCCGCCCGCAGCAATGTCGGCGGATTTTCCTGCGGCCGGAAAAGAGCCAGCGGCGTTTTGCCGATCAGCTGCCAGCCCCCCGGCGTTGAAATCGGATAAACGCCTGTCTGCAATCCCGCAATACCGACCGAACCTGCGGGAATCGACGGTCTTGGCGATGATTTTCTCGGAGCAGCAATGCGTTTTGACATCCCGCCTAGAAAAGGAAAACCGGGCGCAAAGCCAAGCATATACACCACATATTCACCGTTTGTATGAATGTCGATTACTTCCTCCGGTGACAGCTGATTGATCTTCGCCACCTCTTCTAAATCCGGACCGAATTCACCGCCATAGCAGACAGGAATTTCTACAATGCGGCGGTTGACCTCATAGTCTTCGGCTATTTCTACCAGCCGCTCTTCGACATCGCGCTTGACCTTCTCAAAAGGTGAGCTTATGCCTTGAGGCAAATGCTTGTACACTTCATACATATCATAAAATACGGTTAGACTTGTAAAAGCCGGGATACATTCAATGAATCCCGGAAATGGCTGTTCTTCTATATAAGCGGCCGCGGCATGGACAATGCCGTTGACCTGTTCATTGATTTCTTCTCCGAATCGGATCATCATTGCAGAATCACCGAGCTGTTCGATTTGATATCGTACAGTCATCTTTCTCACCTCTTTTATTTCTCGTTCATCAGGATGACGAGAGGTTACAGCACCGCAAGCGACTCGTCTCGAATATCTGTGATGAGCATATGCCCCGGCGCATGTGTGATGACCATTTCAGGCTTTACATTCATAGCCACGGCTTGCGGGGTCACCCCGCATGCCCAAAAAACAGGAACCTCGCCGTCACGAATGGAAACGGCATCTCCGAAATCCGGTTTCCCGAGATCGCGAATCCCGATTGCTCCCGGATTGCCGATATGGATCGGCCCTCCGTGCACAGCCGGAAAACGCGAGGTCACTTGTGCGGCACGTACAGCCAGCCGTTCAGGAACCGGCCTCATGCTGACAACCATCTGTCCGTGAAACGCCCCCGCCGGAACACAATCGATATTCGTTTTATACATCGAGACGTTTGTCCCCTCATCAATATGCCGGACAGCTATCCCATTATTGATCAGTGCCTGTTCAAAGGAGAAACTGCATCCGATCAGAAAGCCGACAAAATCGTCCTCCCAGTATGGCGTAATATCAGATACTTCTTCCGTTAAGATACCGTGCCTGTAAATACGGTATTTCGGAAAGTCCGTTCTGATATCAGCATCAGGCGCAGCCAGAGACGGCACGGGCGAACCTGCTTCAGTCACATCCAGCACGGGGCAGGGCTTTTGATTTCGCTGGCAAAACAGCAGAAAGTCAAACGCAAGGTCCTTTTTCAAAACCACAAGATTCGCTTGGGCGTAGCCGCCGGACATGCCAGCGGTCGGCCCGTTTATTTTCCCCTCTCGTATCAGGGCGCGTACATCCTTTGGCGCCATTTTGTTTAATTGCTCCACTTATATCAGCTCCACAATTGAGGAAGTTGTGTACATAACGTGTAGATTCCCATAACTGCCATTACAATCACTACAAGCGCGCCTGTGCTTGTCAGCCAAAGCGGATGCTTATAATCACCGACAATGTTTTTCTTGTAGGCGGCAACAAGCAGCGTTCCGAGCGCAATCGGCAGAATTAAGCCGTTCAGTGAACCGACAAGGACGAGGATCTTCGCAGGCTGGCCGATTGTGACAAAAGCTAACGTAGAAACCACAATAAATCCGATAATAATACCCCGTGAATTCTTTTCAATTTTTGGAGAAAAGGTTTTGAAAAATGAAACAGATGTATAGGCTGCTCCAATAACAGACGTAATCGCCGCAGACCACATGATCAATCCGAAAATTTTATAACCGACATTTCCAGCAGCCAGCTTGAAGACAGAAGCCGCCGGGTTGCTTTCATCGATGTGCAGGCCTTTCGATACAACGCCTAGAACCGCAAGAAAAAGAGCGATACGCATGACAGATGTAATTAAAATGCCGACAACCGAGCTTTTTGTCACCTGCGGAATGGATTCCTTCCCTTTAATTCCGGCATCAAGCAAACGGTGTCCCCCGGCAAATGTGATATAACCGCCGACGGTTCCGCCCACTAGGGTGACAATGGCAAATATGCTGATGTGTTCCGGGACGAATGTATTTGCGACTGCCTGTCCGACCGGAGGAGCTGTCGTCGCCGCAACGTAGACCGTTAAAATAATCATCACGAATCCCGCGATTTGCGTAAAACGGTCCATCGCTTTTCCTGCTTCCTTGATGACAAAAATCAAAATGGCGATAACGGCACTGATTAAAGCGCCTGTTTCAGGTGTAATGCCGAACAGCACCTGAAGCCCCAGCCCGGCCCCTCCGATATTCCCAATATTAAAAGCTAGTCCGCCAAGCACGACGAGAATGGCGATGAAATACCCCAATCCGGGAAGCACCATATTCGCAATTTCCTGACCTCGTTTTCCAGAAACTGCGATGATGCGCCACACATTGGTTTGGGCGAAAATATCTAAAATAATAGAGATTAAGATGACAAAACCGAAGCTTGCTGCGAGTGTGTTTGTGAATGTTGCGGTTTGGGTGAGGAAACCCGGTCCGATTGCTGATGTCGCCATTAAAAAGGCGGCGCCCATCAGCAATGACCAGCTGCCCGCTTTTTTTCCTGCTGTCTTTTTCTGCTGCTCCATCTATTGTTCCTCCTTTATGTTGACTTCTGTTCTGAAATAGCTGTCACTTCAATTCCAGCCGCTTTGAGCTGTTTTCTGATTTTTTGCGCAAATGTCAGCGCATGGGCTCCATCTCCATGAATGCAGACTGTATCTGCTTTTAATGGCACATCATGTCCTTGCTGAGATTTGACCGCCCCTTCTTTCACCATTTCGATGACCTGGGTGACGGCGGCATCATCACTTTCAATGAGTGCGTCCGGCTGGGAGCGCGGTGTCAGCGTGCCGTCCGATTGGTATGTTCTGTCGGCGAACACTTCATTTGCGGTCTGAAGTCCGATCCGTTCTCCCGCTTTTACAAGCTCGCTCTCAGCAAGACCGAAAAGAATCAGGCCTGGATCAATCTTATAGACAGCTTTCGCGATAGCATCCGACAGTTTTTGATCGACTGCCGCCATATTGTATAAAGCGCCATGCGGCTTGACGTGCTGCATGTGAAGTCCCTCTGCTTTTAGAAAGCCAGAGAGCGCGCCAATTTGATAAACGACAAGATCATACGCTTCCTCAGGAGAAATCGCCATATTGCGGCGCCCAAAACCGAGTAAATCCGGCAAGCCCGGGTGCGCGCCGATTTTTACGCCTTTTTCCGCTGCAAGCGCGACGGTTTTTCGCATAACACTAGGATCTCCTGCATGAAATCCGCATGCGATATTCGCTGATGTCACATACTCTAAAATATCTTGGTCAAGGCCTATCTTGTAGGCTCCGAAGCTTTCTCCTAAATCACAGTTTAAATCAATCTGAAACACAGAATCCCTCCTGCCAAAGCAAACGATATGCTTTATGTCATTTATTGTCCCGAAATTCGGAACGACTATTCCGAATTTTTGAACTTTATTTCATTATAAGTGAATCATATCAGTTTGTGAAATACTTTTGTCAGAAAACCTACCATGGTCCCAGAAGAAAACCTGCCAAACTAAAAAAGAGAGTCCATCTTAGGACTCTCTTTTTTTTATAGTACCCAATGGCGAATCGCTTTAGCGACACCATCCTCAATATTTGTATCCGTGATATAATCAGCCGTTTCTTTTACGATGTCTTGCGCATTGCCCATTGCGACGCCAAGACCCGCTTCTTTGATCATCGCAATGTCATTAAGGCTGTCACCCATCGCCATCACATTCTCCATTGTAAAGCCGAGTTTTTCCGTAACCTTGGCAAGGGCTGCAGCTTTGTTGATGCCAAGCGCGTTGACTTCAATGTTTGTCGGACTTGAATTTGTGATTTCAAGCTCTTTGTTTTTTCTCAGCTCCTCCAGCACTTCATTTCGGATATCATCATCCTCGATGTCAAAGCCGAATTTGAGCCATTCATGATCCGTAATGTTTTCCGGAAACTCGCCTCTCCATACTTTATTCACCGTAGAGGCCCAGAAATTAGTGTTGTGCTTATTCCGCAAATCCCACATCATTTGAATATGGTCCGTATGGAGCAGCTTCCGTTCCACCAAATTAAAATTCGAATCCCAAATTTCACTTCCGTTTGCCGTGATTAGAAAGGATGACAGCTTTAGCGATTCCGCCAGCTCCCGGCACGTCATCAGCGTCCGGCCCGTGCTGATCACCACATACACACCTTTATCCTCCGCTTCACGAATGGCTTTGCGGTTTTCATCCGAGATCAGCTGCTCGTCGTTCAGCAGTGTACCATCCATATCAATTGCGATCAGCTTGATATCTACATCTTCTCTTTGAACAGACATATATGTACCTCTCTTTATCTTTTTGTTGTGCTTCTCTCTATTCTAATACATTATACCCAGCGGGACAAAAAAGCGATTTCCTATGTTTGAGGAGAACGGATAAGAGGAAAACAAACGGTGAGGTGATCAAACATGACAGAAAAAAAACAGCAAAACAAACCAAATGAAAACCCCGAGCACAACGACTTAACCGATCCGATTCCTAATGAAGAGCTGAAGGAAAATATGAATGATGAAAAACACAAACGCCAGCAAAGAGATAACTCTCAAAGCGAACGGGATTACGACACAAAATAGAACCCCTCACAAAATGTTGTGAAGGGTTTTTTTCATTTTTCAATATAGATGCCGATTTCAGCTTCAGCAACAGGCTGCTCTCCAACTGATGCCTTGGCATGTCCGAACACAAACCCGCGCCGATTGCGCGTGACTTCAAACGTAAGATCAAGCCGGTCACCGGGCGCAGCTTCTCCCAGCTTTTCCGCTTTCTTCACCGAAGACAATAATCCCAAGCTGTTCTCATCTGTAATTCCTGTAAAAGCCGCGGTTTGCGCAAGCGCTTCAATCACAAGTGAAAACGGCATTTCTGTTTGCGTATCAGTGATAAACCAGTCGTTCTCACTAATCAGCTTATAAGCTGCCGCGTGTTTGCCGGGCTCGCTATCCGTCACGCCATCAATAAACAAAAATGGATAGCGGTGAGGCAAAGATAATGAGTTCATTTTATATCTCCTTTTTTTGACCATTATATCTCAGCCTAAAGCGAAACGATAGGATATAATGGAAAAAACACAAAAGGAGGCCGTTATGTCCCCAAAACCGCTTGTCATTCTCGCACACGAAATATACGGTGTAAACAGCAGTATGAAAAAGATGGGCCGGCTGATCAAAATGGCTGGATATGATGTGTTGACGCCCAACCTGCTCGGCGAAGATGAAGTCTACACACTGCAAGAAGAAAAAACGGCATACGAACAATTTACAAAACACGAACGGCTGAAAACGGGAGAAACCATCATCCAGAATGTGATCAGGCAAAACGCCGGACGGCACATCTTTGTGATTGGATTCAGCGTGGGGGCTACTATCGCATGGAAATGCAGCAGTATGCCTGAGGTGAGCGGATCGGTTTGTTATTACGGTTCCCGGATACGCGACTCTCTTCATCACGTGCCAGCCTGCCCGGTCCTATTGTTTTTCCCTAATTATGAGCCGTCGTTTGACGTAGCGCTTCTTATTAAAAAACTGCGGGAAAAACAGCATACCCATCTTGAGATTTATCAATTCGATGCGCTTCACGGCTTCGCCAATCCTGATTCTGTTTATTTCAACAGGACCCTTTTCTTCCAAACGCTTTCTATCATAAAAAACGGGGCGGAAAAACGGCTCCGCCCTGTTTCATCAGAAATTTATTAATCGCTTACAGTGCTTTATTATCGCGTGTTTTGGTTCCATACGTTCCATGTTCTTTGTTGCACTGAGTTTTATTTTGCCTGTCTCATCTCACCGAATGGATAAAAGACGAGAGATTCAGTACCGATGATATCGTCCTCAGAAGGCATGCCCATTCCGTTTCTGCTATCCAGTGAATTGAGACGGTTATCTCCCATTACAAAATATTTACCGGTAGGAACCTCAACCTCGAAGTCACCCGTTAAGGTTACACCCGATTCTTTGACCTCTTGTTGTTGTTCCTTTAAGTACGGTTCTTCCACCTTTTTATCATTTATGTACAGCTGATCATTTTTCATTTTAATGCTGTCACCAGGCAAACCGATTAAACGTTTGACAAATGAGCGGCCGCTCTTTTTGTCATGAATGACTATGATGTCGCCTCTGTGAAACCCGCCAGTCCATTTGACTGCTTTATCAACCAGAATTCTTTCTGAGTCTTTAAGCGTTGGGGCCATTGATGATCCTTCAATAAGAAAAGGCTTGTAAAACACCAATCTGATCGTAAAAATGAGAGCTGCGATCATAATGATACTGAGTACAACGATCGTTTTGACTTTTCTTTTTTTCTTTAACGTGATTGTTTTTGCATTCAACTTCCTTCACCCGATGCTTTCCTAAGAATTCCAAATTATTATACAGCATTTGGAACTGCTTGGTTAGACTTTCGTGGAAATTTTCGTAAGGAAATGGACAGGCCGGGGCAGCCATCTGCCCCGGCCTGATTCATCAGAGCTTTCTTAAGCGCGAACAGATTTCATCAGTGACCTCAGCCGTTGTGCTTTGTCCCCCAATGTCGCGTGTTTTGATGCCGTCGGCAGTCACTTGCTCCATTACATCCAGAATTTTCGCCCCCAATTCTTCCTCTCCGAAGTGGTCGAGCATCAGCTTCGCTGTCCAAATCTGGCCGATCGGATTGGCAAGGCCCTGTCCGGCAATGTCAGGAGCAGAGCCGTGAACCGGTTCAAACATGGACGGATATTTGCCGGATGGATTGATGTTCGCAGAAGGCGCAATGCCGATGCTTCCCATCAGGCTTGAGCTGATGTCGGTTAAAATATCACCGAACAAGTTGCTCGCCACAATGACATCAAACGTTTCCGGACGCGTCACAAAAAAAGCGGCCAGCGCATCAATATGCTGAGATGATGTTTCGATTCCGCTATAATCAGCGGCTGTCTGCTGAAAGACCTCATCCCAAAACGGCATCGCGTGATAAATGCCGTTAGACTTTGTGGCGCTTGTCACATGGTTGCGCCGTTTTTTCGCCAATTCGAAGGCAAAGCGCATGACACGTTCTGTCGCTTTTCTCGTAAACACGGCATTCTGGATGGCGATTTCATCATCGCCTCTGTGAATGCGCCCGCCGACTTCACTGTATTCACCTTCACTGTTCTCGCGAATCACCACGAAGTCAAAATCATTTGGATGCAGAAGCGGCGACGTAATGCCCGCCATTTGTTTGGCGGGTCTCATATTAATGGAAAGCTCAAGCTCCCTCCGGATTTTCAGCAGCAGTCCCCATAACGATATATGATCGGGAACCAGCTTCGGATTTCCGACGGCTCCCAAAAAAACCGCTTCAAATTGAGTAAGCGTATGTATTCCATCTTCGGGCATCATTTTGCCGTGCTCCAAGTAATAATCACAGCTCCATGGAAAAGCCGTGAATGAGAATGACAAACCTCCGTGTACCTCAGCCGCTGTATGAAGCACTTTCTCAGCAGCCGCTACAACCTCTTTTCCTACTCCGTCTCCCGGTATTGCCGCAATCTCGAATTGTTTCATCGTCATTCTCCTTCCCCTGTTTTCGTAAGCGCTTTCTATTATACTAGATTGCGAGATAGTAAAAAAAGCCCGTGACATTGTGTCACGGGTGGTCGGTTATTGATTAAGTTTCTTTAAAATGATGGCGTGCAACGGTTCATGGGACTGAATGCCGCACACCTCTTGAAGTACGCCGCTGTATCCTTTTTCTTCGATCAGCGCTTGCAGTTCAACCGCTTCAGGATCACCGGCGAAATCGAAGCGCAGTGCTGCGGCAATTCCTTCCGCCAGTGCATTCGGTTCTTTTATTTTCTTTGCCGGGCCTACAAGTCTATCATTTTCTCCCAGTTTTCTGAGAGGTGACCTCGCTACGCGGGTCACATCGTCCGAAATGAAAGGATTTTCAAAGCGACCGATGATTTTTTTGATATATTGTTCGTGTTCAGTTTGCTTAAAGCCATACGATTTGACGAGATAGTCACCAGTTTCAAGCAGCGCCGAATGAACAACACGGCGGATTTCCGGATGATCGATTGCTTCTTTGACCGTTTTGAGTCCGCGCTGATAGCCGACATACGCTGTCACCGCGTGTCCGGTATTGACCGTAAACAGCTTCCGTTCGATGTACGGGGTTAAATCATCAACAAACAGTGCGCCGTTTATGACTGGTGTTTTCCCTTTAAAGCCTGATTCATCAATGACCCATTCGAAAAATGGTTCAACCGATACTTTCAGCGGGTCTTCATGATGCTGAATCGGGACGATCCGGTCAACGGCAGAATTCGGAAAACCTACCGTTTCACTGACGGATTTCTGCTCTGCTTCCGTTAAATGGCTGTATATTTCTTTCTTTAAGAAGCTGCTTCCGCCAATCATATTTTCGCAGGCAATGATATTCAGTGTGTTTGCAGCGTTTCTCCGTCTTAAGCCTTCTGCGATCGACGGAGCAATCAGCTTCAGCACGTTCGGGCCGACAGCTGTTGTGATGAGCGCCGCCTCATTCATCAGCCGATACAGCTCTTCGGGCTGACTGCCGCTGTTAATCGCGCTGACCGGGCCAATGACCTCTGATGAACGTCCCTCTTCTGCCAGTTCGACTGTGTATTCTTTTTTTTCGTTGAGGAGGCTGACCATCGTGTCGTTTACATCCGCAAACACCACATCATAGCCGGAGTGGTGAAGCAGCGCGCCGATAAACCCTCTCCCAATATTCCCCGCACCGAAATGTAAGGCGATCATGTCAGTTCACCTCGTTGAAAATGGCGATCAAATCTTCTTCGCTTTTAGCGGAGATCAGGCGTTCAATATTTTCTTCTTCTGAGCAGATAATGGCGATGTTAGACAAAATGTCTAAATGCTCATTATTTTTACCCGCAATGCCGAATACCACTTTTGCCGTGTTGCCTTCTCCGTACTCAACACCCTCTGGAATCTGTATGATTGAAATCCCAGAGTGAAGCACCTCGCTTTTCGCTTCTTCTGTGCCGTGTGGAATGGCAATGAAATTCCCCATAAACGTAGAAGACGTTTCTTCACGTTCAAACATTTTGCTAATGTAATCCTCTGTCACGTAGCCGTTGTCAATCAGCGTCTGGCCTGCCAATTTGATGGCCTCTTCTTTTGATGATACCGTTTGATTGAGTTTAATATTTTCCTTTGCGAGTACTTGCATGAGTATCACTCTCTTTCTATAAGATTACTTTTTCAGCTTTTCAATCAGCTCGTCGTATTTCGGGCTGTTTAAGAAGTTATCCACTGATATGTGTGTCGCGTTCGGCAGCTTTGCTTTCGCGCGATCTGTTAAATCTTTGTGGGTGATGACAATATCCGCATCGCTTGGCAGAGTGTTAATGGCCGTGTTGGTCACACTAATGTCAAGTTCTGCTTTTTTCACCTTGTTTCTTAAGATGGATGCCCCCATCGCACTTGATCCCATTCCCGCATCACATGCAAAGATAATTTTGTTCACACTTTCAGGAGACAGCTCAGACGCTTCCTCTGCTTTGGCTTGTTCCGCATCTAAAGCAGCTGCTGCCTGACTTTTCTTCCCCTTCATGGACTGCATTTTTTCTGTTGCGGCAGCCAGGTCTTCTTCACTAGCTTTTGAGGATTTCAGGATCACTGCTGAAACGATGAACGATACAGCTGCAGCGACCAATACACCCGCCAATACGCCGAAATAGCCTCCTCTTGGCGTCATTGCCATCAATGCGATAATGCTTCCCGGTGACGCTGCCGCGACAAGTCCGGCATTAAAGATCGTAAACGTTAAGAGTCCGCTTGCTCCGCCGGCAATGGCTGCGAGAATCAGGGCCGGTTTCATCAGAATGTACGGGAAGTAAATCTCGTGAATCCCGCCGAAGAAATGGATGATCGCCGCACCGGGAGCCGTTGATTTTGAAGATCCTTTGCCAAAGAACATGTACGCCAGCAAAATGCCGAGCCCCGGTCCAGGGTTTGCTTCTACTAAAAACAGAATTGATTTTCCTGTTTGGGATGCTTGCTCGATTCCGATCGGGCTTAAGATTCCATGGTTAATGGCGTTGTTGAGGAACAACACTTTCGCCGGTTCTACAAAAACACTGGCTATCGGCAGTAAATTAGCGTGTACAATGACTTCCACACCAGCCGCCAGCAATTTATTTAGCGTCAGGACAACCGGGCCGATGGCGTAAAACGCGAGAATCGTTAAAGCCGCGCCGACAATCCCTGCCGTAAAGTTGTTGATCAGCATTTCAAAGCCTTGTTTGACTTTATCCTTGAATAATTTATCAGTCTGTTTAATGAGGTATCCGCCAAGCGGTCCCATAATCATTGCGCCTAAAAACATTGGAATATCCGATCCGACAATCACCCCAATTGCCGCTGTCGCTCCGACAACTCCGCCGCGGTGGTCGTAGATCATTTTTCCGCCTGTATACGCTATCAAAAGCGGCAATAAATACGTAATCATCGGGCTGACCAGCGTGTTCAGCTGTTCATTCGGAAACCATCCTGCCGGAATAAACAACGCGGTAATGATACCCCACGCGATAAACGCGCCGATATTCGGCATGATCATTCCGCTCAAATAACTCCCAAAGCGCTGCACTTTCACTTTCATGCCGCCTTGCTGCTGTTCTTGCTGCTGCATATATAAACCCTCCCTGTTTTGTTTGTCGCTGTAAGATACAAAAATATGTTCAGAGAATGATGCTTCCCTTTGACTCTATGTTAAAACGCTTACAGTACCTATACAATTGAAAGTAAAGAGGACTTTGGCACATGACTGTGACAATTTTTTAAAAATAAAAAGGCTCCTGGTTTCAGGAGCCTTTTCTCTTTCCTCTATAAATAATGTTGCCGTTTTGAATCACGTACTTTGCGATCATTCGCTCACTCACAATAAAAACGGGATAGGCGCACACAAGTGCAAAAACAGCCATTGGCACGTGCTGTACAGCCGGCAGCATTGAACCTGCCGCATTGCGGAGGAGCAGCAAAAGATAAATGAGCAGCACAATGGCCGCTAATGATACCAGCATAATCGGAGCTGATATTTTATATTCATAAAGCCGTTCCCGGCAGTGTCCGCAGCGAAATTGACAAGGCACATTTGATGATCTGACCATGTCGCCTGTCAAAGGTTTGCCGCAGTTCGGGCATGGTGTTTCTTTCATAGGGTATTCCTCACTTTCTATTCCATATGTCTATTATACCAGAGTCCCTTCTGTTTCGTTTTGTTGCTGTTCAACACATTTTCACATTTTTTATCATCAGCTTACTTGTCTCTGTCTCTAAAATCCTCTACGCTTAAATAGATCTTAATGAAGAGGGTGTATGAATGCTTCCGATTAATAGACAGCAACACATACTGAAGTGGCTGAAAGAAGAAGGCGCGCTCAGAATTTCTGACATCAGCGCAAAGTTTGGCGTTTCGGAAATGACGGTATACAGAGATGTCAATCAGCTGGTTCAGTCAAATCAGGTCATTAAAACGGCCGGCGGCATCACGCTCCCCGCCAGAACACCTCAAACGGATCATATGTGCAGCTATTGCTTGAAGCCCGTCAATCAAGCTCATTCGGTTCAGCTGATTACGGTAAACCAAGACATTGAACAGCTATGCTGCGCACATTGCGCGTTTTTGCGTTACGCGGATAAAACGGAAGAGGTTTCACACTTGATTTGCAGAGACTTTCTGTTACAGACAACCGTCAGTGCCGGTTCGGCTTATTTCGTCGTAAATGCTGAATTAAACCTGCACTGTTGCCAGCCGCAGGCCATTCCGTTTGCGACACTTGACCATGCCGAACGATTTCAAAAAGGATTCGGCGGAGCCGTCCGCACTTTCGACCAAGCGCTGGAAGACATGCTTCAAGACAGAAAGAAACGCTGCACCTGCACCAAGAAATAACACAACACATACAGCGGAAGGTGGTGTCTGAGTGATGAAGCGAAACAGATGGTGGATCATCCTTCTGCTTTTTCTTGTTTTCCTGCCGAAAACAAGCTTTGCTCACGCCTATATTGTCAAATCCTCACCTGGAGAAAACAGCGAATTAAAAAGCGCGCCTGCACAGGTGGAGATTGAATTTAATGAACCTGTTGAAGAAGGGTTTCATTACATTAAAGTCTATAATTCAAACGGCGACCGTGTGGATACGGACAAGACTGAAATCAGAAAAGATAATCATCACATCATGACAGTGAAGCTGAAGAAGAATCTGCCTAAAGATGTGTACAGAGCGGAATGGAATGCCGTATCCGCGGACGGGCATCCTGTTTCCGGCGTCATTCCGTTCAGTATCGGGAAAGCGGATGGCGGATTCAGCAGCCAAAAAGCAGCCGATTCAGCGCTGAATCCGGGAACAGCAGCAGATCGCGCGATTTTGTATACAGCCTTATCTCTGTTTATCGGAACGGTTTTCTTCCATCTTTTCTGGTATAAAGGGACATCAGAACAGCTCGTCAAACGGACGAGACGTATCCTGACCGGCTCGATCGCAGCACTGGGTCTGGCGCTTTTGCTTCAGCTTCCGATTCAGACAAAAGCGAACGCAGGCGGCGGCTGGGGCAGCGCATTCCAGCTGGGCTACATCAGAGAAACACTGTTTGAGACAGCAGGCGGCTCCATTTGGATCATACAGGCCGCGCTGTTCGTGCTGCTCGCATTGTCTGTAATCCCTGCGATACGGAAAAACCGCTTTTCATCCTTTGGCTATTGGACAGCGCCGCTCATTTTCTTTTTCGGTCTCCTGCTTGCCAAGGCGTTTACAGGGCATGCTGCTGTCGTTGAAGAAAAAACGGTCGGCATTTTGATGGATTTCCTTCATTTAACTTCCGCTTCCATCTGGGTCGGCGGAATAGCGGCACTTGTTTTGCTGCTCTCAAAAGAATGGAGGCAGCCTGACAAAACGCTCGCGTGGGAGACGGTCAGACGGTTCTCCCCATGGGCGCTCACTGCAGTCGGCGTCATTTTGTTTTCAGGCTTGCTCAATGGATTTTTCATCATTCGTTCAATGGATTCACTGTTCCATACAGCGTACGGCCAAGCTCTTTTAGTGAAAAGCGGGCTGTTTGTTTTCATGCTGGTCTTAGGTGCGTTTCATTTTCTGCTTACCAGAAAGCAGCGCCGCACAGGAATCAGCCAAACGTTGAAAGCGGAGTGGGCAATCGGCATCGCTGTATTGATCACAGCGGCCGTGTTTACAAGCCTGCCAAGCCCGCCTGAGCCAGCGCCGGAACCGTTCTACCAAACCAAAGCGATTGAGAACGGACAAAGCGTTTCTCTCAGCATCAGCCCAAACCAGCCCGGAAAAAATGTTTTTGAGCTGCGGGTCACCGACCATAACGGAGATCCCGTGAAAAACATCCAGCAAATCACGTTAACCGTTTATAAAACAGGCCTGTCAGGCAGCGAAAACAAAAGCACCTTTACATTAAAAGAAAAAACAAAAGGCGTCTTCCAGGATCAAAACCTGTCGATTAATGAAAAAGGAAACTGGAAGATCAAAGTCCACGGCCTAACCGGCGACTTTAACGAAATCAATATCATGTTTACAAAGACCAATTAAGGAGTGTTTACGTTGTTGAAAAAAATCGCATTGACACTATGTCCGGCTATTATCGGCTCCCTCTTATTCTTTACGGCCCCTGCCAGCGCGCACGTTTCTGTAAAACCGGCTGAGTCTGCTGCAGACTCTTGGGAAACATATACAATGAAGGTTCCTTCTGAGAAAAATCTGCCGACAACGAAGGTTGTCCTCAAAATGCCGAAGGATGTTGAATTCCAGCAATATGAGCCAATTCCGGGCTGGAAGGTTTCCACTCAAAAACATGATGACAAATCAGTGTCCGTGACATGGGAGGCGACTGACGGAGGCATTCAGGAAGGCCAGTTCCAGCAGTTTACCTTTGTTGCCAAAAACCCTGATAAAGCGGGGGAAGCTGCTTGGGACGCATACCAATATTACAAAGACGGCAGCATTGTTGAGTGGACAGGTGACGAGGATGCCGATACACCTCATTCCATTACAAACATCACGTCTGCAAAACAAGTGACAGATGAGCACGGCGCCACGAAAACAGAAGACGATTCCGAAAACTCAGGTTCTTCAGCTCTGGACATCACAGCGATTGTGCTGTCTGCGGCTGCTATTATTTTATCTGTAGCAGCACTTGTAAAGAAAAAGCGTGCCTAATAAAGAAAGCGATCCAGATGTCATGTCTGGGTCGCTTTTTATGTTTAACCGCGGCCTGCCTGGAAAGCAGGATATTTCGTCATTCCGCCGTCCGCAAACAACGTGATGCCTGTAACATAGCTGGATTCCTTCGAAGCAAGCCACACTGCCACTGCGGCAATTTCCTCCGGTTCGCCGATATAGCCCATCGGGATCATGCTCTCTACAT
Source organism: Bacillus sp. SCT118 (assembly GCF_058566435.1). Classification (NCBI taxonomy): domain Bacteria; kingdom Bacillati; phylum Bacillota; class Bacilli; order Caryophanales; family Bacillaceae; genus Bacillus; species Bacillus sp. SCT118. The sequence continues at coordinate 3,596,696 of NZ_CP191225.1, forward strand.
CTGCTTTCTGTTTAGGGTCAGCGAATTTTTCAGCATTGATTGGCGTGTTGATCGCACCTGGCCCGATATTGTTGACGCGAATGCCCTTCGGCGCGTATTCCAAAGCCAACGTTTCAGACATCAGCTTAATTCCGCCTTTACTAGCTGCATAGTGGACAAATAACGGCCACGGAATCCTTTCATGCACGCTGGACATGTTGATGACATTTCCCTTGATATCGTTTTCTACGAAATATTTAATCGCTTCACGGCTTCCTAAAAAGGCACCTGTTAAGTTCGTGCCGATGACTTTATCCCAATCCTTGAGCGGCATTTCGTGAGATGGCACAGGATTTTCAAGACCGGCATTATTAATCATAATATCGAGTGTGCCGAACTCTTTAATTGCCGTTTGCACGATATTTTTTACATCTTCCTCTTTCGTGACATCTCCTTGGACGACAACAGCTTCACCGCCCGCCTTGATGACTTCTTCTTTTACCTCGTTCGGATCTTGTTTATTACTATAATAGTTAATGACCACTTTTGCCTGCTCCTTGCCGAAGCGAATGGCCATTGCCTTTCCGAGCCCTGAAGCAGCTCCTGTAATAGCGACGACTTTTCCTTTTAAATCCGGATACATATACATCCTCCTCCATTTGTTATGAATTTGTTTTGGCGATTCCTAAGAATACGGCAGCGGCAATAATCAGGATAATCCCTATCGCAATTGCTATAAGCTGGCGTTTCGTTTTCTTTTCACGCAGGATGAAAATACCGCCGAGCGTAGAAATGACAATTCCCATTTGTGAAAGGGAAAAGCTCGTTGCAACGCCGACTCGCGGCTGAGAAATAAACAAAAACATATTTCCGCCTGCCCAGATTAACCCTGGGAGAATATTTCTGATCGCATACTTGTTAAAGGGTTTGTGTCTATAGGTTAAAACTAACCCCCCGACCACCATGCCAATTGCCTGTGGCAGCAGCGCGGACCAGCCGGACACATTGAATAATCTAGCCACGACTACATAAACCAAATAACCAAGAGTCGAAACAAGGAGAATCAAAATGCCCTTTTTCAAATTGCTTGGCTCGCCCTCTTTTTTATCATTCTTATCTTCCAAGGACGTGAGAATGATTCCCACAATGATAAAGATCAAAGCGAGAACGCCAAGCGTAATCGCAATCGGTGTTGACCATTCGCGGAACACGATCACACCGAACAGCGAGGTGGAAACGAGCTGCATTCCTGTAGAAATCGGCATTGTTTTCGACACGCCCATCAATTGAATGCTTTTCAGCTGGTTGGCCTGTCCAAGTGACCAAAATAAGCCGGATACGATTCCAACAATAAAAATGCGAAGTGACAGAACGGGCTGAACAAAAAAGTAAATAACGATAGAAACAATGAGTGCCCCGATCGTCGTTCCCAGTGTCTGGCTGTACGGCCCGCCGCCTAATTTCACATTGAAGAGAACAATGCTCCCCCAAAACAAAGCCGGGAGAAGAGCCAATAATAAATCCATTGTTGGGGAACCTTCTTTCAAAATGTATTTGCTGTTATTTTGGCTGGAATTGTTGTGATTATTCGCCGGAACACAAAAAGAGCTGCCGGAAAATCCGGCAGCTCTCAGGAGCTTGCATTCTTTTATAAACCGATGGACAAATATTTTGTTTCAAGGTACGGCTCGATACCTTCTGAACCGCCTTCACGGCCAATGCCGCTTTCTTTCATTCCGCCGAATGGCGCTTGAACCGCTGACGGTCCGCCGTCATTCCAGCCGATAATGCCATACTCTAGATTCTCGGAAATATAGATGCCGCGGCGGTAGTTTTCTGTGAAGAAGTATGCAGCCAAGCCATACGGTGTATCGTTGGCAAGCTGAATCGCTTCATCAATATCAGAAAACGTGACGATCGGGGCGACCGGGCCGAATGTTTCCTCATGCATGATGTTCATGGACGTATCGACATCGGTGAGCACTGTCGGATTCACAAAGTAGCACCCTTTGTCATCGTTTCGGTCATATGTGCCCCCAGCAATCACTTTTGCGCCTTTTTCAACCGCATCATCTATTTGGCTGACGATTTTTTCGAAGCCTCGTTTGTTGATGATCGGTCCGACATTGACGCCTTCCTCAAGTCCATTTCCGACTTTCAGCTTAGACACTTGCTCGCTCAGTTTCGCAGCAAATTCATCCTTGATGGACTCATGAACGATCAGGCGGTTGGCACATACGCAGGTTTGGCCGGCGTTTCGGTATTTGGACGCCATCGCCTGTTCAACGGCAAGGTCAATGTCTGCATCTTCATCTACGATCAGCGGGGCATGTCCGCCGAGTTCCATTGAGACGTGCTTCACGGTGTCCGCGCTGTTTTTCATAAGGATTTTCCCTACAGGTGTTGAGCCTGTAAACGTGATTTTGCGGATTTTCGGACTGCTTGTGAACACATTTCCGATTTCTTCTCCATCACCGATCACAACCTGAAGAACATCCTTCGGAATGCCAGCTTCATATGCGAGGCGCGCTAGTTCATAAGCAGACAGCGGTGTGTCTGGCGCCGGCTTGATGATAAATGTACAGCCAGCGGCAAGAGCAGGCGCCGCTTTGCGTGTAATCATCGCATTCGGGAAATTCCAGGGCGTGATAGCAGCAACGGGGCCGACCGGCTGGCGTGTGACAACAATTCGTTTACCAGTTGTCGGGGCCGGGACCGTTCTTCCGTACACACGCTTCGCTTCCTCTGCGAACCATTCGATATAGCCTGCGCCGTAAAGTACCTCGCCGACTGCTTCCTGGTATGGTTTTCCGTTTTCCTTTGTAATTAAATCTGCAAGCTCTTCTTTATGTTCAACAATCAGCTCATACCATTTTTTCAAAAGAGACGCTCTTTCGTTCGCTGATGTTTTAGACCACGTTTTAAACGCTTGATGTGAACGTTCAATGGCTTCTTCTACCTCTGTGGCTGATTGCTGAGGAATCGTTTTGATCTCCTCGCCCGTAGCCGGGTTGTAGACCGTTAATTGATCTGGCATATTGAACATTCCTTTCTTTTCATGATTACTTAAAATGATAGCAGACCCAGCCGTTTTCTTTCCAATGATTAAGCTCGCAGGCCCGCCTCCAAGATGCTGAGCCCTTCATTTAAAAGGCTGTCTGAGATGACGAGCGGTGTCAAAAAGCGGATGATATTACCGTTAATTCCCGCTGTCAGCAAAAGTAATCCGTTTTGATTCGCATAGGCCGCGATCGCTGCTGCTTTTGCTTTATCAGGCTCACGCGTGTCTGAATCCTTGACGATTTCGATTGCGGCCATCGCCCCGAGTCTGCGGGTGTCACCGATGAACGGGAATTCTTGTTTCCACTCATACGCCTTGTCTTCAATGATTTTGCCAATTTCTTCAGATCGCTCATTCAGTCCTTCTTCTTCGATAATATCCAAGACTGCCAAAGCCGCCGCGCAGCCGAGCGGGCTGCCGGCATACGTGCCGCCCAGCTCCCCTGGCGCTGCCGCATCAAGCATTTCCGCACGCCCGATCACACCGCTTAATGGCAGGCCTGCCGCAAGCGATTTAGAAACCGTGATCAGATCGGGCACTACATCAAAGTGCTCAATTGCGAAATAAGTGCCAGTTCTGGCAAAGCCGGTTTGGATTTCATCAGCAACAAAAACAATGCCGTGTTCTTTGCAGAATGAAGCGACGTGCTGCACGAACCGTTTCGAAGGAATAATAAACCCGCCTTCTCCCTGCACTGGCTCCATCACGACACACGCCACCGTTTCAGGCGCCACTGAAGCGATAAAAAAATCATTGAATGCTTGAATGACCATATCGTCATAGCTTTCATCACTCATGCCGGCCGGCTTCTGATAATAATAAGGGAACGGCGCTTGATAAACCTCTGGCGCAAAAGGTCCGAAACCGAATTTATAAGGTTTTACCTTGCTTGTCATGCTCATCGTCATATTCGTGCGTCCATGAAACCCGCGCGTAAACGAGACAACGCCTTGGCGCTTTGTATACTTTCTGGCAATTTTCACAGCGTTTTCGACCGCTTCCGCCCCTGAGTTAAGAAAAATCGCTTTTTTCCCATGGCTGCCCGGTGCTATGCCGCACAGTTTTTCGGCTAACTCGATATAAGTCGGGTACATCATGACATTGAAGCCAGGATGAATCAGCTCCTCCGCCTGCCGCTTCACAGCCTCAACCACCTTCGGATGCGAGTGTCCGACATTTAACGTGCCGATGGCGCCTGCAAAATCAATAAATCTCCGGCCGTCCAGATCGTACAGCTCGGCCCCTTCTCCTTTGACCGCCAGACTGCGGTTGCCGTTGCTCACACCTTTTGACACAAATTGATCCCGTTTTTGCTGCCATTGTGCAGTTGTGATGCTTGCTGTTGTTTGACTCATATGAATATCCCCCTGTCGGTATTTTCTTATCATTCTGACTTCTCTTTGGTATGATGAAAAGTACCAATTATAACTTTTTGATGGTATCAGAAGGAGAAACTACAAATGGATATCACGATTACACTCGATCGTTCAGAACAAGCCGATTATATCTATCAGCAAATTTATCAAAAGCTGAAAAAAGAAATCCTCAGCCGCAATCTGCTGCCGCACTCGAAGGTTCCCTCCAAGCGGGAGCTGGCTGAAAATCTCAAGGTCAGCGTAAATTCAGTGAATTCAGCCTATCAGCAGCTGCTGGCTGAAGGGTATTTGTACGCCATTGAACGAAAGGGTTTCTTCGTGGAGGAGCTAGACATGTTTTCCGCCGAGGAGCACCCTCCATTTGCACTGCCGGATGACCTAAAAGAGATTCACATCGATCAGAGCGATTGGATATCGTTTTCACACATGAGTTCCGATACAGACCATTTTCCGATCAAAAGCTGGTTCCGCTGCGAGCAAAAAGCGGCCTCCCGTTCATACCGCACGCTCGGCGATATGTCACATCCGCAAGGGATATATGAAGTGAGAGCGGCCATTACCAGGCTCATTTCCCTGACGAGGGGTGTAAAATGCAGGCCGGAACAAATGATCATAGGGGCAGGCACACAGGTGCTCATGCAGCTGTTGACTGAGCTTTTACCCAAGGAAGCCGTGTATGCGATGGAGGAGCCTGGCTACAGGCGCATGTATCAGCTTTTGAAGAATGCCGGAAAACAAGTCAAGACGATCATGCTGGATGAAAAAGGCATGTCGATTGCTGAAATCACCAGACAGCAGCCTGATGTGCTGGTGACCACCCCGTCGCATCAGTTTCCGGCCGGAACGATTATGCCTGTATCCAGAAGAATTCAGCTGCTGAACTGGGCAGCCGAGGAGCCGCGCCGATATATCATTGAGGACGATTATGATAGTGAATTCACATATGATGTAGACAGTATTCCGGCGCTGCAAAGCCTCGACCGTTTTCAAAATGTCATCTATATGGGAACCTTTTCAAAATCCCTTCTCCCCGGCTTGCGGATCAGCTATATGGTGTTGCCGCCTGAGCTGTTGAGGACATACAAACAGCGGGGCTATGATCTGCAGACTTGCTCATCACTTACACAGCTCACCCTGCAGGAATTTATCGAGTCTGGTGAATATCAGAAGCATATAAAAAAAATGAAGCAGCATTATAAAGAAAAGAGAGAACGCCTGATCACCGCTTTAGAAGCAGAGTTCAGTGGAGAGGTTACCGTAAAAGGGGCAAATGCGGGGCTGCATTTTGTTACCGAATTTGATACCAGGCGCACCGAACAAGACATCCTGTCACATGCTGCCGGGCTGCAGCTTGAAATATTCGGAATGAGCCGATTTAACTTGAAGGAAAACAAGCGGCAAACGGGCAGGCCAGCTCTCATTATCGGCTTTGCACGGCTGAAGGAAGAAGATATTCAGGAGGGTGTGCAGCGGCTTTTCAAAGCGGTTTACGGACATAAAAAAATCCCCGTTACAGGGGATTGATTCACCAGCGGTCCTGGTCTACATTCAGCACGGCTTCAAGCAGGCCCGGAAATGCCTTTTCAAGGTCTTCAGCGCGAAGCGAATAATACCGGCGCTTTCCTTCTATCCGAACTTGAGCGATACCTGATTCTCTCAAAACTTTAAAATGATGCGACAAAGTCGATTTGGCAACCTGCACATCTGCACAGGTGCTGCACGTTTTTTCTTTTGCTTCAGCTAATTGCTTGACGAGCTCTAAACGAAGCGGATCACTAAGTGCATGAAGAACCTTTGTCAGCTGCAATGTTTCTGTTTCTGGATGGTTTGGAATGTTCATGACACAAATGTATCACACAACAATTAGAATGACAATTTTACTATTTAAGGGTTTTTCCTTTACCTCATTTAGAATACATGTTACATTTAGTTCGATGAAATTCGAACAATAAATTCACATAACAACGGAGGAGATTTACATGATCGTATTACAAGCTTACATCAAAGTAAAACCAGAAAAACGCGAGGAATTTTTGAGCGAGGCTCAATCACTTGTTCAGCATTCAAGAGCTGAGGAAGGCAACGCGCAATACGACCTATTTGAAAAAGTAGGCGAAGAAAATACATTTGTCATGCTTGAAAAATGGAAAGATGAAGCGGCAATGAAATTCCATAACGAAACTGCGCATTTCCAAGGATTTGTCGCAAAAGGAAAAGAACTGCTGAGCGCTCCTCTTGATGTTGTCCGCACAGAGCTTAGCGAGTAAAGGAAGGGTGTCTCATATGAATGAAGTGATTAAATCTTTAACAGACCACCGCTCGATTCGCAGCTACACAGATGAGCCTGTAGCTCAGGAGCAATTGGACCAAATCATTGAAGCGGTGCAATCAGCCCCTTCTTCTATCAACGGACAGCAAGTGACTGTGATCACAGTCCAGGATAAAGAGCGCAAAAAGAAAATCTCCGAGCTGGCAGGCGGCCAGCCATGGATCGATCAAGCTCCTGTTTTCCTGCTGTTCTGCGCAGATTTCAACCGGGCCAAAATCGCGCTTGAAGATCTGCATGATTTCAAAATGGAAATCACAAATGGATTGGAATCTGTTCTTGTCGGCGCAGTAGACGCTGGTATTGCCCTCGGCACAGCAACAGCAGCGGCTGAGTCACTCGGACTTGGCACAGTTCCGATCGGTGCAGTTCGCGGAAACCCTCAAGAGCTGATCGAACTGCTAGAGCTTCCAAAATACGTGTTCCCTTTATCCGGCCTTGTCATTGGGCATCCTGCCGACCGTTCAGCGAAAAAACCGCGCTTGCCGCAGGAAGCTGTCAATCATCAGGAAACTTATTTGAATCAGGATGAGCTGACGTCTCACATTCAGGCATACGACGAACAGATGTCTGAATACATGAATAAGCGGACAAACGGAAAAGAAACAAGAAACTGGTCACAGAGCATCGCTTCTTACTATGAGCGCCTGTACTATCCGCACATCCGTGAAATGCTTGAAAAACAAGGATTTAAAGTTGAAAAATAAGCTCTTATTCGGCCTGTCGGATTTTCCGGCAGGCCTTTCATTTACCCGGTTAAAATCCATTGACTTCTATTTTGTTTATTTGGTAAAATTTTTTCATAGTTACTCATTGGTTTTCTGTGAACCAATGGGTTTTCTAATGTTCAAGAAAGAAGGAAGCCATGAGATGCTTGATAAAAAAACAGATATCTTGTTAGCCGCGCGAAAGCTTTTTTCGGAAAAGGATTTTACGTCGGTTTCCATGCAGGCGATCGCAGAAGAATGTAAGATGTCAAAAGCTTCGATATATAAGCTGTTCCAATCTAAAGAAGATCTGCTTTTGGAGCTGCTGTCATTTAACCAGAAGCAAATGGTGGCTGCGGCCTCAAGACTTCAGGAAAATACCGCACTTACACCGGAGGAGCGTTTGACGCAAAAGGTCAAAATGGAACTGGAGGACTTCAGGCGGAATCAGCAGTTTTTCAATATGCTGACCTACGGAAACCCCAAGCTGCACAATGACCGGGTCAAACAGCATATCCATCAGACCAGATCGACGATTATCTGCTGGCACCGCGATTCGCTGATCCAGGCGTATGGAGAAACCATTCTCCCGTTTGTGTGGGATTTGGTCATCATTCTTCACGGCATGATGCGTGAGTTTTTAATGCTGATCAAAATCGAGGAAAAACCGCTTGAGCTTGACCCGATCGCAGAGTTTATCATCAGCACCCTCAATCAGATTATCAAAAACAGGGAAACCCGCCAGTCTCTTCTTCCGCCCGAAGCCATCGAGCTTTATATTCATTCAGCATCCTCCTACAAGCCAAAGGATAAATCAGTCCTATTATCGGAAAGCCTGAAGGAATTACATAAAGGCATCTCTTCCCTGCCCGCCGCGGACTATGACGTAGATGAACTGACATCCGCAGCCGCCATGCTGGAGGAAGAAGCGAAGAAGGAAGAACCCCGCGCTTTTTTACTCAAATCACTGATTGGCTATCTCGAACAAACCGGTGTTTTAACACAGCCCGTTTCCATGTTAAAAACACTGTTAATTACTTAGAGAAAAGAAGGGATATGTATTGAACACAAGTATTGAACAAAAACCTTTTAACCGTTCTGTCATTGTCGGCATTTTGTTAGCCGGAGCGTTTGTGGCGATTTTGAACCAGACATTGTTGATTACCGCACTTCCCCATATCATGAGGGATTTCAATGTCGATGCCAACCAAGCACAATGGCTGACCACATCATTTATGTTAACCAACGGGATTTTAATTCCGATTACTGCGTTTTTAATTGAGAAATTCACAAGCCGGGCGCTGCTCATCACAGCAATGAGCATTTTCACTGTCGGAACAGTCGTCGGAGCGTTCGCGCCGAACTTCCCGGTTCTGCTGACAGCACGTATCATTCAAGCGGCTGGAGCCGGCATTATGATGCCGCTCATGCAGACTGTATTCCTGACAATCTTTCCGATTGAAAAGCGCGGCCAGGCTATGGGTATGGTCGGATTGGTCATCTCATTCGCGCCTGCGATCGGACCGACTCTTTCCGGATGGGCTGTCGAAGCTTTCTCTTGGAGATCATTGTTTTATATTATTCTTCCGTTTGCTGTGATTGATTTGATTCTTGCCAGCATCCTGATGAAAAACGTGACGACTTTAAGAAAAACACAGATTGATATTTTATCAGTCATCCTTTCAACATTTGGGTTCGGCGGCCTTCTATACGGCTTCTCAAGCGTCGGCTCTTACGGCTGGTCCAGTTCAACCGTCTTGATTTCACTGCTGGTGGGTGTCATCGCGCTGCTCTTGTTTATCACAAGACAAATGAAGCTTGAAAAACCGATGCTGGAATTCCGCGTCTTCACGTTTGGTGTTTTCAGTTTAACAACACTGCTGGGAACCCTCGTCTTTGCATTATTGATCGGTACGGAAACCATCCTGCCGCTTTATACACAAAATGTCAGAGACGTCACAGCTTTTGATACAGGGCTTATGCTCCTTCCGGGAGCCGTTGTGATGGGCTTTATGTCGCCGATTATCGGCAGAATTTTTGACCGTGTCGGCGGAAGAGGGCTGGCGATTGCCGGTTTCTGCATCATCTTCCTGACATCTCTGCCGTTTATGCAGCTGACTGACCATACATCACTCGCTTGGATTGTCGTTTTATACACTGTTCGTCTCTTAGGCACCGCCATGATCATGATGCCGGTGACAACAGCCGGAATCAACGCGCTTCCGCGCCACTTGATTCCGCACGGAACTGCGATGAACAACACGATTCGCCAAGTCGGCGGCTCGATCGGAACCGCACTATTGGTTTCCGTGATGAGCAACCAGGCGGCACATGCAGGCACGACAAATGTGAAGCACGCCGCCCTGCACGGCATGAACGCCGCTTTTATTGTGGCTGCCGTCATTGCACTTGTCGGCTTCCTTCTCTCATTCACATTAAAGAAACCTCAGCGCCCTGCCGAACAGCAGCCGGCACGCTGATTAACAAAAAAAGAGCCCCGCTACTTAGCGGAGGCTCTTTGTGGTTTTACTTATCTAAACCGTCTTTCACTTCTTTGATCATTTGCGCCATAGACTCAAGACCGCCTCCTGATAAGTACCAAGTAGCAGAATCAAGGTAGACGACATGATCATTTTTCACTGCGTTTACATTTTTCACATAATCATTTTCAACGACTTGTTTAGTAGATGATGTTTCACCGATCGCTGTACCGCGGTCAATGACAAACAGGTAATCCGGGTTTGTTTTTGAAATGTACTCGTAAGAAACACTTTGTCCGTGAGTAGACGCTTTGATGTTTTTATCAGCCGGTGTCACGCCGAACACGTCATGGATCAGGCCGTATCTTGATTTAGGACCGAATGCGCTGATCTTCCCATCGTTCGCCATGATGACGAGACCGTTTTTGTTAAGCTTTTCAGCCGTTTTCTTTACATCTGCGATTGAATGATCGATTTTTGCGAGTTCATCCTTCACTTCATCTTCTTTATCGAAGATCTTACCGATTGTTTCTGCGTCAGACTTAAATGATTCCATATACTTCGCTGTGTCTACGCCAAGGTAAATTGTCGGCGCAATTTTAGAGAATTCTTTGTAAGACTCAGATTGTCTTCCTGAGATAATGATCAAGTCAGGGTCTAAATCTGCCACTTTCTCGAAGTCTGGCTCTTTTAAGCTTCCGACGTCAGCATATTTGTCATCCTTGAATTTGGACAGATATTTAGGAAGGGCTTGTTTCGGCAGTCCCGCTACTTTATCATCAAGACCAAGTTTATCTAGTGTATCTAAGCTTCCAAAGTCAAATACGACAACTTTTTTAGGGCTCTTCGGTACTTTTGTTCCGTTTTTGTCCAGCTGGTGTTTCACTGTGATTTGTTCTTCCTTAGAATCAGAACCTTTGCTGCTTGTGCTTTGGTTTCCGCATGCAGAAATCACAACTGCCGTCACCAAAGCGATGAATAGTAATGCGAACTTTTTCATGCTCTTCACCTCTTCTATATATTAAGAAAAATAGACACCTATTCTTTGATTATCAATCGTCTGAATCGGGATGGTCATATCGTAGATTTCCTCAAGCACTGATGTTTCTATCATTTCTTCAGGCGGTCCTTCTTTTACGATTCGGCCGTTTTTCAAAGCGACGATATAGTCAGAATAGACTGAAGCAAAATTGATATCGTGAATGACGATCACGATCGTTTTTCCAAGCTCCTCTACCAGCCGTTTCAGCAGTTTCATAATTTCAACTGAGTGTTTCATATCCAGATTGTTCAGCGGCTCATCCAGAAAGATATAATCTGTGTCCTGGGCAATGACCATAGCGATAAATGCCCTTTGGCACTGTCCGCCGCTCAGCTGATCCAAGTATTTGTCTTGAATGTCTTCCAGCTTCATATAGCTAAGCGCCTGGTTGATATGAACCCAGTCTTCCTCTGTCAGCCGGCCCTGTGAGTACGGAAACCTGCCAAAACTAACGAGGTCTTTGATCGTGAGCCTGATATTGATTTGGTTCGCCTGCTTCAAAATGCTCATTTTCTTGGCAAGCTCTTTGCTGTCACATGCTCCAATCTCTTGTCCGTCTATGTAAATCTCGCCGGAATCTTTTTTGATCAGGCGGCTCATGATAGACAGCAGCGTACTTTTGCCGGCGCCGTTAGGACCGATAAACGAGGTGATTTTGCCCTTTTGAATCGTGACTGACGTCTCTTCAAGGACAACTTTCCCGCCATATTGTTTGCTTACATTTCTGACCTCTACCATGATTTATTCTCCTTTAACAGCAAGTAGATAAAATAAATCCCGCCGGCAAAATTAATAATGACGCTCAGCGTCGTTGAGAAGGTAAACACTTTCTCAACCACAAACTGCCCTCCGACCAGCGCAATGATGCTGATGAAAACGGAGCCTGCGATTAAGTATGAATGCTTATAGGTTTTCAGGAATTCTCTCGCCAGGTTGACGACCAGAAGGCCTAAAAACATAATCGGCCCGACTAGCGCTGTTGAAACAGAAACCAAAATCGCAACCACGATCAGCATCTGCTTCACCACTTTGTCGTAGTCAATGCCCAAATTCACGGCGTGCTCGCGTCCGAGCGACAGCACATCGAAAAATTTTGTAAAACGCCAGACATAAACGCCTGTCAGCAGGAAGATGATGAACGCGAGCCATAACAAATCCGTATTGATATTGTTAAAGCTGGCAAACATCTTGTCCTGCACAACTTGGAACTCGTTCGGATCAATCAGCATCTGCATAAAGGAAGACAGGCTGCTGAACAGCGTGCCAAACACGATTCCGATAAGCAGAAGGAAAAAGATATTTCTCCCCTCACCCTTGAACATGATCTGATACAAAACAAGAGAAAACAGGATCATCAGCAGAACAGATATGATAAAGTTGATGTTTTTATTCATGATGACCATATTCGCAGAACCGAACAAAAAGATAATGCCAGTCTGAATCAGCATGTAGAGAGAATCAAGGCCCAAAATGCTCGGCGTCAGGATGCGGTTGTTCGTAATCGTTTGAAAGATCATGGTCGAAAACGCAATCGCTCCCCCCGTCAGCACAATGGCAGCGACTTTTTTGATTCGTCTCGGCAGGGTGTAATCCCAATTGCCTAAGTCATAAAACAGAAACAAGCCAATACATACAATGGCTAAAACAACGAGCAAAGCTATTTTCATCTGGTTACGCATAGGCTTTTCTCCTTAACAGCATAAACAGGAAAATGCCGCTGCCGATGATTCCGACCATCAGGCCAATCGAGATTTCATAAGGGAAGATAATGATTCTGCCCAGTATATCGCAAAACAGCACAAACACCGCTCCCAACAGCGCAGTATGCGGCAGGCTGCTCTTCAGATTGTCTCCTCTGTAAATCGATACAATATTCGGGATGATTAAACCGAGAAACGGCAGCATACCGACAGTCAAAATGACAAGGGACGTGATCAGGGACACGATAATGAGCCCGATGTTCACAACCCGTTTGTACTTGAGGCCTAGGTTGACAGAAAAGCTTTCACCCATACCGGCCAATGTGAATTTATCCGCATACACATAGGCAATGATGACGAGCGGAATACTCAGATAAAGAAGCTCGTATCTTCCTTTCACGACTAAAGAGAAGTCTCCCTGCAGCCATGATGACACATTCTGGATCAAGTCATATTTATATGCGATAAATGTCGCGATTGAACTGACGATATTCCCGAGCATTAAACCGACAAGCGGAATAAAGATGGTGTCGTTAAACTTGATTCTTTCAAGGATTTTCATAAACAGAAAATTTCCTGCAAGGGCAAAGACAAACGCAATCAGCATTTTGATTAAAGGACTGGCGGATGTAAACAGCAGCAAGGAAATTAAAATGCCGAGCCTCGCCCAATCCATCGTGCCGGCCGTCGTCGGTGACACGAATTTATTTCTGCTGATCTGTTGCATAATCAAACCGCAGATGCTCATGCTTAATCCCGCGATGACAATGCTGATCAATCGCGGCAAACGGCTTGCAAACAGCGTTGACGCCTCTTGTTTGCTTAAATCGAAGAGATCAAGCGGCGAAAGATCTTCTACACCGATAAATACAGATGTGACTGCTAATATGATAAGTAGAATAAATAAGTAACGTAGCTTCATGCTGCCTCCTTACATCCTTACAGCAAAAAGAACGTATCTCCTACTCCGCAAGGACTCAAAACAATATGGCCATATAGTAATTGATTATCATTATCATTTACATATTACCATTTTTCTAGGGTTAGTCAATATTCTTTAAAAATATTAACCTAGTCATTTATCCATTTTACTAATCATTCTGACCATTTTCCATCCCAAAACGTTAGGCTGTTTACCATATTTATCTTTATAACGCAGGTATACGGTCAGCAAACTTGACATTATTCCTTGTGAGAAATACAAATGTTCTCTCCAGAAAGAAATTAACCCTTGATTTACAGGACTGAAAGAGAGATAATAAATACTAAATTTGTGTGAAAATTTTAAACATTAGGAGATGTAAACATGAAGGTCGTTAAATTCGGAGGCAGCTCACTTGCTTCAGGCGCCCAGCTTGACAAGGTGTTTCACATCGTTACCTCAGACCCGGCACGGAAAGCTGTAGTCGTTTCAGCTCCGGGAAAACGCTATGCCGAGGATACGAAAGTGACTGATCTCTTAATCGCATGTGCAAAACAATATTTGGAAACAGGCAGCGCACCTGAACTGGCGGAAGCTGTTGTGGAACGGTACGCTCTCATCGCCAATGAGCTTCAGCTGGGGCAAAGCATTATCGAAAAAATCAGAGATGATCTGTTTACGCTTTTAGAAGGAGATAAAAGCAATCCCGAGCAATACCTTGACGCAGTCAAGGCCAGCGGGGAGGATAACAATGCCAAGCTGATTGCCGCTTATTTCCGCTATAAAGGCGTCAAAGCGGAATATGTAAACCCGAAGGATGCCGGCCTCTTTGTGACAAATGAACCCGGCAACGCGCAAGTTCTTCCTGAATCCTATCAAAACCTCTATCGTCTTCGGGAACGTGACGGACTCATCATTTTTCCCGGTTTTTTCGGATTCAGCAAGGATGGCGATGTGATCACATTCTCACGGAGCGGTTCTGATATTACCGGTTCGATTCTTGCCAACGGACTTCAAGCCGATTTGTACGAAAACTTTACAGACGTAGACGCTGTGTATTCTGTCAATCCGTCCTTCGTTCAGAATCCAAAGGAAATCAGCGAGCTGACATACAGAGAGATGCGGGAGCTGTCCTACGCGGGTTTTTCAGTGTTTCATGATGAAGCGCTCATTCCGGCATTCAGAGCGGGGATTCCTGTTCAGATCAAAAATACGAACAACCCCTCAGCCGAAGGCACCCGCGTCGTCAGCAAGCGGGATAACACAAACGGGCCTGTCGTCGGCATTGCCAGCGACACTGGTTTTTGCAGCATTTATATCAGCAAGTATCTCATGAACAGAGAAATCGGTTTTGGCCGCAGAGCCCTTCAAATCCTGGAGGAGAATGGTTTGACGTATGAGCATGTTCCATCGGGAATCGATGACATGACGATCATTTTACGGCAGGGGCAAATGGATGCCGTCACTGAGCGCAGCGTCATCAAACGGATCGAAGAGGATTTGCATGCCGATGAAGTCATCGTCGAGCATCATCTCGCCCTGATTATGGTTGTAGGGGAAGCGATGCGCCACAATGTCGGTACAACGGCAAGAGCCGCCAAAGCATTATCAGAGGCACAGGTGAATATCGAAATGATCAATCAGGGATCTTCTGAAGTAAGCATGATGTTTGGCGTAAAAGAAGCCGAAGAAAGAAAAGCCGTTCAAGCGTTATACCAGGAATTTTTCGCGGGCGTGCTGATCTCTTAATCGTACATAAATAGCGGGCGGCAGCGCCCGCTATTTTTTATATCACCTTCATATAGCCTGATTGTTCATTTTTTCTCTTGTCCACTATTATCCCTGCCAAATGGATCGGTTCAGCATATCTTATAGTATCCTTCATAGGGAGGTGAAACCTTATGTCAGGATACTCTAACGGCGGCGGTTACGGCGGCATCAGTTCTTTCGCTTTAATCGTTGTATTGTTTATTCTTTTAATTATCGTAGGGACTGCGTTTGTTGGCGGCTACTAAGCTGCTGACCGTCTCTGCGGGACCCTGTCCGCCACAGTTTTGCAGCATTTGCTGAAGCAATCTCGCAAGGAGGTGCACAAAATGTCAGGTTACGGAACTTCTTTCGCTTTGATTGTTGTGTTATTTATCCTCTTGATCATTGTGGGAACTGCATTTGTAGGAGGCTACTAAATAAACGTAATCTCCATGAAGGCGGCACCGCAAGACTATGTCTTGCGGTGTTTTTTTGAAAAGAAAAACCCCTTCTCGCTAATGAGAAGGGGTTTGTTCTTACGTCATTCCTCTTTCTGTCACATGAAAGTCGAGTGCTTCCGCATTAGCAGAAACGCCAGCCGCTGTAAAAATCGCGGCTGCGGCCAAACAAATAACAAACAACTTAGATTTCAATTTCATACAAACCTTCACTCCTTTGTATTTGTTTTCTTGCCTCTTCAACTTGTAGAAAATAGGAAGCAGACAGTTTAAACCATTTCTGTTCATAGTAGTATTTTGCTACTTCTAGGGCTAAATCCTCTATATCAGCGTACATATTTTTATTTTTTAAGTATTGGAAACATCGTTCGATTCCTTCTTCATTGGGCTGATCCTGATATAGGGATTGCAAAAACTCGAATTTTACGGCATAGTCTGCATCGTCTGTTTCTTTAGCATATTCATAGCCCCGCTTGTGATATTCCGAAGCTTTATCATGTTTTCCCTGTTTATAATAAATCAGGGTGATTAAAAAATAGGCTTGCGGGAGAGAATTGACGATCCTGCTGCTTTCAAACGTGGAGACCGCTTTTTCAAAGTAATCAATGGCAGGGTCTAGAAGGTCTTGATTGTAATAGCATAATCCGAGATTGTAGTATGCTCTTCCGACCAGCTGGGCTTTTTGTTCCGCTTGGGCCATATTGAGCGCCAATTTGAAATGGCGTGCGGCTTGTTCGAAATTTCTTTCATCCATCAGGTTGACCCCGAACACGAAATGGCATTGAATGATTCTCACATTATAGGTTTCCTGCTCCACGTAAATTTCATAAGCGTTTTTTATATTAATCAATGAAAAATACGTTTGCTTCATATAATAATAAGCTTCCGCGATTTTAAAATAGAATTCAGCCCGTTCAATATGGTCTGCGACAAAGGAGAGCTTTTTCTCCGCCTGTTTATAGTATGTAATGGCAGAAATAAATTCCCGCTTATCAAACTCATACATCCCGCGAAAAAAATTCACGTAATAGTCGAGCAGCCCTTTGAGATCTGCCTGGTTGCTGTCAATGTTTCTTGATAATTCAGACAGGCTTGGCTGGTCTTCGATATTTAATTTCTCTAACGGCTCAAGATAATCCAGCATAAGCTGGTGCCGGAATTCCATTAGTGAATAATAAAGCAGCAAGTTGGAATCATGCTGCATGTGTTTCAGTTCCTGCTGGATTTCAGCTTTTAACACTTCGGCATCCGGCACGCTGAATGTCCGGATATATCTGTACCACTCGTTAATTTTTTGACCGACCGCTGAAGAAGGAATTACCCCGCTCTTCATTCCTTCACCCTCTCCCATCAAAAACTGTTTATGTCATATTTTATCATGTTTATAGACCGTCCCAACCCGAAAAACACGCAATCTTTGTTTTCGGGAGCACGCAATAAACCGAAGCGGTGTATAAAAAAGGCGGCTCCATCAGATGATGCCGCCGCCCTGTATGCTATTGCTGTTTTGCCGTTAAAGGAAGGCGGATGATAAACTTTGTGCCTTTCCCTTCTTCACTCTCGATTTCTACTGTGCCCTGGTGCATTTCAATGAGCTGCTTGACGATCGAGAGACCGAGTCCGTATTCACCGTATGCCGTGTTCGTTCTTGAAATATCTGCTTTATAGAATCGCTCCCATATATGCTCAATATCCTCTTTTGGAATGCCGATACCCGTGTCTTCAATTTCAATAATCGTCTCTTTATAACCTTCCATTCCGCGCAGCCAAATGTCACCGTTTTGCGTAAATTGGATGCTGTTTTTCGTAATGTTGACGAGAATTTGAATGAACCGGTCATAATCGGCATGTACGATGACGTGATCCTCTACTTGGATCATCAGCTTGTTTTGTTTTTCTTCCGCCTGCTGCTGCAAGTGCTCTTTCACGATTTCAAACACCTCGATCAGAGGAACGTCTAGCTTGTTCAAGGTAATTTGCTGGGATCTGATTTTTTCATAATCCAGATTTTCTTTTACGAGCCGCAGCATGCGCTTCGTTTCCTCACTGATCAGCGAGAAGCATTTATCCTTCTTATCCTCAGGAATCGTATGGCTGTTCAGCCCTTCAACCAAACCGTTGATCGTCGTCAGCGGTGTTTTTAATTCATGTGACACGTCAGCGATAAACTGCCTTCTCCGCTTCTCGAGGCGATCGATTTCATCCCTTGACTGCTTTAGTTTTTTCGCCATGATATTAAAGTCAGACGCCAGTACGCCGATTTCGTCCCCGTAGCTGTTTTCCAAATGGATGTCATAATCGCCGGAAGCCACTTTATCTGTCGCTTCTCTCAGTTTTTGAATCCGCTTGACATGGAATTTGGACAGAAGCCAGCTCACGAGAATCGTAATCACAAGCGTGCTGATCACAGCGTAAAACATATAGAGATTGACCTGATTGACCATCTGTTCAACGCCGCTGATCGGAGAAATCAGCAGAACGGCGCCTTTAAATTCGTTCTGAACAAATATAGGCTGCGCCACAAGTGACACTTCATCATCAAAACGGCCATCTGCCCTGATCATGACAGTCTGCCCTTTTTTTAGCTTATTCCATTCTGATTTCTTCAGCTGTTCCCTTGGTGGGTGATGAAAGCCTTCAGGAAGAAAATAAGGCTGTTGCTCTTCATTAAAGATGATAAACTGCGTCTTTCTTGTGCTTAACATGTCCTGATAAGGATAGAGCCTGCGCATGTCCACCTGGCCAGCTTGGAATTCATTTGCAATCTGCACCGCATATGACGTCAATTCCTCTACTTTGTTTTGATAGGCAAATTCCTTCACAAAGTGGGAAAACAGAGAAATGATAATGACAAATGCTAAAATCAAAATGCTGATGTGGCTTAGCAGCAGCTGATATAAATATTTAATCTTCATCAAATTTATACCCTACTCCCCAAACAGTATACAGGAAAGGCTTGTCCTCGCTGGCAAGCTTTTTCCTTAGCCGTTTGATATGAACGTCAACCGTTCGTTCATCTCCATAAAATTGATAGCCCCATACCTGCTCGAGCAGCTGTTCTCTGGAGAACACCTGCCGCGGATTTTGGACAAGGTAATAAAGCAGATCGAATTCCTTCGGCGTGAGATTTTCTACAGGCTCTCCGTTTAATAATACTTCTCTCGTCTTCTTATTAATGGTAAAGCATTCTGATTCGATCATATCTTCATCAATAACAGCTTTGCCTGTCGCCTTGTATCTTCTGATGACGGCTTTGATGCGGGCAACCAATGTCAGCGGGCTGAACGGCTTTGTGACATAATCGTCCGCCCCCATCTCAAACCCGATGACCTGATCTGATTCAGTGTCTTTGGCAGTCAGCATGATAATCGGCACCGTGCTTGTCTCTCTTATTTTTCTGCAGATGGTCACGCCGTCCATAGATGGAAGCATGATATCCAAAATGATCAGATCCCAATTTTCTTCCGTAAAACGCTGGTACCCTTCTAACCCGTCATGAACGAATTCCGCTTCAAAACCTTCTTTAAAAAAGAACATCTCCGTCATCGTACATACACTAACATTATCTTCTATCATTAATATTTTCATTATATCCTCCGGTTGTTTTGATGCTTTTTTATATAATAGCACCATTTTAAACAGAAGGTTTTGCGTTTCACAATTGTTAGTTTTTATTTCATCAACTAGAAATAGATTGTTCATATTTTTTTCATACCTTTGGACTACTATTAATTTATCAGCAAGGGGACGCGCCCCAGAGGCGGTCTTATCAATAAAAATACCAATGCGGAGGAACATAAATGAACTTTATCAAACGAGCCTTTTGGAATATGAAGGCTAAAAAGGGAAAAACGTTATTGCAATTATTTGTGTTTACAGTCATATGTGTCTTTGTGCTATCAGGCCTCACCATCCAGTCGGCAGCACAAAAGTCAAGCGAACTGGCCAGACAGGAACTCGGCGGAAGCGTGACACTTCAGGTTGACCGCCAAAAGCAAATGGAAAAACAGCAGGACAGCGGTGAAAAACGCAGCTTCGAATCAACACCGATCAAAGTGTCTGATGCGAATAAGCTTGCAGCGCTTGATCATGTGAAGAGCTACAATTACACCACATCAGCTTCAGCCAACGCAGGAAACTTTGATGCGATTGAAAGCTCTAGTTCAAGTGATTCCAGCTCCAGCAGTTCAAGCTCAAACGCTAAAAACAGCCAAGGCGGCGGACAAGGCGGACCGCAAATGGTGCAAGCCGATCTTTCGATTGAAGGTGTCATCAGCACAGCATTAGTTGATGACTTCTCTGACGGAGATTCAAAAATCACTGACGGACGCGCGATTACAAAATCAGATGTCGGCAAAAAAGTAACAGTGATCAACGAAACATTAGCGGAAGAAAATGATTTAAGCGTTGGCGATTCGATCACAATTGAATCAGCAACAGATGAAGATACGACAGTAAAGCTGAAGATCGTCGGTATTTATAAAACAACATCTTCAGGTGATGACCAAGCCCAAAATTTCTCTTTCTTAAATCCTTATAACAAGCTTTATACGCCTTACACAGCAACAGCGGCGCTGAAAGGCGACGACTATAAAAATACGATTGACTCAGCTGTTTACTATATGGACGACGCGAAAAATATGGATGCTTTCGTAAAAGCAGCGAAGAAAACATCAATTGACTTCGATACGTACACACTGAATACAAACGATCAGCTTTACCAGCAAATGGTCGGCCCGATTGAAAATGTGGCTTCTTTCTCTAAAAACGTTGTGTATCTTGTATCAGTGGCAGGCGCCGTCATCCTTGGCCTGATTGTCATGATGTCAATCAGGGAGCGCAAATACGAAATGGGCGTGTTAATGGCCATCGGTGAAAAACGATGGAAATTGATTGGACAGTTCTTGACTGAGATTCTGATTGTGGCCGTTATCGCTATCGGCCTTGCATCTGTGACGGGAAATCTCGTCGCGAATCAGCTTGGAAATCAGCTTTTATCCCAGCAGATCAGTTCATCAACCGATTCAACGCAAACCGCAAGCGGACAAATGCCCGGCGGCGGTGGCGGCATGGGCGGCGGAATGTTCGGCCACAGTTCATCAAACGTGGACGTTATCGATTCACTGAACGTCGCGGTTTCTATGAACGACATGCTTATTCTTGGCGGGATCGGCATCCTAATCGCAATCATTGCAACATTGCTGCCGTCAATTTCAGTACTGCGGCTTCATCCGAAAACGATATTGACAAAACAGGAATAGAAAGAGGCGAAACCTATGAGCTTATTAGAATTTCAACAAGTCGGCTACTGGTATAAAGACAAAAGCCAGCCATTGTTTCAGGATATTAACATCAGCTTTCAAAAAGGCAAATTCTACACAATCGTCGGCACATCAGGGACGGGGAAAACCACTTTCCTATCTCTGGCAGGCGGACTTGACGCACCAAAAGAAGGAAACATCCTTTACGACGGAAAAGCTGTTTCCAAAATCGGCTTAACCAATTTCAGAAATCAATATGTATCAATCGTCTTTCAGGCGTACAACCTGCTCCCGTATATGACGGCTTTGCAGAACGTCACAACCGCTATGGAAATCACAGGTTCTAAAGAAAAGAACAAAGAATCATATGCGCTTGACATGCTGCAGAAGGTTGGCATCAACGAAAAACAAGCCCGGCAAAAAGTGCTCACACTGAGCGGCGGACAGCAGCAGCGGGTATCAATTACAAGGGCTTTCTGCTGTGACACGGATCTTATCGTAGCCGATGAACCGACCGGAAACCTTGATGAGGACACATCAAAAGAAATTGTACGCCTCTTTCAAGATCTGGCGCACAAGGAAAATAAATGCGTCATTATGGTGACGCACGATGAACAAATTGCAAAAGTGTCAGACATCAATATCAGACTTTCAAGAGGAAGCTTTACTGTGAAGGAAAACGTCGCAGTCGTATAACAAAACGCGCCTCTGCCAGTGCAGACAGGGGCGCACCCTATATCCCCCTTTTATATAGAAGTGAACATAAAAAGAGCGGCGGCTGCATCCCCCCGCTCTTTTTATCATTTTTTTGCTCCTGTCCCTTTTGACTTCTCTCTTCGTTTCTTTTTCCAAACAGCCACAATAAACAGAAAGAGCGGAAACAAAAATTGAAAAGGCAAATGAATATACAGCGGCACCACGTTCAAGCCTTCGTTCAAGTGCTCTGAAAAGTTAGTCGCAATCGTTATAGAAAGGATTAAGATGCCCAATCCCATCGGATAAGCCAATTGAGAGGGGTTCTTTTCCTTAAAGAGCGTAGATGTCCCAACCACAGTGGCATATAAGTAGAGGCTGACCTTAAAGAAGCCGCCGATGATCAGCGCCAGCATAAAAAAGACATCGAGCCGGTCTAAAAATTCTTCGACCTTGATTGTCTGGATCGTACTTAAAAGCGGAAACTGGGATCTGAGTGTAAGATCAACATCAAGCACGCTGATATTAATCGCCACGGTGAGCGCCACAACCAATCCGCTAATAGCCATGGCGATCATCCCCACTTTTTTCACATCTTTTCTGTCATTCAGGTTAGGGAAAATCATCACAAATAAAACGACTTCGCCAAACGGAACGTACATGGTCTGAGTGAAAACAGAGTAAAGGACAGGAGAAATGCCGTCTGCCAAAACCGGTTTTAAGTTATGCGGGTCTATAGAACCTGAGACAACAATCAGCAAGAGGCCGATTGCGCCCAGTAAATACATGGCTCCGAAAAGCAGCTCAGCCGCGCGGGCGAGCACTTCGATTCCTTTTCTTACGGCGTATATGCTAACTACCACTAACAAACCATTTACAATAATGATAGGTGTATCATGATAAGCAAATGTCAGCAGCATTTCTCCAAAGTCACGCAGGACCCTTGCGGCAATATAGGCAAAGTACAAGATATAGAGAAATGAAAACAGCCAGCTCAGCTTGGTTCCCAGCATATCATCCATATATTCTTTCGGAGAAGAATTCGGGTAACATTGATAAATGCCTTGATACAAATAGAAAAGAAACAAACCGGCTGCACACCCCAACAGAACTGCGATCCAAGCATCCCTGCCCGCCATTGATCCCGGTGTAATCAATAAGGAGCTGCCCAGCTCAAAAATGATAATCATGACAAACAGCTGCCTGATGCTTATTCTGGCTTTTTCCATCTGTCACTTCCCCTTTCTCCAGACCTAATCATCTTTAAACTGGTGTTTGATCGGATTGTTTCGCAATCCCGTTCTTCTGATATACGTCTCGGCCTTCACATCGATAGGCAGTTCGGGCAAATATTCTTTGTCCCATGTATCCTTCATTTTCTCCCACTGCTCCGGATACTTTCTATATATCGTGTCACCAAAACCGATAAAATCTATTTTATTCTTCTTGATTTTTTTCACAGTATGGCTAATTTCCATTTCAAGCTCTTTGTTGAGCGCTTTTTCAATAGCGGCCAGCACCTTCGGATTAGATAATTGGAAAGGGTATTTGACAGCATCTATAATTCCTTCAACCGTCACTTTCACATGGATGTGCGGACGTCCGTTCCGCATATCAGGTACCAGCTTTGTATCTTGATGGGTAACCTGCAAGCTGACCGCATCTTTCGTCTTGCCCCAATCAGCATTAATAAACGTATGCTGGACCTTATTCATAAGCCAGACTGCCCCCACGCTTTCATCATCTTCAATCCAATACTTTAAATACCCGGCCTTATCAAAAACCGCCAAACCGTCTGCCTGAAGAATGGCTTTCGGGTCAGTCGCCTGCGTGTTTTCCATGCTGACTCCTTTTTTATCATCGCCAATCATCAAATAACCCGGAATAATCGGTGCCCTTGTGTCGCTGGCAAGTGTTTTCAAAACGTCCTGAATATTGGTTTTGACCACCCGTCCGTATTGCGCCTCCGTGAAATCGAGTGTTTTATTGACTTTGTTTGACGGAATTTTATCAATCGGAGTCAGGATTTTCACGATATTTTCTGCTTTTGTTTTATGGGCAACGACGAAGGTCGCCGTTGTCCTGAATTCCGTGTCCCGGTCAAGATTGTCTAATACAAAATCCAGCCCTTCCTCTTTCGCCAGCTTTTCGCTGATTACGACCAGGTTGGTATGGGCAAAATAAAGCCGCCGCGATACCTTCATGGAGGCTTTTCTGAGTGCTTCCGTCAAATTGTCGCCTTCAATCGAATAGACAGATACAGGCGGCCTGTCTCCAGCACCGCCTCCCTGAAGCCCGCCGGCGACATTTCCGGGATTGATAATTTGAAGATGCAGCACGTAGTTGCCTTCGTTTGTCCTATCGATGCCAATTGCCGAGATAATCGCAAGATCTGTCAGTTCCCGCTTATCCCAGCAGCCGGGCAGCACAATGACGCTCAAAATCATGAGAACGGCTAATAGACATTTACGTACCATTCTGATCCCCTTCTTCCAAATCTTTGTTCACCATTCCTCGTGAAGCGGCCGGCTCTGGGCGTTGATCTTGCCCCTGCCGCACCTTATCTTCCTTACTGACCGATTCCGGCCTTTTTTCATCGGCCCACCACGGAACACGGAAAAGCGCGTCCTTTACGCCTTGTGAAGAAAAAGGTGCAAGCGGCGACATATATGGAACGCCGAATGAACGAAGACTGCATAAGTGGACAAACATCATAATGATCCCTAAAATCAGCCCGTAAAAACCCAAAACAGCTGAGGCAATAATAAAAATAAACCGAATAAGCCGGGCTGAAATGGCCATCGCGAACGCAGGTGTTGCGAAGCTCGCAATCGCGGTGAGTGCAACGACAATAACCATTGCCGGAGAGACGATACCAGCCTGTACGGCAGCCTGGCCGATTACGAGCGCGCCTACGATTGATACTGCCGAGCCGACAACCCGGGGCAGCCTGACTCCCGCTTCCCTCAGAATCTCAAAAGCAACCTCCATCGTCAGCGCCTCCACAACAGCCGGAAACGGAACAATTTCCCGCTGGGCCGCAATGACCACTAACAGCTGAGTCGGTATCATTTCTTGATGAAACGTCGTGGCTGCCACGTATACAGCCGGAGCCACAAGCGAAATGAAAAAGACTAAAACGCGAAGAATCCGTATGCTTGTCGCAATGTCAAAACGTGAATAATAATCCTCAACAGACTGAAAAAATTGAACAAATAAGGCCGGAGCAATAAGCACAAACGGTGTTCCGTCCACAATTATCGCGAATCTTCCTTCTAACAGATTTCCCGCTACAACATCAGGACGTTCTGTATGATACATGGTCGGAAATGTCGTAAAGGTTTCATCTTCAATCAGCTGCTCAATATATCCAGATTCCAAAATACTGTCAATATCTATTTTTTCCAGGCGCTGTTTCACTTCCTTCAGCACCTTTTCATCACATATTCCTTGAATGTACATGAGAGCGATATCCGTATTCGTAACAGAACCTTTTTTCATTTTTTCAACCCATAAATTCGGATTTTTAATGTATCGCCGGATCATGGAAATATTGGTTTGCAGAGACTCTGTAAACCCTTGGCGCGGGCCGCGGAATGACACCTGGGTGCTCGGCTCTTGGATGGAGCGCTGCTCTCCCCCTTGAGTGCTGCAAATCAAAGCTTCATCATAGCCATCTGCAAAAACGAGCGCATTGCCGAGCATTAACTCGGAAAAAAGCTTGCCCCAGCTCTTTTCCGCTTTCACTCCGCCCAGGGGGAGCGTTTTTTCAAGAATTTGCTGGATCGCATGGGAATTCTGGATAGACTCATCCTGTACCAAAGGATCGATTAACGACTCATGGATTGTGTTATTATCGACCAGGCCTGCAATATAAATAACAGCCAAATGGACATGATCCTGCTCCCCGATTTTAATCTCACGAATGATGACGTCAGAGCTGCTTCCGACTTCCTTTTTCGTTTCCGCTATATTCTTTGCCAAACTTGGAGAAATGAGAACCGGCCTTTCTTTTTCTTGCTGCTGTTCCTGATTCCTTTCGTCTGTATTCTGCTTGTCTTTTGAATCGGTATTGTTCTTTTGCTTAGAAAATAAAGGCATACACAAATACCTTTCCTTGTCGTTTTCTCATATTCTTCCTTTTAAAATTGAGATTATGCATTAGGTTTAGATGCGGTATAACTTCTCCGCCAACGATAGACACTAAAAACGGAGGATGATGAAGCATGAAGATATTGGGCGTGACAGGAGTTATATTAATTTGTTTATTAGCTATTTCTGTATTGATGGACATGCTTCAAGGGTTCAGTTTAACAAAAGCCATTTATAACAATATGTCCAGCTTTAAGATGACAACATTTGCGGAATGGGTCGTGCTTTTATTTTTTGTTTTAGTACTTGTGAGAGAAATGTACGTGATCTATAAATCGAAAAAAAAGAACCCCTAGAGGGGGCGCTTTTTTCAGACAATAATATTGCCGTCTATTGTGTCACTGCTGTGTTTGTTGATGGTCCCTTTAAAAATGCGGTTGCCGATGATTTTAGAATTGGTTGCCGTGTTTGTTTGAATAGCTATCGCAGTGCCCGCGGAGAGGTTATTGATGGTGTTTCCTGAGATGATAGAGCCTGCCGAGCCATTGATATAAATCACAATCGGATTCCCGGCTGTTCTGTTGACTGAAATGGTATTATCAAAAATCTCATGCACACCGGCGCTGATATAGATGGTGACCAAAAGCGGAGATCTCTCTAAGTGGTTGCCGATAATTGAGGTTTTTGCACTTGTGGAGCAATAAATGGGGTAATTTTTGAACTCTTTAAATGTATTGTTTTTGATGATAGCGCCGGCATTGTTTGTGACGGAAACAGAATATGATTCCGGCACTGCTTCAAACGCATCAGGATTCAGTGTATTCCCTTCAATCACCGCGTTCCCTTGAGCAATCCAAATGCCCCGGCTGAATTTTCTCAGGAGATTATCTTTAATGATCATATTTCCGCCGGAAACGTTCACACCGTCAACGACTTGAATGAGACAGTTATTCAGAAAAGCGGTGTCATCTGACAGCACTGCACGAAGACCGATGCTGCGCCTTGTTTCAGACAGTCCGTTTTGAATTTGGTTTCCGTCTACCTTTACGTCGAAGGATTGATAAACCAATATCCCTGTGTTTTCAAAGTTGCTGATTTTGTTGTTCGTCACAAGAACGCTCTTTCCCCTGACATCAATTCCTGTTGAAAATCCGGTAATGAGGTTGCCAGCGATCACTGCATCACTGGACTCTTTTCCTTGTGATACACCGAGTCCGGTTATCCCGACTCTTGGCGCAGCCGCCGCGTCTTCAGGGCGTCTCAGTATATTTCCTTTGATCACTGTTTGCGTCCCATATCCGTAGCTGATTGTATTGTCTGAGTGATTTCCTTCTATTAAAATGCCATACCCGTTAAAATTGGTCACAGAACTTGAAACGTTTCCAACAAAGTGGTTATTGCGAATTGATACATTAATCGGTTCCTCATAATCAACGTCACCTTCGCCATATCCTTCAATGTCAATTCCGAATTTCGGCGCTGTTCCATTCCCCGTTCCGGCATCTTCAATCAAGCATTCCTCCACCGTGACCATGTCACATCCGGTAATGGAAATGTTATTTCTCCTCGACCGCCGAACCTCACAGCGGCGGATGATAATTTGCTCTGACGTTCGATAATCTTGATTGGTCTTTAATCCCCTTGGGCTGACTATGATCCCATCGCCGGTAAAATCAGAAATTTTCACATCATCAATGACAACATTCGAGCATCCTTCAATACATATGCCAAAGCCCCATTCATGGGTTGATCTTATCCCCGCCGAAGCATACGTATGCTCATCCCGTTCGCCGATAATTTGTCCCCCGGAAATGGTTATATTCTCTTGCTTGCCTACATAAAATGCGGAATAACCCCACGAACTATTCGGTATCACTTTCATGATACATTCGGGGTCCATCATAATCTCAAGGTTGCCGGGAACAATGATCCCCGCGTTTCGAAACTTCTGATTAAGATCTCCGCCAAGCGTTCCGTCTATTAAATATGTTCCCTTTGGAAACCAGACAGTATGATAGCCTTTCGATACAGCTGTACTGAGGCACTGATTAATCCGTTCTGTCGAATCCGTTTTACCATCTCCAGGAACACCGAAATCCGCTGCATTTAATATGAATTCAGCCAATTGCGAGCCTCCTTCTCTATGATTACTATCATGTTACTCACAAAGGCCCGATCTGCTTGTACATTTCTCTAAAATTTTATTAAAAAAATATAAAGGAAGAGTTATGTAAGAAAATCTCACGATAAAAAGTTTAAAAATTAGGAGGAAATCACTATTTTTAGGTATTTATAATTTTTCCAATATGGAACTATTTGAAATGAGTATAAATTATATTGACACAAGTATTATATAAGAATATGATTTTTATAATACACTTTTTTTAGAAAGGGTTTGGCTGACATGGCTTCGATTGATAACGAAAGTATCATTAAAAGCGTCCCGCAAAAAGGGTTCTTTGGTCACCCGCGAGGACTATTTACACTATTTTTCACCGAATTTTGGGAGCGTTTCTCTTACTATGGAATGAGAGCAATCTTACTTTACTATTTGTATACAGAGACGGTAAACGGAGGGCTCGGCTTTGATAAGGGCACTGCGGTTGCCATTATGTCGATTTACGGATCACTCGTATACATGTCCACCATTATTGGCGGATGGCTCGCTGACCGGGTATTCGGTACCGCAAACACCGTGTTTTACGGCGGCATATTCATTATGTTCGGCCACATTGCACTCGCCTATCCGGGCAGCGCGATCGCATTCTATATCAGCATGGTGCTTATTATTGTCGGAACAGGCTTATTAAAACCAAACGTTTCAAGCGTGGTTGGGGATCTTTACACGAAAGAAGACCCGCGCCGCGACTCAGGTTTCAGTATTTTCTACATGGGGATTAACCTCGGTGGTTTACTTGCGCCATTAATTGTCGGAACACTCGGACAGAAGTACAACTATCATCTCGGCTTCGGAGCTGCCGCAGTCGGAATGCTTCTCGGACTTATCGTATTTGCTTTGACAAGGAAGAAAAACCTCGGGCTTGCAGGTTCCAATGTGCCAAATCCGCTGTCTAAAAAATCTGCGATTGGCACCGGAATCGGTGTTATCATCGTGGCGATCGCAGTGATTATCTCTGTACAAACAGGCGTGCTGACGATCAATCGTTTTATCGACCTTGTAAGTATTCTCGGTATTTTGATTCCTGTCATTTATTTCATCATCATGTTTACAAGCAAAAAAGCGGACAGCACAGAAAAATCCCGTCTTGCCGCTTACGTTCCTTTGTTTATCGGTGCTGTCATGTTCTGGGCCATTCAGGAACAGGGGGCGACCATTCTTGCGGTATACGCTGATGAACGCATTAGACTTTCATTGGGCGGATTCGAACTTCAGTCATCATGGTTCCAATCATTAAATCCATTGTTTGTTGTCATTTTTGCGCCAATATTCGCATGGCTCTGGATGAAGCTTGGCAAACGCCAGCCGTCTACACCAGTTAAATTCTCAATCGGAATTATTTTAGCCGGATTGTCTTTTATCATTATGGTATTCCCTGCTATGCAAGGAAAAGAAGCACTCGTAAGCCCGCTTTGGCTCGTTCTCAGCTTCCTGCTTGTCGTGCTTGGAGAGCTGTGCCTGTCTCCAGTCGGTTTATCCGTAACAACGAAACTGGCGCCAGCTGCATTCTCTGCACAGACAATGAGTATGTGGTTTCTGACTAACGCAGCAGCCCAAGCGATCAATGCCCAAGTAGCCGGATTGTTTGATAAAATTCCTGAAACAATGTACTTCGGCACCATCGGTTTGATTTCTATCGTTCTTGGCGGCATTCTCCTGCTGCTCTCGCCGATGATCAAACGCGCGATGAAAGGGGTCTTATAATCAGAAACAGCCCGCGGATTTTGATCTGCGGGCTGTTTTTTTATTGATCCAGCCATTTGCTGACGCTTTGATCAAAGGCTTCCGGTTCTTCCAGCATCGGCTGATGGCCGCTCCTTTCAAAAATAACCTTATCCACATGGGGATATAAACCGTCAACTGCATCCCATAGCGAAACGGGCGCAACCAAATAATCATATCTCCCTAATCCAATATACACCGGCATACGAACATCAGCTAACCGCTGAATAAGATCAAGCCGGGCAAATGTATTGCCCCATAATTCATCAATGATCGGCATATTCGTGAATACACCGTCCCATAAGGCAGCTGCATGCGGCCGCTCTTGATAAAAGCTTTTCGCTTCAGCGCGAATACACATGTGCACAAAGCGCCTTTCAGGATCTTTGTCGATGTCCTGCGGCAAATTCGCGATGTCTTTTTCAAAGCGTTTCTTTCTCTCAAGACTGGCTGCTTCCCTGAAAAATGATTCGCTTTTTCGCTGTCTTTCTTCACTGTTATCAGGCGCAGTATTGAAGAGCGCCACCTTCCGAACTTGTTTGGGATATGTCCTGGCATACTCTAAAGCCATAAAAGCGTGCCCGGAATGTCCCAGGATAGTAACATCCTCAAGCTGAAGAAATGTTCTCATCCTTTCGATATCAGCCAAGACGGCATCAAGCCTCGAATCCTCCGCACGAAGCTCCCGCTTAGGCTTAGCAAATCCCCTATGGTCGACAAAGACCCATTGATATTTCTGTTTGATATCTGAGGAAAAAAGGCGCGGATAGTAAACCGCACTCCCGATCACAAGGATGGGTGCACCCTCGCCCTCAATTCGATAAGCTAAATCAAAGCCGTCCGAATGACAGATCCCCGCACGTTCCATTTTTCACACCCCCTTTGTTTTCATTATATAAAAAAAGCCTGACGCATGGCGTCAGGCTATCGATATTACCGCTTTAAATCTTCCAGGGTCTTTTCCCATCTGCCCAGCACCTCTTCAGCGCTATGAAGCTGTATACGGACACCAGAAGTCAAATCAGCGTATTTCGCAACGTCCTCCTTCACTGAAACGATGCGGCAGGAAAAACGGTCTCTATCATATTCGGCATCTTTCAAAGGCGGTAAAGGCGCGCATTCAAGCTTTACATAATAGGCCGCTCCCTTCCACCATGCCGTGAACTGTGCTTTTCCTGTACGAAGGATGTTGGCCGAAGTCATTGTGTTTTTCCACAGAGCGATTCGGATATCAGTTCGGCTCAGCGCGATAATTTCACCTGCACTGATCATAGCGGCATGCGGCCAACCATCTTCTGATACTGTTTGCAGAACGAAGGCCTCATGCTGCTTCTCATTCAGGCAGCTCCCGTCAAGCAGCTCAAAGAGACGGTCTGACATACAGTTCACGCGGATCAAGCCTTTCGTTCCGGCACCGCCGGAACTTCAATTGCTGTTTCTGTTTCCTTTGGATCAATTTTAAACGCTGGATTGTATTTTTCGGGATTTGTAATGCTTTCCGGTTCACAGGATCTCCATGTGAAAAAGCATGTTTGGCACTGATAAACTTCCCATGCGCCTTCTACAGGCGATTTGCTCATGACTTCTCCCTTTTTTGAGTCACATCGAGGACATGTATGCATTTCGAACATCCTTTCCTTATTTATTCATTAAGTCCATTAGTTTTTGTTCCCATTCTTTCGTTGTTAGCGGAGAATCAAGCGGCTGTGAATAATGGCCTCTTGTTTCCGGCGCAACCGGTGTAGTGGCGTCAAGAATCATTTTGTGAGTGATTCCTGATGGATTGGATCCCGGATCAAGCGGCAGGACAGATAAGTCCGGAATGATGACCGCATCGTGTTTCGGATGCATTTTGGTCGAAAGCGCCCACATGACCTGCGGAAGGTTGAATGGATCGACATCCTCATCAACGACAATGACCATTTTGCAATAGCCAAGTCCGTGCGGCGTTGTGAGTGCACGCATGCCGACCGCTTTCGCAAATCCGCCATAGCGGGTTTTTGTGGAAACAATCGCGATTAAACCGTGTGTGTACATGGCGTTCACTGCCACAATTTCGTTCGGATACGCTTCTTTTAACTGCTGATAAAGCGGCACGCATGTGTTAATGCCGATCATGTAATCGCATTCTGTCCAAGGCATGCCTAAGTATAAATGTTCAAAGATCGGATTGTTTCTGTGATAGACGCGTTTAATTTTGATAATCGGCATGCTGCGTCCGCCGGAATAATGGCCTGTGAATTCACCGAACGGCCCTTCATATTCGCGCTCTCCGGCAATAATCTCACCTTCAAGCACCACTTCAGCGCCCCACGGAACATCAAGATCAGACAGCTTTGATTTGACGATGCGATATGGTTCGCCTTGAATCGCACCTGCCATTTCGTATTCTGATTGATCATAGAGAAGCGGAGTCGATGCCGCCGTTGTAATGACCGGCTCACAGCCAAGCGCAATGGTGACCGAAAGATTGATGCCGCGTTCTTCAGCTTGGCGCAGATGGATTGCAATATCGTGCTGCGGGACAGGCTGAATGCCGAGACGGTCTTTTCCTTTGACCTGCATTCTGTAAATGCCGACATTTTGTTTGCCGAAGTTGTCAGGGTCCTCAAGATCACGGGAAATAACACACGCTTTGTCTAGATAGTAGCCTCCGTCTCCTTGGTTTATTCTGAAAAGAGGCAGTATATCGAACAAATTGATATCTTCTGTGATTTCATTTTCATGAAATGGCGCTGTTTCCTCACGTTTGACCGGCATCGGAAACTGGTCATAACGCTTTGCGAATTCAAAAAACTGTTCTTTTACCGGTGTGTCTTTCGGCATGCCCAGCATCATGGCATGGTTTGGCCAAGAGCCGATGACATTCATCGCAATTCGCGCGTTATGATAGCCGTAAATGTTGTTAAATAAGAGCGCGGGGCTTTTATCGCCAAGATTGCTGGCTGCCCGTGCGGCGGCCCCTAAATCCGGTTCCGGCTTTACCTCTTCATTCACTGTAAGCAGCTGTCCTTCTTTTTCAAGGGCAGCGAGAAATTCTCTGAAATCTTGATAAGCCATGATCAAGCTCCTCCTTTTTGTTTTTCAATCCCATTCCAGCGTTTCGCTTCAGGAAGCCGAATGCCGAATTGGTCCAACGTTCTGAATACAATATGGTCAACCATTTCCTCTAAGCTGCTCGGCTGATTATAAAATGCCGGCATCGGAGGAAGAATGATGGTGCCCATTTTCGTAAGCGCTAGCATATTTTCGAGATGTATTTGGTTCAAAGGCGTCTCTCTCGTTAAGAGGACGAGTTTTTTTCTCTCCTTGAGCATGACATCCGCCGCACGTGTCAGCAGATTATCCGCCATTCCGGTGCGAATGCTTGCGAGAGATTTCATGCTGCACGGCGCAACAATCATTCCATCGGTATCAAACGACCCGCTTGAAATGGCTGCCGCCTGATCCTTATGTGAGTAAGTGTATGTGGCCAGTTGTTCTACTTCTTGTAAGGTATAGCCTGTTTCGTGTTTGATCGTGACGTTTGCCCAAGGAGACACAACGAGATGGGTTTCCACTCCGGCGGCCTTCAGCCACTGCAGCAGCCTGACCCCGAAAATGGCCCCTGTTGCCCCTGTCATTCCGACAACGAGTTTCACTTTGCCCCCTCCTTTACGCTTGAATTCTGCTTTCATTTCAATCATACTCCTGATATATCCATATGAAAAATATCTATTAAATCTATATTTAATACCTAAAAGGTATGATAAGGAGGCGCTTTCTTTTGGATATTCGCCAGCTTCGATACTTCATTACCATTGCCCAAGAACAGAAAATCACGTCCGCAGCCAAAAAGCTTCACATGGCGCAGCCGCCTTTAAGCAGGCAGCTCAAACAGCTGGAGGACGAACTTGGTGTTGTTCTGTTTGACCGTAACAAGAAAAAACAAATGACTCTTACATATGAAGGAGCTGTTTTTCTAAAAAGAGCAAAAGAGATTCTGCATAGGTTTGAAGATGCAGTCATTGAGGTACAGGAGCTGAAGGAGGAAGTAGCCGGCACACTTGCCGTGGGATCAACGATTTATTGCGCGGCTCTGATGCTTGAAAAAGTAACACAGATCAAAGAGAGATACCCCCATCTCACCTTTAATATTTGGGAAAATGAGCCCGCGACACTGTTGGAACTGCTGGAAAGCCGGCAAATCGATGCGGCGGTCACGACAACACTGATCAAAAGTGACACAGTACAATTCAAGCAGCTTGATGACATTCCATGTGTGCTCGTGCTTTCAGATGAAGCCGGATATCCGTGCGGAGACACCATTAAGATGGAGGACATTCCTTCATTTCCGCTGATCCTGCTGAGGCCTGTCAACGGAAAAGGCGTCTATAATCAGGTCATGAATGAATTTCATCGTTTGAACCTGGAGCCGCGCATTGTTTGTGAATGCCACGACTCTGCAACTTTGCTCAGCCTCGTGTCATCCGGATTCGGCGCGTCTATTTTGCCCGTCACAATGATTCCCGTTCATATGAGAAATCACGTTCACACCGTCCATATCGAAAATAATCCCTTCATTATGACACCGGCTGTCATGTGGAGAACGGACAGTTATTTGCCTAAACCGGCACAGCAATTTTTGGATTTATTTTAAAAGATTTTGCCTTATGAAAACCAATTACTTGACTCATACTAAAAAAAAGTTATCCTTTAGATTTGTAAGCTATTTTTTTATTTCAATAAAATCAACCAGAAAAGTGGGGAATAAGATGAAAAAAGCATTATTGGCTTTATTCATGGTCGTAAGTATTGCAGCTCTTGCAGCTTGCGGAGCAGGAAATGACAATCAGTCAAAAGATAATGCCAAAGATGGCGATCTTTGGGCTTCAATTAAGAAAAAAGGTGTGCTCACAGTCGGAACGGAAGGAACATATGAGCCGTTCACTTACCACGACAAAGACACTGATAAACTGACTGGCTATGATGTCGAAGTTATCACAGAAGTCGCAAAACGCCTCGGGCTTAAAGTCGACTTTAAGGAAACACAGTGGGACAGTATGTTTGCCGGCCTGAATTCCAAACGGTTTGACGTTGTTGCCAACCAAGTCGGAAAAACAGATCGTGAAGACAAATATGATTTCTCAGATAAATACACAACATCAAGAGCCGTTGTCGTAACGAAAAAAGACAACAACGATATTAAGTCTGAAGCAGATGTAAAAGGAAAAACGTCAGCTCAATCACTGACAAGCAACTACAACAAATTAGCTACAAATGCCGGCGCTAAAGTAGAAGGCGTTGAAGGCATGGCGCAGGCCCTTCAAATGATCCAGCAAGGCCGTGTCGATATGACATACAACGATAAGCTTGCCGTATTGAACTACTTAAAAACATCTGGCAATAAAAACGTGAAAATCGCGTTTGAAACAGGTGATCCTCAGTCAACATATTTCACGTTCCGTAAAGGAAGCGGCGAGGTTGTTGATCAAGTCAACAAAGCATTAAAAGAAATGAAAGAGGACGGGACTCTTTCTAAAATATCTAAAAAATGGTTCGGCGAAGATGTTTCTAAATAATCTGCCGGCATTGACGCTTGGCACGGCGATCCCGTGGGATCTGGTGCAGCAGTCATTCTGGCCGATACTTTCAGGG
Organism: Bacillus sp. SCT118; assembly: GCF_058566435.1. NCBI lineage: Bacteria > Bacillati > Bacillota > Bacilli > Caryophanales > Bacillaceae > Bacillus > Bacillus sp. SCT118. The sequence continues at coordinate 3,632,080 of NZ_CP191225.1, forward strand.
GGAATCTACTATACGATTCCCCTTACGATTCTTTCCTTTATATTCGGAATGATCCTGGCGCTGATTACGGCGCTTGCCAGAATGTCGAAAGTGAGACCTTTGAGATGGGTGTTCAGCGTATACGTATCCGCAATACGCGGCACTCCTCTTCTCGTTCAATTGTTCATCATTTTCTATCTGTTCCCGGCCTTTAACGTCACATTAGATCCATTTCCAAGCGCAGTTATCGCCTTTTCTTTAAACGTCGGCGCCTATGCATCTGAAATCATTCGGGCATCTATTTTATCCGTGCCGAAAGGGCAATGGGAAGCCGGCTACACAATTGGCATGACACATCAAAAAACGCTGTTCCGCGTCATTTTGCCGCAGGCGTTTCGTGTGTCGATCCCGCCATTATCCAATACCTTTATCAGCCTGATTAAAGATACATCCCTCGCCTCTCAAATTCTGGTCGCTGAGCTGTTCAGAAAAGCCCAGGAAATCGGCGCGCGGAATCTTGATCAAATTTTAGTGATCTATATTGAAGCAGCCTTTATTTATTGGATTATCTGCTTCCTGCTCTCACTCGTCCAGCATGTCATCGAACGGCGTCTTGACCGCTACGTGGCCAAATAAGGAGGTTCCGAGTATGCTTACCGTTAAAGGATTAAACAAATCATTCGGTGAAAATGAAATTTTAAAAAAGATAGATATGAAGATTGAAAAAGGAAAAGTCATCGCCATACTTGGGCCTTCAGGTTCAGGGAAAACGACGCTGCTCCGCTGCCTGAACGCTCTGGAGATCCCGAATCGCGGAGAGCTTGCATTTGATGATTTCTCCATCGATTTCTCCAAAAAGGTGAAACAGGCGGATATCCTAAAGCTTCGCCGAAAATCCGGAATGGTGTTTCAGGCGTATCACCTGTTCCCGCACCGCACAGCCCTCGAAAACGTGATGGAGGGCCCTGTTCAGGTGCAAAAACGGAACAAAGAGGAAGTCAGAAAAGAAGCGATTCAGCTTCTTGATAAAGTTGGATTGAAGGACAAAATGGATTTATATCCGTTCCAGCTTTCCGGCGGCCAGCAGCAGCGCGTCGGCATCGCCCGCGCACTGGCGATTCAGCCTGAGCTCATGCTGTTTGACGAACCGACCTCAGCGCTTGATCCCGAGCTTGTCGGAGAGGTGCTGAAGGTTATCAAGGACTTGGCCAATGAAGGCTGGACCATGGTCGTCGTGACCCACGAAATCAAGTTCGCACAGGAAGTTGCGGATGAAGTCATCTTCATCGACGGCGGCGTTATCGTGGAGCAAGGACCGCCGGAGCAAATTTTCTCCGCACCAAAAGAAGAACGGACACAGCGGTTCTTGAACCGGATTTTGAACCCGCTGTAATAAGAAAAACAGGGCGCCTGCGCCCTGTTACAGATTGTTGACAAAATCCTAAAACGATTTTCGTTTTAGGATTTGTCATTTTCAGCGTGATTGAAAACCTTTGAAGTCTAGGAAGGGCGAGCATTGGAGCACAGCGAATGTTAAATTCGTGAGCACCGAAGCGCAGGCCTGACAACGAATGCAAGGGTTTTCCAACACGCTGAAACAGGGCGCCCGCGGCGGCCCTGTTTTTTTGTTGAGCTCCTTTCGCCTATTCCGCCCTTCTGTCAGATGTGCTACAATGACAATCGACTGATTTTTACGAAAGAAGGGACCTCACGTGAAGCAAGAACTTGTTCTGCGCTGGACATTTTATTTTGCCGGTTTGATCATTTTGGCTTTTGGTGTATCCCTGACGATAGAAGGAAAAGCACTCGGCATTAGTCCGTGGGATGCATTTCATTACAGCCTGTTTCAGCACTTCGGGCTTACCGTCGGCCAGTGGTCCATCATTATTGGAGCGCTCATCGTCGGATTCACGTCATTGTTTACGAGGGCTTGGCCGAAAATTGGGGCCCTCCTGAATATGGTGCTCATTGGTGTATTTATAGATTTTTTCAATTTCATTCTGCCTGCCCCCTCGACCTACACAGGCTCGATCATCGTCTTCTCTCTCGGCGTAGTGCTAATCGGTTACGGCGTCGGTGTTTATGTATCAGCAGGCCTTGGCGCGGGGCCGCGTGATTCACTGATGATGCTGATTACAGAAAAGACCGGATGGAATGTGCAATGGGTGCGGAACGGCATGGAATTAACCATTTTGTTTGCGGCATGGGGCATGGGCGGCCCGATCGGTTTTGGCACCATCTTGACCGCCATCCTCACCGGACTTATTTTGCGCTTTTCATTGCCCCAGTCAATCCAGTTGCTGAATTATGCTGTGGCAAGGCGGACAGCCGCTGTGAAAGCATCTCCGCCTGTACACTAAAACAAAGCCGCCTTGGCTTTGTTTTTTTATTTTCTCCTCTATATGAGTCTTGTTGAAGTATGATAGGATGGTTTTGACAATCTTTTGCAGACGGAGGATCTAGAATGAAGATTTACAGAATTTATATGGACCGCCCGCTTTCACAGGAAGAAAATGAACGGTTCATGTCTTTCATATCACCTGAAAAACGGGAGAAATGCCGGAGATTTTATCATAAAGAAGATGCTCACCGCACCCTGCTGGGAGATGTGCTCGTTCGCTCAGTCATAAGCAGGCAGTATCAGTTGGACAAATCCGATATCCGCTTTAGCACGCAGGAATACGGGAAGCCGTGCATCACTGATCTTCCCGACGCTCATTTCAACATTTCTCACTCCGGCCGCTGGGTCATTGGTGCGTTTGATTCACAGCCGATCGGCATAGATATCGAAAAAACGAAACCGATCAGCCTTGAGATCGCCAAGCGCTTCTTTTCAAAAACAGAGTACAGCGACCTTTTAGCAAAAGACAAGGACGAGCGAACAGACTATTTTTATCATCTATGGTCAATGAAAGAAAGCTTTATCAAACAGGAAGGCAAAGGCTTATCGCTTCCGCTTGATTCCTTTTCAGTGCGCCTGCATCAGGACGGACAAGTATCCATTGAGCTTCCGGACAGCCATTCCCCATGCTATATCAAAACGTATGAGGTCGATCCCGGCTACAAAATGGCTGTATGCGCCGCACACCCTGATTTCCCCGAGGATATCACAATGGTCTCGTACGAAGAGCTTTTATAAATGGCTCATCAACAGCTTGACACCGCGCTCAATATCTTCCGTTTTCACATTGGAAATATTGATTTTTAATAGATTTTCTTTCTGATAATCTGATAAATAATGACGGTCTATCGCCTCAAGGGTCACCCCTTGTTTTTTCAGTCTATGAATCACTCTTGAGGCGGGCAGATCCTGAGGAAGCACCAAATGGGTGTGCATACAGGGTGCCTGCCCGCTGGAGAACGTAAAGCGGCCGCTTCCCAGCTGCCTGTGTGTTTGAATGGCTTGATGTAGCCTCAGCGACCGCTCTTTATAAGAATCTCTGATTTTCTCCTTATGCCTGCCGTACATACCGCTTTTCAGGTAAATCTCCAATGCTGCTTGAGAAATCATCGAACAGTCGATGTCGTTCAGCTTTTTGTACGCATAGAACGTGTCAGTCAGCGCTTCGGGCAAAACAGCCGCCCCCACGCGAAGGCCGGGGAACATCATTTTCGAGAAGCTTTTCAAATAGATGACATGTGAGGACAGATCATATGCGTACAGCGGATCTGCCTTTTTATTTTCCTCCAGATCACCGAGGTAATCATCCTCAACGAGATAGACATCATACGCTTCTGCCAGTCTCACAAGCTCCTGTTTATCACGCTCTGACAAAGAGCAGCCAAGCGGGTTATGGAAGCGGGGCATCGTATAAAAAAATTTAATCGATTCTGTTTGAAATAACCGCTCAACCTCGGCTATATCAAGCCCTTCTTCCGTTCGTTTCACCCCGATGGCGGGAATCCCAAGCGTCTCAAGCTGTTCGACCATCAAATGGTAGCCCGGCTGTTCAATGGCGATCTTTTCTTTCCCATTTGGAAATGGCATGGCACAAAGCAGAGATAACGCCTGCTGGACACCTGATGTAATGAAAATATGCCGTTCATCCGCAAATACCTGCTGATTAGCCAAGAGCTTTCGGAGTACACGGATGAGTGATGGAAGCCCCTTTGGCGTCCCATAAATAAACAAATCGTTTTTGTATGTATCAATCGCTTTGTTGATACAGTGCTGAAAATCAAGATACGGAAACACATCTGGGTCCGGCGCAGATGTGGCAAAATCGATGGGACCCTGCTGCCCGCTTTTGGCTTTTCCCGTCTTTTTCACAATATAATAGCCGCTTTTCGGAACAGAATAGATAAGGTGGCGCTTTTCCAGCTCCTGCAACGCGCGGATCACTGTGCTTTTGCTGACTTGGTAGCGGGCGGACAGCTGACGGATAGATGGAAGCCTGTCTCCTTCTTGATAGGCGGTGCTTTGCATCATCTCCTCTATCCTCGTTACTAGACTCATATATTTCTCCATGCCTTCTCCCCCTGTTTTGTACCGGTACAGTTCATTGTTTTTCTCATTGTACCGTTCTGACCGCGGCCATACAATAAAGGGAGCGACCGGCGCTGCAATTCAGGTAAAGGAGCACTTCCCATTATGGTTAAACATCAGCAAGCTCCCGCTTATATGGCGGCTATTTTATATTCGTTCATTATCGGTTTATCCTTTCTATTCGTAAAAATCGCACTGCAAACAGCAGAGCCGTTTGATATTTTGGCGCATCGGTTCACCATTGCGTTTGCTGCGGCCACTATACCGATCTTATTCGGCTGGGTAAAGCTATCAATCCGCGTAAAGGACGTCATTGCCATTTTGCCGCTCGCCCTGCTGTATCCCGCGTTATTTTTCAGCTTTCAGGCATTCGGCCTTGTGTACTCGTCCTCCTCTGAAGCGGGAATTATTCAGGCAGCCATTCCGATTTTCACGATGGTCTTTGCCGCTTATGTTTTAAAGGAACGCCCAACGTGGACGCAAAAGGGGTTCACGGTTTTATCCGTTGCCGGCGTCATGTTTATTTTTGTGATGAAAGGCGTTGACGTGGAATCAGCCAGCTTAAAAGGGTCTTTGCTGATCCTATTGTCCGCTTTGTCTTCAGCGATGTACAATACTGCTGCCAGAAAAATGACGCAGCGGTTCAAGCTGACCGAGCTCACCTACATCATGTCAGCCATCGGCTTTGTCGTCTTCAACGCCATCGCCCTTGTGCGTCACGGAGCGGCGGGAACAGTCGGCACTTATTTTCTGCCGTTCCGGGAGCCCGGCTTCGTTCTCGCCATTGTGTATTTGGGCGTGCTGTCTTCACTTGTCACTTCATTTCTGTCTAACTATACGCTGTCGCGAATTGAGGCGTTTAAAATGAGCGCTTTTAATCATGTATCTACCATTGTGACGATGATTGCAGGAGTTGTGATTCTCAACGAAAGCCTGGCCTGGTATCATCTTGCCGGGGCTGTTTGTATTATGATTGGCGTGGTGGGGAGCAATATCAATCTGGAGAAAAAAACAAAGCGCCCTGGTATGCCTGCAAAAAAATGAGAAATTATGCTAGACTGAAAGGAAAAACATGGTTAGAGGTGTAGGTTTACCGTATGGTTCAATATGCTAGTGAAAGTATCAATCTTCCAGGAGAAATCACTTTTAAGGATGTAAGAGAAATCTTTTTTTATCAAATCGCAAAATTATCATGTTTTTACTTTCTGTTGTTTTGCGCCATATTTGCTGCAGTTAACTTCATTAACGGATGGCCCCGTATCGTTTATGGCAGTGACGCGCTTAACTTGTTTATGAACAGTATGTTGATTATCGTGATGTCCGTTCTGTTTACACTGCTGCTCCTCCTTCTTCTATATGTGAAGTTTTCCAGAGCATACAAGAAGAACGAACGGATGAAATCTAAAAGAACATATACTCTGAACCAAGAAGGAATTCGTATATGTTCTAAAAAATATGACCTCATTTTCAATTGGGATGAAATCACAGCTGTTTTCGAATATAAAAATATCTTCAGGGTCAATACATCAAGCGGCCAATATATTGCGATCCCAAAACGTTTTTTTCATTCCAAAGAGGAAGTGAACAGATTCAAGGAGATTATCCTTAAAAATACCGAAACAAAAAAACTCAAATTTAAAAAGGATCAGCATTGACAGTGCTGATCCTTTTATATTGATTGGTGGGTTTCTTTTGCCTTTTGTTTATCTAAAAACGGCACCAGCTCTATTACAGCCGATAAACCCACAAACACGATGCACACAGCGACAATCAGCAAATAACCATGAGTCATGTCAAAAAACAAACCGCCCGCATACACGCTGAGAGCACCGGCAACCTGATGGATAAAGAAATTGATGCCTAACAGCGATCCGATCAATCCTGTTTGATAGCTTTCCGAAATTGACGCCGCGGTCAGCGGGATCACGCCTGTGTAACTGAGTCCAAATAACAGGATAAAGCCAAAATACCAAAGTTCGCTGTGATGAATTCCGAGAATGGGAATGAGCAGGCAAATGAGGCTGAGCAGCCGAATGAAAAATAAGATGGATAGCATGACGCTTCTGCTGCCGAGGAGATCGGACAGCCAGCCCGCCAATAATCCGCCAATGATGATAAATGCTCCGAACGCGGCCATCATTCCGTTGACATGAGAGACATGCGCATCCTTCAGTATCGGGACGAGGTGAGCATCAATAATTCCCATCGTAAATCCGCAAGTAAACACGCCAAAGTACAGGATATGAATGAGGCGGGATTGCTTCATCACGTTCCAAAATCCCCGCCAATCATAAGATTTTTTCACAGACTCTGCTTGCGCATGTGGCGGGTGCTTCATCCCAAAGACGAGGAGCGGCAGCAGAACAGCCGCCATGACGATTCCCAAAATCGTATAGGTGCTCTGCCAGCCGGCATGATACGGAGCCGCAGCCCAAATGGGCGAGAGAAGCAGCAGGCCCGCAGAGTTGGCATTGGTCAAAATAGCAAGCGCCAGACCTTTGTGTGTGTCAAACCAACGGCTGATGAAATACTGGGTCGTCACGCCGACCGCGCAGGAATAGCCGATTCCGCCAAGCACACCGTAAATGGCGGAAAACACATGAACATTCGGTGAATAAGGAAGCACCAAAAAGCTTGCGCTGATGCAGACAGCTCCAAGCGCCATAATTTTTCTGACACTGAAACGGTCGATGAAAAAACCGACAAAAAACTGGACGATGCCGGTTGTGATCATAAAAATGCTGACAGAAACCGAGATCAGCGACCTGTCGGCATGGAAGGCATCCGCCATTGGCAGCATAAAAAATTGAAAGGAATTTCTGAATGAGTTCATTCCGATGGCGAAAACAAACGTAAACAGCAATACAAACCATTTCATCCTGGGAGACGTGTGCATGTTTCGACCCGCCTTTATTTGAGTATTTCGACTATTATACCATGCAAAAATTGGCATTCAACACAAAAAAAGCGGAACAGCCGAAGCTGTCCGCTTTTGATCACGGTTGAATGATCGGATGCTGATTCAAGATCGCAAAAATCCGTTCTGCGACTTCTTCCGTTTGTGACAGCAGGAACATGTGCCCGCCGTCAAATTGATGGAATGTGATGTCTTTTGCCCACTTCTTCCAGCCTTCCGCATCTCGTATGCATTTTTTATCACCAAGCCCGTTAAAGACATGAACAGGCGACTGGATCTGGGCCAGATCGTGAAGCTCAAATTGTTCAAGAGCCCGGTAATCTGATCGGAAAGAAGGCAGGAAAAAGGACATGACCTCCTTATTTTCAACAAGCTCTGCGGGCATTCCGCCTAATTGGATAATATGATCGAGAAACTGATCATCAGGCAGGTGGGACACTTTCTTCCGCTGAATATGAGGCGGCTGGATTGCAGAAATGATAACCGCCTGCGGAAAGACGCCTTCACGCTCAAGCTTTTGCGCCAGCCTGAAGGTGATCATTCCGCCCATACTGTGTCCGAACAGCACAAACGGCCGATCAGGGCGAAGGTTCAGTTCTTGCTTGTACAAATCCGTCAGCTCTTCGAGATCCTCAATGGCTGACGTTTGATTCGTGCCGTGTCCCGGCGGCTCGGCAGCGAGCATCTCGCACTCCCCCTGCAAAAAAGCATGGAGAGGGCGAAACGACGCCGAGTAGCCGCCGGCAAACGGAAAACAGATGAGCTGCGTTTTTTCCGACGCATTAAATGATTTGAAGAGTTGGCTCATTGGCTGTCTCCTCCTTTCATCACTTCATTTATGAAACCGTTACGGTTTGTGTATTAAGAAATTCGAGCAAAATCCCCGCATTCCTATCTAGCGTTTCGCCCTGCAGCATTTCTGCGTGTGTTCCGAAGCCTCTTTTCATACGGTAAGCACCTGTTGTAGCTTCTTCCCATGATGCAAGCCATTCCGGCATGTCAAAATCAGCGCCGGAAGTCAACAGATCAATATCTGCTTTCACCTGGCCTGTGCTGATCAGGTCGACGTAGTATGAGTAAAAGGCATGTGTTTTTTGCTTGAGGCCTTGTTTGACGGCTTCGCTGTTGAGCGCTTCATTGTCCCGATTGACATTCATCAACGCTTCGACATCACTTTCAACCGTGCGTCCGTCCAGATCACTAACACCTTGTTTTTTATAGGAATCCACCATGATGATCCGCTGAACAATACGGCCTTGTTCCTCAAGCTTTTTGGCAGCTTCAAACGCCAGGCTACATCCCGCTGAATATCCAAACAATGTTAAAGGCCCTTCCGGCTGCAGCTTCTGGATCAAATCCGCATAGCGGTCAAGCCGGTCTTCCTCCTCAATAAAATCAAAGGCGCACAGCTTGTATGACGGCAAGCGGCTGGACAGATTTTGGTACATAAGGCCATAGCCCAAGACCGGCGGAAATGCGAAAATGATCTGCTCCTGATCCTGATTCATTATCGTTACATCCTGCAAGCCATCAGGGCCCCCGTTTTTCAAATACGCTGAAATGCCGGAGATCGTCGGCGTTTCAAACAAAAGCTTTACTGGAAGATCAATCCCGAGCTCTTTCTTGATTCGGGAAGCGGCGGTCATGGCCTTCAAGGAATGCCCTCCGAGCGCAAAGAAATCGTCATGAATGCCAATTTGCTTTCTGCCGAGAACCTCAGACCAGATTTGTGCGATTGTTTCTTCCATCTCGTTCCGCGGTCCGATCCATTCTTCCGCCAGCTGATCCTGATCAGGTTTTGGGAGCAGCCGTTTATTGACTTTCCCGTTCGTCGTTAAAGGAAGCTCATCCAAGAAGGTAAAGGTTTGCGGCACCATATAAGCAGGAAGCTGTTTTTTCAGGTGCGCCTTCACGTCCTCAGCTGAAAGCTGCGTCCGGTTCACGAGGTAGGCATTGATTGATGCATCGCCTGACTCATGTCGGTCCGCCACAACGACCGCATCTTTCACACCTGGGTATTCCTGCAGCTGCTTTTCGATTTCTTCAAGCTCAATCCGGTGTCCGCGTATTTTGACCTGGTCGTCAATACGGCCGGCGTATTCAATCGTTCCATCCGGCAGCCAGCGTGCTAAATCCCCTGTGCGGTAAAGCGTTTCTCCCGGCTTGAACGGGTTCTTAATAAACTTTTCCTTCGTGAGGTCAGCACGATTTACATATCCTTTTGACACGCCCATTCCGCTGATGCACAGTTCACCGATCGCCCCGAATGGCTGGAGCTGGCTTTGCTCGTTCAGAATATAAACACTGGCATTGCTGATCGGCTTTCCGATCGGCAATGAGGAGATGGAATCCGGTATATCATGCACGACGTGAGCAGTCGCAAACACTGTTCCCTCAGTCGGCCCGTAGCAGTTAATCAGCTTGCCCGGCCCCATGACCCGTAGCGCTTTTCTGACATGAGGCACTGAGGCGCGCTCTCCGCCGAATAATATACAGCGTAGTCCCTTCATCCAATCCTCTCCCGTATCTGTGAGAAGATTAAATAGTGCGGTTGTCGCAAACATGACATTGACATTCTCTTGCAGGATCAGATCTGTGAGCCGTTCTGTATCAAGCAGCGTATGTTCATCTGCGATAATGAGACGTGACGCATTCAATATTGAAGCGTAGAAATCAAAGGTAAATGCGTCAAAGGCGTAATTGGAAACAGATAAGAATGTATCTTTCTCAGAGAATGCCATGTAGTCTACATGCTTGACCAATCCTTGAATATTGGCATGAGTGGTGATATTGCCCTTTGGCTTTCCGGTTGTGCCGGACGTGTACATGATATATGCCGGATCATTAGGATCAATCGCGGTTGCAGGATCGCTTGCCTGTTCTTCAAACCGTGTTTGATCATCAATGAAGAGCGTTGTGCCTGTATACGGCAGCTCAGCCGCTTGTTCTTTCATCTCCTGATGCGTCAGAAGACAGGCTGCCGCACTGTCAGCCAGCATATACGAGATTCGGTCCTCTGGCAGCTTCGGATCAACCGGCAGATAGGCTGCTCCCGCCTTTAATACACCGAGAATGCCGATCACCAGTTCAAGTGAGCGCTTCGTGTACAGCGCTACAACAGAGCCTTTGCCCGCACCGTGTTTTTGCAGCCGGCGTGCAAGGCGGTTCGCTTCCTCATCTAATTCGCGATAAGACAGGGTCTGGCCGGAATACGTAAGCGCCGGCGCATCCGGATTGCCGTTCACTGCTTCCTTGAACCAATCCGTCAGAGGCTTTGTTTCATGAGCTTGAGCCGGCGGGTTTAAGCCGGTTAGCAAAAATTCTCTCTCCCTGTCGTCAACGAGGTTGATCGTGCTGACAGGCTGATCCGGATTCTGGATGAGCTGCTGAATTGCTGTAAGAAGCTGAGATTTCAAGCGCAGGATAAACGCCTCATCAAACACATTCTCATTATAGGCAAGCTTAATCAGCATCTCATCTCCCGGGGAAGCCATCAGGTTGAGATCATAATTCGACTTCTCAAAAACATGAACATCCACCATATCAAAGCCGTTTTCACTGCTTTCTTCATTTTTTGCATCCTGAAGCGGATAGTTCTCAAAAACAATGATGTGGTCAATCAGTTTCGGCTGATCAGCCTGGCTTTGGATGTCATAAAGCGGCACATATTGATGCGGCTCAGACTGCAGCGATTGCTCCTGCAGCTGCTTGAGCAAGCCGTTAAATGTGATACCCTCAGACAGCTTCACACGTCTCGGGACGACGTTGATAAACAGCCCAACCATATGTTCAACGCCTTTGATTTCCGCGGGACGCCCTGAAACAACTGTACCGAAGGCCAAATCGCCAGACTGCTGATAGCGGCTGATCAATACGCTCCAGACTGCCTGCAGCGCCGTACTTAAAGTGGTATGCTGCGATTTTGCAAGCTCGGTAAAGGCCTTTGTTTCCGCCTCCGGCAGTGAAAAGAGCAGCTCTTTCGGCTCATAGCCGTCCTTTTGTTTCTTTCTTTGCTCCGCAAACGTCGTTTGTCCTTCAAAGTCCTCTAAATACTCGCGCCAGTAACGCAGTGATGCTTGTTTATCCTGCTTTTCAAGCCACTTGATGTAGTCTTTATACGGTTTGACGGGCGGCAGGCTGTACGGCTTTTGTTCGCGCAGAGCATTGTATACCTTAAATAGATCCTGTACGACGATGCCGAAGCACCATCCGTCCAAAATAATATGGTGGTAGCTCCACACCCATTCAAAGCTTTCTTCAGCTTTCTTGAAAATGGCTGCCCGCATCGGAATATCCCGCGTCAAATCAAAACCCCTGATCTTATCCTGTTCTTTGTACTCATTGATTTTGGCTGTTTGCTCGCTGCCCGTTAAGTGTGTCAGATCGATTTCTTCTATATGGAACTGCCGTTTTTTCAATACGACTTGGACAGGTCTTTTTACTTTTTCGTGAATGAACACGGTACGAAATACATCGTACCGGTCCATGATGACATTCATGCTTTCTTCAAGACATTTGATATTCAAGCTGCCTTTTACTTTCATCGTGATTTGTTCAAGGTAAAAGCTTTGGCCGGGATTCAGGATGGCATGAAAAAGCATCCCTTCCTGCATCGGCGATAGGTAATACATATCTTGAACCTGATCCTTGCTAAATTGACTCATATGTTTCGCTCCCGCCTTCTGTAATTCCCTTGCGTTTTATTTTAAATTCTCCTCAAGCATGTCAAAGATATCTCCCATCTCGTCCATTTCAAGGTCTTCTGCGCTGAAGTCGCTTGGTGTGAATTCCTTGTCTTCTTTTTCCGTGCAATGGCGGATTAGCATCAGGAGGTTTTCTTTAAACCGTTCCATTCGCTCTTCAATCGTGGCTCTTTCAAACTCCTTTTCATTGTAGGAGCAGGAAAGCACAAACCGGCCATTTCTGATCATGCCGCTGAAGCTTAAAGCGTACAGCGCCTCTGATTCTCCGCTTACTTGGCGCCCCATATCGAAAGCGGACGGTTCAAAGAAATCGGTTTTGACTTCACTGTCGAATTGGCCCAAATAGTTGAAGCTGATTTCCGGTGTGAAGCCCTTTGTTTCCGCTGTTTCTGTGAAATAACGAAGAATGCCGTAGCCAACACCTTTGTCCGGAATACGGCGCAGGTTTTCTTTGACTGTTTTGATCACAGCTGAGGCATCTGCTTCAGATATGTCGAGCACAACAGGGTATTGTGCCGTAAACCAGCCGACCGTTCTGGAGATATTCACATTCGGGATAATGTCCTCCCGGCCGTGTCCCTCAAGGTTAATGCCAATTTTGGCACCCTTTGTCCATTCTTTCATTGTCAAACCGAGCGCGCTGAGAAGAATATCGTTGATTTCAGTTCCATATGGCTGATGAACATCTGTTAAAAGATGCTTCGTGTCTTCTTCCGTTAGTTCACATAGGACGGATGATGTATCCTTGACGATCCGCTGCTCTGTTTCACAATCCTTCGGTAAAGGAGAAACCTGTTCAGCGGCAATTTGCGACCAGTATTCAGCCTGCTGTAAAAGATGCGCTGATTGGCTGAATGCCGCCAGTTCTTCCGCCCAGTCCTTGAAGGAGTTTGTTTTTTGTGGGAAGACAAGGCTCTCTTCTTTCTCAGCCTGCATGTAGCCTGAAGCAAAATCTTCAAGCAAAATCCGCCATGACACACCGTCGACCACGAGATGGTGTACAGCAATGAGCAGGTGATCCCCAGCTTCTGTGCGATATTGCTCCGCCTTTAAAAGCGGCCCGGTTCGCAGATCGAGACTGCTTTGCAGCTTGTTCGCGAGAATCTTAATCTGGCTTCTCAGCATCTCTTCATCGGAGCCGTACAGATCCACGATTTCGAAGCTGACCTTGCTTTCGCTGATTGGTTTATATGCTTGCAGGATCTCTCCGTTCTCCTCACGGTAAACCATACGAAGCGCGTCATGATGCTCGATCAGCGCCTGCAATGTTTTCTCCACCCGTTCAGGATCAAAGCCCTTCTTGGCGTGAAGCATCACCGATTGGTTCCAGTGGTGCTTGTTCGTGAAGTTCTTTTCAAAGAACCAGCGCTGGATCGGCGTCAGGATGACTTCGCCCTCCACCGGGCCTTGGTCTGCCTGTTTGCCTTCGGCACGCTCTACATATTGGGTAAGCTCTTCGATCGTCGGATGCTGGAAGAGATCTTTCATTTCCAGCTTCCAGCCGTGCTGGTTCAAGCGGCTCGCCATTTGAATTCCTTTGATGGAATCTCCGCCAAGCGAGAAGAAATTGTCGGTGACACCGACTTCAGACATTCCAAGCACGTCCTGCCAGATGCCGGCAAGCAGCTCTTCCATGTCGGTCGTCGGCGCTTTGTATTCTCCGCTTCCCGCTTCGATGTCCGGCTCAGGCAAGGCTTTGCGGTCCACTTTGCCGTTTGCCGTAACCGGAAGCTCGTTCAGCGTCACCCAGAACGCCGGGATCATGTAATCCGGCAGGGTTTCCTTCAGTGCTGATTTCAGGGCTTCTATGTCAGCTGTTTCCGGTGTGACATACGCCGCGATCGCTGTGTTGCCGCCTTTATCTTTGACAGCTGTCACCGCCGCATCCTGCACCTCAGAAAGCTGGGCGAGCTGGACTTCAATTTCTGAAAGCTCGATCCGGTAGCCGCGGACCTTGACCTGCTGGTCGATCCGGCCGATGTACTCAATGCCGCCGCCCGTCCATTTCACTAAATCGCCGGTACGATACATGCGCTCACCCGGCACAAACGGATCAGCGACAAACCGCTTCGCGGTTTCGTCTTCTCGATTCAGATAGCCGCGTGCCAGTCCGCGCCCCGCCACGCAAAGCTCTCCGGCTACGCCTTCCGGCTGCACCTGATTGCCCTCGCCGAGAATGTATACTCTCGTATTGGCGATGGCCCTTCCGATGGAAAGTGAGCCTTCCTCCGGATGGATTTCTGTGCTTGTGGCAACGACCGTATTCTCTGTCGGCCCGTAGTTATTGACGAGTGTGTACGGCTTTTTCACTGCGCGCTTCAGCTTGTCTCCGCCTGTGAGCAATACGCGTAGCGATGTGTTCTCTAGCTCCATGAACTGTTCCGCAAGCTGTGTCGGCAGGAACGTGATCGTTATGCCGTTCGTTTCAAAATAATCGTTCAGGCGGACGATATCGAGGCGGATCGCTTCATCAATGACGTGAAGCTCAGCACCGATCGTCCAGGTCGGGAACATCTCCCAAATGGAAGCGTCGAACCCAAAGCCTGCGTACTTCGCACTGCGGTCCTCCGCTGTCATGCTGAACGCGTCGTGGTGCCAGAAGCACAGGTTCACAAGCGCATGATGCTCGACCATGACACCCTTCGGCTGTCCGGTCGTTCCAGACGTGTAAATCATGTACGCCAAGTTCTCCGCGGTTACAGCCGTCTCTGGATTTTCCTCGTCGTTTTCATCAAGCGGCAGGCTTAGAATCGTGCGGCTTCCGTCGAGAAGAATGACATCTCCCGTATAGCTGTCCGGCACTGAAATGCCTTCCTGTTTCAAGAGAAGCTTCGCGCCGCTGTCCTGTAAAATATATTCAATCCGCTGATCCGGGTAGTCAGGATCAATCGGCACAAACGCCGCTCCCGCCTTTAAGACACCGAGCACCGCGGCGGACATTTCAAGCGACGGCTTCGTGAGAATGCCGACGCGGTCATCCGGGCTGATGCCGCAGTCCATCAGAATCCGCGCAAGACGATTTGCCTTCGCATTCAGCTCGCCGTACGTCCAAGACTGGCCGTTGTATGTGACAGCCGGGCGGTCTTTGTGGCGCTGGACAGTCTCTTCGAATAGCTGATGAACCGTTTTGTCTGTCGGCACAGGCAGCGATTTGCCCTTCCATGCCTCAAGAAGCGCTTGTTTTTCTGTTTCAGTGACAAATGACAGGCTGGAAAGCGGCTGGTTCGGGTTATCCGCAACAGCCTTTAGTAGCCGCAGAACGTATTCGCTCCATTTTTCAGCTGTTTCTTTCGCGAACAGATCTGTCGCATATTCGAGCTGCAAGCCAATGCCATTTTCATCGGTAAATCCGCCCAGTGTCAGATCAAACTTAGAAGTTCCCTGATGAGCCTCATAAGGTGAAATGCTCAGATTTTGCAATGCAAGCTGTTCTTTATCAGGGTTTTCTGTCGTCACCATCACATTAAACAATGGGTTTCGGCTCATATCCCGAGGGAGATCAAGCTGATTAACCAGATCTTCAAACGGATACTCCTGATGCTCAAGCGCTGACAGGTTCGTCTGCTTTGCTTGCTCCAAAAGCTCCGCAAATGTTTGCTGTTCTTTCGCTTCCATTCTCAGGGCAAGTGTATTGACGAACATTCCCGGCATGTCCTGAATATCAGCATTCGTCCGGCCGGCAGTAACGGAGCCGATGACGATATCCCGCTGTCCGGAAATTTTGCTTAAAAAGACGTGGAAAACAGCATGGAGCACCATGTGCAAGGTCGTTCCGGTTTCCGTAAGCAGTTTTTCTACCGCCTTTGCCGTCTCACTTTCCGTACGGAAACGGATCGTATCTCCTTTAAAGCTTTGCACAGGCGGACGGGCGTAATCGAGCGGGAGATCAAGCTCTGGCAGCTCTCCTGAAAGAACCGACAGCCAGTACGCCTCATGCTCCTTCATTCGTTCTTTTTGCTCAGCTTCATTTTGCCAAACGGCGAAATCTTTATAATGAAGCGCCGGCTCCGGAAGCTGCTCTCCTTTGTAAAGCAGCGCCAATTCTTTTACAAAAATGCCTCTTGAGACGCCGTCTGCGATGATATGATGCATATCTAAAAGCAGCAAATGTTTTTTCGCTTCTATTCGAAGCAAAGCTGCGCGAATGAGCGGTGCGTCGTTTAAGTCGAATGGCCGGATAAATTCCTTAATCTTTTGGTCCGCTTCGTCTTCTTTGGCTTCAAACAGATGAAGATCAACCTCCGCCTTCTCAATGATGCGCTGAACAGGCTCACCATTAGCTTCCATAAATGACGTCCGCAATGATTCGTGACGATTCACAAGCTGATTGAGTGAGTCGCGCAGGCGCGAAATATCAAGCTCGCCTTCCATTAGAAGAACAGATGGCATGTTGTAGCTTATCGTCTGGCGGTCAAGCTGATTGAGCACGTACATCCGTTTCTGTGCGGATGACAATGGATACATATCCTGCTTGTCAGCCGGTTTGAGGACTTGATGGCCGCCTGAAACGGCAGACGCCTCCATATAAGCCGCCAGCTGGCGAACAGTCGGCTGCTCGAACAGTGCTTTAAGCGGTACGCTTTTCTCCAATTCCGCCTGAATGTTGGCAATCAGCATCATCCCTTTTAATGAATGGCCGCCTAAATCGAAAAAATTGTCGTCAATGCCGATGGCTTCTATGCCAAGCGTTTTCTGCCAAATGCGGCATAAGCTTTCTTCAAGCGCTGTCTCCGGTGCGGCCAAGGCCTTGCCTCCGGATTGTGCCGCGTTCGGCTTCGGCAAAGCGTTTCTGTCGGTTTTTCCGTTTGCCGTCAGCGGAATCGCGTCAACCTGCACAAAGAAAGCAGGAATCATATGAGACGGCAGTGTTAGGGAAAGCTGGTTCCGGAGCTCTGCTTTTTCAATAGCTTGATCCGACGTATAATACGCGCAAAGCTCTTGAAGGCCGCCCTCGGAAACCGCTAATACAACCGCTTCTTGAATTCCGCTGAGGCTGAGCATGACCGTTTCAATTTCTTTCGGCTCAATGCGGTAGCCGCGGATTTTCACCTGATCATCAGCCCGGCCGATAAATGCAAGCGTACCGTCAGAAAGTTTTCGTACGACATCTCCGGTTTTGTACATGAGACTGCCCGGCGAATATGGATTTTCCACAAATCTCTCGGCTGTCAGCTGAGGCCTGTTGAGATACCCTCTCGCAAGCCCCTGTCCCGTGATATAGAGATGTCCGCTCGCTCCGGGCGGCACAAGCTTCAATGCTTCATTTAAGACAAGCGCGCCGGCATTCGCAATCGGCCGTCCGATTGTCGGGCGGTTCGCAAATGCATCCGGCTCAGACAGATCAACCCGCCCGGCGATGGCGCCGATTGTTGCTTCTGTCGGGCCGTAGTGATTGATAAATTCGGTGTGTCCATACATCTTACGGAAGGCGAGAACATCAGTCGGGATGATTTTTTCTCCTCCCAGGACGATCAAGCGCAAGGATTCAAAGTTCGCATCTTTTGCAAAACTGGCTGAGTTCACCATTGTATGGAACAGAGACGGTGTCAGTTTGATATATGTGATCCCATGCTCCTTGATATAGTGCGCTATTTCATCCGGCGCCGTATAGGTTTCCTTCTGTACGATATGGAGCTCGCCCCCGCCCAGAAGTACGGGGAACATGCTCGTATAGCCAAGGTCAAATGCGTAAGATGAAAGCAATACAGTCTTATCATTTTCCTTCAGGCTCGCCTCTTCACTAAACCAAGAGACATAGTTTGTCAGATTGCGATGCTCAATCTGCACGCCCTTCGGCTTTCCGGTCGTGCCGGACGTATAAATGACGTATGCAAGATTGCGAGACCCGGAAATCGATGATGGGCGCTCCTTGCTTTCATTTCTCCACTTATCGTCATCAAGGCTGACGATTGTCCCTTCATATTGCCCAATAGCCGTCATGTTTCTTTCATTCACGACCGCAATTTTTGCTCCGCTGTCCTCTAATGAATAACGGATTCGTTCTTCAGGTGTATCAGGATCAATCGGAAGGAAAGCTGCCCCCGCCTTCATGACACCGAGAATGGATACCATAACTTCAGCTGACCGGTCCATAACAATCGCGACAATGTCTTCATTTCCGGCCCCTTGGGCACGAAGATGATGCGCCAGCTGGTTCGCCTGTTCATCAAGCTCGCGATAGGTCAACAGATTTCCGCCAGCCTTCACCGCAGGATGGTCAGGTGTTTGCTGGGCCTGTTTTTCAAAAAGAGCGGCAAAGGTTGCTTCGGTAATTTGAGTCATATGTCTTTCTTCTAGCAAAGCAGCCGTTTCTGCAGATGAAAGCAGATCTACATCAGACAGCCGAACGTTCGGATTAGCCGCGGCCGCTTTGATGATATTGACAAAGTGGCGGCTCCAGCGGCGGATCGTCTCGTCCTTAAACAAGGCAGTCGCATAGTCAAAGCTTAGGCCGATATCCTCTTCACGCTCGACCGCTTCCAAGGAAAGATCAAATTTCGCAACATGATGAAGCATGGAATACGAGGAAATCTTCAAATCTCCTAATCTTAATGAAGGAATCTCCATATTCTGCATGTTGAACATCACGCTGAACAGCGGACTTCTGCTTGTATCCCTTGTAAGCGGAAGCTTTTCAATCAACTCCTCAAGCGGATAGCTCTGGTGCTCGAATGCTTGAAGGCTGGCTGTTTTGACCTCTTCAAGAAATTGCGCGAAGGTTTTATCTCCCGCTGGTGCCGTTCTGAGTGCCACCGTGTTGACAAACATACCCGGCACACCTTGCAGATCAGGATGTGTTCTGCCAGCTGTCGGCGAGCCAACAATGATATCATCCTGTGACGCGTACTTGGAAAGGAGTACATTGAACGCCGCCAGCAAAAACATGTACATTGTCGTATCTGTTTCTGCCATGAGCGATTTGATTTGAGCCGTGATTTGCTTATCAAGCCCAAACATCACGCGCTCTCCCGCAAAGCTCCGTTCAGCTGGCCGCTCGAAATCCGCGGGAAGATCCAGTATTGGCAGTTCGCCTTTAAAGACATCGAGCCAGTATTCCTCATCTTTTTGATAATTAGTTTGTTCTTTGTGCCAAACTGCGTAATCTTTATAGTGAATTTGTGGCAGTTCCAGATCTGCGCCTTGATATATTTTGGCAAGATCACCGATTAGAATGCCTGTTGAACTTCCGTCAGTAATAATATGATGCATATCAATGAGCAGCAGGTAGCGTTTTTCTTCCAGCTGGACAAGCTTCGAACGGACGAGCGGCGCGCGGTTTAATTCAAACGGTTGAACAAATGCTTTGATTATCTCTTCCGCGTCTTCTTCCCGTCCCTTGGCAGCCTCCAGCTGGAACGATATGTTTTTATGAACGGTTTGCACAACCTCTCCGTCGATCATGTCAAACGATGTACGGAGGATTTCGTGCCGATTGATTAATTGCTGAATCGCGTTTTCAAGCCGGTCTTTATCTACTTCTCCCTCCAGCAGAAGTACAGCGGGGACGTTGTAGCTTGTGTTTGCTTGTCCAAGCTGATTGAGGATATACATTCTCCGCTGGGCCGGGGATACAGGATAATGCTGCTGATAAGGTGCTTGCCTGATCGGTTCAAACGTCTGCTCCTCCTTGCTCTCGTTCTCTTCCAAATACAGTGCCAGTTCTTGAATAGTCGGCTTTTCAAAAAGCACTTTTATTGGAACTTCCTTATGAAAATGCTCTTGAATTTTCGCCGTCATCATCATCGCTTTCAAAGAATGACCGCCGATCATAAAGAAGTTATCGGTAACGCCTGCTCTGACGCCGAGTATTCCTTCCCAGATCTCCGCTAATTTCTTTTCACTCTCTGTTTCTGGTGCTGCGTATTCCGGCTGCACGGCTTCTGATTGCGGTGCAGGCAGTTCCTTTTTGTTGATTTTCCCGTTTGGCGTGAGCGGCAGACTTTCCATTTGAATCAGGTGGGCAGGGACCATATAGTCAGGCAAAGACTGAGACAGTGTTTTTCTCAGCTCACTCACAGGCACTTCACGATCCGCCGTGAAGTACGCGCAAATTTCATTTTCATCCGCTTTGTTCTTGCGGATGATCACCGCAGCTTCTGTCACATGCTCAGCCATGTTCAGTTTTGTTTCAATTTCGCCAAGCTCAATTCGGAAGCCGCGCACCTTCACTTGGTTGTCGATTCTGCCTAAAAATTCGATATTGCCGTCCGGCAGCCATCTTGCCAAGTCACCAGTGCGATAAATTCTCTCACCCGGTCTGAACGGGTCTTCGAGAAATTGCTTCTCCGTCAGCTCAGGGAGATTCACATATCCTCGCGCTACACCGATTCCGCCTACGCAAAGCTCACCAGGCGCGCCGATTGGCTGCAGACATTGCTGCTCATCCAGGATGTAGGCAGTGGAATTTCCGATCGGCTTCCCGATTGGGATAGAGCCGCCATACTCACGGTCGATCAGAAAACTGGTTGAAAACGTCGTGTTTTCTGTCGGGCCGTATCCGTTCCACAATGAAAGTGACGGCGATGCCTGTTTTACTTTGCTGACTATATGCGGGACAAGTGCGTCTCCGCCGATGATTAAATGGCGCAGTGTGCCGAACATACCAGCATCCTTTGCGGCAAGCTGGTTGAATAAAGGTGACGTCAGCCACATCGTCGAGATTCTTTGCTCACGCAGAAATGCAGCAAATTGTTTCGCATCAAGCAGCGTCTCTTTTTTGACCGGATAAAGCGCTGCGCCATTTAGCAGTGCGCCGAATACCTCAAACGTTCCGGCATCAAAGCTGACAGCTCCCGTTTGCGCCATGCGGTCCTCTTCAGTAACAGGAACGTACCCGGCATTTTTGACGAGGCGCAGAATGCTTTTATGTTCGATCATGACGCCTTTCGGTTTGCCCGTTGAACCGGATGTGTACATGATGTACGCCAAATCAGACGGGGCGGATGGCAGGTTGAGATTGTCAGCCGCTTCACTCTCTTCAAAGCCTATGTCCAGTGTAAGAACCGGCACCTGCAGCTGATGTGCCTGCCCTGTATAAGAATTTCCGGTCAAAACCATTCGAACAGAGCTGTCCTCTGCCATGAAACGAAGACGATCCCCAGGAAGCGCTGGATCAAGCGGCACATATGCGGCGCCTGCTTTTAACACAGCCAGCATGCCGACAACGGTTTCTACTGAGCGGTCGTTCATAATCGCTGCTGTTTCCCCTTTTTGAAGCCCTTGTTCGACAAGCTTTCCCGCAAGACGGTTAGCCGCTGCATTCAGCTCGCGGTATGTCAGCTCGGTTCCTTCATATACGACGGCAGTGCTCGCCGGCGTCCGTTTCGCTTGCTCTTCAAACACTTGGTGAACAGCCATTCCTTCAGGGAGTTCGGCTTTCGTGCTGTTAAACACCTCGACAATTTGCCGCTGCTCTTCGTCTCCCACAAGCCCGTACTCACGCACAAAAGCGGCCGGCTGATCGACAGCTGCTTCCATCATGCGGGTAAGGTGCTCCGCTGTCCGTTCGATAAAAGCGGAATCAAAGGCGGCTCCGTTATATTTAATTTTGACGGTCCACGTTTTGCCCGGATACACAATCAGGTTGAAATCGAAGCTCGTTTGTTCAAATGCGCTTTCTACTTTGATCGAAAACCCGAGGCGGTCTTCCATGCTGCCGTTTTCAAGCTCTTGATCAAGCGGATAATTTTCAAACGCGACCAGATGGTTTAAGAGATTGCCATCAAGAGCTGAGCGTTTTTGAATCTCATAGAGCGGCACGTAATCGTAACGCTCCGCCTCTACTGCATGCTGCTGAACAGCTGTGAAAATATCAGCGAATGCAGCATCTCGTTCAACTTTCACCCGCACTGGAATGGTGTTGATAAACAGCCCCGCCATCGTTTCGATTCCGTTGATTTCAGACGGTCGTCCCGAGACGACCGTTCCGAAGACAACATCATCCGTAAAGTTGTATTTGCTGAGAACAATGCCCCAAACAGCCTGAAATAGGTTAGGCCCTGTCACTTGATGAAGGTTTGCGGTTTTCTGAATGCGGGCAACCAGTGTTTCGTCCCATGTAAAGGAATATTCTTTATTGACGTATTCGTCTTTTTTTACAGGCAGGCGGCCCGGGAGCACGCTGGGCTGTTCAAAACCCGCCAAGCGCTCGCTCCAGTAGCTCTCCGCTTCTTCATTGTCCTGTTTTCCAAGCCATTTAATGTAGTCAGAGTAAGGCTTGCCTTGACCGTTTGCAGGTGTCCTTCCTGCTCTGAGCGCTTCATAGTTTTGGAACAGGCTTTTCATGAGGACGCCCATGCTCCAGCCGTCCATCATAATATGATGATTGCTCCAGACAAGATACAGCTGATCTGCATCAAGGCGGAAAACCGCTACCTTGAACAATATGTCTTTTGCCAGGTTAAAGCCTTGGCGCTGAACGTCTTGTTTGTAACGCTCAATGTGCTCTTTCTGGCGGTTCTCGTCTGCATGACTGATATCCTCATAATGCACCTTTGTTTTGCGTTCCGCTAACACGACCTGACGCGGTTTTTGCAGCTGCTGATGCACAAATACCGTACGGAGAATATCGTATGACCGAATCAGTTCATTGACGCTTTTCTCAAAGATTTCAAGATCAAAAGCGCCGTGAATCCCAAGCTCTAATTGTGTGAAGTACGAGGAAGAATGCGGATCAAGCATCGCATGATACAGCATTCCCTCCTGCATTGGTGTCAGTGCGTACACCTTTTGAATCGATTTTTTGCTCATATGCCACCTCTATTAGAAAATTTCCATTAATTTATCCAGCTCATCCAGCGTCAAATCGTCGTCACCAAGATCACTCGGGGTCAGTTCCGTACCGTCTTGAGATAGGCAATGTTCAATGATTCTGAGAAGATGCGCTTTAAAGCTGTCACTGAATGTTTGTACTGTTTTTTCATGAAATTCAAGAGAATGATAGGCCAGTGACATCGTCAGTTTTCCGTTTTCGATATATCCGACAACATCCAGCGCATTCGGTTTTTCTGTTTCAGGGCTTAATGACTGTCCTGATGGCAGCTCTGATCTCGTAAACAAACCTGCATCCGACATTTCGTCAAACTGACCTAAATAGTTGAAGCTGACATCCGGCTGAATCGAGAACGCCACATCTTCTTTATGTTCCGGTGCCGTCAGATAGCGCAGAATGCCGTATCCGACTCCCTTATTCGGCACATGTCTGATATCTTCTTTCATTTGCTTCAGCTGGTAGCCCAGATCATCCGCATGCTTCATATCGAGCACCATTGGGTACATACTTGTAAACCAGCCGACTGTGCGGGAAATGGTCAGGTCTTCTATGATTTCTTCACGTCCATGCCCCTCTAAATGAACACTTACTCGATCTTGACCCGTCCACTCCTTCATTGCCAATCCGAATGCCGTCAGCAAAATATCATTCATTTCTGTGTGATATGCCTCATGCACCTTTGTGGTGAGCTGTTCTGTCTCTTCAGCAGTCAGCGAGAATTCAATTGTCTTTGTATGTTTCATTCGCTGATCACCAGATTCGCGGTCTTTCGGAAGCTTTGCCGCGACTGCTTGTTCTTCAAGCTGTCTCCAATACTCTTTTTCTTTCAAAAAGGCTTTGGAGTTCGCGTAGTCTTGCAATCTCTCTGCATACTCTGCAAATGAATGTGTTTTCTGCGGGAGAACCGGTTCATTGCCTTGCTCAAGCTGTGTATATACTGCGGCGAAATCCTCCAGTAGAATCCGCCACGACACGCCGTCAACCACTAAGTGATGAATGGCAAGAAGCAAGTGGTCTCCGTCTTCCGCTTGGAACAAGCCTGCTTTTAACAAGCCGCCTTCCTGCAAGTCGATGCTGCTTTGCAAACGCTCCGCTTCTCTCTCTATACGGTCTTCGTAATCTGCAGCTTGGCCCTCAATCTGGATGACCTCCAATTGAGCTGAAGCAGCTTCAAGATCTCTGTTGTATTGAATGACGTCTTCCTGTCCCTCACGGTAGATCATACGGAGCGCGTCATGATGCTCGATCAGCGCCTGCAATGTTTTCTCCACCCGTTCAGGATCAAAGCCCTTCTTGGCGTGAAGCATCACCGATTGGTTCCAGTGGTGCTTGTTCGTGAAGTTCTTTTCAAAGAACCAGCGCTGGATCGGCGTCAGGATGACTTCGCCCTCCACCGGGCCTTGGTCTGCCTGTTTGCCTTCGGCACGCTCTACATATTGGGTAAGCTCTTCGATCGTCGGATGCTGGAAGAGATCTTTCATTTCCAGCTTCCAGCCGTGCTGATTCAAGCGGCTCGCCATTTGAATTCCTTTGATGGAATCTCCGCCAAGCGAGAAGAAATTGTCGGTGACACCGACTTCAGACATTCCAAGCACGTCCTGCCAGATGCCGGCAAGCAGCTCTTCCATGTCGGTCGTCGGCGCTTTGTATTCTCCGCTTCCCGCTTCGATGTCCGGCTCAGGCAAGGCTTTGCGGTCCACTTTGCCGTTTGCCGTAACCGGAAGCTCGTTCAGCGTCACCCAGAACGCCGGGATCATGTAATCCGGCAGGGTTTCCTTCAGTGCTGATTTCAGGGCTTCTATGTCAGCTGTTTCCGGTGTGACATACGCCGCGATCGCTGTGTTGCCGCCTTTATCTTTGACAGCTGTCACCGCCGCATCCTGCACCTCAGAAAGCTGGGCGAGCTGGACTTCAATTTCCGAGAGCTCGATCCGGTAGCCGCGGACCTTGACCTGCTGGTCGATCCGGCCGATGTACTCAATGCCGCCGCCTGTCCACTTCACTAAATCGCCGGTACGGTACATGCGCTCACCCGGCACAAACGGATCAGCGACAAACCGCTTCGCGGTTTCGTCTTCTCGATTCAGATAGCCGCGTGCCAGTCCGCGCCCCGCCACGCAAAGCTCTCCGGCTACGCCTTCCGGCTGCACCTGATTGCCCTCGCCGAGAATGTATACTCTCGTATTGGCAATGGCCCGTCCGATGGAAAGTGAGCCTTCCTCCGGATGGATTTCTGTGCTTGTGGCAACGACCGTATTCTCTGTCGGCCCGTAGTTGTTGACGAGTGTGTACGGCTTTTTCACTGCGCGCTTCAGCTTGTCTCCGCCTGTGAGCAATACGCGTAGCGATGTGTTCTCAAGCTCCATGAACTGTTCCGCAAGCTGTGTCGGCAGGAACGTGATCGTTATGCCGTTCGTTTCAAAATAATCGTTCAGGCGGACGATATCGAGGCGGATCGCTTCATCAATGACGTGAAGCTCAGCACCGATCGTCCAGGTCGGGAACATCTCCCAAATGGAAGCGTCAAATCCAAAGCCCGCGTACTTCGCACTGCGGTCCTCCGCTGTCATGCCGAACGCGTCGTGGTGCCAGAAGCACAGGTTCACAAGCGCGTGGTGCTCGACCATGACACCCTTCGGCTGTCCGGTCGTTCCAGACGTGTAAATCATGTACGCCAAGTTCTCCGCGGTTACAGCCGTCTCTGGATTTTCCTCGTCGTTTTCATCAAGCGGCAGGCTTAGAATCGTGCGGCTTCCGTCGAGAAGAATGACATCTCCCGTATAGCTGTCCGGCACTGAAATGCCTTCCTGTTTCAAGAGAAGCTTCGCGCCGCTGTCCTGTAAAATATACTCAATCCGCTGATCCGGGTAGTCAGGATCAATCGGCACAAACGCCGCTCCCGCTTTCAAGACGCCGAGCACCGCGGCGGACATTTCAAGCGACGGCTTCGTGAGAACGCCGACGCGGTCATCCGGGCTGATGCCGCAGTCCATCAGAATCCGCGCAAGACGATTTGCCTTCGCATTCAGCTCGCCGTACGTCCAAGACTGGCCGTTGTATGTGACAGCCGGACGGTCTTTGTGGCGCTGGACAGTCTCTTCGAATAGCTGATGAACCGTTTTGTCTGTCGGCACAGGCAGCGCTTTACCCTTCCATGCCTCAAGAAGCGCTTGTTTTTCTGTTTCAGTGACAAATGACAGGCTGGAAAGCGGCTGGTTCGGGTTCCCAGTAACAGCATCCAAAAGCTGCATCCAATATTGCTTCCATCGTTCAATCGTTTCCTGCTTAAACAGAGCTGTATTGTATTCGAGTACGAATGTAAGCCCTCCGTCGGTTTCGTCAGCCGTCAGCGTGAGGTCAAACTTGGCTGTTTTCCGTTCAAATGGATGAGGCTCAAGCTGAATCCCTTTCATTGTTAAATCCTTTATGTTCGCATTTTGCATTGAAAAAACTGCATCAAATAACGGATTTCTGCTTGTGTCACGCTGAACCTGAACATTTCCGATCAAGTCCTCAAGCGGATAATCCTGCGCATCAAAAGCGCTTAGTGCCGTTTCTTTCACTTCGTTAAGATAGTCAGCAAACGTCTTTTCACCCTTCGGATACGTGCGGAGCGCCAGTGTATTGACGAACATTCCGATGACACGGCTGACGTCCGCTTGAGATCGTCCGGCCACAGGTGAACCGACGATGATATCGTCTTGCCCGCTAAGTTTTGATAAAAACGCACTGTATGAAGCCAGAAGCACCATGTAAAGCGTGGAATCCGTTTCTTTTGCAAGCCTGCGCAGAGCATCAGCTTTGCCTGCTTCTAATGAAAATGCAATGCGGTCTCCCTCAAATGTTTGAACGGCAGGCCGACTGTAATCAGTCGGAAGCGTCAACACCGGCAGCTCTCCGTCCAGCTCCTTCAGCCAATGCTCCTCTTGCTTCTTGTAAAGCTCAGACTGAATGAACTGCTGCTGCCACACGGCATAATCCTTATATTGAATACGGAGCGGCTCAAGGATTTCTCCGTCGTACAGCTTTGAAAGCTCCTCAATCAGCACACCGACAGACGCACCGTCAGAAATAATGTGATGCATATCGAACAGCAGCACATGCTCAGTGTCTGAATGCTTGATCAACCCCATTCTGAACAGTGGAAGTTGGTCGATTTTGAAAGGCTTAATAAACTCAGAAACGATCCGCTCTGTCTCTTCTTCCGGGGCTTCGAAATAGGCTATCTCACACTCAGCCTCTTCCCAGATCCGCTGCACCGTTTCTCCATCTTTTATTTCAAACGTGGTTCTCAAGGCTTCATGACGCTGCATTAACTGCTGCATGACGCTGTTAAGCCTTTCAATATCAAGCTCACCTGTAAGGCGCAGAACCGCAGGCATGTTATAGCTCGTTTGCGCATCCTCAAGCTGCTGAAGCACGTACATCCGTTTTTGCGGTGAAGAAACAGGATACGTATCTTGTTTCTCTGCTGGGCTGATACTTGCGGCTGTCCCTTTTTCAGCAGAGGCAATCACCTGTGCCAAGCCCTCAACCGTTGGTGACTGGAAGAGATCCTTGAGTGACAGCTCAACGCCCAGTTCCTGATGAACCAAGGCAAGCATCTTCATGCCTGCTAATGAATGTCCGCCAACGTCAAAGAAGTGGTCATAAACGCCGACTTGTTCAGCCTGAAGCACCTGCGCCCAAATGTCTGCGACTTTTTGTTCCGTTTCATTGCGTGGCGCCACATATGAAACACCTCTTGAAACGTTGGCATCAGGAATCGGCAGCGCTCTTCGGTCAATTTTTCCGTTCCCTGTCAGCGGCAGCTCGTCCATTTGGATAAACACCGCAGGAACCATATATGCCGGCAAGTCCTTCGCAGCATGCTCTCTCATCTCTTGTGATGAGATGTCTCCCTCTCCGACATAGTAAGCGCAAAGCAGTTTATCTCCCGCTCCTTGATCAACGGCAAGCACAACACTTTCCTGAACACGATCATGGGTTTGCAGCTGATGTTCGATTTCTCCAAGCTCGATGCGCTGTCCGCGAATCTTCACCTGATGGTCGATTCGCCCGATAAATTCGATGTCGCCATTCGGCAGCCATCTCGCAAGGTCTCCCGTTTTATACATGCGTTCGCCAGATGTAAACGGATGAGGAACAAATTTCTCCTCAGTCAGTTCTGGACGGTTGTAATAGCCTTTCACGAGTCCTTCGCCGCTGACGCAAAGCTCTCCGGCAATCCCGGCAGGCTGCACGTGTCCCGTACGGTCAAGAATGTATACTTCCGTATTGCTGACCGGTTTTCCAATCGGAACAGACAGCGTGAGCTCCTCCAATTCATCAACCGGATGATACGTCGCGAAAACCGTGCTTTCAGACGGCCCATACATGTGAAGGAGCTTGCCCTTTCCAACCGTTTGCAAAGCTTTTCTGACATGCTCAACCGAAGCCCGTTCCCCGCCAAACATAATCTTGCGAAGCGTTGACAAGCACGCCGGATTCAAGTCCACAAGCAAGTGGAACAAAGCGGTTGTAATCATGAGAATGCTGATGTTCTCCCGTTCAATGACGCGGGACAGGCGAGCCATGTCCAAAACGGTTTCCTTCGGTATCAGCACCAGCTTGGCTCCGTTTAACAAAGAGCCGAACATATCGAACATAAACGCGTCAAACACGTAATTGGAAAGACCGAGAATCGTATCCTGTTCTGTAATGCTGAGATAATTCGTTTCCTTCACCGTGCGGAGAATATTGGCATGTGTCACGATATTCCCCTTAGGTGTTCCAGTCGTTCCAGAGGTATACGTCAGGTTTGCCATTGCTTCAGAATCAAGAGGCAGTGCGAGATTGCGCGCATCGGCATGATAGCTTTCTTCCTCATCGGCTAGCACGATAACGCCCTTAAATTCCGCTTCTTCCGCCAAAGCCTTTAATTTCCTCTGAGTGAGAAGCACCTTTGCTCCGCTGTCACGGAAGAAATGCTGCATCCGCTGAATCGGATGTTCCGGATCAATCGGAACATAAGCCGAACCTGATTTTAATACTGCCAAGATCGACACAATCATATCCATTGACCGCTCGCATAAGACAGCCGCAGTTCTGCCTTCGCCAGCTCCAAGAGAAAGAATGCCGCGGGCTAAACGATTGGCCCGTTCATTCAGTTCACGATAAGTGAGTGATTCACCTTTATATTGAAGCGCCGGATGGTCTGGTGTTTTCGCCGCTTGCTCCTCAAACAGCTGAACAATTGTTTTGTCTTTCGGATAAGGTGTTCTGCCCGGGTTAAACTGCTGAATTTGCGAAGCAGCCTCCTCTTCAGAAAGAAGCTTATACTCGGAAATCCGCTTCTCCGGATCAGCCGCAGCATCTTCAAGCAAACGCGCAAAATGCGTAAGCAGCCTGTTTGCCGTGCTTTGTTTAAACAGCTTCGTGCTGTAATCCAAATCAAGCTCAATGCCTTCATCAATTTCTCTCGCCTGCACCGTCAAATCAAATTTGGCAATCTTGAAATTGGTCTCATGAACAGACAAGGACAGATCGCCGACAGCCGGAATGCCCTCTGTCGCGTTTTGAAGGCTGAACATCGTGTCAAACAGCGGATGCCTGCTTACATCACGCGGGATATTCAAGTCTTCAACAAGCCACTCAAACGGATAGTCCTGATGAGAAAAGGCATCCAGCACCTGTTTACGAACACGCGAGATCAATTGGGTAAACGTCTCATCCTGCTTCACCTCACTGCGAATCGCAAGCGTATTGACGAACATCCCGATAATGCCCTCTGTATCGGAGTGATTTCTGCCGGCTGACGGCGTCCCGACAATGATGTCATCCTGTCCCGTATACTTTGACAAAAGCGTATAGTAAGCGGACAGCATCACCATATACAAAGTGGCGCCGTTTTGTTCAGCCAAACGATTGAGGCGATCCTTTATCCCCGCATCCAGCTTGATTGACACCCGATCCCCTTCAAAGCTCTGAACAGACGGTCTTGGGTAATCGGACAGAAGCTGAAGCACCGGGAGCTCGCCTGCAAAGACTTCCTTCCAATAAGCCTGGTCCTTCTTGTATCCTTCAGCAGCCTGTCTGCTTTGCCATACAGCGTAGTCCTTATACTGAAGACGAAGCTCAGGAAGCTGTTCGCCTTTATAAATGCGTGCTAACTCCTCCAGCATAATGCCAATGGATACACCGTCAGAAATCAAATGGTGCATGTCAAACAGCAGCATATGACGGTTCTCTTCAAGCTCCAGCAAACCGATTCTGAACAGCGGCGCTTTCGCCAAATCAAATTTCCGAACGAATGAAGCCATAATTGCCTCATCTGAGCGGCCGCCTCTTTCAATCATTTCGATGTTGAAATCAACGCTATCGTGAATTTTCTGTCTCGGCGTGCTGTTTTCAAGAACAAATGATGTTCTCAACGACTCGTGGCGTCGGATTAACCCCCGAAATGCGCGCTCCAGCTTTTGAATATCTAAAGGCCCTTCTAGAATTGCTGCCGCCGGCATGTTGTAGCCGACTCCCGCATCCTCGAACTGGGTGACGATATATGTTCGCTGCTGTGCCAGAGAAAGCGGATAATGTTCCTGTTTTTCAGCAGGTTCAATCACTGAAAATGCCCGGCTTTCTCTGTAATCAGCTTCCTCTGCAAGAGCCGCAATCGTCGGATGCTCAAACAAATATTGAAGCGGAATCTCGACGCCTGTTTGCTTATGAATCTTTGTTAAAAGGGTCATGGCTTTCAATGAATGCCCGCCCGTTTCAAAGAAATTGTCAAAGATCCCCGCCTTCTCAACGTTCAGCACGTCCTGCCAAATGGCTGCGATTGCTTTTTCAGTCTCATTTCGCGGCGCTGTATAGGCAGTGCCGCTGACAGCCTTCACCTCTAGTGCAAACAGCTTGCGGCGGTCGACTTTGCCGCTTGGCGTAAGCGGAATTTCTGTCACTTCTGTAAAGTAAGCCGGCACCATATAGTCAGGAAGCTGTCTGGCCGCATGCTCCCTCAAGCCGGCTGGCACAAATTCGCTTCCAGGCTTCTGCATAACATATGCGCAAACCTCAAGATTTCCCTGTTCGTCAGGGCGTGCCAAAACAACGGCTTTTGCAACGTCTGGCGCCTGCTGAATCACGGCTTCAATTTCCCCAAGCTCAATCCGGTATCCGCGGACTTTGACCTGGTCATCCTCTCTGCCTAAATATTCGATTGTTCCATCTGGAAGCCAGCGCACCACGTCTCCGGTCCGGTACATGCGATCGCCCGGCACGAATGGATCTTGTAAAAACTTCTCTTCCGTTAATTCAGGCAAATGTAAATAGCCTCGGCCCACACCGTCTCCCGCGATATAAAGCTCGCCAGCCACACCTTCAGGCTGCAGCCGGCCTTTTTGATCCAAAATATATAAGCGGTTATTCCCCAGCGCTTTCCCGATCGGCACATACGCTGATTGAACTGCACTCTCCGGGATAACCGGATGAACAGACGCGTCAACGCACGTTTCCGTCGGCCCGTACACATTGGTCAAAAGCGGCGCTGTGCCGGCTTCTTTAAACAGCTTCAGCAACTTGTCCGCAACAACAGATGACAGGCCTTCTCCTCCGATCAGCATATGTTTCAGTTTTAGGCCTTCAAAATCGCCTGCTGCTGCCAGCATTTGCAAATGAGCCGGTGTTCCGTCCGTCGCCTCAATGCTGTTCTTCCGATAATATGCAGCAAGGGCGGCCCCGTTCGTCACTGTTTTCTTCGGTACGATATAAAGGGTTTGTCCCAAAAGAAGCGACGCGAAGATCTGCTTCACTGACGCATCGAAGTGGAACGGCGCAAGCAATGCCATCCGCAGGGTTTGGCTGCCGCTTTGATAAATCGTCTGCTGCAGAGATTCAACCAAATGATGAACCTGGCGATGCTCGATCATAACGCCTTTCGGGCGTCCGGTTGTTCCCGATGTGTAAATAATGTAGGCAAGGTTCCGTGCGTTCACATCTGCATTCAGGCTTTCTTCTGCACCTTCCGCAATCGCTTGATCTAAGTCAATCAGCTCAGCATCGGCTTCAGGCGCCGCAACCTTCGATTCAGTCAGGATGAAGTCCGCCCCGCAGTCCTCCAAAATATATTGAATGCGCTCAGCAGGAAAACCCGGATCAATCGGTACATAGGCTCCGCCGGCTTGTAAAATCCCCATGATAGCTGTAATCATCCGTTCAGAACGTTCAATCAAAACCGCGACAGGACTGTCCGGGCCAACCCCCTTCTGTTTCAGCACATTGGCGATGCGTGCAGATTGTTCATGTAACGTTCGATAGGACAATGTGCGATCTTCAAATACAACCGCTGGATAATCTGAAAGCTGCTCAGCCTTTTCTTGGAACAGTTCCGGGATCGTCATGTCCTTACGGTAGCTCACAGATTTACCGCCGGCCCTCGCAAGCAGCTTCTCTTTCTCCGCATCAGAAATCATCGTTAATTCATCAATTGTATGTTCTGGATGCGTTAACGCGTCCTCCAGCATTGTAATCATGCGCTCACAAATAATGTTGATTTCTTCACGTGAAAATAAATCAGTGCGGTAATCAAAATCTATGGTGAGTTTCCCAGTATCCCATCGATCCTTTACATGGATCGAGACATCATTTAATCCGCTGCCGCTGAAAATCGGCTCAGTCAAAAAGGCAAGGTCCTCTTCTTTTTGCCACTGCATCACCTGATATTCAAGAGAAACAGTAAACAGCTTGGTCAGAGAGCTCTTTGTTTCACGCAAATCGTTGATCAGGAGATTATACGGGTACTTTTGGTGGCGAAGCGTCTTCATGAGATCCTTCATCCGGTCTTTGACAAATTCTAAAAACGCCTGCCCGCCGTCAATGTTTGTCCGAAGCGGAACCGTAGAAACAAACATGCCAAGCATCTGCTTCTCTTTCGCATTTGTCCGGTTGCCCATAAAGGTTCCCGTCACAACATCATTCTGGCCGCTGACCCTGTATAAATAGGCGGCGAGCAACGATTGAAATACCGAAAGAACACTGACTTTATTCGCCTCACAAAACGACAGAATCTGCTGATGAAGCGCTTCAGGCACATCTTTAGAGAACCTCTCAGCATCTAAACTTCCTCCTGCGGAAGCATTCCGTTTCAAGGAAACAAGTTCAGGCACCGATTCAAATTGTTTGTTCCAAAACGCCTTGTCCTTTTCAAACCGCTTCGATTGAGCATAGTCCTGTTCAGATAAAACATGATCGATAAATGAATGCGAGATTCCTTCTTTTGTCTCTGAGCCGCTGGCTAATTCTAAATAAATGTGCATGATCGCATTTCCGAGAATATTCATGGAGATACCATCAGAAATCACGTGATGAACATTTGCGTAAAACCACACTTCATTTTCCTTTATGGTGAACAAGGAAAAACGGAACAAATCACAATCGTACAACGGCAACGGTTTCTTCGTTTCCTCCCGGCTCCATTGTGAAATAAACTCTATCGCATTCGGATCTTCAGTAGTGTCAGTATGTTTTATATCAACAGGCCGATACTCGCTAATATATTGAACAGGCTCCCCGTTTTTATCTAGCCGCAACCGAAGGCGCATGGCGTCATTTCTGCGAATAAACTCTTGAATCGCCTGCTCAACAAGCACATAATCAATCGCATCAGCTGAAACCAGCTTACCAATCCCCGCAAGATTTGAAATGCTCGTGTGAGGATAAAATTTTTCTGTGTACCAAATTCGTTTTTGTGCATCCGTTAAAGGGTAAAAAGTTATTTCCATATTGTCATACCTCCCCTAATCTTTATAAGCAGTGAACATGTGCAACGCATTTTCTCTTTCTTATCCATATCAGCTTTTAATGCTTATGAACTAACAGCCGAAATAGCCCAAAGTACTACACTTAAAAAGCAATGCTTCCAAACAAAAAAACAGATTGCCGCTATTAAAACGGGCAGCCGTCAGTCAGCATTGCGGCGTTTAACATAAGCGGATAAAGACCGCAAGATCCCCTATCCTAATAGGAAACAATTTTGGCTATTTATTCATTGTTTTCAATATTTTTTATCTTACTACCGTTCACTTTAAATGAAAAAAATGTTTTTATCACCGAAAAATGGGTGAAAAGTTTCATGCGGGATGCCGAAAGATTCCAGATTATTTACAGGGATATTTTTGCGGGATGCCGCAATCATTTCCACTAAACATTATTTACAGAAAAATAAAAATTTTTAAACCAAACTCCTGCGTTTAATCTTTTTTTATTGCTGACTGCAATTTACAATCTTTACATGACTATGTGTACCGCGCAAAAACCGAAAAAAAGGCAAAAAAAAGACACCCTTGCGAAGAGCGTCTTACAACGATTCTTTCATGATATTTTTGTCGATATCAATCAATTCCATATAGCCTTTCCCCCACTCATACATGGCTTCAAGAATAGGCATGAGGCTTTCTCCGTGCGGGGTCAGAGAATATTCAACCTTCGGCGGGACAACCGGATACACTTCCCTGTGAACAATCATATCCTGCTCAAGCTCTCTCAGCTGATTCACGAGGATCTTCTGCGTAATATCAGGAATCAATGTTTTTAATTCATTGAACCGTTTTGTGCCTTCTTTTCCTAAATGCCACAAAATGAGCATTTTCCATTTACCGCCAATCACTGCAAGCGTTAATTCCTTCTCACAATTAAACCTTTTGTCGTCCATCCGGCTCAATAGAATCCCCCCTTAGTAACCTTTTTGTATGTTAGATACGTATCATCACTTACTTACTTTTTTGCAGACTCTTTTTTCATTATACTCACTCATAAAATTAAGCGAAAGAAATCTGATTGCCTCTCCTCACAGTATCCTCCAAGTAACTTGTTGACTTTAAAGTGCCTACTTCTCAACAAAAGAGGGAACCTATAGAATGAACAATAATTCGAAAAAGGGAGTGGATCAACAATGGAAATACAGCTTGCATTAGACCTCGTCAACATCCCAGAAGCCATTGAGCTAGTCAAAGAGGTAGAACAATACATCGACGTAGTTGAAATCGGAACACCGGTCGTCATTAATGAAGGCCTAAGAGCCGTTAAAGAAATAAAAGAAGCATTTCCTCAATTGAAGGTTCTTGCAGACCTGAAAATCATGGATGCCGGAGGCTACGAAATTATGAAAGCGTCGGAAGCAGGCGCTGACATCATCACCGTTTTAGGTGCTACAGACGATGCAACGATTAAAGGCGCAGTAGAAGAAGCCAAAAAACAAAAGAAGAAAATCTTAGTGGACATGATTAACGTGAAAGATATCGAATCCCGTGCGAAAGAAATTGACGCACTCGGTGTTGACTACATCTGCGTCCACACTGGCTATGATCTTCAAGCAGAGGGTAAAAACTCTTTCGAAGAATTAACGACAATCAAAAATACCGTAAAAAACGCAAAAACCGCAATCGCGGGGGGCATCAAACTTGATACATTGCCAGAAGTGATCCAGCAAAAGCCTGACCTTGTCATTGTTGGGGGCGGAATTACAAGCGCAGCTGATAAGGCAGAAACAGCTTCAAAAATGAAGCAGCTTATTGCCCAAGGATAAATCAGATGAAAACGACTGAATACGTAACGGAAATTCTCAATGAGTTACACCGTTCAGCGGCTTATATTTCTGATAAAGAAGCTGACCAGCTTGCCGATCACATTCTTTCGTCCAATCAAATTTTCACTGCGGGCGCAGGTCGTTCTGGCCTGATGGCAAAATCCTTCGCAATGAGATTGATGCACATGGGCTTCAACGCCCATATTGTCGGTGAGATTCTCACTCCGCCGCTCCGCGAAGGAGATCTAGTTATTATCGGCTCAGGATCAGGTGAGACAAAAAGCTTGATTCATACCGCAGCAAAAGCAAAAAGCTTACACGGAATTGTTGCCGCTTTAACCATCAATCCGGAATCAAGCATAGGAAAACAAGCGGACCTCATCATCAGAATGCCTGGTTCTCCTAAAGACCAGTCAAACGGAAGCTATAAAACCATTCAGCCAATGGGATCATTATTTGAACAAACTTTGCTGCTCTTCTATGATGCAGTGATTTTAAAACTCATGGAGAAAAAAGGACTCGATTCTGAAACTATGTTCACTCACCACGCAAACCTTGAATAGCATCACACAACCGGCCTGAAAATCAGGCCGGTTTTATTTTTTTAAAAATAAAACTTTAAACCTAAAAACCCGATAAGTAATATGACCTATAAATCATAAAAGGAGGAATTATGTTGATAAAACGATTTAAGATGAAGCTAGGAACTAAAATTCTTTGCCTCGTTTTCGTGGTGATTCTTTTGTTTTCGGCATCAGTTGGCACTGTGATGCTTAAAGAAATTACAGAAAGCATGAAACAAATGGCAACTGAAAAAGCGAAAGGTGATCTCGCTTTAAGCAGCACTTATATTGATGATGTCATGTCAGGCGACTGGCAGGTGAAAAACAATAAGCTCTATAAAGGGCAAACACAAATCAATGGAAATGAAGATATTGTTGATCTGCTTGGTGAAAAAACAGGTGATACCATTACCATTTTCCAAGGCGATACTCGTGTTGCAACCAATGTCATGAAGAATGGCGAAAGAGCTGTCGGCACCCAGGCTTCTTCTGAAGTTATTGCCGCTGTTTTAAAGAAAGGAAAGCGTTTTTATGGACAAGCAGATGTAGCAGGTTCTTCTTATCAGACTGCATACATGCCGTTAAAAGATCAAAATGGGAACATCATCGGCATGCTGTATACCGGAGCTAATCAAAGTATTTTAGCATCACTTACACAATCACTTTTCACTCAATTCGCTATCGTTCTTGTTATCGTCATTATGGTATCAGTCATCCTTGTCTTGGTTTTCACCAGAAAAATCAACAAGCGGCTGAACTCTTTAAAAAGCGCCTTTGAAAGTGCCGGAAACGGAGATATGACAATAGAGGTGTCAGACAAAACCGGTGACGAGCTATCAGAACTAAGCAACTATTATAATAAGATGAGAATGAAGCTGAACGATACCATACAAACCGTACAACAATCAGCCCTTCAGCTTGCGTCAGCCTCTCAGCAGCTCTCAGCCGGAGCAGAGGAAACAAATCAAGCTTCAGAAAAGATCACAGAAGCTGTACAGCAGATTGCAAATGGAGCCCAAGATCAGATCGCCCGAATTGAAAACAGTGAAAGCTCATTAAAACAAGCTTCAGCAGACATCCGGGATATTTCTGCAAATACTGCCGCTATCGCTGACAAAGGGCAGCTCGCTCAATCAAAAGCAGACATTGGGCAAAAGGAAATTGCAAATGTACAGGCGCAAATGGATGCGATTCACCAGTCAATTCAGAAAAGCGGAGAAATCATACACCAGTTAGACGGCCGCTCTAAACAAATTGAGCAAATTTTATCGGTCATCACCCAAATTGCCGATCAGACAAACCTGCTTGCGCTGAATGCAGCGATTGAAGCTGCCAGAGCCGGTGAACAAGGAAAAGGCTTTGCTGTTGTTGCTGATGAAGTACGGAAATTAGCAGAAGAGTCTCAACAGTCTGCAGGGCAGATTTCAAAACTGATCATAGAAATACAAAAGGATATGAACCGGTCTGCAAGATCTGTTGAGCATGTGAAAACAGAAACTGCAGAAGGAGTCACCATGATCCAGCGCACCAGAGATGCATTTAAGGAAATTGCAGCTGCAACAGGTGAAATCAGCGCCGAGATTAGTGATTTATCAGCATCTGTAACAAACATTTCAGCCAGTGCACATCATATAAATGATTCCTTTGCAGCCAATACGGCCGACATTAAAGAATCTACTAAAAATACCCGGCAAGCGGCTGCATTAACAGAGGAGCAATTTGCTGCAATGGAGGAGATTACCGCAGCTTCTGAAACACTTTCTCAATTAGCTGAGGAGCTTACCGGTATCATAAGCCAATTTAAAATGATTAATCAAGCCGAAAACGGCTGATGACTTACTCATTATTGTAAATTGGCAATCGTATTTTGCTGAAAACAAATATTTCGATCTGCTAAAATTACGATTTCTGCAATAAACTGAGCGTAAAACATAAAATTTAAACCTTTACACCAAATGCTTTCTGGATTACTCTTGTGTCAGTTTTAAAAGCGGGAGGTGAACATCACGACGGACATCATAAAAACGATACTTCTCGTCATCGTCATCATAGCAGCTGCAGCTGTCGGTCTGATAAAAGGAGACTTTTTCTCAGCTGATCAAAAAACGTCTCAAACGAAAGAATATGATGAAACAATCGCCTTCCCATCTGACCGGTATCCCGAAACTGCCAAGCATATTAAGGATGCGATAAATGAGGGGCACTCAGAGGTGTGC
The DNA here is from genome assembly GCF_058566435.1 of Bacillus sp. SCT118. Lineage (NCBI taxonomy): Bacteria > Bacillati > Bacillota > Bacilli > Caryophanales > Bacillaceae > Bacillus > Bacillus sp. SCT118. The sequence continues at coordinate 3,670,271 of NZ_CP191225.1, forward strand.
ACTATCGACAGAGACGGAGCTGAGGAACGCCGCGAGCAATCATTAAAGGACGTACCTTCCAAAAAGGGATATGACAGAGATGAATGGCCAATGGCCATGTGCAAAGAAGGCGGTGAGGGAGCTTCTGTAGAATACATTTCTCCCGCTGACAACCGCGGAGCAGGCTCTTGGGTCGGGCATCAGCTTACCGATTACCCAGACGGCACAAAGGTTTTATTCACAATTCAGTAAACAGTACATAGAGGAGGAACAGCACATTGATCAAATCATGGAAGCCGCAAGAACTTTCGATTTCATATCATCAATTTACTGTATTTCAAAAGGATTCTACACCTCCTGTAATGGATTGGACTGACGAAACGATTAAAAAAGGATATGCTGCGGCAGACGGAGCCATTTCCTTTGAGGCACAGCGAAATACAAAGGCCTTTATTCTTTTGCGCCTGAACAGTTCAGAAACAGTAAGCTCCTACGAAACAAAAGTGACTGTTCCTTTTCATGTCACAGAAAACGGAATTCATATTGAAAGCATCATGTCTAAAAGACTGTCCTTTGATCTCCCTAAAGGAGACTATCAATTGACATGCTGGACTGTGCCGGCTGAAATGTCAGATTTGCACGCCGACACTTATATTATTGATGCTGTTTCTGTGTAATGAAAAACCCCTGAGAGAATAACTCTCAGGGACTCTTTATAAACTTTCTCCGTTCGTCTTGATGACACCTTGATACCAATAAAAGCTTTTTTTCTTCAAGCGTTTTAAATCGCATGTGCTTTCTTCATCACGATTGACATATACAAATCCGTATCTTTTTTGGTAGCCGTTCAGCCAGCTTAACAGGTCAGTAAACGACCAGCTGCAATAGCCGATTAAATCGACACCGTCACTGATGGCTTGTCTGCATTGCTCAAGATGCGAACGTAAATAATCAATTCGATAATCATCCTGTACAGTGCCGTTCTCAACTTTATCAAATTCACCCAAACCGTTCTCTGTTATAAACACTGGAAGCTGATAGCGGCTTGTAATTCGGCGAAGACCGATACGCAGCCCAATTGGGTCAATTGTCCAATCCCAGTTGCTCGTTGTCAGATGCGGATTTTTTTTCGTTTTGAACACTCCGGGTATCCCCGTCTCCTGATTGGCTCCCTTTTGGCCTGTCGTATTCATTTTCCCTTCAGACACACCATCAAGCGGATTTCGTTCATAGGTGATTGTCTGATAATAATTGACACCTACAAAATCAGGCTTCCCTTTGGCAAGCAGCTCCATATCTCCTGCTTCGATTGTTGGCGCCCATCCCTGTTTTTCCAAGTAGCGGAATGGAATTTGCGGGTAGGTTCCCCAGCAATACATGTCAAGCCACCAATTGTTCATAAATTCTTCGGCGTTTTCAAATGCCAGTATATCCTCTGGATGGCTTGATAAAGGATAAGCCGGAGAATAAGCAAAGCTAGGACCTATTTTGCCTTCAGGCACATATTCTCTAAATGATTCGATGGCTTTTGCATTAGCCAGAAACGCAATATGGTTTGCTTCGTAAAATCGTTTTCTGTCTTTCACTCCAGGCGGATGCATGGCTGTAATAAATCCGTGATTAAAATTGTAGTTCTGTTCATTTAACGTAACCCAATATTTCACCCTGTCTCCAAAACGTTTATAAAGAGTAATACAGTAGTGATTAAAATCCTTTATGATGTTTCTGGATTCAAACCCGCCGTATTCGTCCATAAGCGCTTGAGGCAAATCCCAGTGATATAAAGTCAGAACCGGCTCGATGTGATGAGAAAGCAATTCATCAATCAGACTATCGTAAAACGCTAGACCTGCTTCATTGATCTCTCCTTTTCCTTTTGGAAAAACCCGTGGCCAGCTGACGGAAAATCGATATGCTTTTAACCCCATCTCAGCCATCAGAGCGACATCTTCTTTAAATCGGTGATAATGGTCAACCGCAATGTCGCCATTGGTTCCTTTAAACGTTTTGCCCGGTATTTTCGTAAACACATCCCAAACAGAGGGGCCCTTGCCATCTTCATTCCAAGCGCCTTCAATCTGGTACGCTGCAGAAGCAGAGCCCCACAAAAAATGTTTCGGAAAAGATTCTGGATGCTGGTGGATCATAGTGTTTATCACTCCTGAATTATTGATAAACCTATCATAGGCTATGAAACGCGTTTCATATCAACTCGATGTTAGTCGCGGAACAGCTCAGCTAATATTGTCTACCTGTAAATAACGCAAAAGCACCCAATTCCCATTGGATGCTTACCATCTTAATGTCTTTTTTCAAATTTATGCGGATGAGGATGGTGCTTTGGAACAAAGCCGTTTTGTTTCATCATTTCAAAGTGTTTGTCCAAGTGATTTTTGATGTGTTCTCCTCTTTCTTTAGGCAGGATACCGTATTGTACATACTTTGAGATCACGTCTTTGCGCTTTTTAAGAATCTCTGCTTCCAGTTGTTCAATCTCTTTCTTTTGCTGATCTGTCAGTGTAACATTTGCGGGAGGCTGCTGCTGTTTTTCAGCGGCCTCAGCTGTACCGGTCAGAGAAATGACAGCCGCTGCAATGAACATTGTGATGATGTTGATGGTTATTCGTTTCATCCAGTTTATTCCTCCAATCCTATTTTTCATATGGTTTGCTGCCTTGTATTTTTTATGCATAAAAATAAAAAGAGCGAACCATTATTCGCTCTTTCTAATCTCTTCGTCAGCATTAAGTTCTTCTTCACCTGGTGTCGCATAAGTGACATATGTTCCCGCGATTAAATCATGCAGGGTCCGTTTGTCTTCTCGTACGGCAATCAGAATCAGAATCAGGCTGGCGATCAAGCCGAGTCCGAAGGTTATACCGTAAACCAGGCCGGCTACAATAACCCGTAAAAACATTGTTAACAGGCTGACCTGTGATCCGTCTTTTTTTACGATTCTGATTCCGCATATCCTTTTTCCGATAAGATAACCGCGCCAAAACACTGGCAGCAAAATAGAGTACAGCAGAACAACCAAACTGATGAACATGCTGTCGTTCGGGTCTTTTCCTGTAATCAGCCAATAGATCAGCAAAAGAGGCACGGAGACTATAATGTAGTCTAACAATGCAGCTCCAAGTCTGATCCAAAATCAGGCTGGTTTGTAAATATTCATTTGACTCCCCCATTATGGTTTAAATGTTTCCATTTTCTTTCTCATCGAATATATCATATGCCTTAGGGGCATCAGCAAAACTTAAATTTATTCTGAAGATCGGTTTCATGCCTCTTGACCATTTCTTCCGGTATTGGCATAGATGAGTGACGGGTCTGCTGCATCCTTCACTTTCACATGCGTTTCCTTGGTACGCCTGGCATTCATCCTTGGACAACTCCTTTTTTCATCACCTCTTCCCTTCATAGACGCTTTTAAACACCCACCCATGCCTTTTGTATACACAATTCGAACTTTTTGAAAACGTCATCAACATATTGCAACCCCTTATGTTCAATGCTATCTTTTTAGTTGATTAACAGATTGGGGGAACTATAGGTGAAATCATTCATGCATTCCAAAGCCGTTATATTCAGTTTCACAATGGCTTTCTTTCTTATATTGGCAGCCTGTTCCGGCAAAAATGAATCCGATTCCAAGGATACAGGCTGGGAGCAAATCAAGGACAAAGGGAAAATCGTAGTCGCTACATCAGGCACGCTCTATCCCACTTCTTATCACGATACTGACTCAGGCTCCGATAAGCTGACGGGCTACGAGGTTGAAGTTGTTCGTGAAGCGGCAAAACGCTTGGGGCTGAAGGTTGAGTTCAAGGAGATGGGCATTGACGGGATGCTGACAGCGGTGAACAGCGGACAGGTTGACGCAGCCGCAAATGACATCGATGTCACGAAGGACCGCGAGAAGAAGTTCGCATTTTCTACTCCATATAAATATTCATACGGCACAGCAATCGTCCGTAAAGACGATTTATCAGGGATTAAAACGCTTAAGGATTTAAAAGGGAAGAAAGCGGCTGGCGCTGCTACCACCGTCTACATGGATGTCGCGAGAAAATACGGCGCCAAAGAAGTGATTTATGATAATGCGACGAATGAGCAATATTTAAAAGATGTTGCCAACGGACGCACTGACGTCATTTTAAACGACTATTACCTGCAGACACTTGCGCTCGCGGCATTCCCGGATCTCAACATTACAATTCATCCTGACATCAAGTACATGCCGAACAAACAGGCCCTTGTCATGAAAAAAAGCAATGCGGCACTTCAGCAAAAGATGAACGAAGCATTGAAAGAGATGAGCAAGGATGGCTCTTTGACTAAACTGTCGAAACAATTCTTCAATAAAGCAGATGTATCAAAAAAAATTGATGCCGACGTTCAGGACGTTGATTTGTAATCGGACGCCATGATTAGTAGCATTCAATGGGAATATATTTTCAACACGAAGCTGGCTATTGAATCGTTCCCTTATGTCATAAAAGGCATTGGGTATACACTGCTCATCTCTTTTGTAAGCATGTTTGCGGGAACTGTGATCGGCCTGTTTATATCACTCGCCAGAATGTCTAAACTTGCTTTGTTAAGATGGCCGGCGAAGCTCTATATCTCATTTATGCGGGGCGTTCCGATTTTGGTGATTTTGTTTATCCTTTATTTCGGGTTTCCTTATATCGGCATTGAATTTTCCGCTGTCACGGCTGCTTTAATCGGGTTTAGCCTAAACAGCGCCGCCTACATTGCGGAAATTAACCGTTCAGCCATTTCATCCGTCGAAAAAGGGCAGTGGGAAGCCGCATCCTCGCTGGGTCTTTCCTATTGGCAGACGATGAGGGGCATCATTTTGCCGCAATCGATACGTATTGCGCTGCCTCCGCTTGCCAATGTATTGCTCGACTTAATCAAGGCGTCCTCTCTCGCTGCGATGATTACAGTGCCGGAATTGCTCCAGCATGCGAAAATCATCGGGGGCAGAGAGTTTGATTATATGACCATGTATATTCTGACCGCTCTCATTTATTGGGCCATCTGCTCCATTGCCGCGGTCTTTCAGAATATCCTTGAGAAAAAATACGCTCATTATGTTTAAACAAACGTTTCATTAAAAAAAGCCGCTCCCCCAGGGGACGGCTTTTTTTTTATTGATTCAGCTTCCATTTAAACGGGTCCTCAAACAGCGACCAGTCGGAATCAAATTCATACTCAGTCAGCAGGCATTGATCAAGCTCTTTCGTGATCGTTTCTTCATCCAGGTCAGTTCCGATAAAAACTAGCTGCGTTAGGCGGTCGCCGAACTCCGGGTCCCACTCCTCCAGGATTTCCGGCTCCTGCTGTTTGACTTGCTCCTGCTCAAGCTTCGGCAGCGCCGCCACCCAATAAGATACAGGCTCAATCGTAACCGAAGGACCTGCTTGCGACATCAGCAAAGCGAGGTTGTTATGAGATGCGCACCAGACGATTCCTTTGGCACGAACCACGTTCTTTGGCATTTGATCCATCCATTGATAAAACCGTGTAGAATGAAACGGCAAACGTCTCTTATATACAAATGAAGAGATACCGTATTCTTCTGTTTCCGGGGTGTGTTCCGCATGGCCTGCCGTCAGCTCTTGAATCCAGCCGGCCGATCCGCTCGCTTCCTCGAAGTTAAATAATCCTGTATGCAAAATCTCCTGCGGTTTTACATTTCCTTTGACGGAACGAATGAACCTGGCTCTTGGCTGCAGTTTACGAAGAACGTTTTGAAGCTGTTCGAGCTCTTGCTCGCTGACCAAATCACATTTATTTAAGATCAGTACATCGCAAAACTCAATTTGATCGATCAAGAGGTCGGCGATTTCTCTTTCATCCTCTTCCCCCAATGCTTCTTTGCGGTCCAGAAGGCTTTCGCCTGACTGATAATCATGCCAAAAACGGTTGGCATCAACCACTGTCACCATCGTATCCAGCTGACAGAATTTTGTAAGATCGATTCCCATCTCTTCATCGATATAAGAGAAAGTCTGGGCCACCGGGATCGGTTCGCTGATTCCGGTCGATTCGATGACGATATAATCAAACCGTCCGTCTTTTGCCAGCTTCTCAACTTCTATTAATAAGTCTTCGCGAAGCGTGCAGCAAATGCAGCCGTTTGACATTTCCACAAGCTTTTCATCTGTTCTGGAAAGGCCCCCTTCCTGCTTAACCAAACCCGCGTCAATGTTCACCTCGCTCATATCGTTTACGATAACCGCTATTTTCAAGCCTTCGCGATTTTGCAGAATGCTGTTCAACAATGTTGTTTTTCCCGCACCGAGATAACCGCTCAGTACGGTAACCGGAATTTTTTTCATAATAATGCCTCCATTAAAATAGAATGATTACGATTTAAATTGAATACTTCGCCGTATGTACAATGGTGTAGAGCAGCTTTTCGCGCTCATTTCTCGCTGCCGCCCGATTTATAAATCAGTAAAGGCTCCAACCGCGTTTAATCCTTTTCCCCATCGCAAATACTTGCCTACAATCGGAAAACCGCAGCTTGCATAAGGCAATTGCTCCACTTGCGTTGCTGAACCGATGGAAAGCGCAAATATCTCATCAGAAAGTAGCTTGGGTTTCGTTTCCAGTTTTCAAGAGACGCTTCATGGGGATCAATGACAGCAAGATCCTTAGCCTTTCCGCTTTTCACAGATACAGCCAATGATAAGCCATTTCTCACAAAACGTAATTGTTACGATTTAAATTGTATGGTCTTTTTTCCTTTTTGTCAACGGTTTTCAATTCAGCTGATCACCACTTTTGTATGTTCAGGGATATTTTCATATACCCATTTCGCATCTGGAATGGTCAGCCTGATACATCCGTGAGATGCTTTCGTTCCTAGTTTTTCTGCTTCCGTTTTGATGACTTTTTGATCCTTAGTCATTGGCACACTATGAAATAGAAATTCACCGTGATTTTTCCATGATACCCAGTATTCTGCGCCTTCCTGGTATCCTTCGGAGAAAAACCATTCTCCCCGTTCAGGCTCTACATAAAAGGTGCCCTTTGGCGTAGCATCATCTTTTGTTTGATCAAGACCAGAAGAGATCATCATTGTATAGATGGTGTTGCTTCCTTCCTTGATGTAAGCCTTCTGCTCCTTCACATTCACATCAATCCAGACATGCTTCTGTTTAATATCCGGGTATTCTCCGCCCGAAGGCTTTGTCCAATCAATGCTTGTTTTTGCTGTTTTTCGAACGTCCGTTATGTTTTCGACCGTTTTCTTTGTATTGATACTTGCGTGTTCTTCTGCATGATCGGAGCAGGCTGACAGCAGGCAGGCTGGCATAAGAACTGCAATAATGAATAATGAGAGTTTCATATTTTATCCACTTCCTTCGAAAAACACAGCTTCGCATAGGCATCGTGGAGATGGATCGATTCTTCATTGCGGCATTCAATCTCAAAGGCTGACACCCATTCAAGCTCAAACAAATCTGCAGCAATCAGCCGGGCGAGATCCTCAACAAACCTCGGATTTTCATAGGCCGTTTCTGTCACGGCTTTTTCATCAGGCCGCTTCAATACCGGATGCAGTCTCGCAGAAGCATTTGATTCTGCGGCGTGAAGCAAATCAGCTTTAACATCACTTGGCAGCGATGCGGCCGGATGAATATCCGCCCAAATGCTGACCGTTCCCCTCTGATTATGGGCACTGTATTCGCTGATTTCCTTGGAGCAAGGGCACAGAGTCGTTACTTTTGCTGAGATGCCGGCACGCTGTTTAAACGGCTGATCTTTGCGATAGGTGACAGACATGAATATATCAGCATGCATCAAACCCGCTTTCTCAAGCTTCGGGCTTTTCCGTTCGAAAAACCACGGAAACCTCACTTCAACTGTGGCAGATGATATGTCCATGTTTTCTGCAAGCTCTTTCGCAAATTGTTGAAGAGAGGAAAATGAGAGAACCCAGCCGTTTTGATGATAGACTTGCAGCAGCTCTGTTAACCGGCTCATATTAGTCCCCTTCTGATTTCTCGGCAAATTACAAGTCATTGTAAAGTTCGCAGCCGTTGTTTGCTCGGCAGGCATCATGGCAGAAGTGATTGTGACTGGATGGGACACATTAGCGACACCTACATGCTGAATGTCAAAAAAATAATCCTTCCTGATATTTTGCAGGTCCTTCATTTTCTCTTTTTCCACTGGTTTCTCGCCTTTGATCGGACTGACCGATCCAAAGTATTGAAGACGCTCCGTTTTTTTCGGGAGCAGCGTATGTTGATTCATTCAGAAAACTCCTCTCACTAACAAATCGTAATAATTACTATTTATTTTGATCGGTTCACTGTTGAAAATCAAGAGAAAATAAAAAAGACACGCACAAATGCGTGTCCGTCAAAATCCTAAACATCCGCCGGGCTGCTTTCCGCGCTCCAGCTTTTCCGCCAGTAATAGCCTGCGGCAAGGACAAGTGCAAACGCCAGCAGCGCGATACAGGAAAACGTGATAAAACCGATAGCATATGTGCCTGTCATCTGTTTGAGAGATCCTAAGATGTTCGGCAGGAAAAACCCTCCGATTCCTCCGGCCGCACCGACGATTCCCGTCACCATGCCAATTTCTTTGCGAAAACGCTGCGGCACGAGCTGGAATACTGCACCGTTACCCATTCCGAGCCCCATCATTCCGACAAACAATAGAACAATAACCATTGAAAGAGATGGCAGGCTGCTGACTCCGGCCATACACAGTGCCACGATGACAAACAGTACAGAAAGAACTTTCGTGCCGCCGACACGATCCGAAATCAAGCCCCCGACAGGCCGGAAAAAGCTCCCCGCCGCCACACATAATGTAACGAAGTCGCCCGCGTGAATTTTTGACAGCTGGTATTGATCAACAAAGAAAATTGATAAAAAGCTTGAGAGCCCGACAAATCCGCCAAATGTGACGCTGTACAGCAGGCAGAAAAACCATGTTTCCTTTTGCCCGAACACATGCAGATAGCTTTTGAGCGGCTGCGGAGACGGCTGTGCAGGAGAATCCTTTGCCATGGATACAAAAAGAATAAAGACGATCAATAATGGAATAAGCGCAATTCCCATGACAATGTGCCAGCCGAACTGCTCTGCCAGACGAGGGCCAAACAGGGTTGCAAACAACGTGCCGCTGTTCCCCGCTCCAGCAATCCCCATCGCAAGTCCCTGCAAATGAGGAGGATACCAGCGGCTGGCCATAGGCAGCGCTACAGCAAAGCTTGCCCCCGCCACGCCAAGCAGAATCCCGATGGCATACAGTTCAGTCAGGGAACGGCCGCCGAATGTCCCCCAAAGCAGCGGAATCATCGTCACCAGCATCCCGATCACTGCCGTTTTTTTCGGTCCGATTCTGTCCGTTAAAATACCAAGAATGATACGAAACACTGATCCAGATAAAATCGGCACAGCTACGACAAGCCCTTTCTCAAAAGGAGACAGGCCAAAATCCTGAGAAATATAAACACCCAGCGCCCCAAGCATAACCCATATCATAAAACTGACATCAAAGTATAAAAAGGAACAGAGCAACGTGAGTGGATGACCGCTAGTTTTCAGTTCCGACAGCTTCATAAGATTCCCCTTTCTAGACCCTCATTATTTTACATTTTCTGAATCAAGGATATAGGACCATTATTTTCTGGAAAAGACATGTGTAAGTTTTTGTGACACGTTTAATGCGTTAACAGTGCATTGTGACATAATTTTTAATAGGAGAAAACTTACGAGCTTCGCCAAAGGAGGTCTGATACATGAAGAAACAAAGATTGGTGTTAGCGGGAAACGGCATGGCCGGAATCCGCTGTATTGAAGAAGTATTAAAGCTGAATCGCCACATGTTTGAGATTGTCATTTTCGGAAGCGAGCCGCATCCCAATTACAATCGCATTCTCTTATCCTCTGTATTGCAGGGTGAAGCGTCACTCGATGACATTACACTGAACAGCAAGGATTGGTACGACAAGCACGGGATCACGCTTTACACAGGCGAAACGGTTATTCAAATTGATACAGATCAGCAGCAGGTCATAACGGATCGCAAGCGCATCCTGTCTTATGACAAATTCATTGTGGCAACAGGTTCCTCCCCTCATATTCTCCCTATCCCCGGGGCAGACAAAAAAGGTGTCTATGGATTTCGGACAATAGAAGACTGCCAAGCGCTGATGAAGATGACTCAGCACTTTCAAAAGGCTGCGGTAATCGGAGCCGGCTTATTAGGACTGGAAGCTGCAGTCGGCTTACAGCATCTCGGTATGGATGTCAGCGTCATTCACCACTCCGCCGGCATTATGCAAAAACAGCTCGATCAAACAGCGGCGCGGCTGCTGCAAACAGAGCTGGAACAAAAAGGCCTAACCTTTCTTTTGGAGAAAGACACCGTCTCCATTTCCGGCGCCACCAAGGCAGACCGAATCCATTTTAAAGATGGCTCTTCATTAAAAGCAGACTTGATTGTGATGGCGGCCGGCGTCAGACCGAATATTGAATTAGCTGTATCCGCTGGAATCAAAGTGAACCGCGGGATCATCGTGAATGACTTCATGCAGACAAGCGAACCGAATATCTACGCCGTCGGTGAATGCGCCGAACATAACGGAACGGTGTACGGATTGGTGGCACCGCTTTATGAGCAGGGAAAAGCTCTCGCCAGTCATATTTGCGGCGTTCCATGTGAGGAATATCAAGGCTCAGCACCATCTGCGGCTTTAAAAATAGCTGGAATCGATGTGTGGTCAGCAGGAAAGATCCAAGAGGATGAACGCACGACGAGCATCAAAATCTACGACGAACAAGCAGGCGTTTATAAAAAAGCGCTTTTTGTAGATGACAAACTGGCCGGCGTTATTTTATTCGGAGACACCCGTGACAAGCAGCGGCTTCTCGACAGCCTGCTTAAACAACGAGACATCTCCATTGTCAAAAAGCAGATCATCGAACCAGAGACAAGCGGCCCTTTATTTGAATCCATGCCTTCCAGTGAAACGATTTGCCAATGCAACACAGTGACGAAAGGCGCGATTGAAGACGCGGTGCACACGAATAGCTTAACAACTGTTGAGGAAGTCAAGCACTGCACCAAAGCCACTGGGTCCTGCGGAGGATGCAAACCGCTCGTTGAAGACCTTTTGAGGCACATGACCAACAGCGAATATACGAAGCCCGCCGGCACACCTTCGTTTTGCAGCTGTACTGATTTTACAGAAGACGACATCATCGCTGAGCTTCAGCGCAGGCCATTCACTAATCCGGCAGAAGTGATGAACCAGCTTGACTGGAAAACAAAAAAAGGATGCAGTACTTGTGTTCCTGCGATTCAATACTATCTGGAAATGCTGTACCCCGGGTTTGTCCAGCCGGAGCCAGCCACTGAAGAGGCATGCATCCTGATTCCGCAAATGTACGGCGGACGGACAAACGCGGAGCAGCTAAGAACCATCGCCAACATCATTGAGGCATACAGCATTCCCGACGTATCCATCACTCACGGCCAAAGGCTGAAGCTTTCCGGGATCAAGCCTGCGGATCTCCCGAATATAAAAAAAGACCTGAAAATGCCCGTTTACACCAATGAACACCGACACGCGCTGCAAAGCATCAAAGCATGTACATGCGGGCAAAATCGATCGATTCAGCAGCTGGCAGCCCAAATCGAAAGACAACTTGAGATGCTTCCCTTACCCGCTCCCATTTCTATCAGCTTATCATGTGAAACAGACTGCACCCATGCCGCCCTGCAAGATGTCGGCGCAATTCGGACACAAGCTGGCTGGGACATTTACATCGGCGGCGTCCGGGGAACTCATGCCCGTTCAGGAGCTCTGTTTTGCGTGACTGAGAATGAAGACAGCACTGCCGGCATGATCAAAGGACTGATCCAGTATTATCGGGAAACGGCTCATTACTTAGAAGCTGTTCATCAGTGGATAGACCGTCTCGGGATCGTTCATATCAGAGAAGTGCTATTCGAAGAAGACCTAAGGGCACAGCTGCTGGAAAGCCTCCAAACAGATCTGTCACTGATTCAAAACCCGACTGTAGAGACGGCGCATATAAGAAAGGATGAGGCATTTTGACTGAACGACTGCTTAGATATTTCCGTGATAAACAGCAAGACGTCCAATCAGAAAAAACATATGACACTCAATGCCCGTTTTGCAGCATGCAGTGCAAAATGCAGCTCGTGGAACAAACCATCGTCACGCGCAAAAAATACACTGCGATCGGGATTGATAATCCTACAACACAGGGTCGGCTATGCATGAAGGGCATGAATGCTCACCAGCATGCCTTGAACTCCTCTCGCATCACCCGCCCTCTGCTGAAGAAAAACGGCGAGTTTATCCCTGTTTCCTGGGAAGAAGCATTGAATTACATGAAAGACCAAGTGACAATGATCCAAGCAGAACACGGCCATGATGCCATGGCGCTATACGGAAGCGCCTCGATTACAAATGAAGAGGCGTATTTGTTAGGGAAATTCGCACGGGTGGGCTTACAGACAAAATACATCGACTACAACGGGAGGCTTTGTATGTCCGCCGCAGCAACCGCAGCCAACCAAACATTCGGCGCGGACAGAGGCTTAACGAATCCCTTATCAGACATTCCCCACACCCGTGTGATCATTCTGGCCGGCACCAATATCGCGGAGTGCCAGCCTACGATTATGCCATATTTTGAAAAAGCGAAAGAAAACGGAGCTTACATCATTGCCATTGATCCGCGTGAAACAGCGACAACAAAAATCGCCGATCTTCATCTGAAAATCAAACCCGGCACAGACGCCGCTCTTGCCAACGGCCTCGTCAAAATCATCATTGACGAACAGCTTATAAACGAGGATTTCATTCAATCACGAACAAATGGATTCGAAGAGCTGAAGCAGCATACTGACTCGTTGGACCTGAATGACATCGCCGAACAGACGAGTGTCCCGCTGGTGGATATAAGAAAAGCTGCTGTAAAGTTTGCCAAGGAAACGTCCGGCATGCTGTTTACAGCCCGCGGGATTGAACAGCAAACCGATGGAACAGCGGCTGTGAAAGGCTTCTTAAACATGGTGCTGATCACAGGGAAAATCGGCAAGCCTTACTCAGGTTACGGGGCGATCACCGGACAAGGCAACGGGCAAGGTGCAAGAGAGCATGGCCAAAAAGCCGATCAGCTTCCGGGCTATCGATCTATTGAAAACGAACAACACCGGGCACATGTTGCGAAAGTGTGGGGAATCCATCAGGATGATCTGCCGCGAAAAGGTGTCTCAGCCTATGAAATGATGGAAAAAATCAACGACGGCGACATCAAAGGATTGTTCCTCATGTGCTCCAATCCTGCTGTCTCCAGCCCAAATGCGAATCTCGTGAAAAAGGCTTTAAGGAAACTGACATTCTTTGTTGCAATCGATTTGTTTATTTCTGAGACTGCGAAATACGCAGATGTGATTTTACCCGCCTCCTCTTACTTAGAAGATGAAGGCACCATGACAAATGTAGAAGGACGCGTGACATTAAGAGAAGCAAGCCGGCCATGTCCCGGCGAAGCAAAGCATGATTGGCAGATCATTTGTGATCTCGCATCCGCTCTCGGCAAGGGCCGCTACTTTTCTTATACGTCAGCGGAGGATATTTTTAATGAATTGAGAGAAGCGAGCCGAGGCGGGATTGCCGATTATTCAGGCATCTCATACGGCAGGCTCAGACGTGAAGGCGGCATTCATTGGCCGTGTCCGGAATCTGATCATCCCGGAACTCGGCGCTTGTTTACAGAATCATTTGCTCATCCGGATCAAAAAGCGGCATTAAGTGTGATTCCAAACGAACCGCCTGTTCCAAAAGAGAAGCCGACAGCCGATTATCCGCTTTATTTAACGACAGGCAGAGTCATGTCTCACTACTTAACAGGCGTCCAAACAAGAAAAAGCGCCGCCCTTGCCGCGAGACATTTTGAATCGTTTATGGAAATCCATCCGCAAACAGCAGCGACCTACAATATCGAGGACCGTGTACTGGTAAAAATAGAATCGCCGCGGGGAAGCATCACCGTCCGCAGCAAATTATCAGAACAAATCAGAAAAGATACCGTTTTTGTTCCCATCCATTGGGCAGACGCTCAAAATGTGAATGATTTAATCGGGGAAGCCTTAGATCCAGCCTGTAAAATGCCCGGTTTTAAGGTATGTGCCGTCCGAATCAGACCTATTTAAATTTTTCATAAAATTTTTAGAACTTTTCGTATATTTTGTTACATTTTATAACATGTATCTTAAATATTCCTTTTTGCTGTGCTACGCTGGAAAAAACATTGATAAGGAGCGGATCATCTGATGGGAAAAAAACAGCTAGTTCTTGTTGGTAATGGAATGGCCGGGGTAAGGGCCATTGAAGAGATACTGAGTGTTGCTAAAGACGAGTTTCAGATCACAATTTTCGGTGCCGAACCGCATCCCAATTATAACCGAATCCTTTTGTCAAAAGTGCTTCAAGGCGATACAGATATTAAAGATATTACGTTAAACGATTGGGACTGGTACAAAGAAAACAACATTCAATTGTATACAAATGAAACAGTCATCAAAGTGGACACGGAAAACAAAACAGTCATCACAGATGCAGACAGAATCCAGCCTTACGACGAATTGATCCTGGCAACAGGCTCGCTCCCTTTTATCCTTCCGATTCCGGGCGCAGACAAAAAAGGCGTCACAGCTTTCCGGGATATAAAAGATACAGACACAATGCTCGCCGCGTCAAAACAATATAAAAAAGCAGCCGTCATCGGCGGAGGACTTCTTGGTTTGGAAGCAGCTCGCGGACTGCTGAATCTTGGCATGGGTGTGTCCGTCATCCACCTTGCCCCATTCCTGATGGAGCGCCAGCTTGATGCAACGGCAGGACGCCTGCTGCAAAACGAGTTAGAAAAACAAGGTATGACCTTTTTACTTGAAAAGCAAACCGAAGAAATTGTCGGTGATGACCGTGTCGAAGGCCTCCGCTTCAAAGATGGCACAAGCATTGAAGCTGATTTAGTCGTCATGGCTGTCGGCATTCGTCCGAATACAACACTCGGGGCCGAGAGCGGCATTCCGGTTAACCGCGGCATCATCGTCAACGATTATATGCAGACTAAAATCCCGCACATTTACGCGGTCGGCGAATGTGCCGAGCACCGCGGAATCGCCTACGGGCTTGTGGCACCGCTCTATGAACAGGCAAAAGTGCTGGCAAAGCATATTTGCGGCATCGAAACAAAACCGTATGAGGGCTCCGTTCTCTCCACACAGTTAAAGGTATCAGGCGTCGAGGTCTTCTCTGCCGGTGACTTTAACGAATCAGAGGAGAAAAAAGCGATTAAAGTCTTCGATGAGCAGGACGGCATCTATAAAAAAATCGTCCTGAGAGGCAATCAAATTGTCGGTGCTGTTTTATTCGGCGACAGCAGTGAAGGCAATCGCCTGTTTTCTATGATTCAAAAAGAAGCCGATATCTCTGAAACCTCTAAAATATCAATCTTACAGCCTCTCAGCCAAGAAGCAGGCACAAGCATTACCGCAGCGATGAGCGACGATGAAATCATCTGCGGCTGCAACGGCGTGTCAAAAGGTGCGATTATTCAAGCCATACAGGAAAAGGGCTGCTCGTCAACGGACGAAATCAAAGCATGCACTGGTGCATCCCGCTCATGCGGAGGCTGTAAGCCGCTCGTAGAAGAAATCCTCCAGCATACGCTCGGATCAGACTTTGATGCGTCAGCGCAAAAAGAAGCCATTTGCGGCTGCACCACATTGTCGAGAGATGAAGTCGTAGAAGAAATCAAAGCCAAAGGGCTGTCACATACAAGAGAAATCATGAATGTGCTCGGCTGGAAAACACCAGAAGGCTGTTCCAAATGCCGGCCCGCTCTGAACTACTACTTAGGCATGATCAATCCAACCAAATACGAGGATGACCGGACATCCCGCTTTGTTAATGAACGAATGCACGCCAATATTCAAAAAGACGGAACATACTCAGTCGTTCCTCGGATGTACGGCGGCGTGACCAACTCCACAGATTTGCGCAAGATTGCCGATGTCGTTGACAAATATGAGATCCCGCTCGTGAAAATGACAGGCGGCCAGCGAATTGATCTTATCGGCGTGAAAAAAGAAGACCTTCCGAAAGTATGGGAAGATCTTGATATGCCGTCGGGCTACGCGTACGGAAAAACGCTCCGCACAGTGAAAACATGTGTAGGCGAGCAATTCTGCCGCTTCGGCACACAAGACTCCATGGCACTGGGCATTGCGCTTGAGAAAAAATTCGAAGGGCTGAACACGCCTCACAAAGTCAAAATGGCCGTGTCTGCCTGCCCGCGAAACTGTGCGGAATCCGGCATTAAGGACCTTGGCGTTGTCGGCATCGACGGAGGCTGGGAGCTTTATGTCGGCGGAAACGGCGGAACCCACTTGCGTGCCGGCGATTTGCTGATGAAGGTGAAAACAAATGAAGAAGTCTTAGAATACGCAGGCGCTTACCTGCAATATTACAGGGAAACCGCAAACTATCTGGAGCGTACGTCCGCATGGCTTGAGCGCGTCGGTTTATCCCATGTCCAATCCGTGTTAAACGATCCGGAAAAGCGGCAGGAGCTTAACGACCGAATGAATGAAACACTCTCTGTCCACAAGGATCCGTGGAAAGACTTTTTAGAGGATAAACAAACCTCTAAAGAATTATTTGAAAATGTCGTGACCACATCATAATGACAAAAACAATCATTGAGGAGGAATGGACATGGTAAACAAAGACGTAACAAAAGTATGTATCGGAAAAATTGAAGAATTGCCTGAACAATTAGGCAAAACAGTGTATATTGAAGATAAGGAGCTCGCGGTTTTCAAGCTTTCAGACGGAAGCATCCGCGCCATCGAAAACCGCTGTCCGCATAAGGGCGGCGTCCTGGCAGAAGGCATCGTCAGCGGTGAATATGTTTTCTGCCCGATGCACGACTGGAAAATTTCCTTAGAAGACGGAATCGTCCAAGAACCTGACCACGGATGCGTCAAAACATATGAAACGCTGATCGAAGGAGAACATGTTTATCTCGTATATTGATCAAAAGACCGGATCACTTTTCTAGTGGTCCTTCATTTTTTACAGTGACGGAAGGATGACATGATTATGAAGAACGGAATCGTATATTTCGTGGGAGCAGGACCCGGCGACCCAGGCCTGCTCACCATCAAAGGAAAACAGGCGCTCGAGGAAGCAGATGTGATTTTATATGACCGGCTCGCCAACCCGAAGCTGCTCGAATTTGCATCACCGAATTGTCAGTTTATTTATTGCGGAAAACTGCCAGACCGCCATTTTATGAAACAAAAAGAAATTAACGCCCTGCTGGTTGAAAAAGCATTAAATGGGTTAACCGTCGTTCGCTTGAAGGGCGGAGATCCGAGCGTATTCGGCAGAGTCGGCGAGGAAGCAGATGCTCTTCATGAGCACGGCATTCGCTATGAAATGGTGCCGGGAATCACCTCTGGAATTGCAGCGCCGCTATATGCGGGCATCCCCGTCACGCATCGGGATTTTGCATCGTCTTTTGCCATGATTACAGCGCATGATAAATCATTAAAAGGCACGCCGAACCTTGACTGGGAAGGGCTGGCCCGAAGCGTTCAAACCCTTGTTTTTTACATGGGTGTCAAGAACTTGTCTTATATTTGCCAGCAGCTTATTTCATACGGGAAATCGCCTTCTGTCCCTGTCATTGTCATCCAATGGGGAACGTGGGGCCGCCAGCGGAGTGTGAAAGGAACACTTGAGAATATCCAGCAAAAAGTGCAGGAACACCAGATTACAAACCCCGCGATTATCGTCATCGGAGACATCGTCAACTTTCAAACACACAGCTGGTTTGAAAGCAAACCGCTTATCGGACGGCATTTGATGGTTGTGACTCATGGCGAAGATGAAGACCCGCTTGCAGACAAGCTGCGCGATTCCGGCGCCGATGTCATCGAGTGGCCGAAATGGCGGACCGAAAACATGCCAGTCAATGAAGAAATTCTTCGAAAGATTGGCACCTTTGAAGACGTTTTTTTCACATCGCGCCGGGCGGTTTGTGAATTTTTCAGAGCACTGGCTTCTCAGAAAATCGACATCCGCCAGCTGACAGCCAAACTGAGTGCAGCATCTGAGCAAGCAAAGACAGAGCTTGAGAAACGGGGCTTTCTTGTCACCGCCATTCAGCCTGATTCAGAGAAACGTCTTGTTGTCGGGAGCCGCCATGCAGTGGAAAACATGCAAAAGCATGAATCCTGTTCGTTTTATATCACTCATGAAAACGTCATAGATGACCGGTTCACCCACATGATTCAGCGTACCATCAGTGAATCCCCGCTGCACATGGTCATTTGCCCGAACAAGCTGTCCGTTCAGCAATTGATCAATACTGGCGAACAAATTGGCATGTCGCCGGAACCGTCAGCAAGCCGGCCTCCTATCGTCTGTTTAGGCGATGACTCAGCTGCCGGGGCTTATGGATTCACAGCCATCCAAGAACAGGATGAATTGTTTGCTTTCATCCAAAATCAACAAGCGGAAAGAAAACTCCTTCACAGCTGATGGCAAACAGCCCTTTCCCCCAAGGGCTGTTTTATTTATGTACCAATTTTTTATGATGGGTTGAATACATCGCCATATTCTCAGCCTTAGGATCCAAATAAGCCTTAGCGCTGTTGACTGCTGTCGGGCCTTCAGTAAAGCCGCCGGCAATTAATCTCAGCTTGCTTTCATAAAAAGCCGCGTCGCCCGCCACAAAAACGCCCGGAAGATTCGTTCGCATATGTCTGTCGGCTTTCACCCTGCCTTCTTCAATCTCCAGCCCCCACTCCATCATCGGCCCGAGATCAATTTTGAAACCATGATTAATGATCAGCTCATCAACCTCTATATCTTCCCTTTGGCCTGATTCAGTATGACAAATCGTCACGCTTTTGATGCGCTCTTCATCGCCGCTCAGCTGCTCCAGACAATAAGGAGTAAGCACCCGCACCGATGATTGTTTCATTTTCGTCACGCTGCTTTCCATTCCTCCGAATTCCTCGCGGCGATGAACGACAGTCACAGACGCCGCAAGCGGTTCAAGCTCATTAGCCCAATCAACCGCAGTATCTCCGCCGCCTGATATCACCACGCGCTTATCTTTAAACGCATCGAGCTTCTCCACTCCATAATGAAGATTTTTGCCCGCATATCGGGCCGCATCCTCGCTGTCAAACTCATTGACCTCAAGCGTACCCATGCCGCAAGCCAAAATCACAGTTCTTGTATAGTGCTTTTCCCCTTCAGAACCCGTCAGTACAATGGTGCCGTCATCTAGGCGTTCAAACCCGGTCACACGCTGATTCAATACGATATCAGGATCAAACGTTGCCGCCTGCTCCTTCAGTTGCTCGATCAGCTGCTTTCCCGCAATCCCCGGTATGCCGCCGATATCGCGAATGATTTTCTCAGGAAAGAATAAAGACACCTTCCCTCCGAGCTTCGGCAAAAATTCGATTACCTTTGTTTTCAGCTCCCGCATCCCGCAGTAAAAAGCAGTAAACAGCCCAATCGGCCCCCCGCCTATAATCGTAACGTCATATACCTCTTGATTCTCAGCCATGCGTCCTGCCTCCCGTTCGTTCACATCTATATCAAAATTTTAATTGAGAATGAATATCAATACAAAGTATATCATATTTCAAGGGCCTTTGTTTATTCATTTCTTCTACCTTGTGGTCAATTGCTGAAAACTCTATAATAGGCAAAAAACAAATGGGTGAAACAGATGAAAAGACGAGTCGAAACGATCACCTTCGATGGCCGTACACTAGAATATTCTGTGACAGGCAAGGGAACCCCAATCCTTGTCATGCATGGCGGGCATTCAAATTGTTACGAGGAATTCGGATACACAGCGTTGATTTTGCAAGGGTATTCCATCATTACGCCTTCAAGGCCCGGCTATGGACGAACGTCAAAAGAAATTGGAAAAAGTCTTGCCAACGCCTGCCGTTTCTATGTGAAATTATTAGATCATCTACAAATCGATAGTGTCCATGTGATCGCCATCTCAGCAGGAGGGCCGAGCGGTATATGCTTTGCCTCACATTATCCGGAAAGAGTAAATACATTGACCCTGCAATCCGCGGTCACCAAAGAGTGGCTCACCCCAAAAGACACTGAATATAAATTGGGGAGAATTCTCTTCCGCCCGCCGGTGGAAAAGTGGATATGGAAGCTGATTTCTTCTTTGAATAACGCTTTCCCGCGTTTGATGTTTCGAGCTATGAGCCCCCAATTCAGCACCATTCCGTTTCAGCGAATCAAGTCCTTGATGGATGAAAAAGACATAGAAGCATTTCGGAAAATGAACAGCCGGCAGCGCTCGGGTGAAGGATTTCTGCTTGACTTGTCACAAACCGCCGCTGTCTCTTCAAAAGAACTGCAAGCCATCATATGTCCGGTGCTGATTATGCAAAGTGTTTATGATGGATTGGTTGACTTGTCACATGCACATCATGCAAAAGAGCACATTCGTGGCGCTTCTCTCTGTTTGCTTCACTCATGGGGGCATCTGATTTGGCTCGGAAAAGAAGCTGCAGAAACAGACAGTATCCTGCTCGGCTTTTTGGAATCCTAACCAAAGTGAAACGATCCTTTCCCCTCCTCCGTCAAACAAGCAGTGCCTTTTTTTCTGGTATCATAAGAAAGGCAGCTTAACATGAGCGGAGGTTTTATTGTGACAGCACAATCATCTTTTCTTCAGCTGAATTCTATTTTTATCAGCATTTTAATAGAAGCCATTCCGTTTATTCTGATTGGCGTCATACTTTCCGGAATCATTCAAATGTTTGTTTCTGAAGAAATGATTGCAAGAATCATGCCGAAAAACCGTTTTCTCGCCGTTTTATTCGGTGCGCTGGCCGGCGTTTTATTTCCCGCCTGTGAATGCGGCATCATCCCGATTACGAGGCGGCTTCTGTTAAAGGGAGTTCCTCTGCATGCGGGCGTTGCTTTCATGCTGACCGCGCCTATCATTAATCCTATCGTTTTATTTTCTACTTATATTGCGTTTGGGAATAGATGGAGCGTTGTCTTTTACAGAGGCGGACTGGCTCTCGCCGTTTCGCTGATCATCGGGGTCATCTTATCCTATCAATTTAAGGATACCCAGCTTTTAAAGCCTGATGAACCCGGGCACCACCATCATCATCACCACACCCTGCTTCAAAAGCTGGGAGGGACCTTGCGTCACGCCATTGATGAATTTTTCTCCGTGGGAAAATATTTAATCATCGGCGCCTTTATCGCAGCCGCTATGCAGACGTATGTCAAAACATCCACTCTGCTTGCGATCGGGCAGAATGATGTATCCTCTTCACTCGTGATGATGGGACTGGCGTTTGTCTTGTCGCTTTGTTCAGAGGTCGATGCGTTCATCGCGTCTTCCTTCAGCAGCACATTTTCATTAGGCTCGTTAATCGCCTTTCTCGTCTTTGGCGCGATGGTGGATATTAAGAATCTATTGATGATGCTTGCGGCCTTCAAAAAAAGATTTGTTTTCCTGCTGATTACGTACATTGTCGTGATTGTCTTAGCGGGATCACTACTGGTAAAGGGGTGATTGGATGTTTCGTCTATTGGTGCTGATGGGATTTACGTTTTTCTTTTATCATCTGCATGCCTCAGGAAATCTAACAAAATATATCAATATGAAATATGCCTATCTTTCCTTTATTGCGATCTTCCTGCTGGCCATTCTGACAGTCGTTCAAGCATATCTATTTATCAAGTCGCCTGAAAAAGGCGGGCATCACCATGACCATGATTGCGGGTGCGGCCATGATCACGAGCATGACCATGAACAAAACAAGCCATTTTATCAGCGTTATTTGATTTATCTTGTTTTTATTTTCCCTTTAGTGTCAGGCATCTTCTTCCCGATTGCGACGCTTGACTCATCCATTGTTAAAACAAAAGGGTTCTCGTTTAAGGCGATGGAGAGCGGAGATCACTACTCCCAAACACAGTATTTGCGTCCTGATGCCAGCCTGTATTACGCGCAAGACAGCTATGACAAACAAATGAAACAGCTGTTTAATAAGTATTCCAGCAAAAAAGAGATTTCTCTGACCGATGACGATTTCCTAAAAGGAATGGAAACCATCTATAACTATCCGGGTGAATTTCTCGGACGGACGATTGAATTCCATGGATTTGCTTACAAAGGAAACGCAATTAACAAAAATCAGCTGTTCGTATTAAGGTTTGGCATCATTCACTGTATCGCTGATTCCGGCGTGTACGGGATGCTTGTGGAATTTCCGAAGGACATGGACATCAAGGATGATGAATGGATTCACATTAAGGGCACTCTGGCCTCAGAATATTACCAGCCATTTAAGTCAACTCTCCCTGTCGTCAAAGTAACTGACTGGAATACCATAAAAAAACCTGATGATCCGTATGTTTACAGAGGATTTTAAGTGAAGACGAAACCAGTACAAGTACTGGTTTCTTTTTTATTTCTTTTTCATCAGCATCAAATCGAGATAGAGCTGGCACCGCGTTCTGAAATCGCTTAAATCGATCGACGTCATCTCAGTAATCTGTTTGATGCGGTAATTCAATGTATTTTGGTGAATAAACAGCTGTTCTGCCGCTGGTTTTGTTTTGCAGTTGTTGAGGAGATAGATTTCCAAGGTTTTGAGCAGCTCAGTGCTGCTTTCTTCGTCTTTCGCTTTTAATAAAGCTAAATCTTTATTCTCGTATTCTAAAAATTCATTTTTCTGTTCGATGCTTTCTAAATAGCGGTAAATGCCGAGTTTGGCATATTCATATGGAATGTTTTCCTGATTGCCGGTGATTTCTGCGGCTTTGATGACTTCAAGTGCTTCTGTGTAACTCTTGCCAAGTTTTAATAGGTGATTATATTCGTTTCCGATACCGATATAAATAGGGGTAGGTATTTTTTGAAAGTGAAAATGTGTTAACAGCTTGTTAATAAACTCAGAAGCTGCTGAGGAGACGGAGCTTTTTTGGGAAAAACTCGCTACGACGATGACAATATTTGATTCGATCGTTAAGACATGACTGACCTTATCCCGTAAATTCAGGTACGACCTGATATTTTCCTTTAGATCCTCAACCGCTTCCCCATCCCCATTTGCGGCGTGCAGGATAACAACTGAAAACATGGAAGGCAGCACGGTGTTGATCCTTTCAGCTTCCCGTCTGAGTTCCTTCTCAGAGGTAAATTGCTGATAGATCGCCCGTTTGATGAGATTCTCTGCTTTTTCTTCCTTTTCCTGTTTCAATTTATTCGTTTTATAAATGATTTTCCCGACATGGAAGGAGGTCTCGTACAAAAAGTCGAGCTCTTCATCCGTCAGATTTTGGTCCAGCTCCTGTATCCAGATGTAGCCCATGACTTCCCCTTTGTGCTTTGCACTCACGACCACCCTCTGGTTTAACCCAATGCTTTCAATTTTATTGACGCGAAAAGGCTCAGGCTCTGTTTTCAATTTTTCAATAATTCCGTCCTTCAGAAACCTCTCAAAAATCTGGACCGGACACTTTTTCGAAAAAATAGTCTGCTGGTTGGCAGAATCAAAATGGTTAATATAGTAAGAATTATAGGCTAACAAAAAGAAATCCGCGCTTTCCAGTATCACTGGCTTTTGCAGTTCATAGCTAATAAAATCAATCAGCTTATCAACATCTGAAAATGAAAAAACTCTCTCTAAAAGCTCTTCCATACCTTTTTCTCCTATACTTTTTTTACTTTAATCATATCCATACGGGGTCTTTTTGTATAGAACAAAATACGTTTGTTTCCAAAAGAAAAAAATGGCCGCTTAAAAGGAGAAAAGAGGAAAAAGGGACAGCCCCTTCCTCCTCCTTTCGATCTTTATTGTGACATTGTATCTTGGTAGTCGTTGAACTGGTCTGTGACAGCTTGTGACGGAGCCTGCGTCAATATGCTGACAAAAAAGACAGATAATAGACTCGCAGCAAAACCAGGTATCATTTCATACAGAAAGTCCGAAAGACCGGCATTCGCCCAAATGATTACAGTCGCTGCTCCCACAATCATGCCGGCGAGTGCCCCCCATTTGGTCATTCGTTTCCAAAACAGACTGAGCAGTACAACCGGCCCGAATGATGCACCGAAGCCCGCCCACGCGTAGCTGACCAATCCAAGGATGGTGTTATTTTTCTCCCAAGCCAGAACCAACGCGACAATTGAAACAGCCAGAACAGCCAGTCGGCCTAAAAACACCAGTTCTTTATCTGAAGCTGAGCGTCTGAACATCGACTTATACAAATCTTCTACCAGAGAGCTTGATGTCACAAGCAGCTGAGAAGAAATGGTACTCATAATCGCAGCCAAAATCGCTGAAATCAGAAAACCCGTGATAATCGGATGGAACAAGATATTCCCTAACTGAATAAAAATCGTCTCAGGGTCCTTCAGTGTCATGCCCCGCTGATGGTAATAAGCGATTCCGCCCAAACCGGTCAGCACTGCGCCTACTGCAGACAAAATCATCCAGCCCATCCCGATTCTGCGCGCTCTTTTGATCTCTTTGACAGACGTGATCGCCATAAAACGCACAATAATATGCGGCTGGCCAAAGTATCCCAGCCCCCAGGCAAACAAAGAAATAATGCCAAGGACGCTCGTTCCTTTGAAAATATTAAACATATCAGGGTCTACAGAGCGGATTTCAGCAACTGTATCACCTGCTCCTCCTGTGTGGAAAAACGTAACGATCGGCACAAGAATGAGTGCGGCAAACATAATGATCCCCTGAACAAAATCTGTCCAGCTGACTGCCAAAAAGCCGCCAAACAGGGTATATGCCACAACAACACCCGTCACAATCCACAGGCCGGTGTGATAATCCATCCCCAAGATGCTGTTGAATAAGACGCCGCCGGACACCATTCCGGACGATACATAAAACGTGAAAAAGACTAAAATGACAATTCCCGAAAACAGTCTGAGAAGCTTTGTTTGATCTCCGAAGCGATTCTCCAGGAATCCGGGAATTGTAATTGAATTCCCCGCTTTTTCAGTATAGGTTCTCAGCCGCGGCGCAACGTAGAGCCAGTTCGCCCATGCTCCAAGGCAAAGTCCGAACACAATCCAAACTCCGCTCAGACCTGTTGAAAACATGGCGCCCGGGAGCCCCATTAGCAGCCAGCCGCTCATATCGGCAGCGCCGGCACTGAGAGCGGTTACTGCCGGACCCAAAGAGCGTCCTCCCAGCATGTAATCCGTCAGATTCGACGTACGCTTGTAAGCAAAGTAGCCGATCAGCAGCATTCCCGCCATATAAATACAAATCGAAATAATCAGCTGTGTGTTTTCTATGGCACTTCCTCCTCTTTTTTATAGTATATGGATGAAATGGACACCCCCGCAGGGAGGATGCCCATTTAGTCCCGCTTAGAACATTTCACTGATTGTTTTTGCTTGCATATGCAGAGCCAAGTAATCCGGCCCACCTGCTTTTGAATCCGTTCCCGACATTTTGAAGCCGCCAAACGGATGGTAGCCGACGATAGCACCTGTACAGTTGCGGTTGAAGTATAGGTTTCCGACATGGAATTCCTGTTTCGCACGCTCGATGTGCTTGCGGTTGTTTGTGATAACCGCGCCTGTCAAACCATATTCAGTATTGTTTGCCACTTCTAAAGCTTCATCAAAGTCTGACACTTTACAAAATGCAACGACAGGTCCGAAAATTTCTTCCTGCATGAGTCTTGCTTTCGGATCAAGGTCAGCGAAGATCGTCGGTTTGATGAAGTATCCTTTCGAATCATCACCGGTACCGCCGCTTACTAAACGCCCTTCCTGTTTTCCGATCTCAATATAGCTCATAATTTTATCATAAGAACCTTGGTCAATGACAGGTCCCATATAAACATCTGCACTGTCAGGTTTAGCTGTTACTTTTGATTCCGTAATTTCAATAACACGCTCTAATACTTGATCATACACTTTTTCATGAACAACTGCACGTGAACCTGCAGAGCATTTTTGTCCCGCAAAGCCGAATGCTGAAGTAAAGATCGATTGAGCCGCTAATTCAATGTCCGCATCCTCATCAACAACAACCGTATCTTTACCGCCCATTTCAGCGATGACACGCTTTAAATGCTGCTGGCCCGGCTGAACCTTCGCCGCGCGTTCGAAAATTCTCGTACCAACTTCTCTTGATCCCGTAAATGTGATAAGGCTTGTTTTCGGATGGTCAACAAGATAGTCGCCTACTTCCGCTCCGCTTCCCGGAACAAAGTTGACTACGCCTTTTGGCAATCCGGACTCTTCAAGCACCTCAACAAATTTTGCTGCAATAACAGGTGTAGCACTCGCAGGTTTCAGAACCACTGTGTTTCCAGTAACGATCGGCGCCACTGTTGTGCCTGCCATGATCGCAAACAAGAAGTTCCAAGGCGGGATCACGACTGTCACTCCAGTCGGCGTGTATACATATTGGTTTTTCTCGCCTTCACGGCTGTTGACCGGTTTGCCTTTTGCCAGTTCGATCATTTGGCGTGCATAATACTCCATGAAGTCGATCGCTTCAGCCGTATCGGCATCCGCCTCGTTCCAAGGCTTTCCTGCTTCTTTCACAAGCAAAGCTGAGAATTCATGTTTTCTTCTGCGGACTTTGGCAGCAGCGCGGAACAGGACAGCCGCTCTCTCTTCAGGAGACGTGTATCTCCACTCTTCAAATGCTTTTGCAGCCGCTTGAATCGCTTGCTCAGCGTGCTCTTGAGACGCTTTTGACACTCGGCCGACGACTTCTTCTTTATCAGCCGGGTTGATTGAAACGATTTTCGCTTCCGTTTCCACTCTCTCGCCGTTAATGACAAGCGGATAGTCTTTTCCTAAATATTCGCTTACTGTCGCAAGCGCTTTTTTAAACGCTTCCACGTTGTTTTGATCTTGGAAATTTGTGAATGGCTCGTGTTTGTAAGGTGTTGTCATGATAATCTCTCCTTTTTTACTTCTTTGTCATTCCTTTGAAAGCAAATGCAATGTTTGACGGACGTTCTGCAAGGCGTCTCATAAAGTAGCCGTACCAATCCTCGCCGTATGGCAGGTAGACTCTCATGTTATAACCTTCTTTTACGAGGCTGAGCTGGGTTTGCGACCGCATGCCGTACAGCATCTGAAATTCAAACTTGTCATGGGCAATGCCATGTTCCTTGGCAAGCTGCTTTGTAAAGTCGATCATTTTGTCGTCATGTGTGGCAATCGCTGTATAGTGACCGTTTAAGAGCTGCTTTCGGATGATTTTTTTGTAATTTTCGTCGACATCGCTTTTCTCCGGGAAAGCTACTTTTTCTGATTCTTTATAAGCTCCTTTTACAAGGCGAAGGAACGGGTTTAAAGAATCCAAATCGTCAATGTCTTTTTCCGTCCGGTACAGATAGGCTTGCAGCACTGTGCTCACATGCTCGTATTTCTTTCTGAAATCTTTGAAAATATCAAGCGTTTTCTGGCATCTGACTTCGTCCTCCATGTCAATGGTGACCATGATTTTATGTTTCTCGGCCGTCTGAAGGATTTTTGTCATATTTTCATACACCAAATCCATATCTATATCCAAACCTAAAGACGTCATTTTTAAAGAAACGTGTGAGTTCAGCTCCTGATCCGCGATGGTCGCAATGGTTTGAATGCACTCTTCCGTACGCTCCCGTGCGACCTCGGCGCTGTTCACGAACTCGCCTAAATGATCGACAGTAACTGACAGGCCTTGGCTGTTAAGCTGTCGAATGGTCGGGATTGAACTGTTAAAGTCATTCCCGCCGATAATTTTACCCGCTGCTACCCGGCTTCCCCAGTTCCTCGCCATTTTATTGAGAAAGCCGCTTTTGGATAAAAATAAGAAAAAATCTCTTGTGATCACTTCCAACCTCAACACCCCGCAATCTAAGAAGTATTTGTATGAGTTTATTGTAAATGGACAAAACCGGCGTTCACAATATTCTCAAAATACAAAGATTCTGATTATTTTTGTGGGTTTGCCACAATCAGATAGTTAGAAAGTCGGGGGGGATTCTGTCGAATAAAGGAGAAAAAGAAGCGACAAAAAACATCAGCTTCCTCCATCCTTCCACACTTCTTCAACCGTATTCAAAAGCAAACGGTTCAACTCAGGTGTCATATCTTTTTTCTCTGCCTTCAGTTCTTTTGCCGCTTCCATGATTCTTTCGATTTCCGTTTCAATGAATTGGTGAATAACATCGATTCTTGCTTCGAGGTCAAGCTCTTCTCCTCTTCTTTTCCGTTCAAGCAAAGTTTCCATTTCAGCCTTCAGCTCGGGTTCAGCAATAAGTTCATTCATCAAAACAGTAAAGTCCATTGGCGGAATGGTTCCGTGCTTTTCAATCCATTGGCAGGCCAAAATAGGCCGAAGAACGTAGAAGTACTTTTTAATTTTGACCTCTTGTCCTTGTAGATAATCCTTGACGTTCCTTCTCGCCATATTGATATAGTGATACACGCTTGCTTCAGGCTTAAATGCCTCCTTCCGCAGTTTTCTTAACTGCTCTGCGGTCGTAAATGCTTCGTAATACACAATGTCTGAGGACAGCCATTCAAGGAGCGGCGGGTTTGATTTTTTGAAGAGGCGCAGCGTCTTTCTCAGCTCCCAGCCGCTGATATCCAGTAAATCGTGAATCGGTTCCTCAATCACATCCCGCTCCTGCTCAATTGAAAAATACCACTCCTTTTTCGGCACATAAATAAAGCGGACGTCGTAATCACTATCCTGCGAGGGAAATCCCCATGCGCGGCTTCCTGACTCGACGGCATACACGATTTTGACTCCGTATGACTGCTCGATCCGTTTTAATTCATCAATGATTCTTTGTTTCATATCTATTCGTCTCCAGTCTGTTCTCATTCCGGCAGTTTGCAGAAAAAAACCGCCTGATGATATGCGGCGGCTTTTCACATTTATCAGCCTTTAAGATGCTGCTTAAAGAAAGCAAGTTTTTCCGTTTGAAAAGCAGGGATATACTCATGTCCGAAGTAGCGGTACACCTTCAGCTCTTTCTCTGTTTCCAAATGATTGTAGGCGGCAAACACGGTGGACGGTGGCGTGACCTTGTCAATCAGGCCGATTGACATCAGGACAGGCACCTTCACTCGGTCAGCGAGATTCATAATATCGAAATATGAAAGTGTCTTCATCGCCTGCACTTCTGTTTCCGGGCTGCCATTTCTTCTGAAGAAGGAATTGATTTCAAGGTACGGCTGTTCAAGCGCCACATCAATGGCCCGTTCAAAGTTGCTTAAATAAGGATAATCGGCAACCGCGGCTTTTGGAATGTCTGACAGCGCTGCTGCGGCAATGGTTAAACCTCCGCCTTGGCTTCCTCCTGTCACACCGATCCTTGTTTCGTCAACCTCGTCGAAGCTGCTGATGACCTCAAGCGCGCGGACGGCGTCCAAATAAACACCGCGGTAATAGTATGTATCTTTATCAAGAATTCCTTTCGTCATCCAGCCCAAAGCGTGACCGTGCGGTGAAATACTCGTATCCTCGCTGCTCTGCTGGCCGCGGACAAGCATGCCGAATGCGGCGTATCCATGGAGTGCCCAGTTTACCATTTCATGAATCTCACCATCATAGCTTGCATTGTAGCCATGATATTTCACGATCGCCGGATGCGGGCCTTCCTTGTCAGGCACCGCGTACCATCCGGTAATGCGGGCGTTTTCGAAGCTTTTATATGTGAGACGGTACACTTTTACTCCGTCAGCAGGATAGTCAACCGGCTGTAAATCAGGTTCTGCTTGGACTTTTGCAAGTTCCTCCAAAGACAATTTCCAAAACTCAGAAAAATCTTTCGGTGCTGTTTTTTCAGGCTTATATGTTTGCAATTGGTCGAGCGGCAGATCGAATAGTTGCATTTCCGATTATTCCCCTTTGTTTTATAAGATTTAGTTTGTATTCCTATACTACCACGTTTCGGCTTTGTTTTCTAAATATTTTCAGCTTTGTTTCCCAGACAGCCTTCATCAAACGTTTGTTTAAGGCTTTCCCGGCTTAGTTCCATAAAGGCCTGGGCGGTCAGACTGACATAGCGGTTCTTTAAAAAGACAAAGACGAGGGTTCGTGATGGCGCGGATTGAATCGATAAATAGATTACACCCGGATCTTTATCCCTTTTGACCATATTCGGTGCCATTGTCACACCTAATCCGTTAGCCACAAGAGATTGGGCGGTTTCAATATGGCTCGTCTTAAAGGCAGCATTCGGCTTAAAGCCGCTTTCTGCACAGAGATCGAGAACTGTCCTGCGAAAGCCGAAGCCTTCTTTTAACAGAATAAAGGGCACGTTCCTTACCATGGCAAGCGGCACACACGGATGGCGGCCCTCATCTTCTTCCAGCGCTTTCTCAATCAGCGCGACCATTTCCGGCGGCATCCACCTTTGTTTTTCCTTCGGCACCGCGAGAACAACCGGTTCCGTGAGCAAGGGTGTAATGGAGAGCCGTTCATCCTCGATCGGCAAGGATAAAACAGAAAGGTCAACTTCTCCCTTTGCCGTCATCTCCTCTAATGAAACCGGATCTTTTTCAACAAGCTGAACCTCCACATGAGGATAGCGCGCCAAAAACTGCTTCAGCAGCGGAGGAAAGAGATATCTCCCTGTTACAGCAGGAATTCCGATGGATAATTTATGACCGATTCCCTGTGATCGCTCCTGCATTTCCCGAAGCAAATCATCTCTGGAACGAATGATGTCCTCGGCTTTTTCAATGAAACGCCTGCCGTGAGGTGTCAGTGTAACAGAGCCATGAGATCTGTGAAAAAGGGTAAGCCCCAGCTCAGCCTCAAGCTTTTTGATTTGCTGGCTGAGAGACGGCTGTGCGATATGAAGATGTTCCGCCGCCTTTGTAAAGCTTTGGCGCCGGGCAATTTCCGCTGCATATTCCATCACTTTAATATCCATTTCAGCCTCCATAGGTTGAACCTATCGTTTTCATCATTTTTATATCTTGGACGAATCATAACAGAAATTGCTAACATAATCCATATCATCATTTACAAAAGAAGGAGCTGGTTCAAATGACAAATGAAACACCGTTTTCTAAAAACGCCGAGATGTATCGGGATGAAAAGGTATTTGCCGAGGGGGAAGATTTGGGGTTGATGATCAAAACAGCGGAATGCCGGGCAGAGCATCGGGTGCTGGATATCGGAGCGGGCGCCGGCCATACGGCCCTGGCATTTTCTCCTTATGTACAGGAGTGCATCGGTGTTGATGCAACGAAAGAGATGGTAGAGGTTGCGTCCTCCTTCGCGCAAGAAAAAGGAGCTGAAAACGTACGCTTTCAGCAAGGAACGGCAGAGTCACTCCCCTTCCCCGACGATTCATTTGATATCATCACCTGCCGATACGCAGCCCACCATTTTTCAGATGTCCGCAAAGCTGTCAGCGAGGTTGCACGCGTACTGAAACAGGACGGACGTTTTCTCTTAGTTGATCATTACGCGCCTGAAGATCCCATTCTTGATGAGTTTGTCAATCAGTTGAACCGGCTTCGAGACCCTTCCCATGTTCGAGAAAGCTCATTATCAGAATGGCAGGCGATGTTCAGCGCCAATCAACTGGCTTATCAAGACATCCAAAAGTGGAACTTGCCGATTCAATACGATAGCTGGATCAAACGAGGCGGAACCCCCGCTGACCGGGAAAAACAAATCATTGCCCACTTGAACCACACATCAGACGAAGCACGCGACACGTTCTGTATTACATTAAACCGAAACGGACAGCCCGTCTCCTTTTGTTTAAAAGCGATTTTGATACAAGGGATAAAACGATAAAAAAAGCCGTGCGCTGCGCACGGCTTTTTACATCGGCTGATAAAGATCCCAGCCAATTTTTAATGTCTCAACAATGTAATCGGCAACCTCTTCCGGGGAAAGGTTGTCTGTTGCCACTTTTGAATTGTGCTTGTCATAAATGACTTTTCTTTCGTTAAACAGCTGTTCCATTTCATCCATTGAACGGTTATGCAGTACAGGGCGGCTTTCGATCAATAAATCCGCGCGCTGCTTCCAATTCTCCCATGACAGGTCAAGATGAAGCACGAGACAGTTTTCCAGACAGCAATTTCTGATTTCTTCTTGTTTAAAAGATCCCCCGCCCAGAGATACGATTTTGAATCGTTTATGATGGCAGATGTCTAAAATATATTCCTTCTCCGTTTTCCGGAAAAAGTCTTCTCCCTTTTTCTCAAATATCTCAGGAATTGACATATTGAAATCCTTTTCGATCTCTTGGTCAATATCAATAAAATCTCTATATAATTTTTTAGCGACCAATTGGCCGATTGTCGTTTTTCCTACACCCATGAATCCAATCAGGACGATATTTCTTTCTCTTACTGGGATGGCTCGTTTAGCGTTCATCTTCGGCGAAATCCTCCTAAGGAATGAAAGTTTATCTTCATTATATGCTTAATTAGCGAATATTTATATAGATACCGGCTTTACTGGTCAAGCTTATAGTGCGCTTTGTTGTTTAGCCATTTTTGCCTGAATGACATTCATTGTACAACATTTCTGCAGGTATTTTAATACTTCGACGCAAAAAAGCATTAAAACCTTCCGCCTTTATTGTTTTTCCAGCTGACTCTTCGATGGAAGGGTCTTTTTCTGTATGATAAATAGGAAGGGAGAAATGGCGATGATCATTTGGATAAACGGGGCATTCGGTTCCGGAAAAACACAAACAGCCTTCGAACTGCACAGAAGGCTGAACCCATCTTACGTGTATGATCCCGAGAAAATGGGTTTTGCGCTGCGCTCCATGGTGCCGCAGGAGATCGCAAAGGACGATTTTCAAAGCTATCCCTTATGGCGGGCGTTCAATTACAGTTTACTAGCTTCTCTGACAGATACATACCGCGGCATCATTATTGTGCCTATGACGATTGTACATCCTGAATACTTCAATGAGATCATCGGCAGGCTCAGACATGAAGGCAGGATCGTTCACCACTTTACACTAATGGCTTCAAAGGAAACCTTGTTAAAAAGGCTGCAAACCAGAGCAGAAGGAAAAAACTCATGGGCCGCCAAACAAATTGACCGCTGCGTTGAAGGTTTATCATCACCCATTTTTGAGGACCACATTCAAACAGACCACCTGTCGATTCAGGATGTGGCAGAGAACATTGCCGCGAGAGCCGAACTCCCATTAGATCCTGATACGAGAGGCAGCCTCCGAAGGCTCGCCGACAGATTAATGGTAAAGCTGAATCATATCCGCATCAAATAAAGCTTCTGTACACGACAAAAGCCCGCTCCGAGAGCGGGCTTTCTTCAACTTATTTCCACCAGTCATCAAACATAGACGCCGGAACCTGGCGTTTATGTTCAGTCATGCTGTAGCGTTTTTCCAGCGCTTCTGATACTTTCGCTGATACTTCTTTTCCTTCGAGATAATCGTCAATCTCGTCGTAGGAAATGCCAAGCTCTGTTTCATCCGACTGCTGCGGTTTTTCGTCGAGCAGATCGGCAGTCGGTTCTTTTAAGTATAAGCGTTCCGGTGCACCCAGCTCTTTCAGCAGTGTTCTTCCCTGGCGCTTCGTCAAGCCTGTCAGCGGCAGGAGGTCTGCTCCGCCGTCACCGTACTTCGTAAAGAAACCAGTCACTGCTTCAGCAGCATGGTCTGTTCCTAACACAAGAAGGCCTTCCTGGCCGCCGATCGCGTATTGCGCGATCATTCTTGTTCTTGCTTTTACGTTTCCTTTATTAAAGTCAGTCAGCTGATCGCCTGTTTCCTGCTGATACTGATCAGAAAAAGCGCTGACTGTCGATTTAATATCAAACTTCCATGATTTATCCGGCTTAATAAACTTTAAAGCAAGCTGGGCATCGTCTTCATCCTGCTGTGTGCCATGCGGAAGACGGACCGCGATAAATTGAGCGTCTCCGCCCTCCTCGCGAATGCTCTCCACCGCAAGCTGAGCGAGTCTTCCCGCAAGTGTTGAATCCTGGCCTCCGCTGATTCCCAATACAAAGCCTTTAGCACCGGTTTTCTTTACATATTGTTTTAAAAAATTGACTCGGTCCTCAATTTCTTGCTTTGGATCAATTGAGGGCTTCACATGTAACTCACGCATAATCTTTTCCTGCATGCTCATCCCAATCATTCCTCCTGTACATTTTCCCTTGTTACTGATCATTTCCCCAAATCAATGAAAATGAATCATGACTGTTATGTATCCCTATTAAATATAGCACAGGTCTTCATTCACAGTGAACAAGAGAGATCAGCTGACTTCAACCCGTATGGATGTCACACTGTCGCCATTGCATTTCCCTTTTTCAATCGGGCAGGAAGAAAACGCGACAATTAAATCCATCTCCGCCCTGAGCCTTACATAATCTCCGGCATACGAAAGCGGCGTTTCCACAGACAGATTCCCTTTCTCATCAAGGACAGTATTCATAAAAATCGCAAATGGGTAATGCATGTGAGGCTTCGGTACGCCAAACTGCTCAAGCGCACGGTTCATATTGTCATAGCACGTATCCTGAAACTCATCCTTTTGCTTCCCATATAAGAGCCTGTTCATATCAGGACGGCAGGCGGGCAGCAGCAGATCATGCTTGCCGACCGTATCTTCAATCAGGGTTAACATCGGCTTATACAGGTTGGAGTAGAGATGGTCGTTGACCTTCACATGAATGGAGTGATTGGCATCTATCGTCGCTCCCTGATCAAGGTGTTCATAAAAATCCTTGGCATGGTATGCGACAAAATCAGCCACCTGCTGCCCTTCTACATCAACCACCTTTAAAATCTGCCCCTTTTTCAGCTTCAGCCCAAGCCCTTTTTTCGGCTCCACAATATATTGCTGTGTCATTGGTTTGCTCCTTTTTTCATTAGTATGAGCGTCCGCTTCCTTCTTCATGTAAAAAGAGGCAAAAATCCGATGTATATAAGCTTCGGACAGATCACAATCTAACCTTAGATAAAAGGGGTTGAATAAATAATGAGCCAAACAAAAAAAGACCAGCCAAAAGGGAATCTGGCTTGGTGGCAGCTGTCACTGATCGGAGTCGGCTGCACGATTGGAACAGGCTTCTTTCTCGGTTCCAGCATCGCTATTGTAAAAAGCGGTTTTTCCGTTCTCCTTTCATTTCTGATCGCAGGGATCGGTACGTATTTTGTCTTTGAACAGCTCGCCAAGCTGTCGGCGAAGCAGCCGGAGAAAGGTTCGTTTTGTGCGTATGCCCGAAAAGCATTCGGCAAATGGGCAGGCTTCAGCAACGGCTGGGTGTACTGGTCATCAGAAATGCTGATTACCGGAAGCCAGCTGACAGCCATTTCGCTATTTACGAAGCATTGGTTTCCTCAAGTGCCGCTATGGGTGTTTGCCTCAATCTACGCGGTACTGGGGCTCCTTATTATTTTCACCGGCCTGTCCGTCTTTGAAAAAACAGAAAACGTGCTGGCAGTCATTAAAACAGCTGCTATTTTTATGTTTATTGTCATTGCCATCCTGGCATTATGCGGTATCCTGTCCGGCGGAAATCATGGCATACATGTTCCAAATAAGACGAGAGAGCTTTTCCCATACGGCGTCATGGGGCTGTGGACAGGTTTAATCTATGCGTTTTACGCTTTTGGCGGAATTGAGGTCATGGGGTTGATGGCGGTTCACTTAAAAAAACCTGAGGAAGCGTCTAAATCAGGGAAACTGATGCTGGCGACGCTGGCGATTATTTATATCATTTCAATCGGGCTTGCTCTGCTTTTGGTTCCGTTACACGCGTTTACTGAACAGGACAGTCCGTTCATTACGTCATTAAAAGGATATAACCTTGAGATCATCCTTGATATATTTAATGGGATTTTCATCATCGCCGGGTTCTCGACCCTTGTCGCTTCGCTTTTTGCCGTTACGACATTGCTTTGTACAATGGCTGATGACGGCGACGCGCCGAAATGCTTTACTCTAAAGGAAGGCAAAAAAATATGCTGGCCGGCACTTGGGCTGACGTTTGCGGGGCTTGTTCTCTCCATTATTCTGTCGTTAGTGCTGCCTAAAAACATTTATGAGCATATGACAACAGCTGCGGGGCTTATGCTTTTATACACTTGGCTGTTTATCCTGTTCTCCAGCAAAAAGCTGACTGATCCCGAGGGCATGGGAAAAACGCAAATTTATTTAGCGATGGTTCTGATTGCTGCAGCTGTGTCCGGTACATTGTTTGAAAAATCAAGCCGGCCCGGTTTTTTCGTCAGCATAGGTTTTCTCGTGATCATCGCCATTGTAACCATGATCTATCAAAAAAAGCAGGGTCATAAAGATCGCCCTGCCAGCTCGTGATTTATTTCATTTTGTTGAACATATTCTTTAAATAAGAAAACGGGCACTTCGATACCTGTTTTTCGTCGTCACGGAGGAAATACTGCTTCCATTCACGATTATCCTTTCCTCCGTACCAGCCTAATTGCGGGTGAATTGGAGCCTGATCATAGGCCTCTAAACGAGATCGGATCAGCCTGCTCATGTTACGGCCAAATGCAGTTGATCCATTTAGGTCCTCAAACACCCACCTTGGCTGAAACGTTATCATAAAAAAAGGAAAGCTTCGGCTTTTTCTCGCCTCGTGCGCCGGTGTAGCGCAGAGAAGAAAGTACGGCTCGCCGTCAAAACAAAACTCCCATTTATAATGCTCGGGATCGGCCGGAATGTCTTCCGGCCATTCTTTTTCGTCTTGATGACTCAGTCTATTTAAAAAGCGCCAAAACAGCTCTTCATACGCTTCAA
Source organism: Bacillus sp. SCT118 (assembly GCF_058566435.1). NCBI lineage: Bacteria > Bacillati > Bacillota > Bacilli > Caryophanales > Bacillaceae > Bacillus > Bacillus sp. SCT118. The sequence continues at coordinate 3,707,140 of NZ_CP191225.1, forward strand.
TCGAATAGTGCTCAGCCAAATCTTCCGGCGTATCAAACAACACAACGAAGGATGCGTATTTTCCCGTGTCCCGCGATATCTTGCCGTACTCCGCAAGCAACGGAGCCAGGTCCTCCGCTGTACGGTTTTCCCGCGGATCTCCTGCAAAAGCAATCCGAAGCTGATCAGTCAGAAACGCCTGGCGTCCGGGAATGCACGGAAACATATCCGCTTCGTCCCCCAGCGTTTCTGCCAGCAGCTCAAAAGCGATTCTTTGCCATTCCGGGAGCTCATCTTGACTACGTTCCAGAAAACTTTTGGTGTAAATCCCATTCACCATTGATCCACCTCCAGTATCATCTGGATACTATATTAAAACTGGAGGCGGAAGGTGACTGTCCTTCATGAATCAGCCCAATAACTGTTTGATGCCCTGATAACCAAAGTAAAAGCCAAACACAAGGAGGGATACACCGGCGATTCCGGTCAATCCTCTCAATAGCTTTTCATGAAGCAGGTTTCTGAACGTACTGGCTGTGATAGCCATGCAGAAATCCCAGATTAAAATGCCGATCATGATGCCGGAGCTATAGATTAGAAGCTGATTCATATTGTAGGCCTCTGCTGTTTTCGCAAGAATGCTTCCGTAAATTCCAAGCCAAAAAAGGATGCTCAATGGGTTTGACAATGAAATGAGAAAACCCGATGCGAATGTTTTCCTGTATGACGGTTTCCCCCGCGAGCTTCGCACATCCATCGGTTCTCTGACGTTTTTCAGCGTTTCAATTCCGGTATAGGTCAGGACAAAAAAACCGAAGAGCCACAAAAACGTTTTCACAAATGGAGCAGTCAAGAACTGTGACAGCCCGAAATAGATAAAAAGCATGTACAGCCCATCCGCTGTCATGGCGCCTAAACCGAAAATCCATGCATGCCAAAAACCGTTTTTAATTCCTTTGTCTATTTGCGCCGCATTCACTGGCCCCACAGGCGCAGACAAGGACAGCCCCAGCACAATATAGCTCAAAAAAATGTTCACCGGCCCGTACTCCCTTCTCTTATGTAACTTGTACAATTTATTCGGGAACGGGCCAAGCTATGCACAAATTCACTTACTGTTTCAGACGTTCAAGCTCTTCCTCCATAATATCGGCGGCTTTGCCTACAAAACTGAAAATGAGTTCCAGCTCCTCTTCCGTATATTCGCGGCACAAATCCATCGTCGACTCAGACAGAGGACGGAACAAATCCTTTATATGTTTTTTCGAAGCAGTCAAAGGGACGATTACGACTCTCCTGCGATCGTTCGGGTCCTTTTCACGAGCCACATACCCCGCTTTTTCCAACCGGTCAACAAGCGCCGTGACGGAACCCGTGCTGAGGCCGGTTTTTTTCCCCAGCTCTCCGGCCGTCATCGGCCCTGCTTCATTTAAAATGTCAGCTGATTTCAAATCGGTGGGAAACAGACCGAGAGCTTGAGCGGCTGCCTGATGAAACAGAACCGTTCTTGTGCCCAGTTTTCGAAAAAGCTGAACAGCAGTCTTTTCCAACTCACTTCTGGAATTTCTTGTTGACAACTGACAGTCCTCCCTATAAAATCGAGTTTATCTTGATAATCGAGATATTCAACGATCAAACTATTATCATGATATCAGAACTTACATAGAAAAGTAAGAGGAGGTAGAACAAATGGACACAACAACAGCAAAACAGGCTTCCACCAAATTTGTGGTCCTCGGTCTCCTGCTGGGCATCTTGATGTCTGCAATGGACAATACGATTGTTGCCACCGCGATGGGCAATATCGTAGCCGATCTTGGAAGCTTCGATAAATTTGCCTGGGTGACGGCATCCTATATGGTGGCGGTTATGGCTGGCATGCCGATTTACGGCAAGCTTTCCGATATGTACGGCCGAAAACGTTTTTTCCTGTTTGGACTTATTTTTTTCTTAATCGGCTCGGCTTTATGCGGAATTGCCCAGACGATGAATCAGCTGATCATCTTCCGGGCTATTCAAGGGATCGGGGGCGGCGCGCTCCTGCCGATTGCCTTTACCATTATCTTTGATTTGTTTCCGCCGGAAAAACGCGGAAAAATGTCCGGCATGTTCGGTGCTGTATTTGGATTATCCAGTGTTCTTGGTCCGCTCTTAGGCGCGATTATTACAGATTCGATCAGCTGGCACTGGGTGTTTTACATCAATGTGCCGATCGGCGCATTGTCATTGTTTTTCATTATGCGCTACTACAAAGAATCTCTGGAGCACAGAAAGCAGAAAATAGACTGGGGCGGCGCGATTACCTTAGTCGTATCCATTGTATGCCTGATGTTCGCCCTTGAGCTTGGCGGCAAAACATACGATTGGAACTCCATTCAGATCATTGGGCTGTTTATTGTATTCGCCGTTTTCTTCATTGCCTTTTTTATTGTGGAGAGAAAAGCAGAAGAGCCGATTATTTCTTTCTGGATGTTTAAGAACCGCTTGTTTGCCACAGCGCAGATTCTCGCTTTTCTGTATGGCGGAACATTTATTATTTTAGCGGTATTTATTCCGATTTTCGTTCAGGCGGTCTACGGCAGCTCGGCGACAAGCGCGGGCTTCATTCTGACGCCGATGATGATTGGATCAGTCATCGGAAGCATGATCGGCGGGATCTTCCAAACGAAGGCAAGCTTCCGCAATTTGATGCTGATATCTGTTATAGCTTTCTTTATCGGCATGCTGCTTCTTTCCAATATGACGCCTGACACAGCACGGGTATGGCTGACAGTCTTTATGATGATTTCAGGCTTTGGTGTAGGCTTTAACTTCTCCCTGCTGCCGGCGGCATCGATGAATGATCTTGAACCTCGCTTTCGGGGGACGGCCAATTCTACAAATTCATTTTTGCGGTCACTCGGCATGACCCTGGGCGTTACTATTTTTGGAACGGTGCAAACAAACGTATTCACAAACAAGCTGACCGACTCCTTCAGCGGTATGAAAGGCTCAGCGGGATCAGGTGCTGCGCAACATATTGGCGACCCGCAGGAGATATTCCAAGCGGGAACACGTTCCCAGATTCCTGATGCGATCCTGAATCGCATTATTGACGCGATGTCATCAAGTATTACGTATGTCTTTTTGCTCGCTTTGATTCCAATTGTCCTCGCGGCGGTTACCATTGTGTTTATGGGAAAAGCCAGAGTGAAAACAACAGCCGAAATGACAAAGAAAGCAAATTAACATAAAAAAAGCAGTACATGCTGGGCATGTACTGCTTTTTTCTATTACACTCCTAATCTTGCAAGAATAAACGTCCATATACAAATGATCAATAACAGAATCAGGCTGTACGCCACTGTCCTTTTAAACAGTTTAGATTCCTTGCCTGTTTGGCCGACCGCTGCGGCAGCGATGGCGATAGATTGAGGAGAAACAAGTTTCGCCATGACACCGCCCGCCGTATTTGCGGCTAACAGCAAGTCTGAACCCGCACCGATCTGCGCTCCGGTGACAACCTGCAAATGGCCAAACAAAGCGTTATTGCTAACAACAGAACCTGTGATAAACACGCCAATCCAGCCGAGAACAGGACTGACAAACGGGAACAGGTCTCCTGTTTTCGCCAATGCTAACCCAATTGAAGAGCTGAGCCCTGCGAAGTTGGCCAGATTGGCAAAGCCCATCACGAAGCAGATCGTCATAATCGGCACCCACAGCTCTTTTCCTGTCTCCTTCAGGGAAGCAAAGGCATCCCGGGAGGAGAACTTTTTGCTGAACAGCCCTGTCACGATGACCGCCGCTAAAATCGCTGTACCAGTCGCTGACAGCAGATCAACTTTAAAGACTGCATCTAACGGCATGGCAGATGGCGCGATCGGCGGCATTTTCATAATTTGCTGATGCAGAAAAGGCATTTTGAACAGGAGCGTTGATTGATATAACAGTCCGCCTTCTTGAAAAAGCGCTTTGAAGGCAGGAAGGCTCCAGATGGTGATCGCCGCAGTTAAAATGTAGAAAGGAGACCATGCTTTCGCAATATCAGCGGCACGGTATGCCTTTTTCTCACTAGCATCGCCGGCCCCTTCCTCGCGGTAAATCTCTTTCGGCTGCCATTTGCGGAGGAAGAGGGCAAGCCCGCCCATGCTGAATAAGGCCGCCAAAATGTTTGCTAATTCCGGCCCGAGCACCGCCATTGTCAGTGTCTGAACCGCTGTATACCCACCGCTCACAACCAGAAGAGCGGGCCATGTCTGTTTGATTCCTTTCATTCGGTCTAATAAGAATACAAGCAGGAAAGGTATGAAAAATGAGATCATCGGCAGTGTCCACATCAATGTCCGTGACAGCTCAAGAGCAGACAAATCACCAATCTGCGCCCCTGTGATGACAGGAATCCCGATCGCCCCAAAGGCTCCGGAAGCTGCGTTTGCAATCAAGCAGAGCGCTGCCGCTTTTAACGGTTTAAAACCAAGTTCGACGAGCAGCGCCGCGCTGATCGCAATCGGAACACCAAAACCGGCCGCGCCTTCCAAAAACGCGTTAAAACAAAAACCAATTAATAATAGCTGTAATCGTTGGTCAGGCGAAATGCCGGCAATGCTGGACCGAATAATAGTAAATTTCCCGGTTTTCACCGCGATTTTATACAGCCACACCGCCATCAGGACGATGTAGCCAATGGGCCACAGCCCGCTCCCGATTCCTAGCAAAACAGAAGAAATCGCTTTTTCAACCGGCATGTGAAATGCCAAAACGGAGACGAAGAAACTGACGGCTAGAGTAAGAAACGCCGCAAGTATGCCTTTCATTTTCAAAACAGTTAAAGCCAAAAGAAAAAAGAGAATCGGAGTGAGCGCCACAAGTGCGCTCACATACTCGTTTCCAAACGGATCATACAACTGCTCCCACATTGACAATCAGCCCTTTACTCTAAAGTTGCGGTTAGTTGACTTTTTGTTCTGCAAAATGAGGTTTTAAAATGTTTTTAAGGACACCGGCGCTGTGAAGAAACTGTTCTTTTTCTTTCTCATTTAAGTTCAGCTCAGTGATACCTGCGATCCCTCCGCGGTTCACGACAGCCGGCACACCGATGTACACGTCATCTGCACCGTATTGCCCGTCCACATATGTGCTGACAGTTAATATGCTGTTTTCATTATGAAGAATGGCTTTTGTAATGCGAGCAAGACTCATCGCAACTCCATAATAAGTCGCGCCTTTTTTCTCAATGATATGGTAAGCTGCGTTTTTCACATCATCTACAATTTGGTCCAGCTCCTCTTGTTTGTACGCATCGTTTTTCTCAACGAGTTCACTGACCGGCACACCGCCGACATTCGCGCGGCTCCAAACAGGAAGCTCTGTGTCGCCGTGCTCTCCGATAATATGCGCGTGCACGTTTTGAGGCGCTGCGCCAAAGTATTCGCTCAGCATGAAACGGAATCTCGCAGAATCAAGTGTTGTGCCACTTCCGATCACCCGCTCTTTTGGCAGGCCGCTGAATTTCCATGTAGCGTAAGTCAGGATATCAACCGGATTTGTCGCGATTAAGAAAATGCCGTCAAATCCGCTCGCCATGACTTCACTGACGATGCCTTTGAAAATCTTCAAGTTCTTTTCTACTAATTCAAGGCGTGTCTCACCAGGTTTTTGGTTTGCTCCGGCGCAAATGCAGACAATATCAGCATCCTTGCAGTCTTCATATGTTCCGTAAGATGTTTTGACCGGTTGTGGCGCAAACGCCTTTCCGTGGTTTAAATCCATCACATCGCCCATTGCTTTTTCTTTATTTACATCAATGACCACAAGCTCATCTGTGATCCCTTGGTTAATTAACGCAAATGCATAACTGCTTCCAACAAAACCCGCTCCGATTAAAGCTACTTTATTTACTTGTTTGTTCATCATTAATCATCCTTCCAGGGTATGTTTCTCTTTGATGTCTTTTGTTTGTGAAGTATTTCACATTTATATTGTGCAACATTTCACAAACTTTTGCAAGAGAAAAGTTTTGTCTGATTTATGAACAAAAAAGAAACCATCATTGATGGTTTCTTTCGGTAAGTCCCGTCTAGCATTGCCCTCAATGAGGAAGAGAACCGCTTAAGCCCGAGTCATTATATAAACCATTTTGCACATAATCAAAGCCAGGCTGATTCTGACCGGGCACTTGGGCGCTGCCATTATTAAAAATCACTTTGGCGTTGGTTGTATCCGTGTCCGCGGGCAGCGTCAGCGTGTAAATTCCATCTGCATTTTTAGTCATTGGTTTTCCAGGCCAAGATCCGGTCAATTCAATTGCCCGGCCCCCATCATGTTTATAGATATAAGCATTTACTTGGCTCCAATGATTCGGATTTTGATAGCCGATGGTTTTGGCCGAAGCTGGATCTCTTTTAACAAAGCTGTATTCCTCGGTCTTCGTTACCCCATCACTGTTCGTTCCTTTTAATATGATGGTGTATGTTTTGCCAAATGGATCTCCTTTTCCGATTGTGAATTGATCTCCATCCTTAAACGCTGTCTCTGGTCCATTATTGATTTGATAAACGGCTTTTGTTGTATTCGCATCTGCACGCAAGGTAATCGTCAGTTGATCATTGAAAGAATGTGTTACACCTGTTTTGTAATTCTCAAGGAAAACATGAGGCGCTTTTGCAATATCATCAGGATAAAGCACAGCCACAGATCTGGCATTGATCGTGCCTGTCAGTTTACCATCGTTCACTTGAAATGAACCCGCCCCAGCTTTATTATCATACCTGCCATTAGGCAATTTTGTTGGCGTATTGATAGAAACAGAGGAAGAACCTGTATTTGCCAGCACAACGCCATGTGAGCCGCGCTGATTCATAAATATCTGGTTGTTTCCATTCGGGTTCGAGAGTTCCTCAGGCTGTCCAGCCATCACATTGTGAAATCTATTGACCGCAGTGATAGCCTGATCTTCAAATAAAGCACTCCCGCGATCGCCTATTTGGCTTTTCCCCGGGAATCTCACACCATTTCCGCCTCCCTCAGGTCTAGAAAAGAAAAGAGGCGTACTGCCTGAACGAGAAGCTATCACCGCCCAGCCTAAACGGATATCATCATCGCTCATCCATGTCGACTCTTCATCATCATTGGCATACGTATCATGCGACTCTACCCATGTCACTAGCTTGTCCGCAGACACATCTGATGCATAGTGGGAGATATTCGACACGCCCAGATTACGATTCTTTAAAGCGGACCTTATGGAATGCCCATAGTTAGACGCTGTCACATTCATATAATTCGCATAGGCAGCATCTCTTGAGGCACTATCCTGCAGGATTTCTCCGTATTGGAACTCTGCAGATGTATTTGTGATATTCGGCCAAAATTGACTGCCGTAACTCCCATCATCCGGAAGCTCTATATGTTTGGCGGCATCAAATCGAAAACCGTCTGCCCCGTCATTCAATGCTCTTTCTAAGAAACGTTTCAAATAGGACTGTACTTGTGTATTTTGTGTATTCCAGTCATACAGCCCGAGCAATGAATTCTGCGTGACATCCCATCGATCAGACCAGTTTTTAATTTGTGTGTTTCCATGTGTCCAGTTTGGAATACTCTTAATCTCATTGGAAATCGCGGCATAGTCACTGGTGGTATGATTGATGACCGCGTCAACAATGACCTTTATGCCATATTCTTCAGCGGCTGCACACATTTCTTTAAATTCTTGTTCAGTTCCTAAGTAACGGTTGCCAATTTGGTACGATGTCGGCTGATAGAGCCAGTACCAGTTCGACATGCTTTTATTTCCTTGGTTCCCTTCCTTTACTTGGTTAATCGGAGACGTCTGAATGGCTGTATATCCTGCATCATGAATATCCTTCATATTGTGTTTTAACGTATTAAACGACCAATTCCAAGCATGAAGAATGGTTCCGCTTTTGATCGATGGCGCTGTAAGCTCATTTGATTTGTTAGCCGTTTCAGCATTCGCAGCCGTTGGTCCTGCCAGAACCAAATGAAACAGCAATAAAAATCCAGCGAATAACGGCAGTAAAGAGGTTTTGAATCGTTTTGCAAACATTCTTGACACTCCTTATTTGATTTTTGAAGACTTACTTCGGAGTCAAAAATCCCTCTTACTTCATTCTTCCGCTTCCTCCTTTCAAACTGATGTGAAGACTGGAGAATTTTGTTAACGCTTACATTTTAAATTATCACAATCACTCTATCAAAACAACTTGGCAGAGTGAATACAAATCAATGTTCCTATAAAAAAAGCTGCCCGAAACTGTGAACGCTTCCCTCGCTTTCCAAACAAAAAAAGAAACCATCTATTTTTCAAGATGATTTCTTTTTTATTTCTTCTTTTACCGCTCTTCTGTAAGCCAGCTTCACAATCACATACCGAAGCAGAAACAGAACGCCGCCGCAGACGATAAAAAGAAGAATCATTTTCAGCCAAGCGAAGAATGTATGGGGAATCCCCCTGTCGTACATCGTAAGCACCACTACCGCAAAGGCGACCGCAATTGATTCTATTCGCTGCTGCTTCACCCGTTTTTGCAGTTCTTCTTTGGTGTCTATTCTCGGCATGAGCATTCCGGATGCCGCAGCCCTGATGCAGTAATATAAGATAATGATGAACAAAAACACAAGGCTTGCAGCCCATTCTTTAAACGGAAATTCAAACATAATGCCGCGGATGATCACATCAAGCAGCGCAAATGCTCCCGCTATCATCCCAATCTCCGACCAGATTTTTTGTTCTTTTTCTTTTACTCTCTTATTTTTCCCATTCACGCCTGAAAGTCTATTACGCAGATTATTCATGACCTTCCTCCCGCACTTTTACGAATGGCTTATGGCTTACATGTTACAATAACAGCCTGCGCTTCTGCAATGAATAACTCAAAAGCCCGCCGTACAAGCCGGCGGGCAGTAATCGTTAAAACGGCCCCCAATTGATCATGACGCCGATCACGATAAAGACAAGCCCGATCAAGAACCAAATCAGAGCAAGCGGCACCATAAACCGCAGCCACTTGACATACGGAATACCGCTGGCGGCAAGCACTGCCATGAGAACGCCGGATGTCGGGTTCACACAGTTGACGACCCCTTCTCCAAGCATAACTGCCTCCACTGCAACCTGTCTCGTGATTCCCATCAAATCAGCGAGCGGCGCCAGGATTGGAATAAATACAACGGCTTCGCCAGACCCTGAAGAGATGAGAAAATGAAGCAGCGCACTGGCGATATACATGCCGATTGCCCCGGCAATCGGGCTGAATCCGTCCAAAAGTGAAGCCAAAGCATTGACGACAGTATCGAGGAGCTTTCCATTTTCAAGGATAACGGAAATGCTTCGTGCCATCCCGACAATCAGCGCCCCGTATACAAGGCTTTGGCAGCCCGTAATGAAGGTTTTGGCAATATCGTTCGCCGCAAGCCCGCCTATTAAACCGGCAAGGACAGAAATAAAAATAAATGTCGCAGCCATTTGGGAATCTGACCAGCCAAGCTTCAAAGCGCCGTATAAAAATCCGACAAGTGAGAGTCCCGCCACAGCCAAAATCAGCTTATGGCGAACGGTAAACGGCACTGACTGATCTTCTTCTTTACCGGCTTCGCCCATTCCTGCCGCAGGGAACCAATCTGTTCCTAACACGCTGGCATCTTTTGATTTTTTTAATTTTCTCGTATACAAATAGATATAAATAATAGAAGACAGCAAAAAGCATATGTATATCACAACTCGCAGGCCGATTCCAGAAAAAAGAGGGAGCTCCGCGATTGATTGTGATAAACCGAGCGGTGACGGTGATAATATGGTGGAGTTAAATCCAGCGTAGCAGCCGATGTAAATAACAGCGGCTCCCGCGACTGCGTCCCATTTTAAGGATCGTGCCACAATGAGGCCTATGGGGATAAAACCGATAACTGAATTCACGACAATCCCGGTTGTTCCGAGAATGGAGAACAATGCGCCGACAATACAAATAAATAATAATTGCTTTGTGCGGAATTTGCTGATGACATTGTAAATCAGGCCATTGATGGCACCCGTTTTTTCTAGAATAGCAATGGTGCCGCCTGTGAATAAAATCAGAAAGATGATGGGTGCTGATCCAACCATTCCATCCTGTAGAGAAGTAAAAAAGCTGATCAAGCTGACCGGAGACTGTTCAATTGAATGATAGCTTCCTGGAACAGCGGTCGTGACATCCCCCTTCGTCACGCGGTCAAATTCACCTGCCGGCACAATATATGAAGCGATTGCGCAAATGAAAGCAATCATAAATAAGAGGACATAGGCGTCAGGCATTTTAAATGTCATACGTTTTTTCTTAGGCTGTGTTTCGGCTGCTGGCATACTCATATTTCGATCCATCCCCTCTGTTTGAAAATATTAATTATTCTGAAAAGTAGCAATATGTGCTATATTATATACAGCCTATCTTCCTGTTTCAATATAAATAAAGTAAAGAAGGTAAAAATTCATTCTGATAGAAGGAGGTATTTCTTACCATGCAAAAGCTTTCAGAAGACATGAAACAAACCATTATGGATATCTTCGAGCATCTGCACGCGAACCCTGAAGTCAGCTGGAAGGAATATGAAACAACTTCATTTTTGAAACAAAAGCTTGAGGATTTAGGGTGCCGGACGCGCACGTTTTCAGACTGCACCGGGGTTGTCGGCGAAATCGGCTCAGGCTCACCTGTTGTAGCGGTACGCGCTGATATTGACGCGCTGTGGCAGGAGGTTAACGGCACATTTCGCGCCAACCATTCCTGCGGACACGATTCACATATGACAATGGCATTGGGCACGTTAATGCTGCTCAAAAAACAACCTGAGCTTTCGAAGGGCACAATCCGTTTTATCTTTCAGCCGGCAGAAGAAAAAGGCGGCGGCGCCTTGAAAATGATAGAAGAAGGCGTGCTTGATGATGTCGACTATTTGTACGGCGTTCACGTCCGTCCGATTCAGGAAACACAGAACGGCCGCTGCGCTCCGTCTATTCTGCACGGATCAAGCCAGCACATTGAGGGAACGATCATCGGGGAAGAGGCTCATGGCGCCCGTCCGCACCTCGGGAAAAACAGCATTGAAATTGCGGCATTTCTTGTACATAAGCTCGGACTCATTCATATTGACCCGCAAATCCCGCATACCGTCAAAATGACAAAACTTCAAGCCGGCGGTGAAAGCTCTAACATCATTCCAGGAAAAGCATCGTTCAGCCTTGATTTGCGCGCACAGACCAATGAAGCCATGGAGGCGTTAATCGCCGAAACAGAAAGAGCCTGTGAAGCGGCCGCCGCTGCATTCGGCGCAAAAATCGAGCTGCAAAAAGAACACAGCCTTCCTGCAGCAACACAAAACAAAGAAGCTGAAGCGATCATGGCAGAAGCCATTACAGATATCATCGGGGCTGAGGGGCTTGATGACCCGCTTGTCACCACCGGCGGCGAGGATTTTCATTTTTACGCCGTGAAGGTGCCGAATCTGAAAACAACGATGCTCGGACTAGGCTGCGGGCTCCAGCCGGGGCTCCATCATCCGCACATGACCTTTGACAGAAATGCGATGTTCAACGGCATTCACATTTTAGCGAATGCCGTATTAAAAACTTTTCAAAAGGCTGATTCACCCGCTGCCGCTTACGTAAAATAACGCAAAAAAAGCAGCCTGACACAGGCTGCTTTTTTGATTACTTCTTCAAATCTTCAATTGAGTTGACATTTTTCATATATTGAGGAACAACAAGCCCCATCTTCACACCAGTCATACTGGTGCCAATATCATCATATTTGCCTTTATATTTAGCGGCGTATGCTTTATGGGTATTCGGCAGCCATGCGGAAAGGGATGCATCCGCACTTCCCGTCGCAATTGCAGTCCACATCGGCCCAGCCTCTACCTGAGTAAGTGTTACCTCATAGCCCAAGTCTTCTAAGACTTTGCCTATGACGTTTGTACTTGCAATCTCACTGTCCCACGCAACATAGGCAAGGTTGATTTTGTCTCCCTTCACCTTTTGAACGCCTTTTGTCCATTCGGCAATCTGATCCTTGTGTTTATTGACGTACTCAGCAGCAACTTTGGAAGGTTTCTCGCCTTCTTCCACCTTGATCATGATTTCGCCCATTTCGTCTTGCGTCCATTTAAACTGGCTCAGAAGCTTTGCGGCATTCGGCTGTTCTTTGCTGAAGCCTTTGCGTGTGATCGTATGGATTTCCTCTGCGCTGCCATAAGATTGTTTCGGATCATCGAGATATTTCAGCTTATATCTGGAGAACATCCAGTGCGGTGTCCATCCTGTAATGATAATCGGTTTCTTACGGTCGTATGACTTTTTAAGTGTAGCGGTCATCGCAGCACTTGACGCTGAAATCAATGTCCAGTCATTCAGGTCATAATCCTTCATCGCTTTGTCAGTCAGGGACATAATCCCTGAACCGGGGTCAATCCCGATGATGGTCTTATTCACCTGTTCTGCTGCGGATGCATTTTCATCGTTTTCTGAACCGCAAGCCGCAAGTGAGAGCGCCAGCATGGCGGAAACGCCGATGCCGATGATTTTTTTAAGCATCAGGCATTCCCCCTGCTTTTCTTCTTCACTTTAATATTTTGAGTAATACGGTCCAGGGTAATGGCAACGATAACGATGGCGATACCGGCCTCTACTCCGACCCCGGTTTTCAGCTGTGTAACGGCACTGTATACTTCAGAACCAAGTCCCGGTGCACCGACCATTGCGGCGATAACAACCATTGATAACGCAAGCATGATGCTTTGGTTAATTCCGGCCAAAATGGTTTTTGTCGCAAGCGGAAGCTGAACTTTAAACAAACGCTGAGCTGTTGTAGAACCGAATGCCTCAGTCGCTTCAATCAGATCCGCCGGCACTTGTTTAATACCGAGAACAGTCATGCGGATTGTCGGCGGCATCGCGAAGATAACAGATGCAACAACACCCGGCACAACACCGATGTTAAAGAAGAAAATCGCCGGCAATAGATATACGAAAGCAGGCATTGTCTGCATTAAATCAAGAATTGGCGTTACAATACGGCGAACCGTTTCTTTCTGGGACGCCCAAATTCCGATCGGAACTCCGACCACAATCGAAATAATCACAGATGTCAAAACAAGCGCCAATGTTTGCAGCATTGGGTCCCAATATCCTAAATAATCGATCAGGAGGAATCCAATCAATGTAAATAACGCAATTCCCCTTGTACTGATCCACCACGCAAGTGCGGCGAAAATAATCGTTAACAAAATAGATGGAATAAATCCAAGACCAGTGACAATTCCATTTACAAAAGCGGCCAATCCGTTTGCAATTCCGTCGAAGAATCCGCCAAACGTCATCGTAATCCAGTCAACAAAACGGTCAATGATATCTGCTAAAGGTATTCTAGGCAGTCTATCCATCTTACTTCACCTCCTGTGCAGAAGGATCTTGAGTTTGTCCGTCAGTGCCTTCAGCATTGATATACTCGTTATTGCCGGCAAGTGCGCCAATCAGCGCGCCTCTTACGACAATCCCTTTCATTCTTTGCTTCTCATCTACAACCGCAATTGGAATATTCGCGTCAGACACAACGTCAAAAATCTCTGTCAGATACGTATTCTCTGGTACAGTCGTAAATTCTGTATTCAAGATGTCTTGAAGTGACAAATCAGACTCAGCCGCTTTTTTCGCATCAGACGCATAGATAACACCTAACAATTTCTTTTGTTTATCCACTGCGTAAATCGAAGAAATTCCAAGGTTTTTCATCAGCGTCAATGCTACGCGAGGCCCTTTATCAATCCGCACTGTTTCAGCGCGTTTCATAATGTGGCCTGCTGTGAGGACTTTAGACAAATCAACATCCTCGACGAATTTTGCAACATATTCGTTAGATGGATTCATCAAGATTTCTTCAGGCGTGCCAATCTGAACGATGTTACCGTCCTTCATTAGGACAATTCTGTCGCCGATCCGCAACGCTTCATCCAAGTCGTGCGTAATAAAAATAATTGTTTTTCCAACATTATCGTGAAGATCAAGGAGCTCATCCTGCATATCTTTACGAATCAATGGATCAAGCGCACTGAACGCTTCGTCCATCAGAAGGATGTCAGGATCATTCGTCAACGCGCGGGCAAGGCCGACACGCTGCTGCATCCCGCCGGAGAGCTGGTCTGGATATTGATGTTCAAATCCTTCGAGCCCGACGAGCTTAAGAGACTCAAGCGCTTTTTGCTCCCGCTCTTGTTTGTCTACGCCTTGAAGCTCCAGTCCGTATTCTGTGTTTTCAAGTATCGTTCTGTGCGGGAACAGAGCGAACTTTTGGAAGACCATGCTGATTTTTTTCCGGCGGACTTCCCGGAGCTGGTCTTTTGACATATTTGTTATCATGTCACCATCAATGTAAATACTTCCGGCAGTCGGTTCAATAAGCCGGTTTAACATCCGTACTAAAGTTGATTTACCGCTCCCTGATAGACCCATGATGACAAATATCTCACCATCATATACTTCAAAATCTGCCTGATTAACCCCAACGGTTGATCCGGTTGCTTTCAGGATCTCTTTTTTTGTCTTTCCGTTGGCAAGCATTTGAACTGCCTTCTTTGTTTGTTTTCCAAAAATCTTAGAGACTTTCTCGACTTTTATCTTAATTGGTTTCTCATCTACACTCATATTTTCCCTCCATATTAAGCAATCTTTATTACCGTAACATTTATGTAACTCCCCGCACAAACAGCATATTCTCTTTTATTCTGTACCATTTCTTTATAAACATCCATGTGACCACATAATCTTATTTATGCTTCTAAATGCTCTGTAATCCTCCTATATGATTGTATTTTACGGGTGATTTTTCGCCTATCTTTAGTTGAAAACGCTTTTATTGGAATTGAATTCCTCCTTCCTCTTATGACTTCCTGCTCCTTTACTGGAAAAATAAGTTGCTTTTTCAACACCCATTATGTATTATAGTTTCATGACTATGAAACAATCAGATGATCAAATCAGAGCGCAAATTTTCAAAGCACTGTCTGATGAATCAAGGCTTGCCATTATTCGTACGCTTTATGTCAGCGGAAAAGAACTCAGCTGCGGTGAAGTAGGTGAAAAGTGCAATATTGTCAAAACCACGGCATCTTATCATTTTAAAACGCTGCGTGAAGCGGGATTGACGGCAACTCGGAAAGATTCGCGGACAAAATACGTCAGTCTGCGTGAAGACACATTTCAAACTTACCTGCCTGGCTTTTTGGAAACCCTCTAACAAAGGGTTTTCTCTATACATATCTGTTTTATAGTTTCAAAGTTATAAAACAATAGGAGTGATAAAATTTGAATCGCATTTGGCTTTTCTTCAGTGTCATGTTTGTCATTGGCACGGATACCTTTTTGCTTTCGCCGCTTCTCCCCCTTTTACAGGATCAGTTTCATGTTTCTACTGATTTGTCAGGCTGGATGGTCAGTGCTTATGCACTCGGTTATGCGCTCTTCGCTTTCATTGCAGGCCCAATCTCAGACCGGCTGAACAGGAAAACAGTCATGCTGTGGGGACTTGCAGGCTTTATCGTATCCACGTTTTTATGCGGCATCGCTCCCTCTTTTGCCGCCATGTGCCTGTTCCGTTTTGCCGCAGGCGTTAGCGCTGCGTTTGTAACGCCTCAAATTTGGGCGTCCATCCCAGTCATTGTCCACCCTTCTCAGATCATAAAAGGCATGGGGATTGCGACAGCAGGTTTGGCCGCTTCACAAATGCTCGGACTTCCTATTGGAGGGTTTCTCGCTTCCTTTACATGGCATACGCCATTTTTCGTTTTGTCAGCGTGCTCGCTTATTCTTCTATTGATCCTGGCGGCGGTCATGCCTGATATCCGGCCTTCTGAACAATTGATACGCCCATCAATTGTAAACCCCTATCGGGAGCTTTTTTCATTGCCGAAAACATCGGTTATTCTGCTTGCCTATTTTCTGTTTCAAACCGGAAACTTCGCTTCGTTCAGCTTTCTGGGTACTTGGCTTTCCGCAGATTATCATTTAACCGTGTCACAAATTGGCGCAGCTATGCTTGTACTCGGACTGGGAAATATGCTCGGGAGCCTTATCGGCAGCCGGGTTTCAGAAAAGCTGGGCATGTTTAAAACACTGATCAGCGGGATGCTGCTAATGGGCGCTCTCTATTTCGCTCTTCCGTTCTTTCCAAACTTGTTTTTTGTAGAAGCCGGCTTTTTTCTCACGTTCTTTACAGCTGGCATCATCTTTCCGTTAATGATGAGTGTCTTTCAATCCATTGCACCAAATGCGCGAGGAACCATCGCTTCCCTTTCCAATGCCGCTATGTATGCCGGAACCACTGTCGGTACAAGTATTGCAGGTTTTTTATATCAAAGCACACAGCATTTCGGAGCTGTCACAGGATTTACTGCCATTCTGTTCATACTTTCTATGACGCTCTACCAAACAATCAGTAAAACCGGGAAACGCCAATCCGCAGCCCGGGCGCAATTGTAAAAAAAGCACCTCATTCAAGAGGTGCCTCAGATTGTTGACAAAATCCTAAAATGGTTTTCATTTTAGGATTTTGTCATCTTTTCAGCGTGATTGAAAACCCTTGAAGTCTAGGAAGGACGAGCATAGGAGCGGACATTCACAGGATGTGATGACGGCGGCGTTTAGGCAGGACGCCTGAGAATTTAGCCGTTGATCCACTTCGCATTGAGCACCGAAGCGCAGTCCTGACAACGAATGCGAGGGTTTGTCGACACGCTGAAAGCACCTCTTTCAAGAGGTGCTTTTCCTATTCCAGCTCAGTTTGTTTCGTTTCTTTCCCCATAATCAAAATACAAGCAACCGCGAGTAAGATTGCAATGCAAAAGATTGAAAAGATGACCGAAAACGAAATATGACGGGCTGCCAGGGTTCCGACGAGCAAAGGCCCGAAGATGCCGCCGATTCTTCCAAACGCTGCTGTCGTTCCTGAACCTGTTGCTCGAATCGCAGTCGGGTATTGCTCCGGGGTATAAGCATACAGCACGCCCCACGCACCGAGATTGAAAAACGATAACAGCATTCCAGCCGTAAGCAGAAGACTTAAGGAATCCGCCGTTCCGAAGAAATAGGCGCTTCCTGCTGTACCAATCAAGTAAATGACGAGTATCCACTTCCGGCCTGCTTTTTCAATCAGCCAGGCGGCAGAGAAATAGCCCGGTAGCTGAGCAAGCGTCATCAGCAGGACATATTCAAAGCTTTGAATCATGCTGAAGCCTTTCAGCAGCATGACACTCGGCAGCCATAAGAACATGCCGTAATAAGAAAACACCACACAGAACCAAACGATCGACAGCATTACGGTCGGCCGTATATACTGTCTTGCCCAGACGCTTTTTACATTCTCCCACACCGACCTCTTTTTGGCAGAAAGCGATTCATATTTCGGCGAATCAGGCAGACTCGTCCGCAGGTACAGCGCATAAAAAGCAGTCAGCGCAGTTAACAGAAGGGCAGCCTGCCAGCCGAAGCTTGGTATCACAAAGTAAGAAATCAAGGCCGCTGCGAGCCAGCCCACGGCCCAAAAGCTTTCCAAAAGCACAATCACTCTGCCTCGCTTTTCAGGCACAACCGCTTCCGAAACGAGTGTTGAAGCGACTGGAAGCTCGCCGCCAAGTCCCATACCAATCACGAAACGAAGGATTAGAAATGCCGATAAGCTCGTCACAAAAGCGGAAATGCCGCTTCCGATGGAAAAGCATAAAAGGGTGATGATGAACACTTTTTTGCGGCCGATTCGATCAGCAAGCAAACCAAACAAAAACGCACCCGCAGCCATGCCGATGGAATTGACGCTTCCGATCCATTTCATTTCCTCGGGCGACAGATTCCACTCTACATGGAGCGCGGCGATAATAAACGATAATATTCCGACATCCATTGCATCAAACAGCCACCCCAAACCGGCGACGCCCAGCAGTTTACGCTGGGATATAGGCTGTTGTTTTCCCATTGCCAACACCTCTGATATGCAAAATGATTACCGTTTAAGTTTACACCTGTCTTTACACATTGTCATTAACTAAATGATGTAAATGAAAAACCCCGCTTATGTTCCACAAGCGGGGTTTTTATTATTGCTGCAATGCTGCTTTTTTAATATTATCCTGAAGCTGTGCAATTCGTTTCGCGCCGTCTTCGCGGAGGCGTTTGTTTTCTTCCTCGATTTGTTTTGTTTCCTGCATGCCGCTGACAATGGTGTTCCAAGACGATTCGATCGTTTCAATATCTATGCTCGGTCTGCCGGCCATTCTGGCAATTTCAACACTTTGGCTCGAGATGTTTTCAGCATTTCGTTTCAGCATCTCGTTTGTCCGGCGGTCAAGCTCGCTCATGGAATCAGCCACAAGCTTTTGCCGCTTTACCGTAACAGCCTGAATAATGCCGTTTTTGAAAATCGGAATGGTAATGATAAACGCGGAGTTGATTTTCCCGATCAGCTTTGCATTTCCTCGCTGCAGGAGACGGATTTGAGGTGCGGTTTGAAGCGCCACCATCCGTGCCATGTCCAGATCATACACCCGTTCCTCAAGCGCCTGAATGCCGTTGCGCAACGTATCGAGCTGCATTTGCGCCAGCTGGTTCCCGCTTGCCGCTTTTTCCTCATATGAAGGAAGGATCGACTGCATCTCTTCCAGTTTCATCTGCCCGGCAACGACGTATTTTTCAAGCTCCATATAGTATTTGATATTGTTTTCATACATTTCATCGAGCGTGTAGTTCGTCTTCGTCATCTCATCTTTGTATTTTGAAATCTCAACGTGGATTTTTTCAATCTCTCCGCCAAGTGTCTGATACTTTTTAAAGATTTTTTCAATCATGCTGCCGCCGCGTTTGAAAATTTTCGCCATTAATCCCTTTGGCTCATCAAAATCATTTTTGTCGAAGCGGTCCATGATTTTCCCAAGCTGAGTCAGCATTGTGCCGGAGTCTGTCACGCTTGTTGTTTTCATCATCCCCAAGATGCGGTCAGAGAACTTGGATATTTCAACGGCCGGCTCCTTGCCATACTCAAGCAGCTCCATTTGGTTTTTGACGTCAATTTGTTGAGCAAGCCGCTTTACTTCTGGTTCCTGACGGAGCTGAAGACGAATATCGTCAGCTTTTTGCTGGGAAATCTCTTCATTTTTATCGAGAACAAGCGGATTTTGATTTTCTGTTGTCATGCTTTTCTTCTCTCCTTATTTTTGGGTAATGGTTCTGAAGAGCCTTTTCACAAGCGAAGGCTCTTTGTAGTCCTGCTGAAACACCATGTCGTCCAGCCAGTGGATATCATACTGGTCCTCTTCAATAAACTGCTCAATATCTTGGTGTCCGGGCGGATTATAAATGATGATATCGATTCCGATTTCATTCAGGAACAGCAGGGCGGCAGCATCCGATCGCGTGAGTCCGCCGCTCATTTCCGTATGATATAAAACGAGTTTCGGAACGGTTTGCGCATAGTCGAACATTTGAATCAATTTCAGCAGATTAGCAGGCAGGTTTGTTGTTTGTTTAAACAAATAGATTTGAACATCCTTGACTTGTTCCTGATGCAAAGCCTTAAGCCGCGGGTGCCTGCACATTCTCGAGATCGTTTTGGCAATGGCAGTCTGAACGCCCGCCGGCAGCTGTTTGTACTGCCACACATTGCTTGCCATCAGCTTGTCCGGATCAATGTTCCCTTCTTGATCAAGTGCGTGGCTGTAGTGAAATTGATAGTTCGACTTTATTTCTTCTGTAAATGGAAAGCTTCTTACCATTTCTGTTTCCTGATAATCCGCTAGAGTATGAAGCCTGTTCCAATATTCCTTATTGTCTTTCGACACGCCCATAATTTTGGCGAATACATTCGGAATCTCAATTGAATGTTTATCTGCTTTGAAATTCGGCCGAATAAAGGCGCGTTCTTTCGTGATTAAAAACAATTCATCATAGGTCGTTTTCAGCGTAACGGACACCGGTGTGTGATCTCTGAACTGCCACGGCTTATACAGCATAGATTCCTCGTGATTCAGCACATGTTCAATTTCCTTTGTTGAGCGGTAAGCCACTGTTGATTTCCGGTCTGGTTTTTCTTTCGGAAACGGCTGAAGCTCCGAAACATCCGGGAGCTTTTCCGTAAAACCGAGCTCCTGCTTCGGGTCGACAAGCGCCAGCTGATCCGTTCCCGCCGGATGGAACAGTAGTACATCACAGCCGACTAGCATCAGATAATATAAGAAATAGAGCTGGCTTTTCGTCGCATCTCCATACCAAACAACCTTCGGCAACTCCCGCTCTATATCGGTTTTTTCCAGCCAAGGATTCAGGTGGTTTAAGGAAAACTTCGAGACATCAAGCAGCACTCTGCGAAAATCAGGATGATTCAGCCCCTTTTCATGACTGTCCGCAAAGGTATGTAAAAGCGTCATCAGCGCTTTTCTTAAATGGCGGTGCATCAGGGGATTTGAGTGCTTCGCAATCAGCTTTTCCCCGTCCAGAAAGGCAACAAAGCGGCTGACTGACAGCCCTTTTTCTTTCTGATTGATGGAATGAATATGCTGAAGCTTTTGAAATGTTTCCGGTTCGATTGTTTTATCAAGCGTTTCACTCAAAATCGTTATGCGGTCGTTTACAGACAGCTCATACAGCTCGTTATAGTAGTCCGTCTCATCAATAGGCGTGCCCAATATCTGACCGGCAAGACGAGAAAAAGAAAGGCCTTGTGCAGTTTCATAGTGATCCCGCTCCGGCAATGGCTGAAACAGCAGGCTTTTCCAATCGCCATCAGCCGGAAGTGCTTTATGAATGGTTAGTTCTTCTTGTCTCATCATATCCTCCTTTCCGGTTTGTCATTGAACGATATTTCGGTAACAAAAAAGGAAGGACATTGAACCTCCCTCCTTGTTTTGTTTTATTCTTCTTTTGAAGCGGCTGTTTGTTCGCGCACCTGCTTTTGTTTATTGATGTAGTGAATAATCAATGTTACCGCAAATGCAGCGATAATGATGATGAAGAATACGGAGTGCGGCATTTCGTAATGGAAAGCGCTCCCCGCCATTTTCAGCGCGATAATGCCGATTAAGACGAATGCTGTGTTTTCCAGCTCAGGAATTTTATCAATCAGCACAAGGAACACTTTTGCCACTGTACGCATCATTAAAATACCAAGCATACCGCCGATCAGAAGCACCCATACTTTTTCAGATACTGCAAACGCGGCCAGGATGCTGTCCACAGAGAAGGCAAGATCCATTAATTCTACTGAAATGACAGTCGCCCAGAAGATCCCGAACGTGCGGACCATCCAAGAGTTTTTCTTCATGCCGTCCGCTTCCTCTTCTTTTTCGCCTATCCAGAAGTGCTTAATGACGAGCCAAGCCAGGTAAAGCGCGCCAAGCACCTTGATCCACCAGAATTTAATGAGAAGCATACCGAGCCCGATGAAAATAAACCTGAAAATATAAGCTCCAAACAAACCATACGTTAACGCTTTTTTCCGCTGTTTTTCCGGCAGGTGTTTAACCATGACCGCAAGAACAAGCGCGTTATCGGCCGATAAAAGGCCTTCCAGAACAACAAGGGAACCGATCAAACCCCAAGAAACAGGATCAGTCAGAACTTCCCCCCACATTTTCCAATCGAAAAATGAAGCATACGTAGACAAAATATGATGTAAAAAGTCCAAGTTTTTTCCTCCTATTAATTTGAAACGGTGACTTCTCTATTTGTCACTCGCTTACACTTGCAAACCGTAATTCCGGCACAATGCAGCCAGCCCGCCGGAAAATCCGCTGCCGATCGCATTGAATTTCCACTCGTCGCCGTGTCTGTAAAGCTCACAAACGACAACAGCTGTTTCAATGGAGAAGTCTTCTCCCAAATCGAAGCGAAGAAGCTCATTCTGCGTTTCTTCATCCACAACGCGGACAAATGCATTGGAAACTTGTCCAAAGTTTTGGCTGCGTGCTTCAGCGTCGTGAATGGTCACTGTGATGCCGATTTTCTCAATGTGAGCAGGGATTTTTGAGAAATCAACGATAATCTGCTCATCATCTCCGTCGCCCTCACCCGTGCGGTTGTCACCCGTATGGATGACACCGCCGCTCGGATGTTCAAGGTTATTATAGAAGACGAAATCGAGATCATTTACGCAGTTATCATGCGCATCAACTAAAAAGGCCGAAGCATCCAGGTCAAAATCCTCTCCGCCAGAGTACTTGTTTGTATCCCAGCCTAAGCCGATCACCGCTTTTGTCAGTCCCGGATTTGTTTTTGTTAAATCAATGCGCTGTCCTTTTGATAATTGAATGGCCATACTGCCTCTCTCCTTTCTGCTCTTCGTATTTGTCTTAACCGACTTGCAAACCGTAGTCTGTTGCAATGCGGGCAAGGCCGCCTTGGTAGCCTGAGCCGATTGCGGAGAATTTCCACTCGCCGTTATGTCTGTAAAGCTCCCCTGCAATGATTGCCGTTTCAATAGAGAAATCTTCTGCAAGATCGTAACGGATGAGCTCTTCATTTGTTTCTTCATTTACGATGCGGACAAACGCGTTTGATACTTGTCCAAAGTTTTGGCTGCGCGCTTCTGCATCGTGAATGGTAATAACAAATGAGATTTTATCAATGTTTGCCGGTACAGCGCTGAGATTTACTTTTACATTCTCATCGTCGCCTTCGCCAGCACCAGTCAGGTTGTCGCCTGAATGAACGACTGAACCGTTGCCGCCTTCAAGCTGGTTGTAGAAAATAAAGTCGTTTGGAGATGCGCATTTGCCTGCAGCGTCTAACAGAAACACACTTGAGTCAAGATCAAAGTCGTGCCCGCCGTCATACTTGTTCGTATCCCAGCCTAAACCGACAACAACCTTTGAAAGACCCGGATTTGTTTTTGTTAAATCTACTTTTTGTCCTTTTGCCAATGAAATTGTCATGTTTCATCCACTCCTTTTCTTTTATACGTATCTGCTGATAATATCTTCTAATCTCGTATCGTTTGTGCCCTCACCGATCGCCGCAAACTTCCACTCACTGCCGCTGCGGTAGATTTCTGCTGTAATCAGGCTTGTTCTGCCGGCATAATTGTCTCTCAAATTGTACTTGAGCATTTCTTCATGATGAGATTGATCAACTACGCGGATAAACGCATTTTGAATCATGCCGAAATCTTGTTTTCTTCTGACACAATCGTAAATGTTTACTACAAATACAAGCTTATCGATGTTTGCAGGCACTTTATCTAAATCTATCATAATTTGCTCGTCATCGCCCGCACCGTCACCCGTCAGGTTGTCGCCTGTATGCTGTACACCGCCGCAGCGGCTTTTCAGGTTGCCGAAATAAATCAGGTTTTTCTTATCGGTAAATTTTCCGTTTTCCAGCATCAGCACTGAAGCGTCACAGTCGATATTCGGACCGCCTCCGCCAAGCAGTTTGCTGAAGAATCCTCCGCCTGAGGACACTGGGTCCCAGCCGAGACCGACCATCAATTTTGACAGACCGGCTTTTCCTTTTGTTAAATCAATTCGTTGACCTTTTTCTAAAGAAATTGCCACACGATTCACTCCTACTCATCGAAATGTGAGGATAGTCACATTTATTTTTACGCTCACAAGGAAAATAAGCCGTAAATTACTAATATATACGTTTGTTATTATATCAAAGTTTCGTAAAAGTTAAGAATAATTGACGAAAAACCTCGAAAAAAAACTTCCATATTTGATATATGATTTGCAAATGCTATAAAGTGCGCTTCTTAAACAAACCATTTGACGCGGGCAAGTCATTTTGCCTATTCTTGTGTCACCATCTAAAAACAGACAGAAAGGAAGCGGCCTTTTGATTCATTTAAGCATACTTGATCAGGCACCTGTTTCTAAAGGAGAAAGCCCTGTGACAACTCTTCAGCATTCGGTTGAGCTTGCCCAATTAAGCGAAGAGTGGGGCTATAAGCGTTATTGGTTTGCCGAGCATCACAGCACGAAAGGACTGGCAAGCACAGCGCCTGAAATCATGATCGCCCGCATCGCAGCACAGACAAACACCATTCGTGTCGGATCAGGCGGCGTGCTTCTGCCCCAATACAGCCCATTTAAAGTGGCTGAAACCTTTCGCCAGCTTGAGGCCCTGTATCCAAACCGGATTGACCTCGGCGTCGGTCGTTCTCCCGGCGGCACGACAAAAACCAGGCTTGCATTAACGGACGGGGTGAAAAAAAGCTTAACCGAATTTAACAGACAGCTGCAGGATGTCTCTTATTTTCTAACAGATTCCCTTCCTCCCGACCATCCGTATGCCGGAATCAAAGCGGCGCCCCTTATTGGTACGGCACCCGAGCTATGGGTGCTCGGTCTTGGTGAAAACAGCGCAAGACGCGCGGCGCACCAGGGGATTGGATATGTATTTGGGCATTTCATTAATCCCGAGCGAGGAGAAAATGCATTCCGCATCTACCGGGAAAGCTTTCGGCCCTCAGCCCATTTTTCGAATCCATCCGCACTGTTTACGATTTTTGTCATTTGCGCAAAAACAGATGAAGAGGCAGAAGAACTCGCATTAAGCCAGGATTTGTGGCTTCTTCGCGTCGGAAAAGGCTTGGACAGCCGCGTGCCAAGCATCGAGGAAGCGAAAGCCCATCTCTACACAGCGTCCGATAAAAAACTCATAGAAGAAAACAGAAAGCGGATGGTGATCGGTTCTCCAACCACTGTCAAACAACAGCTGTTAGACCTCACAGACCGCTATGAAACAAATGAAATCATGGTACTGTGCAATGTATTTGATTTTGAGGCGAAAAAAGAATCGTATGAGCGCCTTGCCGGATTGTTTCTATAAAAAAAGCAGTTTTCCCTGGGGAAAACTGCTTTTCATGTTATCGGCGCCTTTTTTTGCGCTGAGCTTCTTTTTTGATAAACGTCCAAACTCCCTGAACTGCAAATCCGATTAATAGCAAAACGATCAATAGCAGGGTAATAGACGGACCTGGCGGCGTCCCGAGCTGATAGGATGATGTCAGTCCCGTAAATACACTGAATAACGAAATGAGTATGGCTGTAATGAAAACCATGTTAAAGCCTTTTGCAATTCTGATGGCGAATGCTGCCGGCAATACGAGCAGGGCCGAGACAAGAAGGACCCCGATGATCGGAATAATGACTGAAATCGCAAGGCCTGTGACAATACTGAATGACAACGAGAGAACGTTTGTATTGATTCCCGATGTTTTGGCTGTTGCTTCATCAAACGTCAGCAGGTAGAGCGGCCTTTTCAGTACGATAAAATAAAGCAGGATCAGCAGTGTGATAATACTGATAATATAGACCTGCTGCTGGTTGACTGTCACAAGCGATCCAAATAGGTATTGATCGATGCTCATATTGGCTGTGCCTTTGGAAAGGCTGATTAAAAACATCGCGAAGGACAAACCAGCTGCCATCAAGATGGCAATGGACACTTCTGAATAAGTCCGATACGCCCGCCGCATGTATTCAATTCCGATTGCGCCGATGGTCACGACGACTATGCTTGCTGCGGTTATATTGGTGCTGAGAAAAAAGCCGATGGCAACACCTGACAATGAGATATGTGAAAGTGTGTCAGCCATTAAGGCCTGTCTTCTGAGAACGAGATACACTCCTAGTATCGGAGCCATGACGGCGATCATGCCGCCTGCTAGAAAAGCTCGTCGCATGAATTCCAAGTCAAACATTTCCATCCGCCTTTTTCTCCTCTCTCTAATCGAATCACTTTATCTAAAAATTGCTGTACTTCGTTTTGTTCGTGAGTAACCATCACAACTGTGCGGTTGTGATTTTTCACTAGGTGATGCATAAATTCGTAAAATCCTTTTCTGCTGTCGTAATCAACAGCTGTCGTCGGTTCGTCCAGCATCAGCAGATCCGGGTTGCTGGCAAGCATTCTGGCGATACAGATTTTCTGTTTCTGTCCGCCTGATAAATCACCGATTTTACGATGGCGGAGCTCCCACATTTCCACCATTTTCAGTGCTTTTTCTACTTCAAGATGATCTTCTTCATTTAAACGTTTAAACCATTTCCCTTTTGTGTAGCGGCCTGATTGAACAAGCTCCAGCACCGTGCTCGGAAAGCCGGCATTAAATGAAGAAATTTGCTGCGGGACGTACCCTATGGTCAGGCGTTTCCCTTCTGTATTCCTTTTACTGATCGTCACTGTGCCTTCCCACGGTTTCAGCATGCCGAGCATTACCTTTATGAGCGTCGATTTAGAGGCGCCGTTTGGTCCAGTGATGCCGACGAACTCACCGCTTTCAATATCAAGTGATACTTTATCTAAAACAGGCGTATGGGAATAGCCGAAAACGATATCTTTCAATGAGACGAGATTCATGTTAATCTTCCTTTCTCACAAAGAAATAGTGTGCACCCTCCGGCGCACACTATCTTATGATTTAACCAATAGTGAATCTTTCAGGGCATCGAGGTTTTGTTTCATAATGTCGATATACCCTAAACCTTTATCCTGTTCTTCTTTGCTCAAGCCTTCCAGTGTATTCAGCACTTCTGTCTTCGCGCCGATTTCACTGGCGAGCGTATCTGCGACCTTTGAGGATGCAATTTCTTCAAAGTAAATGACTTTTACATTATGTTCTTTGGCATATGTTTTCAGCTTTGCCAAGCTGGCTGCGCTCGGTTCTTGGTCAGGTGAAAGCCCTGCAATCGGAACCTGCTTCAAGCCGTATTCTTTTGCCAGATAGCCAAAAGCTGTATGCTGCGTGATAAATTCTTTTTTCTCCGCTTTTTTTGCGGTTGTACGATATAGTTTATCAAGATCCTGCAGTTTTGCAATATATTCTTTACTATTTTTCTCATAGTATTCTTTGTTATCCGGGTCCTGCTTCACGATTTGCGCCGTAATATTTTTAACTTCCTTCTGTGCCAGAACAGGGCTGAGCCATACGTGAGGGTCCATTGCATGACTGTGCTCATGCTCTCCATGATCATGCTCTTCGTGTTCTTCTTCAGAGCCTTCCATTAAATCAATGCCTTTGCTTGCATTAACGAAAACGGCATGGCCTTGGCCCATGCTTTTTTCAGCTGACGGAACCCATGTCTCCATGTATTCACTATTATAAACGAACAAATCAGCATCCTGAATGTTGGCAATGTCTTTCGGCGTCGGTTCCCAATCATGCGGTTCAACGGAAGATGGGATTAACAGATCCACATCGCCTTTGTCTTTTACAATTTGTTTTGTGAATTCATACATCGGGTAGAACGTTGTGACAACGTGCAGTTTATCACCCTTTGAATCCGCCGACCCTTTTGTTGATGAGTTGCCGCATGCTGCAACTAATAAAAAGCACGCTGCAATCACAAACAAACCGCTCCATTTTTTAAACATATCGTATATCCCCTCTTTTTCAGTAACTTTAAATCAAAATGATAACGATTTTGTAATCCTATATCATAATAAACCGAAGTCATTACGTTTTGCAAGAATAAATTTCATTTTCATTTATTCTTCCCGCCTGCAGAGCGAATATATGTACTAAAAAAACCCGGCTAAGAATGCCGGGCTACTTCAATCATTAGTTTGTTTTGTCCAGAAGATAGACCCTGCTCTCATAAGGCCGGAACACCATTTCGTCAGCAAGATCATCGTTGTTATAATTGCTGAGAAGCAGAGAGGCCTGAGCTTTGCCGCAGTTCTTAGGCCACTGAAAAACAGCCTGCTCTTTTGAAAAATTATTGACCGACAAAAGCTGCTGTTTACTGTTTTCTCTCATGTATACAAACAACTGCGGATCGTCCGGAAGCAAAAGATCAAAGCTCCCTTTCATGAGGTCAGCGTACTGCTTTCTCAGGCTGATCAGCTTTTTGTAATAGATTAAGACCGAATCAGGATCTCCCTGCGCTTCCTCCACATTGATTGCGGTGAAGTTCGGATTGACCTTCAGCCAAGGCGTGCCGTCAGTAAATCCGGCATTTTTGCCGCTGTTCCACTGCATCGGGGTCCGGGCGTGATCCCGGCTTTTGGCTAAGATCGATCTCATCACATCATTTGGATCATAGCCTTTTTCAAACACCCGTTTATGATACATATTGATCGTTTGGATATCTTTGTAGTCTTCAATCCGGGTAAACGGCGCATTTGTCATCCCGATTTCTTCTCCCTGATAAATATACGGCGTGCCCTTCATAAAATAAAGTACGGTTGCCAGCATTTTCGCTGATGTTTTACGGTATTCCCCATCGTCTCCGAATCTGGACACAATCCGGGGCTGGTCGTGGTTGCACCAAAACAATGTATTCCAGCCTTGATGTTCAAGCTTCTTTTGCCATTTTGTCAAAACCGATTTTAAATCAGAAAGCTCAAGGGGCTTCAAATCCCAATGTTCTTTTCCGGGCTGCTGATCAAGCTCCATATGCTGAAAGTGAAAAATCATATTCAGCTCATGCTTATCTGTTCCCGTATATTTCAGGCCTTCTTCCGGTGTGACACTGCCGACCTCTCCGACAGACAAGACATCATATTGAGAAAACACTTCATCTGTCATTTCTTTTAAATAGTCATGGATTCTTTCGCCATTTGGCTGAAAGGGCCTCGGCTCTGCCTGCTGATTGATATAGTCCTCATACGAAGGAAGATATTCTTTCTTAGAAATGAGATGGAGCTGATCAATTCGCAAACCGTCGACCCCTTTATCGAGCCAAAATTTCATCATGTCATACACCGCCTGGCGAACTTCGGGATTTTCCCAGTTTAAATCAGCTTGTTTGACGGCATTCATATGGAGATAGTATTCTCCGGTGTGCTCCTCGTATTGCCAGACCGGGCATCCATAGTCTGAGAGCCAGTCCGTCGGCGGACCTTTCTTTGTGCCGGGACGCCAATAATAATAGCTGCGGTATTTACTGTTTTTGTCCAGCTCCGCTTCTTTAAACCACGGATGCTCGACCGAGGTGTGATTTAACACAAAGTCCATCACCAGCTTTAATCCCCGCTGATGAACCTGGTCCAGCAGCTCGTGAAAATCGTCCATTGTTCCGTAAGAATCCATAATCGCCTTATGGTTTGTCACATCATAGCCGTAATCAACATTCGGAGAAGGATAGATCGGGCAAATCCAAATCACATCTGCCCCGAGCTCCTTTATGTAGTCAAGACGGGAAATAATCCCCCGCAAATCCCCAATTCCGTCTCCATTGCTGTCCTGAAAGCTTCTCGGGTAAATTTGGTACACCACTGCATCCTTCCACCAGTCTGTTTTCATCCCGCAATCCCCCTGTTTTGTCTTCTATTCAAGCTGAGATGGATAAAGTGTCATTCCGCCGTCGACGAAAAGTGTTGTGCCGGTCACATAGCTTGCTTCCTCAGATACGAGCCAAGCTGCTGCTGCCGCCACTTCTTCAGGCTTTCCGAAGGCTTTCATCGGAATTTTTTTCAATTGTTTTTGCCTGCTCTCTTCCTTTTTCGTATCAACATTTGATTCTGTGGCAATGGTGCCGGGCGCTATCGCATTGACGCGGATTCCTTTATCCGCATAATTGAGCGCCAGCGTTTCCGTCATCATCTTGATGCCGCCTTTGGATGTGGAATACTGAACGTTGACTGGGCGCGGAATCTGCTGATGAACACTTGAGATATTCAGCACATTGCCCTTGATATTGTTTTTCATCATGTGGTTAAGTGCTGCTTTTGCTCCCAGAAAGGTTCCGGTAACATTGACATCAATCACTCTCTGCCAATCTTCAAGACTCATCTCATGCGGCATCGCCTCAACTCCGTTAAAACCGGAGTTGTTTACCATCACATCGAGCGTGCCGAAATGCTCTAAAGCTGTGTCCAAGAGCGCCTGAATCCCCTCTTCTTTTGACACGTCCGCCTCAACTGCGACGGCTTTCCCTCCGTTCTGCTTAATGATTTCCAGAGTTTCATCGGCTCCAGACGGGTCGCTGTGGTAGTTTACAACAACATTCATTTTCTCCTGTCCGAACCGTTCCGCAATGGCTTTCCCGATTCCTTTTGAAGACCCTGTCACAATCGCTGTTTTTCCGGTTAAATCTTTGTACATACTTGATATCCTCCTCTGATTTCTCACTATGCAGTGGAAAATACCCTGTTTTTCCGAGTTGAAAACAGCACAAAAAAAGCAGAGAACCTGTAGTTCTCTGCCATTTCCTATTGAAAACGCTGCTCGGCAAGCTTCTTTTTAATATTCATCAGCCTGCGGTAAAAGAAAGCGGCGGACTCGTAATGTTCCAGCTGATTGAAACGTTCCGCTGTATCATGCAGCAGATCTTCGGCGTCGGCAAGAAGCTGCCTGGATTCCAGCAGGTCAAAGCATTCTGTAAGCACGTTCAGGTCGCCGCTTCCAAGATACAGCTCATGAATGAGGCGGAATTTCGTCAAGTACATGTCATCCTCCCATTCATCCGCGCTCTTTATCCCGCGGTCATACGCCTCTACTGCCTTGTCGTATTTTCCCTCTTTACAGTAGATATGGGTCAGTGAAAATACAGCTTGAACAGCTTGCTGAAAGTTGTGCTCCTCAAAAATGGCGGCGGCTGTTTTGAAATAGCCCTCCGCTTCTTTGTAATCACCCAGACTGTACTTACAGTGTCCGACATTATAATAGGCAGCGGCGATCATGTATGCTTCTTCAAGCTGCCTGGCATGATCTAAAGCGCTGCACAAGTGGGTCAGTGCTTTTTCATGATGATACACATCGGTCAAATTTCCGGCGATGATAAATTCACACTGAACTCGGCGGCGACCGTACAGTTCATATTTCGTATAGATATCAAGCGCCTGGCTCGCATAATTCATGGAAAAATACGTTTGTTTGATGTGATAATACACTTCTGCGACTTTAAAAAGAAACTCAGCTTTTTCGATCTCATCCTCGACATACTCGAGCTTTTCCTCGGCATGTTTATAATGGTCGATCGCTAATATGAAATTTTTCTGCTTGAATTCGTACATTCCTCTGAAATAATAAAAGTAGTATTCCAATAAGCCCGTGAGTTTTTGCTGATTGCTTTCAATTTCGTTCAGCATATCAGAGAACGGAGGCTTGGTGTCGCTGTCTTTCACCGGCATCAGCTTATCAAGCATGATTCGATGGCGGAATTCCATCAAAGAAAAATATAAAAGCAAGTCCTGGTTCTCTTCCATATCTTCTAAATCGTATTCAATCTCCTGCTTTAACGCTTCTGCTTGATCTGCTTCAAATGCGCGAATGAGCTTGTACCATTCATTCAGCTTTACTGCTACTTCTTCTGATGGAATCTTTGCTCTCATCGGTCTGCCTCCTTCCTCCTGCTACTATTTATGTTATATTTTATCATAGCTGTTCGCTTTTAGAGAGAGTCAATCACTTGAAAGCGTTAACATTCAGCACATCTTGAGAAAGTGAGACCGATATGAAGTTACCCGCAAAAACATTTGTCATCTTATGTATTCTATGTATTCTATTTCTTCTAGATCTTTGTTTTAGTTATATTCGGCATGAATGGCATTCTCAAAACGCCTTGCAGGACATGCCTGTCCCTTCGGATCTTCATCCGATTGTGAAGCAGAATGCCGATGCACTCAAAGCCGCTGCAGCGAATAAAGGCATTACCGTCGTCATTACTGAAGGATTCAGGTCCTTTAAGGAACAAGATGAATTATATAAACAGGGACGTACAAAAAAAGGGAATATTGTCACCTATGCAAGAGGAGGGGAATCGTATCATAACTATGGTTTAGCGATTGATTTCGCCCTTCAAAAAAAGGATGGAAGCATCATATGGGATATGGAATATGACGGCAATCAAAAC
The DNA here is from genome assembly GCF_058566435.1 of Bacillus sp. SCT118. NCBI lineage: Bacteria > Bacillati > Bacillota > Bacilli > Caryophanales > Bacillaceae > Bacillus > Bacillus sp. SCT118. Next base: position 3,738,931 of record NZ_CP191225.1, read on the forward strand.
GGAAAATCAGATTGGCTGGAGGTTGTCGGGATCGCTAAGACACTCGGTTTTGAATGGGGCGGGGATTGGAAACGATTCAAGGACTACCCCCACTTGGAGATGATTCCTAACTAGACACCCCTCACAGCCTTTTCTTTTTCCTTATGTGCGCATCAATATAGGAAGGGTAAACCGGCTTATAGACAAGTTTGTAGTGCTGGTCACTGCCTGCAGTAAAATCAGGCTGCCATTCCAGCTTCACATCAAAAGCGGCTAAAAACGCTTCTCTCGCTTCTTCAGCGGAAACATCCGGCCTGTGATTTATCGCTTCCAATTGTTCAGGTTCAATATCAGGCGCCATAAAAGCGTCAATCAACCCAGTTTCCGGATTGACAATGATGCGGGCAGCGCCGAACCGCAGCGGCACTCCTTTATACCAGACAGAAAAATGGTTGCGGACTCTCCCTCTCTCATCAATTCGGACGGGATTCACCCTGAAAAACTCAGCCGCTCTCGGATAGAGGGCATACAAAAATTGAAGCGCTATCTCTTGGCATTCTTCCGTGGAGCATTGGCGGTTGTTCGGCCGCTCCATAAAAGAAAGCGCTGCTTTTAATTTTCCAGTTCTTTTATCCGTCTTCATTTTGATTGTGTTTTTATTTCTCGTTTCAAAATAGCTTCCTATGCTTAAATCCTTACGCTCCGGCGCAGCGCCCCTGCGCCATGTGCTTCCAATTTGTTCTCCAAAGTCTCTTTCACTGACTTTCTGCATATCAGAGGTAAAACCCAGCAAGGCAAATATATCAACTTCTTCCTTGTTCTGAAGCGGCGGCAGTGGCGCCGTGTTTTCTATTCTTTCATCTGCGATATGCTGGTCGGGCACAATTTCGTCTATATCTGCGGGATAGCTGTATCCCGGGAGAATCGGTTCATAAACAAGCCTTGGTTCCTGTTCGCCATCAATGACATCGTACATCAGCTCAAAAGACATTGTGTTTAAGTAATGGGACACAACCTTCTCTTTTGCTACAAATTCTGTCGGAACTTCGGCTTTATGCCCTTCCCCGTAATATAGAAAGTGGACAATCTGACCGCTTCGTGTCATATCAATTAAAAAGCCTGAATTGGGAATCGGAAGCCCCAGCTCTATTTTGGTATAGACAAACCGGATGTGCTGCCCCCGTTCTTCCTTGCCTTGAAAATGAAAATTCATAAATGTGCCGGGATGATTGGCAGCGGCAAACTGAAGAGCCGTCAGCTTCAGCTCGGCATCTGGAAGTTGTTTGTCTGTCTCGGAGCGGACAGTTGTTGAAAAGGTGAGCAAAGCGCCGTCATTTCTAAGTTCAACTGTAATGTGCTTTTCCGGATCTTTAGGGTCCTTCCAGATAAAATATGCCTGCCCGTTCTTCTTTTGCTTTTGGTCGTAATCTTCTATCTCAAGCTCATAATGCGTCGGTACATTTCCGATCTCCTGCGCCTTCTTTTTCAGCTGTTTATTAACCAATGAAGTCATCCCTTTCAAAGAGTCTACGACAAAGAGAATCCCGTTTATTATATAAAAAGACCTTTCTTCATTTAAAGTGAAGAAAGGTCCTTTTCTATTATTGTCATTGTTTTTCGAGATTCTTTCTGTTACTTTCATCACATACTCTCTTCTATATCCGAGGCAATTGCGTGACTTTTGACTGTTTCACCATAAGCTGAAGACAGCCTCTCCTGTATGTGCATCGATAAAATGCGGATACACCGGCCTATAGACGAGCCGGTAGCTGTGTTCTTCATTATCGTGATATTCTCTTTCCCAGCCAAGCTCAACTTTAAAATGCTGCCAAAAGATAGACTTGGCTTGTTCAACTGAAATGGCCGGCACAGGATTAATGGTTGCCAGCTCATTTGGGTCAATATCCGGTCCCATATAAACGGTGATATACCCTGTCTGGCGGCTGACACAAATTTTGATCTGCCCAAATCGGATCGGAACTCCGTGACAATGCGCTTCAAATGTAAAAACAGCGACTGCGTTTTCCTCTTCATCCTTTTCGTCGTATCTGATCCTAAAATATTGATCGGCATTCGGAAATAAAGCAAACAGAAAGCGAAGCGCGATTTTTTCACACTCTGCCAAAGTTACTGTCAGCGGCCCTTTTTCCTCCATAAATGACATGACGCCTTCGAGTTTTCCGGTTTCTTTATTATAGATGGTTTTCAGCACTTGATGAGTCCGTCCCTTAAACCAGCTGTCCATGCTTTTATCCGCCGGCTGATACACAGGGTCATCCGGATTCCGCCAAACGATTCCGATTCTCCCATCTCCCAAATCCGCTTCCCGCTCTTTGACAAACCCATTTTCAATACCAATCATGCTGTCAGGATCGGCCTTTTCGTGGATGCCCTCGAATAAAGGGAGAGGAAAGCTCTCAGGCTCCCTGTAATTATCGTCATCATCAACTCCTCCTTGTTCTTCTTGAACCAAATCCGCAGGTACGGTAATCGCCCTACATTCAGGCTCATACACCAAATGCGGCTGATCATCTCCATTTTCGTAAACAGAACGATGGAGAACCTGAAACAAAAGGTCGAACTCCACGTCCTTCTTGATAAAGGCAAGTGCCTCTTCAACATCCGCGACCCTCTTTGGCTTGATGATGCTGCCTGCTTCGCCGTAATAGCGGAAGTAAACGATCTCACCTGATAAGGAAACATCAGCCATAAATCCGCTCATGGGGAGAGGAAGCCCAGCCTCCATTTGAACATATGAAAATCTCACTTTATTGCCGTATGCACGGTCATTTTCTTCACGAACAAAGGCAGAGAGTGCCCCCGGATGATGAGTCTCGACAAATTGGCGCATGATATCCTCTAGTTTCTCCTCAGACAGCCTTTCTCCGCTTTCAGGTTCAATATCACGGGAAAGGGATTCCAGCTCTCCGTCCGGTCCAAGTTCCACGATAATGCCGATATTCTCATCCTGAGGATCTGCCCAACAAAAATGAGCTCTTTTGTCATCACCGCCATAATCTTCAATTTCCAGTTTTAAGTGTGTCGGCACCCGGCCGATTTCCAGTGCTTTTTGTTTCAGTCCCTCTTTCTTCACAAAGGCAGCCCCTTTCATCCTTCTTAAGTTCCCTCCAACTAATCAAAAAGTAATAGTCTAAAATACACAGTTTTCTGAGTTTACCAGTTTTACCAGAACATTTTTCACCAAAAATAGGATGATGAACCTATTCAATATAAAAGCTAATAATCTTAAAATTAATTCCGTTGTAACTTTTTATAGGTCCATTCATGACAAAGGAGGGCGGAGTTTCCAGAAAATCCGGTGAAAACCGTGAGAAAAGAACTGATTTTTTTGGTTATATGATGCTAATCCATTCAAAAAGATCCATTTCTCAAAGACAAAAGACTCCCCTTTCCTAAACCATTTGAGGAGGAAAAATGAATGTTTCAGAAAAAAACGTACGCTGTTTTCCTAATTCTTCTGCTGATGATGTTTACAGCTGCTTGTTCCGGCAGCAAAACAAGCGCGGAGAAGAAAGAATCAGAAACAGAAAAAAGCTCAGATATAGCTCAAGTCAAAATCAAGGATGTCTCTTACACGCTTCCGTCTAAATATGATAAGTCCACTTCAGATGACCAGCTTGTGTTAAAAGTCAATGTCGCGGTGAAAAACACAGGAAAAGACCCGCTGAATGTAGACAGTATGGATTTCACATTGTATCAAGGTGATACCAAAATGTCTGACACAGACCCTGAAGACTATAGCGAAAAGCTTCAAGGCAGCACGATTAACGCTGACAAATCCGTTGAAGGAAATCTTTTCTTCGTTGTAGATAAAGGCAAGCAATACGAGCTTAACTATACGCCGGAATCTTACGGTGATAAAAAGCCAAAATCAGTTACTTTTAAAATTGACGGAAAAGACAAAAAAATCCTGGCGACGGCAGATAAGCTCCAAGATTCTGCAAAAGCGTTATCAGCTTATGTTGATGTCCTTCTTTTCGGCAAAGATAACGCCGATTTCGAAAAAATCACCGGCGCTAACAAAAATGAAATTGTAAATGATTTTAATGAATCAGCCAAAGACGGTTATCTCTCAGCTTCCGGCCTTTCCAGCACATATGCGGACAGCAAAGCGCTTGATAATATCGTGAACGGCATTAAAGAGGGATTAAGCAAAAACTCTTCCATTCAGGCAAAAACGACTTCAATCTCTAAAGACGAAGCAATTGTTGAAGCCACAGTTAAACCTGTAGATGCATCTTCTCTTTCAGACCGTATCGAAGACAAAGTGAAAGACTACTACAGTAAAAACTCTAGTGCCAGCTATGAAGAGGCAGTGAAATACGCGCTTCAAGTCTATCCTGAGGAATTCAAAAAGCTTGGACCTGCTTCATCTGAAAAAACAGTTGAAGTGAAAATGAAGAAAAATGACATCGACCAATGGCAGCTTGATATGGATGATTACAGAGCAGCAGAATTAGTCGAAGCATTCATCAAAGAATAAAACACCAAAAGGAAATAGCCTTGACGGCTATTTCCTTTTTATTTAAAAATGTCGCTGATGAAATTCACTTCGTCTTCGGTCAGTTCAATGTTCAAGGTTTTCAGGTTATCCTGTAATTGCTCAGGTCGTTTAGCTCCTGGAATAATGGCATCAATCGCCGGTCTCGTTAACAGCCACGCCAAGGCGACATGTGCCGTATCCGCTTGTTTTTCCTCCGCTACTGCTTTCAGCTTATCTACTTTTTTGAGATTGTGGATAAACGTTTCACCCTGAAATTGAGGTTTATCCTTTCTGAAATCATCAAAGACTGTGTCTCGCGTGAATTTTCCTGTCAGCAGTCCGGACGCAAGCGGAAAGTAAGGAATAAAGGAGATGCCTTGTTTTTCACAGTACGGAAGAAGCTCTTTCTCGGCATCACGCTGTATGAGAGAATATTCGGCCTGGAAGATCTCCAAATAGCCGTCAGCATTAAAATCCTGCAATTGCTGATAATCGAGGTTCGAAGCGCCGATTGCTTTGATTTTCCCCTCATCCTTCAGCTCTTTCAAAGTGCCCGCCACTTCAGCGAGAGGTGTTTTTCCATCCGGAAAGTGAACATAATACAAATCAATGTAATCTGTTTTCAGCCGCTTCAGGCTCTTCTCGACCTCGCTGCGAAGAAACCCCCGGCTATTGTCTAATTCAATGCTGCCGTCCACTTCTTTATGAGCTCCTTTGGTGGCGATGATGAGCTCATTCCGCACGCCGCGTTCCTGTAAGACTTCGCCGATTAATTCTTCAGATCGCCCCAATCCATATATAAAGGCGGTATCGATAAAATTGACGCCTCCATCCAATGCCGTGCGCACTAAATCCTTCCCTGTTTCATCATTTAGATTTGGAAATAGATTATGCCCGCCGACCGCATTCGCGCCGAATCCGATCCGCTTCACCTTCAGCTTCGTTTTGCCGAGTGTACGTGTTTGATCCATTGTTCCTTCTCCTTTGAAACCAATTTTGATGAAAAATAGTGCAGGGTCACTTTTTGTATTAGATATCCTTTTTCTATTTTCCTTCTTTTTTCAGGATATACAAAAAGGAGAAAGTGTATTTCTCCTTTCGCAAGTTTATTTTGGAAGAACCCATTTGTCTTTCAGGAAGCAGGCTCTGGCTAGTAAAAAGAAGATGGCGATGAGCACGGCGATGGTTCCTGACGTAGACAAAATGGCAGCCGGGTCAACCATCCCGAATAAAAGCTGTTTAAATAACGCATGCAGGTTCAGAAACGGGATGAGAAAGTATGATAAGTCAAATTGGTTCGGTGCCTTGCTGAAGATGAAAAACATCGGGAACACAGGCAGAAAGACGACGAGAGACATATAACTTTGCGCTTCTTTTACCGAGCTGGACATGATGCTGATGAAAAGCTCCATCGCAGAGATCAGCAATGCAGAGAGCACAATGATTAAGGCTGAAGCGCCGATTACACTCCACATATGATCTCCCAGCTGGAAGGCCGTTTTTAAATTTTCGGTAAATAACACGGTGGACAAAATCAAAAACACCAAAGCCAATACACCTGAAGCCACGCCAAAAGTGAAAACCGCAAGCCACTTGCCGACCAGCATTTTGTTTCTGCTGACTGGCGTTAATAGCAGCGCCTCGATTGACTTCCGGTCCTTTTCACCGGCCATGATATCAAGAGCGATCGGCATTGCGCCGGAAACAATGGAAGTCAGAATCAGCATGGGCAGAATGGCGGAAAGCATAATAGCGGAAGTCCCTTTCTCCTCATCCGCTTCCTTTTGCTGAATCGTAAACGGCTGGATCACCGATTGATCAATATGCTTATTTGTTAAACGTTGCTGCACAATTTCATTTTTGTACTGATCTAAGGCAGACTGCACAAACTGCATGGCATTTGACGACCCTTGATCGATTGAATTGCCGTAAACATCAACCTTAAAAGGTGTCATGCTGTTGACATAAGAGTCGAACTCTTTCGGGACGTTCAGATAGGCATCTGCTTTTCCTTCATCAACTGCCTCTTCAGGCTTTGCAAATGTTTTTACGCTGATTTCGTCAATCTCATTAAGCTTGCTTTCCAGTGCGGGCGGAAGCGAATGGCCGACAGCCAGCGTGTACTGCTCCCCTTTGTCGGACAGCATGCTTTCATAAAAGAAGACAAGTCCAAGCATCATAATCATCGGCACTAAGATTGTGAGTAAAATCGTTTTTCTGTCGCGCAAAGCGTCGATCATTTCTTTTTTATAAATATGGCTCAGCATTTAAGAAATCCCCCTGACAAGCTTAGACATAAAGATGTAATTCAAATCCTCACTGCGCTCGCTCTCGTATAGGGATTCAAGCGCTCCTCGGTAAATCACCTCTCCGCTGTGAATCATGATGACACTGTCACAGAGCGCCTGCACTTCCTCCATAATGTGGCTGGAGAAAAGAATCGTTTTTTGTTCTCTTTTCAGCTGCTGAATAAATTCGCGGAAGATGTTGCTTGACGTAATATCAAGCCCAGTTGTCGGCTCATCAAATAAAATGATGTCCGGATCGTGAATCAGCGCTCTGGCAATGGCGACTTTCTGCCTCATGCCTTTCGAAAACCCGCCCACTCTCCGGTTCATATAATCGCGCATGCCGAACCGTTTCGATAAATCTTCTATTCTTGCTTTGATCTCGTGGCGGTTCAGCCCATACAGCCTGCCGAAGTATTGGAGATTTTCTTTAGCGGTCATCCTGTCGTAAAGCCCGGTTTCTCCTCCGAATAAGACACCGATTCTTTTTTTGACCTCAGCCGGCTGCTTGACCGTGTCAAAGCCGTCTACTGTGATTACACCCTGTGATGGTTCAAGCAAGGAAGCAATCATTCTCAGCATCGTGGTTTTGCCGGCACCGTTTTCTCCGAGAATGCCGACGACTTCTCCTTTTTCAATTGTTAAACTTACATCTCGCACCGCTTTGACTACTTTTTTCTTATCCTGAAACCTGCGGCTGCAATCGGTCAGTGTAATCATGTCACAATCTCCCTTATCTTTATTTCTAGTAATGACTATATACGAAAAGCTGGATTAGTTGGATAAAGTTGTCGCGAAGAGTTCTTTTTATGTCGCGAAATGGGATAGAATAAAGATGATTCTATGTAACTAGGGGAATGATAATGGTAAAAGTCGGACTTGTAGATGATTATCGAGTAGATTTAGAGAAGCTGGAAGCGATCGTGTCCAGAATGCAGGACGTCGAAATTGTCTTTTCCACCGATTCAGCGAAGGAAGCCTACAGGCGGGTAAAGAACGGAGACATTGATCTGCTGCTTGCCGATATCGAGATGCCCCATATGTCTGGCTACGAGCTTGCTGATTTGATCAAATCCCATTCACTTGATGTGGATGTGATTTTTGTTACCGGCCACGGCGGTTATGCGGTTCACGCCTTTGACCTGAACGTCCATGATTATATTATGAAGCCGTACTATGCCGACCGTCTGGCCGCTTCCTTCGACCGGTACTTGAAAAAGAAAACGGAAACGAGTTTGAATGGGCGTATATTGATAAAGCAAAAGTCTGAAATGCATGTCCTGCAAAAGAAGGATATTATTTTCGCAGAACGGACGGGACGTTCGACGACGATTGTGACAACCGCCGAAGAGGTGCAAACGTATCAAACATTAAATGATATTAAAGGCGACCTGCCCGAAAAAGATTTTCTTCGTTCGCATCGTTCCTTTATTATCAACATTCATTACATAAAGCATTTTTCCGCTTATACCAAGCATTCATTTACAGTTTCCTTTGAGGGAACGTCTAAAAAAGCGATGATCACCAAGCAGCAGCTTGATTATTTTCAAAACTACTATTTTTGAGGAGTTTAGTACGTGATTACCCTTTTTCAATGTCTTTATCTGATTTTATTTAGTTTCATATGTTATCAGGGAGCTGCTGCTCTTTCACACAGCACAGCCGTCTCTTGGCTCACCGCTGTTTTAGGCGCAGCTGCTGCAGGATTGTACATTTGGAAAACGAAGCGGGTGTGGAAACACTGTTCCTCAGGTCTTTGTGCATGGATTGCCGTGATTCAAGTGATGTCGGCGGGAGTGGTACTGATCGGCACAAACATCATGCCGGCATTATGTGTAATCGCGATATTTGCAGGGTGTGAAGGGCTCCGTATCGGACAGTCTGCTTTGCAGGCAAGGCTTACTGATCAAATTGATAAGCTGACTCAGGCTGAACAGCACGCCAATCAAATGCTGATTGATGTCAGAAGCCGGAATCATGACACAATGAAACATATCACTGCAATCAAATCAGCTCAGCCCAAGGCAGATACACAAGCATATATTCAAAACTGGGCGGATCAATACAGTCAATATGACCGTTTTTTGAAAGGAGAGAACGCGTACGTTGCAGGGGTGCTTTATGATTTTTTAGAAAAAGCCCGCGCCTCGAATGTGAGTGTTTCGCTGCATATGCATACACCGCTTTCTTCCCTTCCGTTTTCGCCTGCTGATCAGGTCAGCTTGGTCGGCAACATATTAGAAAATGCGCTCGACAGCGCGGCGGAGGCCCGAGAAAAAGCAGAGATTAAACTGGAGACTTCACTGCGCAGCGGACTTTATGTACTGACTTGTGAAAACAGCACTCCCGGAATGGACCCAAAAGTGCTCGATACAATCTATCAATCGTTTGGCCGCTCAACGAAAAACGGCGCTCATGAAGGCATGGGCACATATATCATTCAAAAACTGGTGAAGAGCGCTTTTGGCAGGCTGGATTTTACCTACCGCCACCCCGTCTTCCGGTTAGAAATCAAAATTCCGTTTCAGAAATAAAAAAACCTTGAAAAGCCTGGCTTTTCAAGGTTTTTTTCATTATGAGGATAACGCTTGTGCAAAACGATCCGCTTCATCCTGCAGCGTGCTTTCAATTTCTTTGTAACGGCTGGAAATCGTTGATGCGCTGACGCCGTATTTTTTCGCCAGTTTAGCTTGAGAAACGGACGCGCCGTTAAGAGAAATCGCGTTTACATAATATTCAACTGCCGCCGCAAAAGCTTCGGGCTTTCTGATGACAGGTGATTTTTTCTCGCAGAATGTTTTCCAGATGTCAATAACAGCTGGGATCAATTCAGTCGGATACTCTTCACCGCTCATGCCTTCTTCAATAGCCGCAGCGGTTTCTTTCTCCAAGTCGTTTGCCCACTCAACAGTGCTTACTTCCGCTTTCTCTGCTTGTGGCTCTTCATCTTTCTCAGCTAACAACGCGAACAGAACGTTGTTGAATTCCTGCTTCATGAAGTCCTCCGGCGTTTTGCCGTCCTTCACAGCGGCATCCGCATATTTCTTCACCTTGCTGATCAGAGCTTCTGTTCTCTTCACCGGGAAGATCGTGAACTGCATGAAGAATTCTGCTTTTTCCGCTTCGTGGATTGGGTATCCAAGAATCAGGCTTCCCACTGGAGGAAGGTCTTGATTGCTGGCGTCCATTTCCACTTCGAATTGTTTTGCCGTAATGACATCTTCAAAGTGAATGATGCCTTCCTTCAGGTCCTTCAGCAGCAATAAAGCAGGCGTCATGCTCTGCCATGATTCTACGATCTCACGCGTTTTCGGACGAGTGATCGAATCGCCTTTTTTCTGAAGGTACTCTTCGAAGATTGTCTTCTCACCAGCAAGCGGGTGGAAGAAGATTCCCCAGATTCCTAAGTTAAATACGCTGATGTCTTTCGTCTGTCTGTCCATACCAGAAAGAAAATCATGCTGGTTGATAAAGCCTGAAATGCTTTCTCTATGTACTGTGAAGGCATACTCCACTAAGTCTTCCTGAATTTGTTTCGCTTCTTTTGCCGCTAGTTCCGCCGGGAAGTCGACAACTTTACTTCCGCAGCATTTTTTATATTTCTTGCCGCTGCCGCACGGGCAAGGGGCATTTCGTTTCACTTTTCCCACAATAAACCCTCCGAATTCTGTTGTAACTTTTCTATTTTAACAAAAATAACTTCTGAGGGCTTGGTTTCGGGCTAAAAAAGAATTTGGTAATATGATTATCCGGCTGATTATGCCAATTTACCTATGACATTTTCACCAACTTTTGTGATTTAAGGCTTATCACCTATTCCCACTTTAGGCCCTTCTTTTTTACAATCATTAGGTATTTATTTAACATTTTAAGGAGTGTTTCTATTGGAACTAGCTGGTTTCATGCTGCGCGCCTGCGCTCTTGTACTTGATGTAATCATTGCCGCAGCAGTGATTTTGGCAGCCGGATTTACGTTTGGCGATGGATCCGCCGGTGTCATTATTGTCGCCATATTGATGCTGATTGTGTATCCTTTGCTGATGCCGCTGACAAATTGGAAGGGCACACTGGGCAAAAAAATCATCGGGCTGCAAATCGTGAGGGACGAAACACACGAGAAAATTTCTTTCCTACAGGCGATTGTCCGTTACATCATAGCGTGGGTGCATGTATTCTCCCGCCTGATCTATTTGACAGCCGCATTTACGAAGAAAAAACAAACCGTTCATGATATGGCGGCGAAAACCATTGTGCTAAAAGCAGAATAACCTTGAAGAATAGGACTCTTCAAGGTTATTTATCTCATTAGTTTGTATTCTGGCCCCCGCCGTTCAGCCCTTCTTTAATCAGGCTGTTGACTTGGCTGCTGTACAGAAGGCCGATGTGTCCAACGCCATGGATTTGAACGTTTCTCGCACCATCTAATCTTGATAAATAATTCATGACAATCATATCGGCACTGCTGTAAATAGATGTGTATAAAATCTTTTGATTTGGATCTGTTCCCGGAAGCGCCTTGCCTGTCGTCAAACGGTTCGCGCCGCCAAGCGTCACGACGTTTGCAACTTTATTTCCGCCGTCCAGATTTTTTATGTAGTAAAGTGTGTTCGCGCCCCCCATACTGTGAGCGACAATATCCACTTTTTTCGCACCCGTTTCATCTAAAACCTTTTGCACAAATCGTGATAATACCGGGCCATTGTTATAATTCGTGCCTGTCTTGTCCCAAAAATCAACTGCATACAGCTTGTCCCGCGACCAGCCCTGAGATACGAGATAGCTCTTAATTCCCGCAAAATTGAATGATGCTCCTCCAATACCGTGAACCATAACGACTGGATTGTGTTCAGCGGCTTTTGCTGACGGCTGCAACGCAAACAGCGATGTAACAGACAGCATCAAAATTGTTACAAGTGCAATGATCCTTCTTTTTACAAATTTCATAATATCCTCCTTTTTTTGTAACAAATTCTCCAATTATATTACGTTACCAAATTAATTAAGTAAAGGGTAATTTTGACTTATTTTTAAAGAAATTTTAAGATTCAGAGGTCATTATTGGTCCTAAAAAGCCAAAAAAAAGAAGGCTTATTCGCCTTCTTTTCTTCAATACTCATTGAAATAAGCTTGGATTTTTTGAGGATCATTTGTTTTGGTAAGCGCAAGCATCAGCAACATCCGTGCTTTTTGGGGGTTTAAAGAGTTCGATGCCAGCAGGTCCTTTTCCGCATAGTCTTGGTTTGGTGTGACGACACCATTTCCCGTGCGGGTAGAGCGCACCACTGTGACGCCTTTTTTGACTGCGCTGTCCGCCCCTTTTTCGGCTGCATCAGATAAAGACCCGTTCCCAGAACCGGCAAATACAATCCCCTTTGCTCCGGCTTTTACAGCAGCGTCAAACAGGTAGCTTCCGTCATTTTGGTATCCATAGATAATGTCAACCTGCGGCAGCTCATCAAGATTAGAAACCGAGAAATCCGTGTCCTTCGTATGCTTACGGGTAATCTCATTATTAAAATAGATATCATCTGCAATTGTTCCGACGAAGCCCATTTCTTCTGATTTAAATGTATCTGTTGTGGTTGTGTTTGTTTTGGTGACATATCGGGCTGAGGCAATCCGGTCGTTAAGAACAACAAGCGTCCCTTTCCCTTTTGCCTCAGGTGCACCTGCCACTATCACTGCATTGTACAGGTTAGAAGGCCCATCAGCGCTGATGGCGGTGGAAGGTCTCATCGAACCGACAATAACAACCGGTTTATCACTTTTCACGGTAAGATTCAAAAAATATGCGGTTTCCTCCAATGTATCTGTTCCATGAGTCACGACGATTCCGTCTACATCATCTGTAGCGAGCAAGTGGTTGATGCGTTTCGCCAGCTTCAACAATATTTTATTATCAATATTTGTGCTGCCGACGTTAACAATCTGCTCGCCGCTGACGTTTGCAATGTCCTTCATTTCTGGAACTGCCTCGATCAGTGATTCAACGCCGACAACACCTGCTTTATATTCAGTTGTTGAGGTTTTCGATTGATCGGCACCAGCTATCGTGCCTCCTGTCGCTAAAATTCTAATATTCGGCAGATCCTTTTTTTCAGATGCAGAAGCCGAAGAGACTTTTTGTGTCTGCGTTTTTTCTTTCGGGGATTCTTTTGTTTCAGGAGAATGTGAACATCCGGTAAAAACAAACAATAGTGCGGTAAAAAGTACGAGCATTCGTTGTTTTTTCATCTATTTCTCTCCTTACATCCATATGATGATTAATCATTGAATATTTTATCTATTCAGTCAAAAGATCAGTCAGCTTTTCTCTCAGTATTTTTTGTTGTTATATCCTTCTTTTTTTGTCTTTTCATACAATGATTTTTTCTTGACAATTGATGATTGAATCAGGATAATAGACCAGTCACTATATTTTTGATTGCAATTCAGTAAGGTGGGAATGTTATGAGTTATGGAGATTCCCGTGAGAAAATCCTTTCGGCAGCTACCCGGCTTTTTCAGCTGCAAGGGTATTACGGCACGGGGCTGAACCAGATTATAAAGGAAAGCGGTGCGCCTAAAGGCTCTCTTTACTACCACTTTCCCGGGGGTAAAGAACAGCTTGCGATCGAAGCCGTGAATGAGATGAAGGAGTATATCCGTCAGAAAATCGCGGACTGCATGGAAGCCTACACCGATCCAGCGGAAGGCATTCAAGCCTTTTTGAAGGAGCTCTCCTGCCAGTTTTCATGTACGGAAGACATTGAAGGCTTGCCTGTGGGCTTGCTAGCGGCTGAGACGTCATTGAAAAGCGAACCGTTGCGCGAAGCCTGTCATGAAGCCTACAAAGAATGGGCCTCTGTGTATGAGGAAAAACTGCGGCAGACTGGCTGCAGCGAGAGCCGTGCAAAAGAAGCCAGCACTGTGGTTAATGCGATGATTGAAGGCGGCATCCTTTTATCTTTGACGGCAAAAAACAGTACGCCGCTCCTTCATATCTCCAGCTGCATTCCTGACCTGCTGAAGAGATAAAAAAACGACATACTACATGCAGTTGATAGAGAGGGGAAATAATTTTGGAAACAACAGCTAAAGCATCTCAGCAATACAAAGTGATGCCGATTATGATTTCCTTGCTGTTGGCCGGTTTTATCGGCATGTTCAGTGAAACAGCGCTGAATATTGCGTTAACCGACCTTATGAAGGAATTGAACATTACAGCGGCAACCGTCCAATGGTTAACGACGGGCTACCTGCTTGTACTCGGTATCCTTGTTCCTGTTTCAGGACTGCTGTTGCAGTGGTTCACAACAAGACAGCTTTTTACCGTGTCACTTATCTTTTCAATTTTAGGTACATTCATTGCGGCGCTTGCGCCGAGCTTCTCGTTTTTATTAGCGGCAAGGATCGTTCAGGCACTTGGAACCGGTCTTTTACTGCCCCTAATGTTTAACACAATCTTGGTGATTTTCCCGCCTCATAAACGGGGCGCCGCAATGGGAACGATCGGTCTTGTCATTATGTTCGCGCCCGCCATCGGCCCAACTTTCTCAGGATTGGTTCTGGAGCATCTCAACTGGCACTGGATTTTCTGGATCTCTCTTCCATTCCTTGTGCTGGCGCTTGTTTTCGGTATCGCATATATGCAGAATGTATCTGAAACGACAAAGCCGAAAATCGATGTATTGTCTATCATCCTGTCGACGATTGGCTTCGGCGGCATTGTGTTCGGATTCAGCAACGCGGGTGAAGGCTCCGGGGGATGGTCCAGCCCGACTGTTATCGTGTCGCTGATTGTCGGCGTTGTCGGCCTTATCCTATTTTCAATCCGCCAGCTGACAATGAAGCAGCCGATGATGAACCTCCGTGCGTTCAAATACCCGATGTTTATTTTGGGTGTGATCATGGTGTTCATTTGTATGATGGTCATTCTGTCATCTATGCTGCTTCTGCCGATGTATCTGCAAGGCGGCTTAGTCCTGACTGCATTTGCATCTGGTCTTGTTCTCTTGCCGGGCGGTATTTTAAATGGATTTATGTCCCCTGTTACAGGCCGCTTGTTCGATAAATACGGGCCGAAATGGCTTGTCATTCCGGGATTTGTGATTGTCACCGTTGTACTATGGTTCTTCTCAAATGTCACGACCACTTCAACGGCTGTGCTGATTATCATCCTGCACACCTGCTTGATGATCGGGATTTCTATGATCATGATGCCTGCACAGACAAACGGTTTAAACCAACTGCCGCGCGAATTTTATCCAGACGGCACCGCCATTATGAACACGCTGCAGCAAATGGCCGGCGCTATCGGAACAGCGGTTGCGGTCAGCATTATGGCTGCAGGCCAGCATGATTATATGAGTACAGTTAAAAACCCTGCCGATCCGGCAGTCATCCCGCAAGCTTTGACAGCGGGTGTACAGCACGCATTTGTGTTTGCAATGATTGTTGCCATTATCGGTTTAATTGGCGCTTTCTTTATGAAGCGCGTGAAGGTAGATCATTAACATGAAAAGCCCCTGACCTAGTGTTCAGGGGTTTTTCTATGTTTACTTATAGACCATTTTCGCCGCGACTTCATCAATCGCGTGCCGCATTTCCTCCTTCGTATTATAAAAATGGGGAGCGAGACGGATAACATTGTCCCGCGGCGCGCAAATCACTTTTTTCTTCTTCAGCAACGCCGCCGTTTCCGATGCCCGCTCATCCCGGATCGCAACCATGCCCGGCTGAATCCCCTCTTGTCCCGCCGCCAGCTTCAGGCCTTTTTCAGCGGTATATTGAACTGCATCGGCACAGATCGTTTTCACATGATCCCGGATATGAGAAACCCCAATATGATTCAGCAGCGATAAAGCCGCTGCAGCTGCGTATACGCTGATAAAAGCTGGGGTGCCCGTTTGAAAACGACGCGCGTCTTTTGCATAAACCCCATCAAATCCGTTCTCTCTGCCGAACCAAGCTGATGCTTTCGGCTTCAGTGCGTCAGCCAGCTCCTTTCTCACATAAAGAAACGCCACACCCGGTATGCCGAGCAAATACTTCCGGGTGCCTGCTGCCAGCATATCTACGCCCCATTCCTTCACATCAATGGGAATATGCCCGGCTGATTGATAAGCATCTACAAACAATAAAGAGCCCTTTCTCTGAGAAATCTCGGCAATCGCTTTTATATCCTGAACATAGCCGTCACGATAATGAACGTGAGGAACACACGTCAGTACTGTTTCATCCGAAATATGCGTTTCATACTGTTCAAGCGGCAGCACGCCGTCTATTGATGGAATGACGGATACGGTATAATCGGAGTGTGCCTGCCAAACATGAGGCACCGCCGGAAAATCCATATCTGTATATACAACGTGCTTCTTTCCAAATGCAGTTAAGGACGATGCTACAGAAACCAGCGCATCAGAAACTGACGGCACAATCGCCACTTCATCCGGTTCAGCCCCGATCAGCTTTGCAAACTCGTTTCTCGCAAACTCTGTTTTTTCGATCGCTTCTTTCCAGTTCGTCCCCATATACAGCAGGCTATCATGATAATCCTGGATCGCCCTTGATACTGGCTCTGCCAATGCGCTCTGAGAACAGCTGGCAAGCATCGTATGCGTCTGCAAGGTTGGGAATAAATGACGATACTGCTGCGGCAAATGCTCCATTATGATTCACTCCTTTACATTATTTTGATGAAAAACCCATAAATAAACAATAGAATGAAAGAAAAAGGAGATGGGAAAATGAGAAAAAAAGTGCTGATCACTGGCTTTGACCCTTTTGACAAAGAAACCGTCAATCCATCATGGGAAGCGGCGAAACGGCTTAATGGCTTCGAGACGGAAGAAGCCATTATTACAGCGGAACAAATTCCAACCGTCTTTAGATCCGCTCTGGACACTCTGCGCCAAGCCATTCAAAAACATCAGCCAGATATCGTGATTTGTGTCGGCCAAGCAGGAGGACGGATGCAGATTACACCGGAACGAGTGGCGATCAACCTTGCAGATGCGCGAATCCCCGATAACGAAGGACAGCAGCCGATTGATGAAGAGATTTCTCCAGACGGACCCGCCGCTTACTGGACAGGGCTTCCCGTGAAACGAATGACTGCTAAGATGAAGGAACACGGCATTCCAGCTGCGGTTTCCTACACAGCGGGGACCTTTGTATGCAACTATTTGTTCTACGGGTTAATGGATCACATTAGCCGGACATCCCCGCACATTCGCGGCGGTTTTATTCATATTCCTTACATTCCGGAGCAAACAATCGACAAAACAGCGCCGAGCCTCAGCCTGGACACGATTGTCCGGGCATTGAGAATCGCCGCTGTTACGGCCGCACAATATGATGAGGATGTGAAGTCACCGGGCGGTACGCTGCACTAAGCGGCCGCCGCTGTTTCTTCCCTCAGCCTCTTTTTATAGACAAACGCCGATAGGGTGACACTCACTTCAAACAGGACAAGAAGCGGGATCATCACGAGAAAATCAGAAATAAAATCAGGCGGTGTAATCAATATGGACACGACAATCAGCAGAAAATAGGAAAGCTTTCTCGCTTTGGCCAGTCTGTAAGGATTTAAGAGGCCCAGCCTTGTTAAAAACATCACCACCAAGGGCATCTCAAACAAGAAGCCGAACGGCAGGCTCAAATTCACCATAAACCTAAAGTAGCGGTCAGCCGTAAACATTGTTTCAAAGTGGCCGGAGGATAAATGAGTCAAAAAACTGAGCACGATCGGAAACAAGACAAAGTATCCGAAGGAGATGCCCGCCAAAAACAACGCAAATAAACCTGGTATGTACATGAGCGTTACCTTGCGTTCCGTTTTCGTCAGCGCCGGTGCAACGAAACGCCACAGCTGGTACGCGGCAACAGGGATAGAAGCCGCAATGGCACAAATGCCGGAAAGCATCATATACACCCAGAGGATTTCACTCGGCCCAAGCACAGCCAGCTTTCCATCCAAATCCCTGATCAGCCAGTCATAAATGTCCTGTACGAACAAAAAAGCCGTGATGAGAAATAGTAAAAATGCCGCAAGGGTGACGATAATCCGGCGGCGAAGCTCTTCTAAATGCCCGATCAGATGGGTTTCTTTTTTATCCATTCAAAAAAGCCCTCCCTTTCATAAAAAAAGAGGCAGACCCGGTGTCTGCCTCATCAGCATTCAGCCCGCGTTTTTGTCCTGCTTTACCGCTGTCAGCTCAGCTGATTTCTCTTCTTTTTCATCACCAGACACAAGTGATTTTGTGGCGCTTTTAAATTCCAGCAGTGTCCGTCCGGCGGCACGCCCGATTTCCGGCAGCTTGGAAGGGCCAAAAATAATGAGGGCGATGACGAAGATCAGAATCAAGCCCGGTATTCCAATGTTTGAAAACATAATTTCCACTCCTTAATTCGTGATTTTTGCCCGCTTCTTAATCATTTGTTTTTCGTGGGCTTTGTTGTGCGCAAAGAAACGATCCTCTTCGACCTCATCGGATTGCTTCACCCCGCCTTGGATTGTTGTGGATGATACCTTTCTCAACCCAGTTTGGTCTTTCTGGTAAACGAATGAAGCCCTCGTGGAAATGGCTGCGCCCGGCTCGGTCACAAACGGCATCACCCGATAATCGGCTTTCCACTGGTGAGGCGTCACTGTACAGCGGACATATCCGCGATAGTCGTTAAAGAACTTGATGTGCGGATTTTCTTTTAAAATTTGGTCCGTATCCGCTCGCTTATCGGCTCCGTTTCCTCCGGATGTGATCGAGGTTCCGACAAATTCGGCTCCGAATATTTTTGAACTTGTCTTCTCGAAATCGACATGCAAATTCGATGCCCAGCTTGCGTGTACATCACCTGTCAGTACGACAACATTATTCAGATTTTTACTTTTAATGAAATTGATAACCCGTTCGCGCTGAGCCGGGTAGCCGTCCCACGAATCCATGCTGTAGATCGGACTTGCGCTTGTCCCGAAATTCCACTTTGCAAAGAAAATCTGCTGCGCCAGCACATTCCAGTGGGCTGTCGAGCTGCCCAAATTGTCGAAGAGCCACTGCTCCTGTTCTTTTCCAAGCAGGGTCCGATTCGGATTGCGCGATTCATCAGAAGGCGGCTTATTGCCGTCGTTATTGGCTTGGTCGTCCCTGTACTGGCGGGTATCAAGCACATTGAAGGACGCCAGGTTTCCGTACGTAAAGTGCCGGTACAGCTGCATATCTGGGCCATTCGGCAAAGAGGAAATGCGGAGCGGCATATGTTCATAGTATGCCTGGTATGCTGCCGCGCGGCGGAGCACGAATGCTTCAACCGACTGTCCTTTTTCAGGTATTTTATTGGCATAGTTGTTTTCAACTTCATGGTCATCCCAAGTTACAACCCAAGGGAATGCCGCATGTGCAGCTTTAAGATTGGCGTCAGAACGGTATTGAGCGTGACGGTTCCGATAGTCTTGCAGCGTAATGATTTCCGCGCTGTTGTGCGTGCGGACATTGCCTGTTTTTGATACATATTCATTTGGGCCGTATTCATATATGTAATCACCGAGATGGAAGACAAGATCAAGCTTTTCCTTTGCCATATGCTTGTAGGCCGTATAATATCCGTGCTCATATTGCTGGCAGGAAGCAAATGCAAAGGTCATTTGCGGCACATTGGCGCCAGGGGCAGGCAGTGTTTTTGTTTTTCCGACAGGGCTTAGTTCATGGCCGGTTTTGAAACGGTAATAGTACACTTTGTTTGGCTCAAGCCCGTCCGCTTCCACATGAACGGAATGGGCAAGACTCGGTTTAGCCATTTCAGTGCCTTTTCTTACGATTTTACGGAAATGCTCATCCTTTGCGACCTCCCATTTGACAGGCACTGCTTGCTTCGGCATTCCCCCGCCATTCAGCGGATCTGGTGCCAGGCGTGTCCAAAGCACGACGCTGTCAGAAAGCGGATCACCTGACGCTACCCCTAATGTAAACGGATAGCTTGAGAATTTAGGCGCAGCATTTACTTCAAAGGCCCCAACCGACTGGGCAATCGTTAATCCAAGAGAAAGTCCTGCAATCTTCCCCGCTCCTTGAATAAATTTACGGCGGTCAAACGTATTGTTTTGAAAGCTTTCCTCTTTCAGTTTCTGTACCCATTCATCAAAACGACTGTCGTATGCCATTCAAGATCCCCTCTCTCCTCATTGATCGTCTCCATTATAGGAAATCATTGTTAAACGACTGTGAAGAAGTGTGAACCGATTGTAAGCGCTGAACATCAAAAACAGGTCTTCCCTCACAAGCCTGCCGCTGAAACATGCCGAAAGCTGGCTGAATGACGCGTTTTCTGCATATCCTGTCGTTTGCAAGCCGCCCATTCGGACTATTTTTCTTCACATGATCTTAAAAAAACAAAAACACCGAGCCATTTCGCAGAATGACTCAGTGCCTTATCAGTTATTTCGAAAACAATCTGCTGAAAAAGCCCTTCTTTTTCGGCTTTTCAGCAGGAGGCTCTTGTTCTCTTACAATCCCTTTTTCCTTCGCTTCTTTCAGCCAAAATGGAAATTCAGCAAGCAGAGCATCATAAAGCTCATCATCAGAAATGCGGTCAATCTCTTCGATATGCAGGAAGTTCGTGTTATCAATGACACGCCCTTCTAACGTATCCAGTTTATTGAGAAAATCAAAGTTTCCGTTTCTGATGCCGACAAACTGCCAGAACACCGGTTTATCAGAAGAAGCTTCAATTATCGGTTTGATTGACTTTTTACAGCCCCCGTCATTGATAAAAACAATGAAAGCAGGATACGAGCTCGGTTCCTCCGCAACATATTTGCGCAGCACGTCCTTCATGACTGGCGGCTCATCATTTCTGCCGAATTTATGCAAGCTGTTATTATTTAAAATTTCACGATCGACATAGCCCGAAAAATCCTTTTCTGAAACTGGCTTTAATCGGGAAAATTCATTATCATACACCCATACATCCAGCAAACCGTTATCATCAAACTGATCAGCCACTGCCAAAATCCGCTCCACCACATTTTGAACCGTCCCGTTTTTGTAGAGCGGTCTCATCGATCCCGTCATATCAAGAACCAGTCCGACACGAGCCGTCACCTTCGTTAACTGCTTTTTCTCCAGTACGATCTTTACACTTTTCTTTTGCAGGTCAATTGTTGCCATTCTGTCATCTCCGTCAGCTCTTTTTTCTTCGATTATCTCACAGGCATATTTTCCATTGCATCTTTTCAAAGAAAAACACCGTTCAATTTGAACGGTGTCCTGTCTCTAAAATGTGTTATATACATTTTCACACGTCTCCGCCGTCGGCTGATAAAAGCAGTGTGACTTAAATCTGGCCACAAACGGCTGGTTATACCACTGGGCTGGACAGTCCCCCTCCGGCCTGAAGTACCATAAACTAAATTTTGCAGGCCAGCGCCTTTCACCATTAATCGACCGGCGTGCAAGGGCACGCTCGCTATCTCGAGCCCTTTGATAAAAATATCCATGAGTCACAGCCTCAAACGCGTGTGGCTGATAAATCATCTGCCTGATGGTGCGGAGGCCTTTAAAATCTGAGCAATTCGCCCGCAGCCGATTAATTCCAACGTTGCCGACAAGCAGCATACCCTGCTTGCCTTCACCTTCCGCTTCCGCTCTGAGCAGCCTTGCCATCAAATCGACATCCGCACTCGTTGCTTTCACGACCGCCATCACGTCACCTCCTCTTGATCTCTTTTCATCATATTTCATTACTTCAGAAGTGATGACGGAGGGACAGGAGAGTTTTTAAATTTATTCATCTAAAAACAGCAAACATAATGGGCTGTTGGGCATCAAAGCAGCGTCCGGTGCAGTACAAGCCTCACATTTCCGCTGTCGAAGCGCCGCAGCCTCAATTCCTGGATTCACATCATTGACCCCTCCCCAGCAGATTTGCACCCGCCTCCGAAAAGAAATAAGGTTTAACTTTTTACATTTGAGGAATTATACATAACAAATCAAATGACAAAAGGAGGAATTGTAATGACACATGTGAAAGCGCTCGCTATTAAAGGTATTATGACGATTATTGTGTTGTATCTGGTGCTTGGTCTGGGCTTTGGTTTCACGTTTGGTGATACGCTGCTAATGACGATTGTGTTAGGGGTTATTTCTTATTTGCTGGGCGATCTTTATGTATTGCCGAAATGGAATAATATGATTGCAACTTTGGCTGATTTTGGCTTGGCTTTTCTCGTGATTTGGCTGATGGGCATGCCGCTTTCTATGGGGATGACTGGCGGTGAAGTTGCATTGGCGGCTTTATTCGGCGCGATCGTCATGGCAATCGGTGAATATTGCTTCCATTTCTATATGATGAGCAAAGAGATTGGCAAGAAACATTATCTTGAAACAAGAACAGACTCATAATGGAAAGGCCGATGCTGACAGCATCGGCCTTTTATACATATTGGGCGCCTTTGTTTACGCATCCTGCTTGTCCGCATTCCTGATCGCCATGTAGGAAAAGAACAATCCGAATGCCGCTAACGATAGCGGGATATACACAACAGATGAAATCGAGAAGCCCGGACTTGTTGAGCTGATGAGCATCACAATTACTACAGATGAAATGATGGTCGCCGGAACTGAGTGTTTACGCATCCCAAAAAAAATGGGAACTAAACTGGTTCCAGCGGCGCCAAAAGCGAAAACCGCCATTTTGACCGCCTGTTGAGAAATGATCTCGGAAGTAAGTTCTCCCGGTATGAAATGGTAGATCGAGTTCAGCCAAAAGAAACCAGCGGCTATGAGTATATTTGAAAGTAAAATCGTGATAAACGTCAGTCCGCTCGCGATCATGAGCTTAGCGGTGAGCAGCTTTTTACGGCTGATCGGGTACGTGAACATCACAAGAATGGTTTTGTTTTTATATTCCGAAATCACCAATTTTACGATCAGCACAGCGCCAAATACGATAAATACCGCTCTGACGAAGGTGCCGATGATGAGGAATGCTTCATCCGTACTTTGGAACGAAACCCCGCCATCGGCTTTTTCGGAATAACTGATCAGCCACATAAAGCCCATAATGATCACGTTGGCAATGAGGGCACCTCTGATATACCAGCCCATTTTCATTTTTCTTAATTCGATTCTGATCAAATTCATCAACGTGTCTCTCCTCCTTTACGCACTGATGCTATTGCCGTTGATCAATTTGATAAAATAATCCTCCAGCGACGTATACTTTTTGTTCATTGATTCAATGTCTACATCATTTAAAATCAGCGCTTTGGATATAGAAGCCTGTGAGGCTTCGGCTTCGTAAATTCGGATTGTTTTCTCATTTAAAATTTTAAAGTTGGTTAATTGCAGCTCTTTCTCAAGAACGAAGCAGGCCTTTGTCTGATTCGATGTAACAAGCTCGATGTATTCAGTGTTCTGGCCCCTGACATCCTCCATTGATACCTCTTCAAGCAGTCTGCCGTCCCGAATGACGCCGATCGTGTCCGCGATTTGTTCGATTTCACTCAGCAAGTGGCTTGAGATCAGCAGCGTCATACCGTACTCTTTGCTCAGCACTTGAAACAATTGCCTGATCTTTTTAATGCCGATAGGGTCAAGACCATTCACCGGCTCATCCAGAATGAGCAGATCCGGCTTCGTGAGGATGGCACGCGCAATTCCAAGGCGCTGCTTCATCCCGAGGGAAAAGGTTTTGACGGGTTTTTTGTCGATTTGTTTTAAATTCACCATATCCAGCACTTCTTGTATGGCTTTTTTATTGTGGTAACCCATATATTCACAATGCAGATCTAAATTTTCTTCAGCTGTCAGGTTTTCATAAAAAATCGGATATTCAATCATGCTGCCGATGTTCCCCAGCACCTCATATGACGTGTGGGTGAACTTGTTCCCAAGGATGATGATTTCACCGCTAGTCGGTTTGACAAGGCTCGTCAGCATTTTCATCATGGTTGTTTTCCCCGCGCCGTTCGGGCCGAGAAAGCCATAGATTTCACCTTTTTTAATATGCATGCTGACATTGGATACGACCTCTTTGCCCTGATACGTTTTGGTCAGTCCGTTTGTTTGTACGATATAAGTCAACTTTGTTGCTCCTTCCCTCTCTTTTCCTGTTTTCTATTGTAGCGGCGAGCCCTGTCATTTTTATTTCTCAAACCTTAAGAAATTCTTACGATTAATATGTCATGCGTTTCAATGTGATCGTAAATGCAGTCTGTTCGTACGGCTTGCTTTGGACGGATATGGTGCCTCCCATTTTTTCTGTAAGCCGTTTTGTGATGGTTAAACCCAGTCCGCTTCCTTGAAATGCTTTATTTCTGGATTCTTCAAGTGTGTACAGCCTCTCAAACACCCGCTGCTGATCGGTTTCACTAATCCCTTTTCCGCGATCCCATACGGTGATGGCGATGTTCCTCTCATCATAAGACAGCGTCAGCCCGATTAACTTGCCGGCCGCGCCATATTGAATCGCATTGGACAATAGGTTTTGCAGGATTCTGTCCAGAGCCTCTTCATTCGCCTGCGCATACACCGGCGTATCGGGAATATCGATGGCTGCTTGAAAGCCTTTTGACTGAACAGTGTCATAATAGTGAAGGATATTTCGTTTGCATATGTCGTTCATATGTACTTTGGTGATCGGGATCTCTTTATCTTCAGATTCTAATTTCGCTAAATCAAAAAAGGAATTGATCATCTGAATAAGTTCATTTGTTTTCTGGCGGAGCTTCCCCAGCAATCTTTCCCGCTCTTCGTCCGGCATGTTCGGGTCACTTTGAATGGCTTCGATATAACCGAGAATGACCGTTAACGGCGTTTTCAGGTCGTGCGACATATTGGTCAGCATCCGCTTCATGGATTGCTCTGTTTTGGCAAATTGGGCGCTGATCTGCTGACGATTCTCAACGATAAGATTGATGTTAACAAGCAAGTCTTTGAGCGCATGATCGTTTGTAGGAAGCAAAATTTGTCCTGCCGAATCCCGGCTGAGCATGTAGCTAAGCTGGTCAGCCGTGTAAGCCAGATTCCCGTCCCGCTTCTTTTTCATTATGAATTGAATCACATTCAGACACGCCAGAGCGATGACAGTGGCCACCCATAGCACTGTCATTCTAAAACTCTCCTAATTTATAACCGATGCCCCATAGCGTTTTAATATATTGAGGGGAGGAGGGGTCATCCTCAATCTTTTCTCTGAGCCTCCGCATATGTACGTTAATGATGTTCTGATCATCAAAGTACTCTTCATTCCAAACGGAACGGTAGATTTGTTCTTTCGTAAACACTTTTTTAGGATTTGATGCGAATAAGCACAGCAGCTGCCATTCTGTTGACGTCAGCTGAAGCGGCTCTCCGTTTTTCAAAACGGAAACATTGTCTATATCTATCGCAAGCTGGTGAATCCGGATCACCTTATTCACAGCCGGCTCCTCTGCCGAATATTGCGTCGCCCGCCGTATCGCGGCTTTTACTCTGGCTGTCAGCTCAATCATCGAAAACGGTTTGGCGATATAATCATCCGCCCCAAAACCCAGTCCCAATGCCTTGTCTACATCTCCGTCTTTTGCCGAAATCATTAAGACCGGTATATTGCTTTTTTCCCGGATGATTTTCAGAAAATCCATGCCGTTCAGCTTCGGGAGCATGATATCAAGGAGGACCAAATCGTATGAATCCTGCTGAAACAGCCGGATGCCCTCTTCTCCGTCGAAAGCATGCACAATTCCAAAGCCTTCTTTTGTTAAATAATGATCCACCATTTCACTGATTGAGTGGTCGTCTTCTACAAGCAATATGCGCTGCATCTTCTCACCTAACCTTTACAAAATCAAAAAACACACACGTAATTACACTTATTGTAATTGAAAAACGTGTGTGTTTTATGAAAATTATTCTTTTTTTCCTATTTTCCTATTTTCAGCTTCCTGTATTCTATGCCCGTAATGACAAAGAATACAGCAGCGCATCCAATGACTTGAATAAGCCCGAGCCGTTCACCGAGAAATAAAGCTCCATAGAAAATCGTCAGGATAGGCCCTGCCATTGAAATGGCGGCGGCTCGCTGTGCCCCGATTCGTTTTATGCCCTCAAGCATTAGCACAAATGGAATCACTGTGGTCACGACTGCAATTACCGCGAACAAACCATACATAGAAAGCGGATATGCTGCCATTGGCGTATTCATGCCAGCCGCCGATTTTATCCCTGTGTAAAGCATCATGGCAGCTCCAGCAGCTGTCATCCCGTATGCATTGAGACGGATCCCCCCGATTTGATGGACGAGATGCCCGGAAAGGACAAGATAAGCAGCATAGACCGCCGAAGATAACAAAATGAATACAGCTCCAATCATATTCGCCTGGAAAAGCTCAGCATTCCAGCCGCCCAGCGCCAAGAAAAGCCCAAACATGACCGCCAGAACTGCGAAAAGGTCCTGAATTGAGGACATTTTCCGGTCACGACACGCGGTGAATCCAAACACAAACAACGGATAGCTCATCAGCAATATACGTTCAACCATTGCGGATACATGGTTCAGCCCGATAAAATCAAGCAAGGGAGACAGAAAAAAACAAAACACTCCCGCGCCACAAGCCTTCCATAGGTCTCCTTTTTTCTTACCGTCTGGCATTGGAGGTCGGTATATTAAAAAAATCAGCCAAAACAGCGGAACAGCCAGCAGCTGCCTGTATAGCAGCACGGCATCTGGCTCAGCACCCATTTGGTATGCCCATTTTATCCAAATCGATTTAGACGCAAAACAAACTGTTCCGATCAGCAAAAAAATCGTACCTGCTGCGGCCTCACGAATCTTACTCTGCTCTTCTGCTCTCATCTCAGCTCAGCTTTTCTCCTTTACTTATTCAAATGCTTTTGGATAAAATCCAGAAGCGTATATCCTTGAGCAGTCAGAATAACACCTTTGCCGCTGCAGGCCGGGCAAGGTGTTCCTTTGATTTCTCCCGCTCTTTCACATTTAGGACATGCGACCTCAAGATCATCAGTTGCAATGACCATTTGATATCCTCCTTTCTAACTCATCTGCTATGCCACCACCAGCCATCGTCCATTGGCCGTCACCTCCTTTAAGAAACACAAAAACCCCCGTCCTATGCAAAGGACGAGGGTCTCGCGGTACCACCTTTATTAACAGCTATACAGCCATTCACTCTAAGTACAGAAAACCTATGATTCGATACTCCTCTCTTGGTAACGGGGAGAGAAACCCGGCATCGCCTACTATCCGTTCAGCAAAGCAATTCAGAAGCCCATTCGGCATCAGGGGAGGATCGGTTCACACCTGCCACCGACTCTCTGAACCTCCATTCTGATGCGTACTTGCTCTTCCTCACGATTGTTGATCCGTTCTATTATTTGTAGAGTTTATAATAATCGGTTCATGAAACGAAGTCAATTCTTAATCCGATGTTACACCGAGTGCTTCTAGCGCCATATTGACGTGCTCCTCCTGCTGTGTTTGCAGAGCGAATTTAGCTATTTCCAGCGGATATGCCGCTTGCATCTCTGAGATGTGTTCCTGCATTTTTGCCCATTTCCGGCCGCCTGCTTGATCATAGTATTCAAGCAAACGGGCAGTTTCTTTTTCTCCGAAAATGGTTTGATAAAGAACAAAATCCTTGGCTGGGTCAGCAACCTTCGCTTCTGTCCAATCCAGAAGTCCTGTGACACGTCCATTTTGATCGATAAGGATATGCGGCGGGTGGAGATCGCCGTGTATCAAAGAAGAGAAACCCGGCCAGTATGCATCATCATCTATCCACTTTTGCCATCTTTCCCAAAGCGTCGTAGATACGCCAAGCTTATTCTTCACATCAACCATAGAGTCTGCTGTCATTTGCCTGAAATCTTCTGGCCTTATCACTTCTATTCCGGATTGCCCAGCAGATATTTGATCCGTGCCATGTAATTCAGCCAGTATGTCGGCAAGTGTGCGGACAAAGTCGTCTGACGGCGGCTGATGATTCATATTCCAAACATATTGCTTTTGTTCCAAATCAATCCCGGCCGCCGGCGTTCCTTTTAACATGGGGTAAGCGATCAATTCCGGCGTGTGAATTCTCCAATCCGGCACATCAGCAGTCAGATTCGCGCGGAGAAAGGCAAGCGTTATGCCTTCTGCGGATGCTCTTTCCACAACATCACTTCGCCGCGGTTTTCGCAGCACCCATGGCATACCTGTGTCGTCCTTGGCAAATACAACTTGAAAGTCCATTCCGGTTTCATTCAATTGCGCGTTCTCAGAATGAACCGTCAAACCTTGGCTGCGTGCAAGCCCGACAATCTCAGTGATAAGCTGTTTTTCGTTAAGGTTTGTCATCCCATTTCCCCTTTCTCATGCTCCGGCCTGCAGTAGAGAGAAGGGATGCTTGAAGGCACAAAAAAGGGCAGGCACGCCACCCTCTTTTTTGATAATCATGTAAGGGCTCATACATAGGCGGATTCATCCCGATTCTCTCGCATTCAGGCGAGAGTTGTTCACTATTGAATTCGTGTCACTCGGAATCTCATGAATGCCATGCTGGAACCCCTCCGTTCTTTGTTTGTTGATTATCATTTTACATCATATTCCAATTTCAATCTACTAGAACAATAAATCAAGTCACTGGAGCAGGATTAAACAAGCACAAATCATTATGAAGGCCCCAACGGTCCGCCCACGTTTGTTTGCGGCCGCTTGCCACATCCAAAATCGTCCTGAAGATTTCCCAGCCTACGTCTTCGATACTGGCCTCTCCTGTCGCGATTCGGCCGGCATTGATATCGATTAAATCAGCCCAATGCTCTGATAAGGAATGCCGCGTCGATACTTTCAGCACCGGCGCAGCAGCCAGGCCATATGGTGTTCCCCTCCCTGTCGTAAACACCTGCAGATTCATGCCCGCAGCCAGCTGCAGGGTACCGCACACAAAATCGCTTGCCGGTGTCGCCGCGAACAGCAGGCCTTTTTGCTCTGCTCTTTCACCAGGACCGAGCACGCCGGAGATGGGGCTTGTGCCTGATTTAGCTACCGAGCCTAACGCTTTTTCCACCACATTGGATAATCCGCCTTTTTTATTGCCTGGTGACGGGTTTGCGCTTCGGTCTGCGTCTCCCCGCCGGAGATAGCTGTCATACCACTTCATCTCTTCGATCAGCGATTGTCCGACCTCTTCACTGACAGCCCGCGGCGTTAATAAATGAATGGCATCCCGCACCTCTGTCACTTCAGAAAACAAAACCGTTGCACCTGCGCGAACCAATAAATCAGCCGCATACCCCACGGCAGGGTTCGCCGTCACGCCGGAAAACGCATCACTGCCGCCGCATTGCAGGCCGATAACCAGATCCGAAACAGGGCATGACACCCGGGTTCTGCTGTTCAGCCTGATTAACCGTTCCTCCGCCATTTCCAAAATGGATTGGATCATCGCCGCAAAACCTCGGTGATCCTGGAGCGATAGAATGTCATCATCATTTTCGGAGGCAATTCTTTCCGGGAGGAGCTTTTCACATCCCAATCCGATTACCATTACTTCTCCGCCGAAGTTCGGATGCTTCGCGAGATTTTGAATCGTGCGGATCGGAATAACAGCGTCGGGCGCATTGATCGCCACGCCGCATCCGTATTGATGATGCAGCGGCACAATGTCATCGACATTTGGGTATTTCGGCAGCAGCTCTTCTTTTATTCGTTTGACTGCATAATCCAAAACGCCAACAACACATTGAACACTTGTCGTGATGCCGAGGATATTTTTTGTCCCCACACTGCCATCCGCATTTCGGTATCCTTCAAACGTGTAGCCTTCAAGAGGCGGCCGCGGCTGCGGCACCCTGTTTGCGAGAGGAAGATCGTCTAACGCCGGAGGAGCGGGCATTCTCACGAGGGCTTCCCGTATCCAGCTCCCGCGTTTGATCGTCTCATCAGCAAATCCGATCACCTCTCCGTAACGCACGATCTCGTCCCCTTGATTGAGATCGGTGAGGGCCACCTTATGGCCTTGAGGAACATCCTCTTCAAGTACGAGCCCGCATGAGAAAACAGTGCCCTTTGGCAGTCCTCCATCATTTACAATAATCGCGGTGTTATCTATTTCATGCACTTTGATGTAAAGGGGCGCTTGGTTCTTCCTGAGGTTCATCGCCATATGAAAATCACTCCTCATATCTTAGTAAGCGTTTTCTAAATTGGTTTTAAAAAAACCGCAGCTCTTACGTTTCAACTGCGGTTGCTCACCATTATTTTTCATCCATTCCTTTTAGAATTTTGTCACGGACAAATTTCAGATGCTCATACATGTGGTAATGTGCTTTGTACGGATCTCTTTTGGCAAGGGCGTCGTATATTTTTTTGTGATATTCGACCGTTACATCTCTCTCCCTGTACGGAATTTGGCTGTCAATTTTCGCATGGGTGATCAGCAGGGACTGAATCATCCCTTCAACGACGGGGTTATTGGCGCTTAACGCAATAATTCGATGGAACTCTTTATCCGCTTCACCATAATGATTGTCAGTGCTGTTGGCAATATCGTCGATCGTCTTCTGCAAACGCTGAAGCTCTTCCTCATTGATTTTTTCCGCGGCAATTGTCACAAGTCCAAGTTCTAGCGCCATCCGCGCTTCAATGATAGCCGGAAGATTATCAGTGGCCAAAGCAAGCATGACGGAGAATGGCTGCATGCCGATTTTATCGTTGAAATATGTGCCCCCTCGTGTTTTTCTCGTAATGACGCCCAGCGTTTCAAGTGAACTGAGTGCTTCCCGTAGCACCGGCCTGCTGACATGCAAAATGTCCATCAGTTCCATTTCTGTCGGCAATTTGTCTCCGGCCCTCAACTGTCCGCTCGATAATAAATGGACAATCCGTTCGATGACCTGCTTGGCTAATGTTTTCCGATTGACTGTATCGACTTTCAAATCCTCTAAACCTTCGTACACGAACAACTCTCCCTTCAGTTGTTCAATTGTAAGACAAAATAGCGGATATGACAATATTTACAAACAAACTTATCGCACAAGACACGGGCGCTTCCGGTCAAATTCCCAGTTGCGGATCAGGAACTGCATTGGGATCGCGTCATTCCGTGCGCCTAAATTCATTTTCCGGTAGATCTCATGCGCTTTTTCCACTTGTTCCATATCAATATCGACGCCTAGTCCAGGCTTATCCGGCACCTTGACACAGCCAGAAGAAATCTCAAAAGGCTGTTTCGTTAATCGCTGCCCGTCCTGCCAGATCCAATGGGTATCAATCGCCGTGATCCGCCCCGGAGCCGCTGCTGCCACATGGGTAAACATCGCTAGGGAAATATCAAAGTGGTTGTTGGAATGCGAGCCCCATGTCAAACCCCAATCATGGCACATTTGCGCAACCCGCACCGACCCTTGCATCGTCCAAAAATGCGGATCAGCCAGCGGTATATCCACCGCATGGAGCTGAATTGCGTGACCCATTTCCCGCCAGTCAGTCGCAATCATATTTGTCGCAGTCGGAAGCCCTGTCGCACGGCGGAATTCAGCCATTACTTCACGAGCGGAGTAGCCATTCTCATCCCCGCACGGATCTTCCGCATACGCGAGCACATCTTGCTTTCCTTTGCATAATGCAATAGCTTCCTCTAATGACCATGCCCCGTTCGGATCAAGAGTGATCCTTGCCTCTGGAAAACGTTTCGATAATGCGGTAACAGCTTCGATTTCCTCTTCTCCCCGCAGCACCCCGCCTTTCAACTTGAAATCCTGAAAGCCATAGCGCTCCTGTGCTGATTCGGCAAGACGCACAATGGCCTCCGGCGTCAGCGCTTCCTCATGGCGCAGACGGAACCACGCACAATCTGACTGCTCATCGCTTTGATACGGCAAGGTCGTCCGCTTTCGGTCGCCGATGTAAAAGAGGTAACCGAGCATTTTTACTTCATCACGCTGCTTCCCTTCGCCCAGCAAAGCCGCGACCGGTTCCTGAAGAAACTTTCCAAGCAAATCTAACAAAGCCGCTTCCAGTGCGGTGACGGCGTGCACAGTGGTGCGCAAATCAAACGTCTGGTTTCCTCGCCCTCCCCTGTCCTGATCGCCAAACTGCTTTCTGACCGTTTGCAATATCGCTTGGTACGCACCGATAGATTTTCCGACAACAAGCGGCTCTGACAGCTCCAGTGTGCGGCGAATATGCTCTCCGCCAGGCACCTCGCCGACTCCCTGATTTCCGCTGCTGTCCGTTAAGATTACGATATTCCGGGTAAAAAACGGGCTGTGTGCTCCGCTTAGATTCAGCAGCATGCTGTCATGTCCCGCAACAGGAATCACCTTCATTTCAGAAATTGAGGGAATATTCGATCTTTTCTCTTTTTGAACCTGCTCTTGTATCGGTGAACTCATGCATTTTCCTCCCTTTATAAAGCGCTTTCATAAATATTAGACAGGCAACGATTGATCGGGGTCTTGTTCTTGTTTCTTTAACACGACCCGTTTGATCGGCCCGACCAGCAGCAAATAGCTGAGGATCGCCGCAATCGCGTTAGCGCCGACAAACACAAGCGCGCCATTAAAAGATCCAGTGGCATTAACAATGTATCCGATAATAATCGGTGTTGTAATCGAGGCAATATTGCCGAAAGTGTTGAACAAACCGCCGCTTAATCCTGCACATTCTTTCGGAGACGTGTCCGACACGACAGCCCAGCCCAATGCGCCGAAGCCTTTTCCGAAAAACGCGAGCGACATAATAACAACGACAAGCCACGCTGAATCTGTATAGTTGCAGACAATCATACTGCAAGACAGCAGCATGCCGGCAATGATTGGCACTTTTCTTGCAAAGGTCAGTGAACGGCCTTTTTTGAGTAAGATGTCTGACACAATGCCCCCAAGGACGCCGCCGGCAAATCCGCACAGCGCCGGCAGGGAAGCGACAAACCCAGCTTCAAGAATAGACATGCCGCGGGCCTGAACCAAATATACCGGAAACCATGTGAGAAAGAAATAGGTGAGAGTCGTAATACAGTATTGCGCGATGTACACGCCAATCAGCATGCGGTTCGTTAACAGCTGTTTGATATACGGCCATTTCGATTCTGTTTCTTGTTTGCTTTTACTGTCATCCATGGAAATCAGCCCGCCGCCCTGTTCGATGTACGCAAGCTCAGCTTCATTAACCTTTGGGTGTTTTTTCGGTTCATACACCGTTTTTAGCCAGATGACAGCCAGAAGAATGCCCGCAATACCCATGACAACGAAGACGGAATGCCAGCCGAAAGAGTGGGTAAGCCAGCCCATTAAAGGAGAAAAAATGACGATTGCGAAGTATTGTGCTGAATTAAAAAAGGCTGAAGCTGTCCCGCGCTCGGAGCTTGGAAACCATGAGGCAACAACTCTGCCGTTTCCGGGAAATGAAGGCGCTTCTGATAAACCAACCAGAAAACGCAGTGCAAACAGCAGGATAATCGCTGTGCCGGCGGAGAAAAAGCCAATCGCCCCTTGCAGCAGCGTAAAAAACGACCAGAAAAAGATGCTTAACGCAATGATAGTCTTTGAACCAAAACGGTCCAGCAGCCAGCCGCCCGGAAGCTGTCCGATAACATAGGCCCAGCCAAAGGCAGAAAAGACATATCCCATGGCGACCGAGTCCAATCCCAAATCATGCTGGACGGAATCTCCGGTGATGGAAAGCGTCGCTCGATCCGCGTAGTTAATAGAGGTCACAAGAAACAGCATAAACACGATGAACCAGCGCACGGACGTTTTTTTGCCCGCCGGTGTAACACTCGCAAAGTCTTTTTTCATAGTATCTTCTCCTTTTCAAAGTAGAGAATCATATGCTGGCTGTGATAAAGCCGGGAAAGAGACGCACGCCTCTTTCCAGCACCATTACGGCTTCACAAAAACGGTTTTAATCGCCGTGAAAAAGTCCTTCGCTGCCTCACCCTGTTCTCGGGAGTGGGAGCTCGACTGCTTCATGCCGCCAAAAGGCGCCTGCAGCTCAACACCTGCGCTTTCTGCATTGATCCGAACCAGCCCGGCATCGATTTCATCAATGAAAGAAAGCATTCGGCCGATGTTTTCCGTGAAGATGGATGCACTTAAACCGAACTTCACATCATTGGCGATGTTCAGCGCCTCCTCCATCGAGTCCACCTTGATCAAGGCGATCACCGGACCGAAAATTTCCTCCTGGGCAATTGTCATCTCAGATGTCACATTGTCAAAGATGGCAGGCTGAACATAATAGCCGTTTTGATACTTTCCGTTCTCCAGCTTTTCTCCTCCTATTAAAAGGGAAGCGCCCTCCTGTTTGCCTTTCTCAATGTATGACAGGCAGTTATCAAGCTGATTCTTGCTGGCAATCGGTCCCATCCAGACATCCTCTTTTAAGCTGTCTCCGATTGTAATATCTTTTGTGCGGTGAAGCAGTTTTTCTTTAAAGCGCTCATAAATTCCGCTTTGTACAATGACACGGCTTGTCGCGGTGCATTTCTGGCCGGTTGAACGGAAGGCCCCCGTTATGACAGCTTCTGCCGCAGCTTCAAGGTCAGCATCATCAGCTACGATGACAGGGTTTTTGCCGCCCATCTCAAGCTGGTACTTGGCTCCCCTCGCTAAAGCGGCTTGCCCGATGATTTTTCCGACTTGATTTGAACCGGTAAACGTAACGGCGTTTACACCGTCATGCTCAGCAAGCCCCTGCCCGACAACAGAACCCGGGCCTGTCACCAAATTGATGACCCCTGCCGGGAGCCCCGCTTCCTCAAAGCAGGCAATGATCTTCGCGCATGTCACAGCTGTTTCTGTCGCCGGTTTGATGACAACGGTATTGCCGTATACCAATGCCGGCGCCATTTTCCAAATCGGAATCGCCACTGGGAAGTTCCACGGAGAAATCACGCCGACCACACCGAGCGGAACACGGGTGGTAAACATGAGCGCGTCTTTGTCAGTAGACGGAATGACGTCACCCGTTTTTCGCATACCCTCTCCGGCATAATAGCGCAGAATGGCAATCCCCCGGGCTGTTTCTCCCTTCGCTTCCGGCAATGTTTTACCCATTTCACGCGTTGCACAGGCGGCGATTTCCTCCAAGCGCTGCTCCATGATATCCGCTGTTTTGTATAAGTATTGGCCGCGCTCGGCACCCGTCAGCTTTCTCCAAGCCGTTTTGGCTTCATTGGCGGCGACGACGGCACGTTCCACATCTTCAGCCGTTGAATTCTGTACATATCCGACAATATCATTCACATCGGCAGGGTTTTCGACCTTGACCATATCGCCTGATTGAGACTTAACCCACTCTCCGTTAATAAAGTTGAGGTACGTGTTTTGTTCCGTGATCACAGACATGCCCATTGCCCCTTTCGTGTTTTTTCTGGTCAAACCGTCGCGGCTTTTTTCGGAAAACGGTCAGCCGCCCGCTTCAAAATTGCTTCCAATTGCTGATAATGATCTTTTTCAACCGGGCCGACAGGCGGTCTGGCTGTATTCCTTACATTCAAACCCATGATTTCCATACCGGCTTTAATCAAGGATACGGCGTAGCCTTTCCGTTGTTTGCGAATGTCGTTGATCGGCAGAATCACATGCCGATAGAGTTCCTTCACAAGCTCGTCATTTCCGTTTTTCAATGCATCATAGAACATTCGCGAAATATGCGGGATATAATTTGAAATCGCTGAAGAGTAAGAGTGGAACCCGATCGGCAGATAAGCCGGCATCGTCACTTCAGCCATCGGCATTCCGTTGAGCCATCCTAAGCGGTCGCCGATCGTATAGACGAGGTTGATATTCAAATCCATATTTCCTACCCCGTCTTTGACACCGACAAGCTGTTCACATTCGGTCAGACGTTTGATCTGTTCAACTGAGAGAACGGCGTTATCGCGCTGATAAAGAATCGCGTTCAAGTCAGTGCTTTCAATAATCGTTTTCGCATACTGGTACAGCCCCTCCTGTTCGCCATGCACCAAATACGGAGGCAGAATCAAGTAGCCGTCGGCGCCTTTTTTCTCCGACAGCTGCGCCCAATCAAGCGCTGTGCTGAGGTTGCCGCCCACCCCCGTGTAGACCGGCACCTTTCCTCCGGCTGCCGAGACTGCGACTTCCACCATTTGCTCATATTCCTTCTGGCTGAGAGATTGGAATTCACCAGACCCACAAGCGATAAATATCGCTTCCAATCCTTCTTCCAGCAAAAACTCAATGTTTTGAAAAAGAGCTTCTTCCTCCAGTTTTCCTTGTGTGTTAAAAGGAGCAACCGGAAAACCTAAAATTCCAGCGGGTGCTTTTCTGATACGGCTCATCAACATAACCTCCTGTTATTTGTGTTTACAGCCCTTGACTGAAAGCGCTTTTATTAATTTTTCTTTTACAACCGCCCCTTCCCGTATATCCTTTTGTTTAATTGTAAGACAAATAAACAATAAGTCAATATCTTTATTTTCTGATATTTTATAAAAAAGCGGTAAATCACTGTCCGGCCGGGATTCTGCGCAGCAAAAAAACAGCCTGGTCAGCCGGCTGTTTGGTTTATATCCTTCTTTGTTTCATCGTTTCATGCAAAAGCTTTGCTTCCAAAAAAAACACGTGGATGAATTTTTTCATATTTATTCTAGCAGGTGCAAGGGGTTTTGCATCCTTGGATTGGAGTTCTTTCATTTTCTGGCTGACAACCGGAAAATCAAAGAATTTCGATGCATAGGTTTCAAATTTTGGATTCGAAAAATCAGTTGTGCCCAGTGAAGCAAAATGGTGCAGCGAATGAATAATCGCTCTGCGGATACGCTGCTCCGAGGCTTTCATTTCGCGATTGACTTCCGTCTGTGAGGCCCCTGTCCCCAGCTTCCGTACCGCTACTTGGGTGAATATTTGTTTTAGCGAAGGGCTTTGTTTTTCGTGCGGCTCGGATTGCTCGTGTTCTGCTAAATACTGCAGGACCGCCATGAGATCATGTGCGCCGCCTTCTCCCATCATGCCCAGCTCGGACAACAGGAATGTTCCTGCCTCTTTTAAACCGCTGTCACTCTTCTGCTGGGGACGCGCTTTCCGTTCAGTCCGATTGACAAGCCGGCTTAGAGAATGCTGAATGGCTCCAATCGAGTGTTCAAGCTCGATCCGCTCCTTCACCTTTTGGAGAACCGTGACAATTTCAATGCGGTTAATCGGCTTATGGATAAAATATTCGATGCCGAGCGAATACGCTTCCCCGACCATTTCCTTCGCCTCCACTTGAGAGATCATTACGATTTTGCCGGAGTACGTATTCTGGATCTGACGAATCGTCTCAATGCCGTCTCTTCCGGGCATTAACAGATCGATTAATAAAATATCAATCTGCTTAAATTGCAGCATATGCCCTTCCACTTGGCTTCCGTCGTCTGCTTCACCAGCAGCTTCCCCGAGATCTTCGTCCTCAATGATCTGCCTTAAAATTGACCGCACCGCACGGTCATCATCTGCAATAAAAAAACGCATAGCTTTTGGTTCACCCTTTCTGAATCAAATGCCGGACAGGCAGCCTGATGGCAAACACCACTCCCCGCTGCTGATTATCAAACGTGATATCCCCTTCTAGCTCTGTCACGATTTCCTTTACGTAGGAAAGTCCGATACCCGTAGAAGGCGTGCCAAATTCGTCATATTTTGAAGTAAAGCCCGGGTCAAACACAATGTCTCCGATTTTCTCAGAAATCCCGGGGCCATTGTCTTCCACCTGGAATTCTACCATACTCTCATTTGGCTTACGGAGCCTCAGGCTGACCATTCCCTCTTCATCCATAGCCTCTACCGCATTTGCTGTTAGATTATTAATGATCGAAAGCACGATAAATACGTGATATTCGTCATGCTCTCCCTCGATCGAGCAGTAAAAATCAATCTGCTTCCCTAGTGCTTCAGCGTACTTTTCATTCATTCGAATCACGAGCTGCAGCAAATCAGAAGCCCTCATATAATCTCTCAAACTCTCATTCGAAATCAATTTTGAAAGCCCTGCGAATATCCGCTGGTTGTCCTTTTTCACTTCATGAATCTCTCCGGCCAGTCTCAGGATTCTGCCGCTCAGCTGAACATCCTTGCCCTTCATTTCCCGATAGAGCTGATACGAATCGTTTGTCACTTTCTCTGTCGTTTTCAATGTCTTTTTTAGGTGCACCGTTTCTTCATATAAATTGGAAACGATCATCAGCATGTGCTCGTGCTGCTGCCTTGTCTGTTTTTCTCTCGATTGTGTTTCATACAGCTTCAGCACACTATAAAAGCTCATCACAATAAATGTGTGAGAAATCGCAATCACCGCAATGTCAGTGATTTTCTCAGGCGTGACAACCGTATGAAAAATGAGAAATTGCACAGCCAGCTCGACACAATCTGACACAACTTCAATCATAAACCCAATGAAACCGAGCATAATCGGCCGTTCACGGAAACGATTGGCCTTTAATATGGAAAACAGACAGGCGTAAGTCATATAAAAGAAAAAGCCAGACGCTTGATCATACAGAATCGGAGTCAGTCCATTGTGTCCTCCGCCCCATAATTCCAGTAAGACGCGAAAGATGAAAACAGCCGCTCCAGTCAGAAAACCCGGCAGCACAGCGGGCACATGCCGCAACAACGATAAAAAGAAGAAAAAAACCGGTGCCCCAAAGCTGACCCGGAATTCTTCATTAAGGGGATAAAATTTCAGTTCACCGGCCAGCGGCACCGTTATCAGCATGAGGGCCAGTATATATCCGTCTTTTTCAATAAACCGTTCCAGTTTTATGTTGATCACATCCTCGCTTTTTATTTTGGGGAATCGGGCGAAAACCTGCAAATTG
This sequence comes from Bacillus sp. SCT118, assembly GCF_058566435.1. Lineage (NCBI taxonomy): Bacteria > Bacillati > Bacillota > Bacilli > Caryophanales > Bacillaceae > Bacillus > Bacillus sp. SCT118. The sequence continues at coordinate 3,777,485 of NZ_CP191225.1, forward strand.
CTTTTGACCCAGAAAATAAGGTTTTTATAAATCTTACTGCTTATTTTCAAAATGTTTTTGTCGTATTTTGTATGATTCTGTAGTCGCCATTATACAGTAATTATACCTTCCGCTATCATGAAAGCGTTTAACGCCCCTTTAGCCTTCGTTTTGATACACCTCAGTCCTTTAAGAAAAAATCAGTGAGGAGGAATTCGATGAAAGAATTGATAAAAGAGCACCAGAAAGACATAAACCCGGCGTTACAGCTGCATGATTGGGTTGCGTACTATCGCCCTTTTGCCGCCAATGGACAAAGTGCAAACTATATCCCCGCATTAGGAAAAATCAATGATTCACAGCTCGGCATCTGTGTATTGGAGCCTGATGGAACGATGATACACGCCGGCGACTGGAACGTCTCTTTTACCCTGCAAAGCATTTCAAAAGTGATTAGCTTTATTGCCGCCTGCATGAGCCGCGGCATTCCCTATGTGCTGGACCGCGTAGATGTCGAGCCGACAGGTGACGCCTTTAATTCAATCATTCGGCTCGAAATCAACAAGCCGGGAAAGCCCTTCAATCCCATGATCAACGCGGGTGCCCTCACCATCGCTTCGATCCTTCCCGGAGAATCGGCATACGAAAAGCTCGAGTTTCTTTACTCGGTGATGGAAACTTTGATAGGAAAACGGCCGAGAATTCATGAAGAAGTATTCCGTTCTGAATGGGAAACCGCCCACCGCAACAGAGCGCTGGCCTACTATTTAAAAGAAACAAACTTTTTAGAAGCTGAAGTAGAAGAAACACTTGAGGTGTACTTGAAGCAATGCGCTATGGAGAGCACTACAGAAGATATTGCATTGATCGGCCTGATCCTTGCTCATGACGGGTATCATCCGATTCGACGCGAGCAGGTGATTCCAAAAGATGTCGCAAAATTGGCCAAGGCATTAATGCTGACGTGCGGCATGTACAACGCTTCAGGCAAATATGCGGCGTTTGTCGGCGTGCCGGCCAAAAGCGGCGTCTCCGGCGGCATCATGGCGCTGGTGCCTCCAAGCGCCAGAAGAGAACAGCCTTTTCAATCCGGATGCGGCATCGGCATTTACGGGCCTGCCATTGATGAATACGGCAACAGCCTCACTGGCGGTATGCTGCTGAAGCATATGGCGCAGGAATGGGAGCTCAGCATTTTTTAAATATGAAAAAAGAGGTGATTCTATGCAGCAAATCCTGGAACATATCGTCGGTATTGCAAATGATCTTTTGTGGTCAAAGCTATTAATTGTTTTGCTCCTTTCTTTTGGAATCTATTTTACGTTCAGGCTGAAGTTTTTACAGGTTCGCATGCTGAAAGAAATGGTCAGGGTATTAAGAGAAGGTGCTGCTTCCCGGTCGAAAAACAGCATTTCTCCGTTTCAAGCCTTTTGCATCAGCATGGCGGCCCGTGTCGGAACGGGAAATATTACGGGCATTGCCATCGCCATTGCACTCGGCGGGCCCGGTGCAATCTTCTGGATGTGGATTATCGCCATTATCGGATCAGCATCCAGCTTTGTGGAAAGCACACTGGCTCAGATTTATAAAGTAAAAGATGTAAACGGCTTCCGCGGCGGGCCTGCGTATTACATGGAAAAAGGGCTGAACAAAAGGTGGATGGGCGCGCTGTTCGCTGTGTTAATCACCTTATCGTTCGGTATCGTCTTCAACTCGGTTCAATCCAATACAGTCAGCCTTGCCTTTGAAAACGCGTTTGGCACAAACCGCCTGACATTGGGACTCATTTTAATTGCTGTATTCGGCACGATTATTTTTGGCGGAGTCAAGCGCATTGCAAAGCTGGCTGAATCCATTGTCGTCGTATTGGCTGTCCTGTATATCGGAGTTGCGTTTTTCGTCATTTTTACCAACATTACGCAGCTGCCAGGTGTGCTTGCGCTAATCGTGAAAAATGCGTTTGGTTTTGACCAGGCCGCCGGCGGGGCTTTGGGCGCGGCACTCATGCAAGGCGTTAGACGGGGAATTTTTTCAAACGAAGCGGGAATGGGGAGCGCACCGAATGCCGCTGCCACCGCCACAACAAGCCATCCTGTCAAACAGGGGCTGATTCAAGCGCTTGGTGTCCTGTCAGATACGCTAATCATTTGTACAAGCACCGCCTTTATCATCCTGTTTTCGGACGCCTATCATACTCCGGGTCTGAGCGGAATCGCCTTGACACAAGCCTCCCTCAGCTCCCATGTCGGATCATGGGCATCAGGCTTTCTCGCCATTCTGATTTTGTTATTCGGATTCTGTGCTCTAATTGGAAACTATTATTATGGCGAAACCAATATCGGCTTTTTGAACAAAAGCAAAAAACTGATTTTTGTCTACCGTATCGGCGTGCTGGCAATGATCGTGTTTGGCTGTGTTGCCAAAGTCCAGCTCGTCTGGGATCTTGCTGATTTGTTCATGGGTTTGATGGTCGTCGTGAATTTAATCGCGATTTTCTTACTATCAAAGGTCGTTTTTACGGCGCTGAAAGACTATACACGCCAGAAAAAAGCAGGCAAGGATCCGGTCTTTTATAAAGATGTGCTCAAAAACCATAATGGCATTGAGTGCTGGCCGGTTTCAGACACAAAGACTGACACGCACAACAAACAAATATCATAAGAAAAGGGTGTTCAGACATATCGGCTGAACACCTTTTCCTTTTTGCGTTTATTGACAAACACGTAAGCCTCCATTACGATTTTCATATCTTTTTCAAAAAAATCTGAAAGAAGGCATCGGTACATTCTATGAATCCTATCCAACACATATTAGATACATACCCGCTTATTGTGCTAGACGGCGCCATGGCGACCGAGCTTGAACGCAAGGGCTGTGATTTGAACGACAGTCTGTGGTCGGCAAAAATCCTGATGGAAGAGCCAAATCTGATTAAACAAGTTCATACTGATTATTTCGCGGCAGGCGCCGATTGTGCAATCACTGCCAGCTATCAGTCTACATTTGAAGGCTTTGCCGCACGCGGGCTGAGCGAAGCGGAAGCACGCCGGCTCATCGAGTTATCCGTCAGCATCGCAGCTGAAGCACGTGATGAATTTTGGTCGCTTGAAGAGAACCGTTTGAATCGGCCAAAACCGATCATTGCGGCTTCTGTAGGCCCTTATGGCGCTTATCTTGCAGACGGGTCTGAATATCGCGGCAACTACGCAATACCAGAAGATGAACTGATTGAATTTCATCGTCCCCGGATGAAGGCGCTGATTGAAGCCGGAGCTGATGTTTTGGCATGCGAAACGATTCCGTGTCTGACTGAAGCCAAAGCGATTGTTCGGCTGTTGAAGGAATTTCCTGAAACGTATGCATGGATCAGCTTCAGTGCTAAAGACGGCCTGCATATCAGTGACGGAACACCTGCCGCTGACTGCGCATCGTGGCTTGATGAACACCGCCAAATTGCAGCACTCGGCATCAACTGCACGCCGCTTCAGCATATCCCTTCCTTGATAGAGGAGTTAAAAAAGAACACGTCAAAACCGATCATTGTCTATCCGAATTCAGGTGAGCAATATGATCCGGAAACAAAAACGTGGAACGGCGCAGCATGCGCAGAATCTTACGGGGCGAGCGCCCGCACCTGGCATGAAAAAGGGGCGAGGCTGATTGGCGGCTGCTGCCGGACAAAACCCGAAGATATTCAAGAAATTGCGGCTTGGGCCCGCTCTTTAAAAACAACTTGACTTATCGGAATAGTTTGTATATTCTAACTTAAAGCCGGTTCGCCGGAATCTCGTGTCACTTCCTGACATGAGATTTTTTATATTAGGAGGAAATAAATCGCTGATAGAAAGTTGGAAAAAGATGAACTCTGTCCACAACAAGAATGAGACAACCTTTCAGAGAAGTATGAAAAGCCGGCACCTCTTTATGCTTTCCTTGGGAGGTGTCATCGGAACCGGGCTGTTTTTAAGCTCAGGTTATACCATTCAGCAAGCAGGCCCGGCCGGAACGATACTTGCCTACTTAGTCGGGGCCGGCATCGTCTATCTGGTCATGCTATGCCTCGGTGAGCTGTCAGTCGCCATGCCTGTGACCGGCGCCTTTCACACCTATGCAGCCAAATACATAGGGCCGGGCACCGGATTTACGGTCGCTTGGCTGTACTGGCTGACATGGACCGTGGCATTGGGATCAGAATTCACAGCAGCCGGCCTGTTAATGCAGCGCTGGTTCCCCCATACATCGGTTTGGATGTGGAGTGCCGTCTTTGCGCTGTTCATTTTCTTGCTTAACGCATTTTCGGTCAAGTTTTTCGCTGAATCAGAATTTTGGTTTTCCAGCATCAAAGTGTTAGCCATTGTATTATTTATTCTTTTAGGCGGCTCTGCCATGTTCGGCATCATCCCGATCAAAGGCGGAGAAGCCGCTCCGATGCTGTCCAACTTCATGGCGGAAGGCGGGCTTTTTCCAAATGGATTTGTCCCGATTTTGATGACGATGCTGTCCGTTAATTTTGCCTTTTCGGGAACGGAACTAATCGGAATCGCAGCCGGTGAAAGCGTTGATCCTGACAAGACAATACCAAAAGCGATTAAAACAACGGTCTGGCGTCTCTCACTCTTCTTTGTCGGAACAATTTTTGTGCTGTCAGGGCTGATTCCGATTCAAGATGCAGGTGTCATCAAAAGCCCGTTTGTCGCTGTTTTTGACAGAGTCGGTGTACCATACGCAGCCGATATCATGAACTTTGTTATCCTGACAGCGATCCTGTCAGCGGCTAATTCCGGACTCTACGCTTCTTCCCGGATGCTGTGGTCTTTATCAAAAGAAAAAACGCTTCATCCGACATTTGCAAAGCTGACGTCAAAAGGAACCCCTTTTAACGCGCTGGTGTTCAGCATGATCGGCGGCATTCTGTCGTTGCTGTCCAGCGTATTTGCGCCAGACACTGTATACGTTGTGCTCGTGTCGATTTCCGGTTTTGCCGTCGTTGTCGTGTGGATGGGAATCGCTGCTTCTCAATTCATGTTCAGAAAACGTTATATCGAAGCGGGAAACAAGGTTACTGATTTGAAATACAGAACCCCTTTGTATCCGTTCGTGCCGATTGCCGCGTTCCTGTTATGCCTGGCTTCCGTTGTTGGCATTGCCTTTGATCCGAATCAAAGAATCGCACTCTATTGCGGCGTTCCATTTATGGCCATTTGCTATGCAACATATTATGTGAAAAACCGCAAAAGCCAGCCGGCTGCTGATATGACTCATTCAAAATAAAAAGAACCTGCCTCCGGGCAGGTTCTTTTTCGATTTTCACACTTCCACTGTCCAGTTAAACGGGCCTTTCATCTTGCCAAGCTGAATATCTGTTATCGTTTCATACAGCTTTTTCGAGAGCTCCCCGATTTTCCCGTCGCCTACAATCACCGTTTTTCCATGAATGTTGAGTTCACCGACAGGCGTAACGACTGCTGCCGTGCCTGTGCCGAAGACCTCTGTCAATTCTCCGCGTGCAGAGGCCGCATACACCTCATCAATCGATATTCTCTCTTCACGAACCGGAATGCCCCAGCTTCGAATCAGTTCAATCGCAGACGCACGTGTCACCCCGCTTAAAATACTTCCGCTTAAAGCAGGTGTGACAGCTTCCCCGTTTATGACGAAAAAGATGTTCATGCTCCCTACCTCTTCCACATATTTCCTTTCAATGGCATCCAGCCACAGCACCTGGTCATAACCCAGCTCATTCGCTTTCCGCTGTGCCTGAAGACTAGCCGCGTAATTTCCAGACGTTTTTGCACATCCGACTCCGCCGTTCACCGCCCGCACGTACTCATCTTCGACGTAGATTCTTACCGGCTTCAGCTGATCGTCGCCATAGTAGGAGCCTACAGGCGAAAGCACGATCATGAATGTATAGCTCTTGGATGCCTTCACACCAAGACTCGGTTCTGTGGCAATCACAAAAGGACGAATATACAGTGACGTTCCTTTTTCCTTTGGAACCCAATCTTTCTCCAGCTCAACTAATTGCGTCAATGCCTCAAGCACCAGCTCTTCGTCTAAAGGAGGCATACTCATGCGCTCACACGATCTGTTCAGCCGTTTGACATTTTGATCCGGACGGAACAGCAGCACCCTGCCGTCGTCTGTTCTGTATGCTTTTAATCCTTCAAAAACAGCCTGGCCGTAATGAAAAACAGATGAAGACGGATCAAGCGTAAGCGGTGCGTACGGCGCAATTCTCGGATGATGCCATCCAATTCCCTCTTCGTAGTCCATCACAAACATATAATCTGTAAAATATTGACCAAATCCCAAGGATGACGGATCGGGCTTTTCCTTATGAAATACAGTTTTTTCTCGTTCAATAAGCTTATTCAATCTAATCAGCACACCTTTCACATAATTGTTTAAATATTCAGTCTTTTTAAAGCTGCAAAAAGTATACAGCCTTTCCTTTGATCATACGCCGCTTCACACCTATAAATTTCAGAATATTCTTTAGGATCATCAGCTATTATACACCACATTCATTGTCAGATGAAGCTGAAATTAAAGAAAAACAGCCAGTTTTATTCTGGCTGTTTGATTTAGAGCGCTAAATAAAGGACGACAATGTGGCAAATCAGCAAAATATACACCGCGAATACAAATTGCCAATTGATCTTCCGCGCCCATGCAAACACCACCATCAAAACAGGCAGTATCACAATCCCCGCCAGCTTGTTAACTGTCAGATCCGGGCTGTTCGCTACATCATAATGAATCGGCATCTGCGTCGGCAGAAAAGGGTAAAATACAATTGAAAAGATGAATGCAGCAATTACTGCTCCCCACAGCACTTTTCCATTCGTCAATAGAAACATAGAACGACCATTCCCTTCTTATCACGTATTGCTTGAATGATATGACTGTTCTACGGTGAATTTCGTTCGGTCTCCCCGGGTAATAATTTGCGCATATTCCACCACTTCTTCATTTTTATCATAGGTAAGGGATTCTGATAAAAACGCAGGCGCTCCGACATTGGTTAATAAGTGGCCGCTGATCGTTTCATCCGTTAAAATTGGTTCGATCGATTCCGTGCCCCTGCTGATTTCAATATTGTATTTTGTCCTTAACAATTCAAACAGCGAGCCGGTGCATTCCTCCTGCGCCAGCCCCGGTGCCGCCTTCCAGGGAATATATGAGGTATGATACTGCAAAGGTTCCCCCTCGGCGTATCTGACTCGAACAAGCTTGTTGACAGGTTCATTCTCTTTCATTTTCAAAAGCTCGGCAATGGAGTGATCGGCAGGAATCACCACAAGCTCAAGCACTTTTGATTCAGAACGAAGGCCTCTCATTTGTTCTGCAAAGCTCGTAATCTTATGCGGAATCGGCGTTTGTATTTTTGCCGCCGATACAAATGTCCCTTTTCCTTGAATTCTTTTAATATATCCCTCAAGCTCTAGCTGCTGCAGAGCCAGTCTCACAGTTGTTCTGCTGACATCATATTGTTCGCAAAACTCACTCTCCGTCGGCAGCTGATCATTCGCCTGATATTTGCCCGATTTAATTAACTCAATGATTTTAAACTTAATAACAGAATATAAAGCTGTCATTTCATTCTCCCCATTCTGTATGCAATCCGTTCTTTTTCATTGAGACCATAATACCATTTGCCATCCCAATATGAAAGATTTGTATCCTTCTTTTATAACAAATTTTCAGAAATTAATATTGACAGTTTGATAAGGGCGGTGCTAAATTCGTAATGACAAGTATCATAAATTGGTCATAACAAATATGATGCTTGTCTATCTCTTTGAGGGGGTGTCACATGAAGATTCTGATCGCTGAGCACTACGCAGAACTCTGTAAGTTAAGCGCTGCCATTATTAAAGAACAAATACAAGCTAAGAAAGATGCCGTTCTCGGCCTGGCAACAGGAAGCACACCGGTCGGCTTGTATAAGCAGTTGATTTCAGACTATCAGGCAGGCGAAATTGATTTTTCAAAGGTTACTACATTTAATTTGGATGAATACGCTGGTCTCTCTCCATCTCATCCGCAAAGTTATAACCATTTTATGCATGAGCATCTTTTTCAGCATATCAATATGCAGCCTGATCATATTCATATCCCGCAAGGAGACAATCCGCAGCTTGAGGCTCAATGTAAAGTATACGAAGATCTCATCTGCCAGGCGGGAGGCATTGATGTCCAGATTCTCGGCATCGGCGCCAATGGCCATATCGGTTTCAATGAACCGGGATCTGATTTTGAAGACCGGACACGTGTTGTGAAGCTCTCGGAAAGCACGATACAGGCAAATGCCAGATTCTTCGGCGGCGATCCGGTGCTGGTTCCGAGACTCGCGATTTCAATGGGCATTAAAACCATCATGGAATTCAGCAAACATATTGTGCTTTTAGCAAGCGGAGAGGAAAAAGCAGACGCCATTCAAAAGATGGCTGAAGGTCCTGTCACGACAGAAGTACCAGCCTCCATTCTTCAAAAACACAATCATGTAACCGTTATCGCCGATTATAAAGCAGCTCAAAAATTAAAGAGTGCACCATGCTCATAACACAATAAAAGGAGACTGTCATGTTTAAAAAGGCATTTCAAATTCTGCAGCAGCTTGGCCGCGCGTTGATGACTCCGGTTGCCGTCCTGCCGGCAGCAGGTCTTTTGCTCCGTTTCGGAGACAAGGATCTACTGAACATCCCTATTATAAAGGATGCGGGCGGCGTTGTATTCGATAATCTCCCGCTGATTTTCGCCGTGGGGGTCGCGATCGGATTAGCCGGCGGAGAAGGTGTAGCCGGACTTGCCGCTGTCATCGGATACTTAATTTTAACCGTCACCCTCGACAATATGGGAAAATTGCTCGGCCTTCAGCCTCCGTATGAAGGAGCCGAGCACCTGATTGATATGGGGGTTTTCGGAGGAATCATCATCGGGCTTCTCGCCGCCTATTTATATAAGCGATTTTCATCAATCGAGCTGCATCCGGTCCTTGGATTTTTCTCTGGAAAACGCTTTGTCCCGATTATTACTTCCGTCAGTTCATTGGTGATCGGCGTCATTTTCTCATTCGTTTGGCCGCTGATCCAAAACGGAATTAACGCAGCCAGCAGTTTAATTGCCGATTCAACAGTCGGACTGTTCTTTTATGCAACGATCTATCGTTTGCTGATTCCTTTTGGCCTGCATCATATTTTTTATACACCTTTCTATTTTATGATGGGAGAATACACAGACCCATCAACAGGCAACACCGTAACCGGCGACCTGACAAGGTTTTTCGCGGGAGACCCGACAGCCGGGCGCTTTATGATGGGGGATTTCCCTTACATGATTTTCTGTCTGCCGGCAGTTGCTCTTGCCATTATCCATACCGCGCGTCCGGAAAAGAAAAAAATGATCTCTGGCGTGATGATTTCTGCGGCGCTCACATCTATGCTGACCGGAATTACAGAACCGGTTGAGTTTTCTTTCTTGTTCGTTGCGCCCGTGCTCTATTTGATTAACTCTATTCTTGCCGGCGTCATCTTTGTCGTTTGTGATTTATTCCATGTCCGCCACGGCTATACGTTCTCAGGCGGCGGAATTGACTACGTCTTGAACTACGGACTGTCTGCAAACGGCTGGGTTGTCATTCCTGTCGGGATCGTGTTTGCTTTCATTTATTATTATTTGTTCCGATTTGCGATTCTGAAATGGAATTTGAAAACGCCCGGCCGTGAGACAGATGAAGACGGTCAGAAAGAGGAGAAAGCTCCAGTTGCAAAAGACCAGCTTGCCTTTCATGTGCTGCAGGCCTTGGGCGGACAGCAAAATATCGCTAACCTGGATGCGTGTATCACTAGGCTTCGTGTGACCGTTCATCAGCCAAGCCAAGTCAGCAAGGATGAATTAAAACGGCTTGGTGCAGTAGGTGTGCTGGAGGTCAACAACAACTTCCAGGCAATATTCGGAACCAAGTCCGATGCCTTAAAAGACGACATCAAAACAATCATGGCCGGAGGCGTCCCGGACACTGCCGCCGCACTGGACACGGTAACTGACAAACCGCAGAAGCCCGATTCCAGTGAGACCTTTATTTATCCGATTAAAGGAGAAACAGTCTCATTAAAAGATGTGCCTGATCAAGTCTTTTCAGAAAAAATGATGGGCGAGGGCTTTGCGATTATACCATCAGAAGGAAAAGTCGTTGCACCTGCGGACGGCGAGATCGTCTCGATTTTTCCGACAAAACACGCCATCGGCTTTATGAGCGCCGGCGGCACTGAAATCCTGATTCATGTCGGCGTTGATACCGTCAAACTAAATGGGGAAGGCTTTGAAGCACATGTCACAAGCGGACAAGCGGTCAAACAAGGCGAACTGCTTCTCACCTTTGATCTCAATTACATCAAGCAGCATGCCGCTTCAGCAATAACACCGGTTATTTTCACAAATACCTCTGAAGAAGGTCTAAAGCACATTCAAATGAAGTAAAAAAGTCCCCCCTGCTGCGGGGGACTTTTTCGCCAACATAATGAAAGCGCTATCAAAATAAAATAACTTGAAAAAAGGTGTTTGCATTTGAATCACGAATGATATGAATATGCCTACATTCTATCGTTCTAAAGGGGGATTCATTTGAAAAAATTAATCGCGTTTCAAATTTTAATCGCTTTGGCTGTCGGCGCGGTGATCGGCCACTTTTTTCCTGATTTCGGGATGGCACTGAGGCCTGTCGGAGATGGATTTATCCGCCTGATTAAAATGATTGTTGTACCGATTGTATTTTCTACCATTGTCATTGGAGCCGCAGGAAGCGGAAGCATGAAAAAAATGGGCAGCCTCGGCATCAAGACGATCATTTGGTTCGAAGTGATTACAACATTGGTATTAGGACTTGGACTTTTATTAGCGAATGTCTTAAAACCAGGTGTCGGGCTTGACCTCTCCCATTTGGCAAAAAAAGATATCCATGAACTTTCCGGCTACACAGACAAAGTTGTTGATTTCAAGCAAATGATCCTGGATATTATCCCTACAAACATTATTGATGTCATGGCCAGAAATGATTTGCTTGCCGTTATTTTCTTCGCCATTTTATTTGGTGTCGCCGCAGCTGGTATCGGCAAAGCTTCTGAACCAGTAATGAAGTTTTTTGAATCTACAGCTCAGATTATGTTCAAGCTCACGCAAATCGTCATGGTCACTGCTCCTATCGGCGTGTTAGCCCTGATGGCTGCTTCTGTAGGCCAATATGGCATTGAACTCCTCCTCCCTATGTTTAAGCTGGTTGGCACCGTATTCCTTGGCCTGTTCCTGATCCTCTTTGTCCTCTTTCCGCTTGTCGGTCTCATCTTTCAGATTAAGTATTTCGAAGTATTGAAAATGATATGGGATCTGTTTTTAATTGCATTTTCCACCACCAGCACTGAAACCATTCTCCCTCAGCTGATGGATAGAATGGAGAAATACGGCTGTCCCAAACGAGTGGTATCATTTGTCGTTCCCTCCGGCTTGTCATTGAACTGTGACGGCTCCAGCTTATATTTATCGGTTTCTTGTATCTTTCTCGCACAGGCCTTTCAAGTAGACATGACATTGTCCCAGCAGCTGCTCATGATGCTTGTGCTTGTGATGACGAGTAAAGGCATTGCAGCTGTACCCTCAGGATCACTTGTAGTTCTTCTGGCGACTGCCAATGCTGTAGGACTGCCGGCTGAAGGCGTTGCCATTATCGCGGGTGTTGACCGCGTCATGGATATGGCGAGAACAGGCGTGAACGTACCGGGACATGCGATCGCCTGTATCGTGGTATCAAAATGGGAAAAGGCCTTCCGCCAAAAAGAATGGGTTTCCGCAAACAGCCAAACTGAAAGCATATAGAAAAAAGAACACCTCAATCCGAGGTGTTCTTTTTATTATTCAGCAGCAGCGTGATCTTCTGTTTCAATCGCTGCCAGTCTTGCGTTTACTTCTTCTTCTGTCATATTATGCTCTTTCACATACAGGTTTCTTGGGTTCGTGCGGCATTCGTGGCTGCAGCTGCGCATATATTTATACTCATTTTCCGGTGTGCATATCAATTTTTTATTGCAAGATGGATTTGCGCAGTTCACATAACGCTCACACGGTTCTCCTGTAAAGTAGTCCTTGCCGACAATCACATGCTCAACACGGTTGACAGGCACGCTGATTCTTTCATCAAATACGTAGCACTGGCCGTCCCAAAGCTTGCCTTGCACCTCAGGATCTTTTCCGTATGTCACGATTCCGCCGTCAAGCTGTGCTACATCTTCAAAGCCTTGCTTCACCAGCCACCCTGAGAACTTTTCACAGCGTACGCCGCCTGTACAGTACGTTAAAATCTTTTTGCCTTCAAGCATATCTTTGTGTTCTTCAATCCATTCGGGTAATTCGCGGAAGGCTTCGATGTCAGGACGGACCGCACCTCTGAAATGGCCAAGGTCATACTCGTAATCGTTACGCGCGTCGATGACAATTGTGTTTGGATCCTGCATCTTCTCATAAAATTCTGCAGGCTTCAAATGCTGGCCTGTTGTTTCGTTCGGATCGACATCATCTTCAAGACGAAGCGTTACAAGCTCTTTTTTATGGCGGACGAAGATTTTTTTGAAGGCATGGCCTTCTGCTTCATCAATTTTAAATACCATGTCCGCAAAACGAGGATCAGCTTTCATTGTTTCCATATATTTTTCAGTCTGTTCAACCGTACCTGATACCGTACCGTTAATTCCTTCAGAAGAAACAAGGATACGGCCTAACAAACCAAGCTCCTTACAAAAAGCCAGATGCTGCTCTCTAAACGCCTCTGGATCTTCAATCGGAACATATTTATAGTAAAGTAATACTCTGTATTGTTTTTCCATGTTTTAAACACCCTGTTCAATTATAGTTAGTTGCTATGCACACTCTTACTATATCATACAGGAAAATGCCGCAAAGATGAACAGATCCGCCCAGACTGATAAAAATATCCAAGCTCTTACAAACCTAAGCGGCACAAGGGTTTCTCATGGTACACAAGTATTTTCCATTCATTTACTAATAGATGTAGTTATCTGAAAACTATCAAACAAAGGGTGAACTCCACCTGTTATAGCACAGGGGACACCGTTCACTTGATAATGACAGATGGCGTGATATGCTCCAGCCAAATGACACCATCATATTGTTCCTTAAGGATCATCTGCTCTTCTGTGAATCCCCAATAGAGTGCTGTGCGCGGGGTATACATCCACGAAGTGCCTTTCTTGTTTTTTGTATGGAGAAAATCAACAAAAACAGCCGGCCGGTCCGCCGCTTTCAGCAAAGCTTCAAGGCTCCCAAACGGCGGCGGGCTTGTAACCGGCTTAACAGTCTTATTATCGGAGCTATCAAGACTTGCACCTGAGTAAGCATAAATGCCAATCGTATATGTTTGTTTTTTCAGCCGCTCCGGCAAATAATCACCCATGTTAGGGCCGTTTAGCTGTACCCAGTCCTTTATCATCTTCGTATTCTGTTTGCGCAGATGGTAATTGTGGCCCCAGACAATGATTTTCTTTTTCGGATAAAGGGTGTCAGCTACCCACTGAAATTGCTCAGCCATCATGCGGTCTCTCATAAAGAATGAAAAATCCTCAATATTCTCCGGATACTCCTCTAGTTTTTCTTTCATTTCTTCCAGCATATACGTTTCCATTACGTCAATTCTCAGCTGAAGAGAATGCATAAACATCTCATAAGCTTTCGGCTCTTTTGGAAGGTTATCTTTTAGCTCTGAAGCATGTGTTTTAGCGAACTTGATCAGCTTCTGATAGTTTTTCACAAGCTCTTGCTTCTTTTGCGTAAATTCATCAAACGTGTTGCTGTCTGTCACCAATGTCGAAAACTCATTTTCTGATTGGGAGAGCAACTCTGCTTTCTCAGGGTCCACCGCTTTTACCCATTGAGTCGCAGCATCATTGAATGAATTCTTCATGCTTTGAATATCAAAACCGGTAAGGATCAGCGGATCGCCTTTCTCTTTTTGCTCTTTCATGTAATCAAACAATTCAACGACAACTTCTGTGTGCCATACAGCGTAAATGGAGTTTTTCATCGTGCTTTTAGGGGTTAATTGGTCCATATTAAGGTAGGATGCATTTGTATCAGGAAAGCCGGACTCAAAGGCCAATACATCGTATCCCAGCTCTTCGTGGAGATATTTGATCATGCGGACCTTTGTGGCGTTGATTTCACCAGCGCCGTGTGTGGTTTCTCCTAACTGAACGATTCGTTTTCCCTTCAGCACCTTCTTCAGAAAGCGAAGGTCTTTGTTTGAAGCATTGGAAGCATCCAGCGGCTGTGCATGTCGTTCAATCCATGAATCCCAATATTTTTCTTCAGAAGCAGCACGGGCAGAGGCTGAAAAAGAAGAAAACGCCAGACAAACGATCAGCAGCGGCAGGGTCATTCTCACTATCATTCGTTTCAATTCTATCTCTCCTTTTCTGCTAGGTTCTCTAGTCATTACGAGATAGATATAGAAAAAGTTTCCTTTTCCTGCCAACAAAAAAAGCTTCTCTGTTGAAAGAAGCTTTAGCTGAATTCTCTCATCACCTGATGAAAGTAAAACCGATACGTATTTCGTAAAAATGTCTCAACCGGAAGCTGCACATCCGCTTGGTATTTGCTGATGATGAATGGAAACCGCTCAATTCCTTTTTCGCGCAAATTGTTCACTTGCTCTTCATCTCTTGCCTTCTCATGCAAAACTGTTTCAACGATCGGCCAGCATACTTCTCGCACTTGCCGCAGGACGGCTTCATCTCCGGTGTTCTGATAATCTGTAATCAAGCTGATGATTTGTTTCTCCATGAGTCTCACCTTTCTTCAAAAAAAGAGGCGCTGCGTTTATGCAAGCTCCTCTTTTTACTCTTCGTAACCTATCAGTTCTCCGACTTGAACTTCTTGGCCTTCTGTTAAATTGGCGGACGGCTGGAACGCGTCTTTTTCAAAAATCAAAATGACGGTTGACCCGAATGAAAAGTATCCCAGCTCCTCGCCGATCTCCAATTCAGCACGAGTATTCGTCTGCACGATAGAATTAATATTCATCGCGCCGACAGGAATCATCAGGACATTTCGGCTGCCGCTATTCAGCTCGTACACAAACCGGTAATTTTTCGACAGCACATCTTTCCCGTATTTTAAGCCTAGTTGATTTACCGGGTATGAGCGATTTCCGAGCTCGGCCAGCTTTTGATACCTGCAGCTGATCGGAGAATGGAAACGGTGATAATGCCTCGGGCTTAGATACAGCACGACGAAGTAACCGCCATTGTATTGATGGTCTGCGCTTTTACAGCCGGTCAGCTCAGCGAATGAGTAATCTTTCCCCTTCACCGTAAAGGTTTGATTCGGGTTGATGATTCCTACCGTCTGAACCACACCGTCAACAGGGCTGACCACCGCATGCGCCTCTTTTGATACAGGGCGCCGCTCCAGATTTATTTGTCGAATGAACAATTCGGACAGCGATCCGTAATCAGCAGCCGTACCGTCCACATCATCCCAATTCAGCCGAAAATGTTTTGAGAAAAGCGGAATGACCGGTTTGCTGATTTTTGACTCGCAAAATCCTTTAATCAGATAGGATGACAGACGATGATTCGTCAGCTCTATCAATGATCGATACAGAATCTTTACAGCCGTATTAAACATGAATAATCCCTATAACCCTTCCGATTGTAATAAAAACAAAGCACCATAAAAAGGCGCCGATTGCCGCAAACGCAACATACGTTTTCAGATCCATTTTGCCGATCCCCGAAAAGTAGCACGTCACATGTCTGACGCCGGGAATAAAATAACCTAAAATAAGAGAATATGGACCGTATTTCTTCATCCATTTTTCCACTTTCATCATTCTTTTTTCTTTTAAGCCGACCCACTTGCCGTACTTGTCAATAAACGGGCGTCCGGCTTTTCTGCCAATCATGTAGCTGATCAGCATACCTAACAAAGCCCCGACAAAACTAATCAATATCGAAAGCTCATAATTCAATACATCGGTATGCGTGAAATAGCCAACAACGGTCATCATCACTTCATCTGGAATCGGCAATCCTACAATTCCTAATACGAGCATCAAAAAAATAGCGAGATAACCGTAATCCGCTATGAGCTGCTGAACTAATTCCATCTCCCGGACTCCAGGTTTTCTGCCGCATGTTTTTTAAAATGAGGGAATTTTATTTTACTCACCATCAAATATGAAAGTCCGCAAGTGCCGATTGCCAGAAGGATCGGGTTATAGGTAAAGCTTAAAATAACGAGACACATGCCCGCAAACGGAATCGGCATACCGATAAATGTCGGGAGCTTGCTTTGTTCAATGTTAAATTTAGAGAGGCGAAGCATTCCGCAAATGCTGTACGTCAATGCGCATAAGATCCCGATAAATGGCAGGGTATACAACGCGACACTGTAAGCAAGCATAGAAGGAGCCACCCCAAACGTAACCAGATCGGCAAACGAATCCAGTTCTTTCCCCATATCAGAAACGGCATTCAGCTTACGAGCAGCCATCCCGTCAAAGAAATCAAGGAACATGCCTGTAAAAATAAAAAGCACTGCTGAATGAATGTTGTGATATAGCAAGGAATGAATCGCCAGCAATCCGCAAATGAAGTTTCCTATCGTAATCATACAGGGGATGTAATTCACAGTGTAACCAAACCTCCAATTGTAAAACCATCTATATTATTTGACGATAGTGATCGAATAGCGTTACAGGAAAAATTTTTCTCCAATAAGCATGATAACATAGAATGCTCCAAAAAAAGCAGCATTCAAATTCTATTATTATACAACATTTGTTACCTTTTGAAAAATGAATGCCAATCTTTTCATGTTCCTTACTATTTTATCCCCCCGCATAAAAAGGACAAGACGCGTTGATTGACGTACTCTGGCTGCTCCAGAGATAACAGATGTCCGGCGTTCTTTACGATTTCAGCCTGAATTCCCGGCACCAATACCGAAGCCCGCTCAAAGGCCATTTGCTGATGGTACATGACCTCGTGCTCACCGAACATCAGAAGTACCGGGACTTGTATCGATTTCAATTCCTGGTCTGTGAACACGTACGGAAAGCCGTTTTCTGTCGGCTTCAGGCTCCTTTGTTCCTCCTTCCATTCCACGCCCGCCACAATTTGTCTTTGCAGTAAAGGATGCAGATCATAACTGTTGCCTGTGATCCACTTGATATATGATTCAGCTCCTCTTGCCCCTGTAAGCTCTGCAGCGTATTTATAGACATCCGGATGAAATGAAATAAACGCTTCAGCGGGACTCATAACAACCGCCCGCTCTACTCTTTCAGGCGCGCGGAGTAAGAAATTCACGATATGGGAGCCGCCAAGCGAAAGACCGGCCAGGTGTGCCGTCTCAAGTCCAAGAGAATCAAAGACATCTTTCATCCATTCTGCAAAATCAGCTCTCGTTTCCATGGCTGCTGATGGTATACTTTTATTTTTGTCTCCTATTATATCGACCGCATATGTACGAAATTGACGGCTCAACGCCGCGATATTCGGATACCACATCGCAGAGCTGAAAAGGCCCCCGTGAAGCAAAATGAGCGAAGGTGCGTCCTTTGGCCCACTTGCAATAATATGTGTTTTTCCAAAACGAGTAGAAACATAGAATGCTTCCGACTCAATCGGCCACAAAGAAAGGCTTTGATCATATGCCTGGTAAAAGCGCAGACCACTTTCAACCGCGGCAAACTGCATTGAATCTTGTATCATCTTCTTCTTTTTCCTCCGGGTTTGATTAATATAAAATAAGGGATAGCGCCCCTTTTGTCTCGTAAGAAAAAATACCTATTTCTTATTATCTCACATAATAAATTTCCAGTATATAGTTTGGTTTCCTGCAATAAATAAAAAAAGGCAGTTCCCTTAAAATCAAGGAAACTGCTATTCTTTGAAGACTAACGGAATGGCATGATCTTTCTTATCCTCTGTTAACGAGATGTGATGGGTTACTGATATTTCACCCTTCGTCAACGCGACTGAGTAATCGCCTTTTCTGCCGGTATCCCATTTGATATCTCCGTTTTTGTCTGTTTTACCGAGTATCTCGCCAATCTCTGTACTCGGCTCCTCATCTGAAGAGGGCGCTTTGACAATCGTCACTTGAACCCCTTCGACCGGCAGCCCCTTAGCATCCTCCACATGAAGAGTGACAGGAATAGTCGTTTCTTTTTGAGAAGAATGCGTCTGCGAACTGCATCCGCATAAAAACAAAATAGACATGAATATGGCTAGTTTGCTGTATTTATTGATTTGCCCAATATTGAATATTGTTGAATACATCGTTCGTCACCCTTGTTCCCAAGTTATATGACGATCCTCCGTTCGTGTGAATGGCAATAGCTGTCTGCCCTGTATCACTGTAGTTTCGATAAACAGGCGAGCCGCTTTGGCAGCCGTACGTATCGGTTGTATAGGTCAGCTTATACGTTTCAGCGGAGCGTATCGGCTTTGTATCAGACCACATCGTGCCAAAGGTTTTGTCACACGGGAATCCTGTCACTGACGAGGAAAGGCCCACGGGACTGCTGCTGTTTGTAGTCCGGTAGCCGTACCAGCCAACCGTGTTTCCAGGAGAACCGTTTAATTTAATAGCTCCGTAATCATAATTGGTGTCTTTGCTTTCCGTCCATCCTTTGACGGAGTAAAACATCGTGCCTGAATAAGTACCGTACGGATAGGAAGAACCATTGCGGCCCGGCGCGGCGGTTATCGTCGAAGCCCATCCATGATCCTGGCTGTACACACAATGTCCAGCCGTGACGACTGTATTTGGATTGACTAAAAATCCGGTACATCCATAAGTGCTTGAAGTGTTGGGATACTTGATTGACAGTTGAACGGTTGCTCTATATGGAAAAGATGTCGTGCTGGAGATTCTGGTGCGTTCATCAGTTCCGATAATGCTCGAAGGCTGTAAGGTTTGAATGTTTTTCTCCAGTTCCGTTTGGCCGCCGTATAACGATTTACTTGTTTTTCCGGTTCCCTCATAAGGGGCAGAAACCTGTTCTGCTTTTGACGTTTGGTTTTTCGTGGCATCAGCTTCTTTACCGGTATTCGATACAGAAGTTTGCGGGTTCTCTGCCGCTTTTGCCGGTACGCCAAAAGATACCGCTGCTGCCAAAGCCAAACACAAAACCGTTAAGTAAGCGAACCATTGTTTTCTGAATCTTGGAACTAATTTCATTTTGTCATCTCCCTCCTTTAGTGTCAACCACCCGTATTGATGGAAGACTTTTACATTATAATCAGGTTTCTGATTCTTATGATAAAACTTTTACGGAGAAAGAAAAAAACAGGCCTTGTACCATGACAAGGCCTGCTCAAACTCTATTTTATCGTTAGCTGGTCCAACGCTTTCTTTGCATTCTCTCTTGCCGTTTCAACTGAATCAGCAGCAGAGAGCGCAACTGCCATACGACGTCCGGCTTTCGTTATCGGCTTTCCAAAGACGCGCACTTGAGTCTTTGGGACTGCCAGTGCGTTTTCCAATCCTTCAACAGTGTAATCCGCTAATTCTTCCGGCGCTTTGAGGGGCCTGCTGGCGCCAGGAGAAAGCTGTGTGATTTCTGTAATCGGAAAGCCTAGAATCGCCTGGACATGCAGTGCAAATTCTGACAAATTTTGCGTCACCAGCGTGACAAGGCCTGTATCATGCGGACGGGGAGATACCTCACTGAAATATACCCTATCTTTCGCAAGGAACAGCTCAACACCAAACAGGCCGTATCCGCCAAGCTCATCCGTGATCGTTTTCGCAATATGCTTCGCTTCTTCTATTTGCTGCTCTGTCAAATCATGCGGCTGCCATGATTCGATATAATCCCCGTCCTTTTGCACATGACCGATCGGCTCGCAAAATGCCGTACCGTTAACCGCACGTACGGTTAAAAGTGTGATTTCTGATTCGAATGGGATAAACTCCTCAACGATTACACGGCCGTTTTTCACCCGTCCGCCTTCCATCGCCGTCTCCCAGCAGCTCTCTAAATCCGATTCAGAGCGGCAGATACTTTGGCCTTTTCCAGAAGAACTCATCAATGGTTTAACGACACAAGGAAAACCGATCTGTGCTGCCGCTTGTATAAATTCATCATATGTATTCGCAAATTCATAGCCAGCCGTCGCAAGTCCAAGCGTTTCCGCCGCAAGCCGTCTAATGCCTTCCCGATCCATCGTCAGCTTGGCCGCACGGGCATTCGGGATGACATGAAATCCTTCCTCTTCAAGCTTCAGCAATTCATCCGTCGCGATCGCCTCCACCTCAGGCACAATCAAATCCGGCTTTTCTTTCTCAATAATGGCTCTGATCTGCTCTGGGTCCAGCATATCAACGACATAACTGTTATGTGCGACCTGCATCGCCGGAGCATGCTCGTAACTGTCAACTGCCACCGTCTGTACCCCAAGACGCTGGGCTTCAATCACTACCTCTTTACCTAACTCACCTGAACCTAACAATAAAACCTTCTTTGATTGATACATCTTTGCCCCTCCTATCTGTTCCAAACCATTATAACTGAAATATTTGAAAAATAAATTTTTATTAAAAAAGATAAAATAAGAATTCATCACGAGTTGCATGATTAGAAGGCTTTCCACAAAAAAATGGCTGGCGAACTCCGCACATACCGTACAGTACCACCTGAAATCTTCAATATAAAAACTGAGATCTGGAAGCCACCAAGAATGGGTACGACAGCTGATTCCAGTAGATTTTATATCTGCGAGTAAAATGAATAATTAGAATCAGTAAAAAAGTACTGTTTTTCCTTGATTTCTCAGTTTGCGCTCCTTTCCTAAATTCACCATGGTACCATATTTACAGGGAAATTCAGGCGAAAGGACATGTATTAAATGAAGATTCTTGAAGTAAGTACGATTTTAGAAACTGCCGAAACGCGCCTTAAAGCCTACCAAACATTGAGAGAGCACATGGCTACATTGAAAAAACAGTTCAAAAAGATGGCAAACTTGGATGATGCCATGACAGGCAAAGGAGCTAACGCAATTAAAGCCTTCTATAAGGAACAAGCGACAGGGGCGGATCTGTGGCTGGACCTCATTGACATGAGAATCGCTTTTTTCAAAAATATTCCATCCGCTATTGAAGCAGCAACATTTGATGACGATGCATATATCGAGGAATCTTATCTCGATAACGAACTGTATAATGGTCTAGTCAAAGCAGACGGTATTATAGAGGCACAGCAAAAAGAAATTAAATCAATTCTGAATTCTATTGATGACATTTTACCGCTGTCCCTCTTTGACAATTCCACAGTCACCGATAAACTGGATAAAGCAGATAAAAAACGAAAAAAAACGATTACACATCTGCATAACCTTGATGAGAAACTGAACAGTGATTACGAGGCCTCCGAAGTTGTAGAACATGAGGTTCGGGCATTTTTCGAAGCGCTGACCGGTGCCACCAGCAAAGGCGGAAGTACCAACCCAATAAGTTTTAATGCAAAAGCCTTTCACGAAACAGATGTTTATCAAAACAAAGCGGATATACACAAACAAGCTCAGCAGTTCATCAAAGCAAAAAAACAGGAAGAAATCGAGTATCTCAAGAAAAAACTCGACAAAACTACTGATCCTGATGAATACCTGAAAGTTGCAGAAAAGATTGGCACTGACAACCTGAGCGCTGAGCAATTACAATATTATTCAAGCATCGTTCAAATGAAAGCACAGCAGCAAACAGGAAAAATGCTTGTCGAAGGAGGAAAAGGTGTAATTGTCGGGCTTTGGGATGCCGGAAAGGATATCGTTACCGGTGCATGCGACCTCGCAGTCGGTGCTTACGATCTTGCTATATGGTCGTATAGAGCACAGGGCAAGATGGGCATCGAAGAACAAGTCAAAGCCGGACAGGAACTCCAAAATATCATTTATAGCGCTCCCGAAACTTTTGAATACATGGTCGATTCATTTAAAAAATCTTGGAACGACAATATGGTTCATGGTGATGTCTATAGCCGCTCCCACTACATCACCTACGCAGTTGCTTCCCTTTTTGGCGCCAAGGGACTCGGAAAAGTGGCATCTGCAACAAAAGCAGGGAAATTCGTGACAAAGGAAACAAAGGCTTTTGTGAACGATCATAAATCTATAGCAAAGAACATTACTGAAAAAGCAAAACCTTATTTCAAATTGCCAAGTAACAATCAACTAGAATCTGCAATACAAGGAGTTGGGAACATTGAAAGCCCTATTCCGAAACTAGAGAAGGGTTTTGATAAGAAACTTGAAAACTTTGTCCAGATTAATAGCAGCGACCATAGCAAATCAGGTGGCGTAGGACCAAATGAAAATTCTAAAATTACACGTGATATTAAAACCGTAGAGGAAGCACACCAATGGGGGAGCAAGTATTATGACGATTGGATTAAATCATTAACCCCAAGTGAACAAGAAGCAATTAAGCAATATACTGGTGATGATTATAAAAAAATAAATGATTATCTAAGAGGAATTAGTGATTCTTTAGATGGCATTGATTTAGATACAATCTATAATATAAAGAATGGGTTGGATAAAGCGCGAGTTCCACACAATTTACAAGTTTATAGAGGAACAGACCTAAGACCTTTAGAGTCATTAATTGAAATTAACAAATATGGAGACATTAATACTGAATCATTAATTGGAAAGATTTTCAGAGACAATGGTTTTGTTAGTACAGCAATTGTTAAGGAATCATCCTTTGATCACATGGAAGTCTCATGGGAAATAAATGTTCCAGCAGGAACCAATGCAGCCTATCTCGGAAAGATAAGCCACTTTCCTAATGAAGCTGAGTTACTTTTAAATTTTGGGCAAGAGATGGTTATTAAAAGCGCACATGTTGATAGCAACAATAAGTTACATATTATTTTAGACTTAATTTAAGTGGGTGAAAAAATGAGAGGCAGAAGAATGATAGATAGATGGGAAGATGACAATAAGAGCTTTCTTAAACTTAATATAAAAAACAAAGTTCTTCCAACAATATACGGTGGCATTATAGGAGATATGTTAGGAGTCCCTGTTGAATTCAAAAAAAGAGGAGATTTTCATGTGCAGGATATGGTAGGATACGGCACCTATAATCAACCTCCTGGAACCTGGTCTGACGATACATCTCTGACCTTGTGCCTGATGGAGAATATGATTGAAAAAGGGAACATAAATGATTTAATGCAGAAATTTAAACTGTATCAAGATGAAGGTTACTGGACGCCGTATGGTGAAATGTTTGACATTGGCAGGACGACCGTTGAAGCAATTACCCGATTTAGGAAAGGTGTTCTGCCAGAAAAATGCGGCGGTCAGTCAGAATTTGATAACGGAAATGGAGCATTAATGAGAATTTCACCATTAGTGTTTATTTTGCATAAGGAATTCGATTTTGTGAAAAAAGCAGAGATGATCAAGAAATACACTGAAATAACCCATGCCCATCCGCGTGCTATAGTTGGTTCCATTATTTATGTTGAACTATTACTAAGGCTATATTATAACAATTCAATTGATACATCTTTAAGAGAAGTGAAAGAGCTTTTCGACGAGAATTTCAAAAAAGAACATATATACCATAAAGAGTTAACACATTATAAAAGAATTTTTGAAAAAAGCTTTTTGAATACACCAAGAGAAGAAATTCGATCAGACGGGTATGTCGTTCATACTTTAGAAGCGGCAATTTGGTGTTTCGGCACTACATCTTCATTTACCGAGGCTGTGCTAACAGCAGTGAACTTAGGAGAAGATACTGATACTGTAGCATCAATAACAGGATCGATAGCAGGAATGTATTATAAGCTAGATGGTATCCCAGGAGATTGGTTAGAAAAAATAGCTCGTAAGCAAGATGTTGATAAATTAATAGAAGAATTTTATCAGTATTGTGCAGATAAAGCGATTATCGAGCAATATGGGGATATTTAGATTTACGTTAAAATACTTAATCATACAAGGTAACGAAAGCAGACCAATAACGGTCTGCTTTCTCTATTCCTAAACAGCAACATCATACAAGAAATCCCCCTAAATCATGCTACACTTAATCCAAGACCACCACACCGACAGGAGGCATCCCATGCAAAACGAAACCCGCACACTGCAGCTTGACCCACACCTTCATATAGAAGCCTACCGTTTCAAGGGAATTATGCAAAAGTTCCCGAACCACTTTCACGATTATTATGTGATTGGATTTATTGAAAAAGGGCAACGGTATCTGGCCTGTCAGGATCAAGAATATATCATCAATCCTGGTGATCTTCTCCTCTTTAACCCCCGTGACACGCATAGCTGTGAACAGATTGACGGCCGGACGCTTGATTATCGGTGTATCAATGTCATGCCGGATATCATGGAGAAGGCGGTGAAAGAGATTACTGGCGCCGGGCATCTCCCTTATTTCTCCCAGCATGTGTTATTCCGCCATGAGCTGACAGCCAGCCTGCAGGAATTGCATATTTTGATATCCGAGGAAAAACAAGCTTTGCGTAAGGAGGAGCTGTTTCTTCATCTATTAGAGGAGCTGATCCGCCATTATTCAGATGTCACGTTCCTTAGCAGCGTTCCAGAACCATCAGACGAAGTCAAAATGGTTTGTGAATTTTTAGAAGAGCATTATGCAGA
This sequence comes from Bacillus sp. SCT118, assembly GCF_058566435.1. Taxonomy (NCBI): domain Bacteria; kingdom Bacillati; phylum Bacillota; class Bacilli; order Caryophanales; family Bacillaceae; genus Bacillus; species Bacillus sp. SCT118. Next base: position 3,802,174 of record NZ_CP191225.1, read on the forward strand.
AAATGTCACGCTCAATGATTTGAGTGAATTAACAGGCTGGAGCAAGTATCATTTATTGCGTTCATTTACAAAACAAAAAGGCATTACCCCTAATAGCTACATGGAAACAATCCGGATTAATCAAGCGAAAAAACTCCTTGAACAAGGGGTAAGGCCGATTGATGCGGCTTTTCAGACAGGATTCAGCGATCAGAGCCATATGACGAAGTTTTTTAAACGGCAGGTGGGGCTGACGCCGAAGCAATACATGAAGATTTTTGAAAAGGAGCTTCACAGATGAACATACAAAGAGAAACTGCGGGGCATATCGCAGCCATTGTGACCATTCTGATTTGGGGGACGACCTTTATTTCGACAAAAGTTCTGCTGGCTGACTTCTCTCCAATGGAAATATTATTTTATCGGTTTTTGATGGGCTTTATCGCTCTTATCCTCGTCCGTCCCAACATGATTCCTTTCAGGAATTGGCGACAGGAGCTGTTATTTGCCGGGGCTGGTTTATTTGGCGTAACCTTATACTTTCTATTAGAAAATATAGCTCTCACCTATACATACGCATCCAATGTCGGCATGATCGTGTCCATTATTCCGATGATCACTGCGGTTTTGGCCCATTTTCTGCTTGAAGGCGAAAAACTGCGGCTGACTTTTTTCATTGGATTTGGCTCGGCACTGATCGGGCTTTTATTGATTACGTTCAACGGCAATATCGTACTGCGTCTAAATCCTCTCGGAGACATCATGGCTGCCGGGGCTGCTCTCGTGTTTGGCGGATACTCGATATTCATGAAAAAATTAAGCGCTTACGAACACCACATCATCGAGCTGACACAGAGAGTATTTTTGTATGGTTTATTGTTTATGGTTCCCGCTTTATTTTTGTTCGACTTCCATTTTGACCTAAGCCGATTTTCATCAGCTTCAAATATACTCAACATGCTTTTCTTAGGGATTGGCGCTTCGGCCCTGTGCTTCGCCACTTGGAATTACTCAGTCGGCGTGCTCGGAGCCGTCAAATCCAGTGCGTATATATACATGGTCCCGGTTATCACAATCGCCGCTTCCGTCCTGATCCTGCATGAAAACATGACATGGATCGCTCTTCTAGGAGGCGCCCTTACGCTTTTAGGCCTCTACATCTCGGAGATGAAACCGAAAGCGAAGCTGATGGAGAACGGATGTAAAATGGATGCTTAACGGCATCTATACACGGGGTGTATGGGCAGACACAAACGGCGCTCACTGCGTTCCAAATCGACTTTATCAAAATCTACCTAACAGTCTTTGCTTACCGACTGAACTTTATGTAATTCAATAACTCAAACATTGAATACTTAATTTGTACCTTTTTGACGTTGCAATATATAACAATGCTACTTCTGGACTTAAAACTTCGATTACATTTAAAAAAGGCCCTGAAGCAGGAGCAGTTGCAGTACTCTTCCGTCCATTATTAATAGTCTTGATCTCCATGGGTCCTTTTAGAGGACTCATGGAGTTATTCTTAAGGGAGGATTCTATATGAAAAGTAATATACATAAATATCAGGAGATCACAAAAAAAATAGAAACTGACTTGTACCCTATCAGTCAAAACGATAATGATTTACTTTCGTACCTAATGAAACAAGACTCTTTCACACTCAACCAAATGAAAGTGTGTTTAATTGAACCACAGCTCACATTCAAACACACTGTCAAAATCGTATTTACAGTAACATTAATAACGTTATATATTTATTTTTTCAGTTCTCATTATAATGATTTAATAGAAATGGGTGTACAAATGTTTTTTGTGTTAATTGGCCTAATATGGGTATTTGGTGTTTACCCATTTTCAAGAAGAGTTCAAATTTCTGAACGCTTCAAACAAAAATCCGAAAACGCCCGCATAGTCGGTATGATCGACTTCGTATTAGAACAAAAATACAAAAAAAGCATCTCTGAATAATCCCACATCAGAGATGCTTTCCCTTTGTCCTCATCACTTGTCTACCACAGCCGCACTGTCACGCGTAACCGCAGCTGGCTCCCTCAGCATCACATTCATTACGCTCGCAAGCACGAGCATTCCAATCGACAAATAAAAAGCCAGTGTATACTCACCCGTTACCGTATAGATGACGCCGGGCACATACGCACCTAGTGCCGATCCGATCTGATGGGCGAGTGACAGCCAGCCAATCATGAGGCCGATCGAGTAGTTTTGAAAGTACTGGGTGGCGAGCATTTGAGTCGGTGCTACCGTTGCAAAGTCCACTAATCCAAACAGAATCGCAAAGGCTAAAAGCAAGTAAGGCTCGTGGCTGTAAATAAGAATCACGATCGACAACGCCCGCACCGCATATAAAAAGCACAGGATTTTCCGGCTGCTCCACCGGTCCGCTACAATTCCGGACAGCAAGATGCCAGCAATATTAAAGCCTGCCAGCAGACTGACAGCAGCACTCGTGACTGTCGTTGAAAAGCCATGATCATGAGAAAACGGAATCAAATGGGTATCCATCAGCCCCACGGTCGTAAATCCACAGATCAAAAACGGAAAAATCAAGTACCAGAATTGCCTCATCCGAAACATCCCGGTCACTGAAAGAGCTGTTGTTTTGGGTGCTGTTTCTTTTTCTGATGCAGCCAGTCCGCCTATCGGCTCTGTATTCTTTTCTGAAGGATTGTTCCGCAGCATCAGCAGCGCAGCCGGAAAGACAATCACGATTAACAGCAGTCCCAACACCACAACCGTCAGCTTCCAGCTAAACCAATGGATCAACATGAGTGAGCCGGGAACGAGAAGCATTTGCCCCGCGCCAAAGCCTGCTTCCATGATCCCAAAGGCTAGTCCCCGCTTTTTGCTGAACCAATTGACGACCAATACACTTGCCGCCACATTCGATGCTCCGCCCACTCCAAGTGAGACACCCAGCCCATAAAGCAGAAACAGCTGCCAAGGCGAAGTCACAAGGTATGTTAAGAAAATGCTGACTCCTGTCAGTAACGCACTCCATGCCAAAACAGCCCGGGCACCCCATTTGTCCACAAGCCGCCCAATCACAGGCTGTGATATGCCATAAACAATAAAACTCATCGTCGAAATCAGCGAGATGGTGCTTCTATCCATTGAAAACTGCCGTTCCCACGGCTCCACAAACGCACCAAATGACAGCCGCACCCCCTGAACCGCCAATAAGATCAAAAAGGTGACGGAGACGATGATCCACGCATAATGCAGTCTTTTCATGACAGCTCCAAATCCCACCGTTCTTCTGTCAGCTGCTGTCCCCATAATGGCGCTTCTTGTTTTACTTCACTTATCCTGAATCCAAATTTTTTATAGAGCGGACGAGCCTCAGCCATGGTGCTCACCGTCCAAAGGAAAATGCGGTCAAACTTCATGTCTTGGCAGTATGCAACCAGATGCTCCAGCAATTGCGTGCCGAGCCCCCTGCCCCGAAAATCCGCATCAACCAGAAACCATCTGAGCTGGACTGTCTTTTCATCATGCTTGACCAATCCGACAGAGCCGGCAAATTTCCCGCCGCTTTCCGCAATCCATATTTTTTCGATGTCAGCATCAAATGTCTCCTGAAGATAAGCTAAAAACGTGTCATCCCAACCGTGAGCCTCCGCGTAAAATTGTCTTTGTTTCTCAATAAGGAGTTGTAGATCCTCCGAAAGAAAATAATCTCTAATCGATATCTCTGATGTTCTGGCAGAAAGCGACTGTGAAAGGATCGCTTCAATCTCTGCCATCGCCTCGGTAAGCTTGTGCTGCTCCTTTTGGTTGATTTCCTTCAGCATCAGTTCTACTTGTTCGTTGGCTTTCTCCTCCAGCTTTTTATAAATCATTTTTCCTGTTTCTGTGACAAAAATATAATGGTGGCGGGCGTCATCTTTGCTCCTCTGTTTATAGATCAAATCTTCTTTTTCAAACTGCTTCACAATCCTGCTGACATATCCCCTGTCAAGCCCCAGTTTATCCTGAAGAGCTTTTGCCGTACAATTAGGCGTATTATAAATCTCAAATAAAATCCGTGTTTCTGTTAAGGAAAACGGGCTGTCGTAAATGTGCTCATTAAGGAAACCAAGGACGTTTGTATAAAATCGATTGAACTTTCTGAATTTTAACCCGACAGATGATTCTCTTGTTTTCAAATCAATCCCCACTTTCTAATATTGTTGACTAAGGCAATTATAATCACATATAGTTGCTTTAGTCAACGATATGTTAGAAAGTGAGGTCTTTTTAATTTCCTGATTCCTTCCTTTTCCTTACCACAATCAATGTGATATAGGATAAAGCCAGAGAAAACAAGCTATAGACAACAGCCCATCCCAAAAATGATTCATTAAAAATGGTAAAGGTGAGCACAAGAGAAATCACCAAACTAAGCATTGGCATCAGATACGGGTTTTTACAAATACAGGTCCCGACAATCGATAGCAGCATAATTCCTAACGGTAAAATAAAGAATGCGATATCTAATTCATCCACCTTTAAACAGCCTCCCTCCAGATTTTTATGTTACTAGTAAAAAAACATAACTGCATTTAGTAAAAGGATAATATTTACTTCCATAAGGTCCAATTTGAAAATTACCCGTTTACATTCGCTCCGGACTATGATAATTTAAGAAAGCGCTATCATGATAAGTTAATAGCTTGGATGGAGATGAGGAGAGCCAGGAATCCAACCCCTTTTGACAAGGGGTGTTTTCTGGCTCTTTTTGTTTTTCGGGAAAGGAGGCACGCCACACATCCAGCACAAACAGCAAAGGGGGATAATTGTTAATGCTTAATATATTTAAACCGGCTCCTCACATTGAGAGACTGGATGATTCAAAGATGGATGCGGCATACAAACGGCTCAGGCTGCAAGTATTCATTGGTATTTTCATTGGCTACGCAGGCTACTACCTGCTGCGGAAAAACTTTGCCTTTGCCATTCCTTATCTGCAGGAACAGGGATTTTCGAAAACAGAACTGGGTTTGGTGCTGGCCGCTGTGTCCATTGCGTACGGCTTCAGCAAATTCATCATGGGAATGGTGTCTGACCGCTGTAATCCGAGATATTTTCTGGCGACAGGCCTATTTTTATCAGCAATCGTTAATATTCTATTCGTTTCAATGCCTTGGGTGACTTCGAGCGTCACCATCATGTTTATTTTTATGTTTATCAACGGATGGTTTCAAGGAATGGGCTGGCCGCCATGCGGCAGGACGATGGCCCATTGGTTCTCCATAAGTGAACGCGGCACAAAAATGTCGATCTGGAATGTCGCCCATAACATAGGCGGCGGTATTCTTGCTCCGCTTGTCACTCTTGGGATCGCGATGTTCGTCACTTGGAAAAGCGTGTTTTTCTTCCCTGCCATCATCGCCATTATCATTTCATTTTTAATTGTTTTATTGGTTCGTGATACGCCTCAATCCTGCGGACTCCCGCCAATTGAAGAGTATCGGAATGACTATCCAAAACACGCTTTTAAAAATCAGGAAAAAGAATTAACAACAAAAGAAATTCTTTTTCAATATGTGCTGAACAACAAATTTCTTTGGTACATCGCTTTTGCCAATGTATTTGTTTATTTCGTGCGGTACGGCGTGGTTGACTGGGCGCCTACTTACTTAACAGAAGCCAAAGGCTTTTCTCCTGAAGACTCGCGCTGGTCGTATTTTCTTTACGAATACGCAGGCATACCGGGAACGATCTTGTGCGGCTGGATCAGTGACCGATTCTTCAAAAGCCGCCGGGCACCGGCAGGCGTTTTGTTTATGGCGGGTGTTTTCATTGCCGTATTGGTGTACTGGCTGAATCCGGCCGGCAATCCGCTCGTAGACAATATCGCCTTAATCAGCATTGGCTTCTTAATCTACGGACCTGTTATGCTAATCGGCCTGCAAGCGATCGATCTAGCACCGAAAAAAGCAGCCGGAACTGCAGCCGGTTTGACCGGATTTTTCGGATACATCGGCGGATCCGCTTTCGCAAACGCCATTATGGGCTTTGTCGTTGACCGTTTTAACTGGAACGGCGGCTTTATCATGCTGATCTCATCCTGCATTCTTGCCATCGTCTTCTTGGCTTTGACGTGGAATACAGGAAAACGGGCAGAGCATGTTTAAGAAAGACACATAAAAGATTAATAGTTTTCCAACACGCCGTTTACATCCGTTTTTTAATATGAAAGACAGGTAGTGCTTATCTATAAGGAGGAGAAATCATGAGAAAAAATAGAATACTGGCCTTGTTTGTTCTGTCGCTGGGCTTACTCTCATTTATGGTAACGCCAGTGTCGGCAGCGTCAAAAGGAAACCTGCTGTCACCTGACCGTATCCTGACCGTCGCGCACAGAGGGGCTTCTGGATATGTGCCTGAGCACACGATTCTGTCTTACGAAACCGCTCAGAAAATGAAAGCTGATTATATTGAATTGGATCTGCAAATGACAAAAGACGGAAAATTGATTGTCATGCATGATGAAAAACTGGACCGCACCACAAACGGAACGGGCTGGGTGAAAGACCATACGCTCGCAGACATTAAGAAGCTTGACGCCGGTTCTTGGTTTAATGAATCCTATCCTGAAAAAGCAAAGCCGCAGTACGTCGGCCTTAAAGTTCCTACATTAGAAGAGGTATTAGACCGTTTCGGAAAGCACGCAAACTACTACATTGAAACAAAATCGCCTGACACCTACCCAGGTATGGAAGAAAAACTGATCGCTTCTTTGCAGAAACATAAATTACTGGGGAAGCATTCTAAGCCAGGCCAGGTGATCATTCAATCGTTCAGCAAAGAAAGTCTGGTAAAAGTCCATCAATTACAGCCAAACCTGCCGACCGTTCAATTGCTGGAAGCCAAACAAATGGCGTCAATGACAGATGCTGCCCTGGAAGAAATCAAAACATACGCTGTCGGTGTGGGCCCGGATTATAAAGCTTTAAATCAAGAAAACGTCCGTATGATCCGCATCCACGGCCTCCTGCTTCACCCTTACACAGTCAATAATGAATCTGATATGCATCGCCTGCTTGATTGGGGCGTAACAGGAGTGTTCACCAACTATCCTGATCTTTTCCACAAAGTAAAAAAGAGTTATTAAAAGCAAAAAACCTTGCGACAACTATCGCAAGGTTTTCTTCTATATTTTATTCTTTTCCGGCAGCAGCTTCTGACTGTCCATTATGCAGCTGAGAATTTATCTCTTTCGCATCCTTTAAGTATTCTGTCTGGTAGCCGCTCTTCAGCGCCCACACATAGAATACAAGTGATACCATCGCAATCAGAACCATATCCCAGCCATAATGAATGACATTCAGGCCGCCGAATTTATCACTGCCCAAATAAGAAATGACCATCATGGCCAGCAGATAAAACACCATCCAGACGCCGGCTTTAAAGTTCCGGCCAAACCCTTTCCATTTCGCCTTCGCCTGATAATAGAAATAAATCGGAAGACCGATCAGGATAATAAACAGAACCTGTCCTGTTAACGGCCAGCGTGCCCAATACAGCACCAGTGACGCAAAGATAAATCCAAGCGGCGCAATCACGTTTAAGCCTTTTAAACGAAGAGGCCTGTACAGGTCTTTCCCCGTCCGTCTCAATGTCATCACTGTGATCGGGCCGGTGATATAAGAAATTAACGTAGCAACGGAAATAATTTCCGCTAATACGCCCCACCCTCTGAACAGGAACAAAAAGATGAACGACACAATCAAGTTAAAGAACATTGCTTGTCGCGGAACGCCGTAAATCGGATGAAGCTTCCCGAATATACTCGGCATGTATTTGTTTTTTTCCATTCCGTAAATCATTCGGGACGTTGTCGCCGTATACGTAATCCCTGTTCCAGACGGTGATACAAATGCATCTGCATATAACACAATAACAAGCCAGTTAATATTCAGCGCAATCGCCAGATCAGCAAAAGGAGAATTAAAATTCAGATGGCTCCAGCCGTGAGCAATATCAGAAGGATTCACCGCTCCGATGAAGGCGATCTGCAGCAGGACATAAATCACTGTTGCAACGAAAAGAGAGCCGACAACCGCAATCGGAATTGATTTCCCCGGATTTTTTGCTTCACCCGCCATATTAATCGGGCTTTGGAAACCATTAAACGCAAAAACGATACCTGAAGTGGCAACCGCCGTCAGCACACTTGCCCAGCCATTCGGCGCAATGCTTTGACCGCCAGTAAAGTTTTCTCCGTGGAATCCGACAAACAGCAAAGCTCCAATCGTAAGACCCGGAATAATAATTTTAAAAATCGTAATTAATGAATTCGCTTTCGAAAATAGATTGACTGTCCAGTAGTTCAGCAGAAAATAAATGAGAAGCAATACAGAGGCAAATGCTAGTCCTTCCCCAGTCAGCGTTCCATTCTTCACCAAACCGCTTGTCCATTTCGCCCATTCCCAAGGCCAAGAACTCATATATTGAACGGAGGCCACCGCTTCAACCGGAATGACGGACACAATCGCAATCCAGTTGGCCCAGCCCGCAATAAAACCGATAAACGAACCGTGTGAATATTGCGTATATTTTACCATTCCCCCCGCTTCAGGGAACATAGAACCTAGTTCACTATAAGAAAGAGCAATAAATAAAATGACGACCATTCCAATAACCCATGAAATAATAGCAGCTGGCCCTGCTATTTGAGCCGCACGCCAAGCCCCGAACAGCCAGCCTGAACCGATCATCGATCCGAGCCCGACCATCATGAGGGAAAACGTTCCCATTCTTCGATGCAATTGATTCATATCGTAAACACCTTTCATGTATGATGACATTCTCTTGCTAATTATATTATTATTCTGATTACTTTACTTTGTCAATATTTATCGAATTTTGACTGAAACTATAATAAGTCAATGTATATTACCTTCCAATACAGGAATGAAGTCACTAGTTTCTTCTTAAATGGAATTTACTGTGAACCCCAATGATAAAAACACAATAGGTTTAGCTATTTCCAAAACGGGAATGATACAGGAAACACTATTCTTAAAATAGAAAGGAGTATCACCATGAAACAAAAGCTGTTACTTTCAGGTCTCGCTGTTTCAACTGTCGGCATCACTTCTTATCTATTAAAAGACCCGTCAAATCGCCAAAAGGCAAGAGAATTCATTCACAGCATGAAGATGAAAATAACAAAACAGCCAGACATGGAAACGTTCCCAGTCGATAAAGCCGGCCACCCGGACCCGCAAGATATCGAGGACAACAAAATGGTATCAGAGGGCTCCATGTATCCCGTCCAATACTACGATGAAAAAAAGAAGTAATCAAAAAGCTCTCTTCGATAAAGGAAGAGAGCTTTTTAATTTAACCTTTTCGTCTGATTCCGCTCATTACAAAGCCGCTTTCAGGCAATGACGGCATTCTGGCGAGACTGTAATGCAGTGATTGTTCCGGAACATCGTATTCAATCTGATGGACGAGGAAATCCAGGCTCGCTTTCATGACTTCAATTGTAATGCCTTCCCCTGGACAGCGGTGGCCTTTCTCGGCGTGCCCCCCGCCTTGAGGAATCATATCAAACAGATTTTCTTCCCGCTCCGCAAATCGTTCCGGTCGGAATTCATCGGGATGATCCCATAGACGAGGGTCGTGGTTCGTTCCATATACATCAAGCAGCACCGATGTGCCCTTCTTAAACTCACAGTTATTCCATACAAAATCTTTTTTGACAAGCGCCCCTAAAAATGGGCCGAACGGATAATATCTGCGGACCTCCTGCACAAACATTTCTCTTTCCCGGCTGTTTCCAGACCGCAGCCATTCCTTATATTTCGGATGCTCATGAAGCGCCAAAGCTGAAAACACAAGAAAGTAAGAAATGGCGACAATAGGCCGCAATACATTAATCAGCTCAATGGCTGCCATACGGGAATCCAGCTGGCTTCCATCTTCTTGTGTGTGAAAAGCCATTTCATGCAGCGCTGTTCCGGGAGTCGTTTTCAGCAAGCCGGCACGAGCATCTTCAATCATGACTTCAATCCACTCTTCCGCACGCGGCCTTGCTCTTCTTCCCTTCCAATGCCGCGGTCCCACAGCACCGAACGCATCGACCATGTCAATGAAGTCATCCGCTCTCTCTTTGACTTCCGTTTCCTTCAACGGAACACCTGCCCAATAGCACGCTACCCGGCACAGGATTTCTTTTGCTTCTTCAAATAACACAACCTCATCTGCCTTCTCCCATCTTGTGACTGCTGCTTTCCACTCCTCTGTCATCAACTCAGCCAAACGTTTTTGATGCGGCGGTGTCATCAATGACAGAAAAAGCATCTTCCGATGGATATGCGCGCTGCCATCCATTCCCTGAATCGCATTAACACCAAACAGCGATTTCTGCACCCGCTTAGGCAAAGCGTTCTGCCGCTGGAATCGATCCGTATCATAAAACACCTTCGCCGCCTCAGCGCCAGTCATGCAAATAAAGTTTTTTCCCAACAAACGGGCCTGAAACAGATCTGAATTGTAGCGCTCTGTTCTGTTTTTAATAAATAAATACCCTTCCTTCAGCAGTGTCAGACTGTTATCGAGACTTTTGTCATGTGGAATCTGCTCATTCATCCGCTTACCCTGCCTTCCTTTTTACCCTCTATTTTCACGTTATCTTCCGAATATAAACCCAGTAACAGTATTTGTTTACAAAACCAAATTAAAGCGCTTTTTGATTATTTTTTAAAGGAAGAACAAACGAAATAGAGAAAAGGTAGTTAATCAAAACGAAGGGGAGAACAAAATGAAAAAATGGATATATGTTGTGCTTGTGCTGAGTATTGCAGGGATCGGCGGCTTCTCCGTCCACGCAGCATCATCTGCTCATGAAAAACACTTGAATGTCAGCAGAATGAATGTCGATGACGAATTCAAGGATACGGATGGAACCTTCATTCTTCACGATTTACAAAAGGAGCAGACATTTGTCTATAACAGAAAACGGGCAAATCAAAGACAAACTCCGCAATCCACCTTTAAAGTCGTGAACGCTTTAATCGGTTTGCAGGTCAAAGCTGTAAGAGATGAATACGATGTTAAACGATGGGACGGGGTCAAGCGTGAATTCGAATCATGGAACCGCGACCATACGCTTGGCTCGGCCATGCGCGAATCCGCAATCTGGTATTATCAGGCATTAGCGAGAGATATCGGCGAGGAAAGAATGAAAACATGGCTTCATACACTATCTTACGGCAACGAGGATATCAGCGGGGGAATCGACCAGTTTTGGCTGCAAAGCTCGCTCACAATATCTCCGCTGGAACAAGAAACCTTTTTGGAGAAACTATTTAAAGAGGAGCTTCCATTTGACAAGCCGGTAATGAAAACCGTCAAGCGCATGATGATTCAAGAGGAAGGCGATCATTACACGCTCTACGGGAAAACCGGAACCCGCCTGACAGATATGGGATTAGGATGGTTTGTCGGATTCATCAAAACAGAGCATGGCTCTTATGTCTTTGTCACCAATGTCGATGATTCCGGCACAAAAGCCAAAAACATCACCGTGGATATCCTGAAAAAGTATGGCCTGATCAGATCCTAAATAAAAGAGCCCTGCACGGCAGGGCTCTAAATCTCATGCTCAAAACAATAATGATTCACAAGCTCTTCAATCAAATCATGATCGGGATATTCCCCGTTAAATTCAAATTCGATTTCTTCCACAAATTCTCCTTGATGGTACACATGGATGGCTCCGTTTTGACGGACAACGCTAAACTCCGGCTGAAATGTATATCCGCTTCGTTCAATTGCTCCCATTTCTTACCCGCCTTTCTCAAAGCAGTAATTCATACACCTCGTTTAATTCCTTGGCCCGTTTTTGATCCTGTTCATTCTGGGCATACTTAATTTCTTTTTCTAATACATGATTCAAAAAAGACATTTCATTATCATCTAAGTCTTTTACAAATTCCTCTTCATTTGCATAACGCTTCGCCAGCATCTTCTTGCAAATACGCTGGCAGACTTCATTTTCTAGATGATTCGAAAGTGATTCGCGCAAATAACCGAGTGTAACATCCATTTTATGAACACCTTTCCTTCTGCTATCTTTACCCTATAGCTTGCTAAAATAGGGAAAATCCATACGTGAAAAATAAAAAAAGAGACATCCGTGAATGTCTCTTTTTTATCGTTATTCAGCTGCTTGTTCGCTTTTTATCAAATTGGCCTGCGTGCGTTTGCCAATCCCAAACACATAATAACTAATGACCACAAGCGCTAAGAAAATCACGCCTACAATCAGAGAGATACGAGTATCATCGTTAAACCACATGCCAACCAGAACCATCAGCAAGAAAGCAATCGTCAAATAGTTTGTAAAAGGAGCAAACGGCATTTTGAATGGATGTTTATCTAATGTAGCACCCTTCGCTTTTCTGAATCCGATATGGCTGATCAAAATGATAAACCAAGGAATCATCCCTGGGAGCACGCTTGCGCTGTATACATAGACAAAGATCTTCGGCGGCGCGATATAGTTCAGTACAACACCGACAGCCAAACCGATCAGCACCGCAATTGTGCCATACAGCGGCACACCATTGCGTGAAATCTTCTTAAAGAATTTCGGTGCTTGTCCATTGACACCCAGTGTATACAGCATGCGGCCCGCGCTGAAAATACCGCTGTTACAGCCGGACATTGCAGCAGTAATCACGACAAAGTTAATAATGCCGGCCGCTGCCGTAATTCCGATTTTCGAGAACGTAGACACAAACGGACTTCCGAGTGAGTTGAGCTCATCCCAAGGATACACCGTCACGATCACAAAAATAGCACCAATGTAGAAAATCAAAATACGCCAGATAATACTTTGAATCGCATTTCTTAGCGTGTTTTGCGGGTCCTTCGCTTCACCCGCTGTAATCCCGATCAGCTCAACTCCTTGATAGGCCGCAATGACAAGAGACAGTGCAAAGAAGAAACCTGAGAAACCTCCTGCAAAGAAGCCCCCGTGAGACCACAGGTTCGACAAACCGATCGCATCTCCGCCGTTGCCAAAACCGAAGAAAATAATTCCGATTCCCGCAATAATCATCAAGATAATCGTGACGATTTTAATCATCGCAAACCAAAACTCAAATTCCCCAAACGACTTAACAGAAATTAAATTCGCCGCACCAAGAATCACCATTGCCACGATACCAGGTATCCAAGCAGGCAAATCCGGGAACCAATACTTCATATAAGAACCGACAGCGATAATTTCTGACATGCCGACGATAATCCACTGGAACCAGTTGCTCCATGCTGTTATATAACCTGCCATCGGATGAATATATTGATGGCCGAACGTCGCAAAAGAACCTGTGCTCGGCTCGACATACAGCATTTCACCCATCGCACGCATAATAAAAAAGATAAAAATTCCGCATATTGCATAAGCCAGAAGGACAGATGGACCAGTCCATGAAATCGTGCTGGCAGAACCCATAAACAAGCCAACACCGATCGTACCGCCCAAGGCGATCATCTGAATATGGCGCGCACCCAGGCCCCTCTTTAATTCTTTATTTGCCACTCCTCTTCCTCCTCCTAACAAAATACTCATAAATGAGAAAACAGCAGACCTGCTTGCCTTCACATGAATCAGTGATAACAATCAGAAAATTCAAACTTAAAATTGTTATATAATCTCCTAAATTACTTATTTCATCATAATAAATTTCTCTGGAAAATACAATTGTTTTTTTCAGGTAAACACCTTTGTTCAGAGTTTTGAATCGTTCACTTCTTTTAAAATCTTTTATATAAAAATAATAAAATTGTTTGAATATTAAAATTAATACCCCCCTTAGATTCTCATAAAAAATAAGCTGTTCTACATGAACAGCTTACTTAATAATTCACACCCGTTTGACGCTTTAATGCTTCAAGCCACCCGGTATCTCCGGTCCCATAGCTCTTGCTTTGTCCCACATCTCTCAGAGATCCATTGCTGTAATCAATTGATAGGATGAAATCCGGAATGGCATTATACCCGGCTTCCGCGATTTTACTGAGCTCTGAACGATAGTAAGATATAGCATAAGAAGCCGTTTGTTTCTGCACTGGATCTTTTTCAAGCTCTTCCTTATATACATCTATTAAGTCACGTCCCTCAGGCGTGACGTACCGCCCATCAATCACTTCTAAATCCTTCAAATGGTAGCCTGTGACTTCGTACATCTCACGAGCTGCCTGATACTTTTGATAGGCCTTTTCGGAAAATTGTGTTGAATCACTGCTTTGGCTTTTCATGATGTGTAAAAATAGTTCTTTGCTGTTGTCTCCAGATTGCAGCACTTGCTCAATTTGCTTGATCAGATCCTGATCGTCTGACCCGCTCACCCGCACCTGATAGTCAATCGGCGTAATCGTAAACGTCAGCTCTGTCCCCTCTGGAATATGAATATGGTTTCGATTCAACAGCACTTGCAGCTGCTGGTTAACCTGTCCCCGCTGATACACCTTTTCATTCTCAGCTTCCACTTCCCCATGAAATGTGACATTCCGAAACGCAGCATCCTGAAGGTTATAGTTTTGCGCCTTCCCTTTGAATAACCATTCTGTTTCATTATCGTAAGCGGCCTGTCTTTCTGCAGCTGACAGATCACTTCTGAAATAAGGAGACTTTGAATTTTGGTACTTATCCTTAATATAGCCTAATGGATCAGACTTTGTTTTGTTAATCGCATTCATCCTGCTGTATTTTTCATCTAGTATTTTGATTCTGATATCACTCTCAGATTCATAGGGGTTTTGGGATTGAATCACTGTTTCTTCCCCTGTGTCTGTCACTGTTCGATCATTCACTGATTGATACACTTTGCTGAACGTCCCGCTGTTTCCCGACACGCTGGTTTTAGAATAATTGAACTGATTGATTCCCCCAGTTGAAGATTGTGACTTAAGCCTGCTGTATGCCTTTTCCAGAACTGCCGCTGGATTTTCAGTCGCATTCTCCCGTTTGGCAGGCGCATTCTTGCTCAATATGTTCTGTGCCATCAGCTGAGTGCGGATAAATTGCCGATTCAGACGCATTGAATTCCCTCCCGAGTATTCTCTCTTATTCTTTTTTATCGGCAAAGATAATGTATATATTAACCTCAAAAAACATTTATTTACACCTAAATCGTTATTATGTATGATGGAAATAAAAGGAGGTTGTTTGCATGGTGAAAAAATGGCTTATTCCATTCGCTGTTATGCTGTCTGTCTTATTCACCTTTACGTATTCGGCATCAGCTGTCGGAGTCACTGCTATCACAGGAAACAATTCATTTGATACCGCAATGCCGATCGGTTATTGGAAATATAAAAATATCGATACAACAATACTGGAAGCTGGTCAAGATGAAGCCTATTTCACTTTTACGGCTAATAAGGGAGAAAAAGTATACGTGAGGAGTACATACCAGAGCGCGTATACAGGGATGAAGATTGAAATTTATGATAAGAATAGAATACCTGTTTCTCAAGGGACAGAAGTCATTAACCCTAACACGTTTTCTTCTTTTATTTATGCAAATGCAGACGCCCAAAACACGACAGATACCTTTTATGTGAAAGTGTCACGAGGCACCTATACCGGAAACATGTATTTTACACTTTCAATTGAAGACCGAATCAAATCAGGCAGCGGAACATTCCAATTCAGCGGCGTTGCTGAAAATAAAGGAAATACAAGCCTTAGCCTCTCAGGTTCTGACTCCAGCGTGATCAAGGTTGATTTAACAAACCAATCTGGGATACCGCGTGATGCCATTGTAACCAGAGTTCAGACAACCGCCACTCAAACACCAAGCCAGGGAAATACACGCCACCTGATCATGACGAGCGAAAACAACGAATGGCGCCGTGCTCTTGTAAACAGCTCGACTTCAGGGTCTTATGATATCTCTTTGTCAGATCAACTCAGTGTGGCAAAGGTATGGAGTTTTAAATATAATACATTAGCGACTGCCAGATCGACGATGAGCAACGTAAAAGCAAAAATAGATTATGAATACGACGTGACAAAGCAGTTTTAACTTATACCGAGCCGGTTATCCGGCTCTTTTTTATTCTCCGTCTAGAAGGTAAACTATAATCAGTACAACCAAGGGAAGTGCAGACATGGCATTAAAACTTCTAAAAAAACTGCTTTTTGACCGCCCTCTAAAGAACGGCGTTATCTTAAATCATCAATACAAAATCGAAGAGTGCCTCGGTATGGGAGGCTACGGTTTGGTTTATTTGTGCACCGATATCCTAACTCAAACACCATATGTCTTAAAACAGCTTCGGAAGACAAAAGCGAAAAAGGAAAAAGAAAAAGTCCGGTTCCAGCAGGAAATAAAACTGCTCAAAAGCATTCACCACCCGCAAATTCCGGGCTTCATAGATGAGTTCATCATAGACGGACAGGCTTATTATGTCATGCAGTTCATTGAGGGAGAAAATATAGAAGAATTATTATTTTTTCGAAAACAGCCGTTCACAGAGCTTATGGCGTTACAACTGATTTCGCAGCTGCTTGAGATTATAGAATACCTGCATGATCGCCTTATTTTCCACAGCGACATCAGAACGCCTAATATCATCATCAATGACGGCAGGCTCTGCCTCATCGATTTCGGCCTTGCCAAACAATTGACGCCTGAAGAAATGGAGGAAATAAAGGTACGAAAACAGGATGACTTCTTCGATCTCGGAGAAACGCTGTTATTCCTGCTATACTCTCAATATAAAGGAAAAAAGAAGAAAAACGGCACTTGGCTGGAGGAATTAACACTGACAAAGGAAGTAACCCTGCTGCTGAAAAGATTATTGGGCATCGAGGAAGAGTATCAGCACACCGCTTCCATTCGCGAGGATCTAAACCGGGCCATTCAATCGGTCACATAAAAAAACCCTTGTCCCAAATAGCGGAACAAGAACTTTTTTCGATTAACTGCTGCTGTAGCTCCGGCGTTTGTAACGATGACTGCCGCCATAACGGTCGTAGTGTCTTCTTTTGCCTGAGCTGCTGCTGTAGCTGCGATAATGTCTGCGCCGGCTGCTGCTGTAATGCCGGTGTCTGCGATATCGGTCACTAGAACTGCTTGAGAGGTACTTAATCGTTTTGATGATTTTTTTAAACATATGATGTTCACCCCATTTCTTTCTCCCTATTATATAAATTTTATAGGAGAAAGAAAAACATCAGCAGGGTCACTCTTTTGAAAACAAGAACTCCGTTCCGTTATCATTTGTATGAAGCTCATAAGTAATCGCAAGCAGCCTGCATGTATCCTCAATAATCTTTAACCCAAGTCCCTCACTGCTCTCATTCCGATCAAATCCAATACCGTCATCACGAATAAAAACATCGCCATGTTCAATCGTGACTTCCATCTTTTCAGCTTTTGAATGCTTTAACGTATTTTGAAAAATATTATCAAACAGCCTTTGCATCCATAACGCGTTGCTCATCCATATCACATCTGAATCTGCCGGCTTATAGTGCAGCTCAATCCCACTCATACTGTATAAATAATCCCACTTTTTCACCGCTGTTTCTAATAGCTCGTTTAGACGCACTTCTTCATTTACAATATAAGAGCTTTCCAGCGTCTCAGCGGAATATAGATTGAATTCATTGGTTAATTCCGAGATATATTCGATTTGCTGATACAATGATTCGAATACAGCCTGACCATGACATTGATCTTCCAAATAAAATAACTGCAGCCTGAGAGCCGTTAAAGGTGTATTAATGTCATGCCGCAGTTTTTGCAAAAGCTCCTTTTTGATTTCCTCTTGCTGTCTCAGCTCCAGTTCACGATATGTCGTCCGTTCAATTAACAAATTGACCGACTTGATCAGTTCCCCGATTTCATCAGCACGCTTCACTTCAATTTTATCGGGCACCCTTTGATCACTCGCCAAATGCCGAATGGTTTGATTTAATAGATTGATTTTATGCAACAGAGAATGAATCGACTTTGAAAATAAAAAAGCTAACAATAAGAGCGATATCAAAAATACAACGATCATTGCCGGGTACGCAAACGACCTGTGAAAGGGCATACCATGATTCATCGTTTTAAACATGCTGTCATAAATCACAGACATCAAAACACTGACCGCCAGCAATAGCATCGGAACACTAATGACGGCCGTAAACAATAACAACTGATATTTTGTCTTGAGCTTCATTTCTTCACAACGGTATTCAGCCGATACCCTTCTCCATATATATTTTCAATCATCTCACCCGCTTGATCATTGATTTTAGCTCTGATTTTTTTAATATGCACATTGACAATATTCGGGTTTCTATCTTCGAGCTGCCATAGATATTCAAAGAAATGTTCCTTTGTCAGGATACTGTCTCTATTTTCATATAAATAAAAGAAAATTTTCCGCTCAATCGCAGTAAACAATACCTCATCATGCAGGCTTTCATTGAACACTTTTTTCGTTACCGCATCAATATACAAATGTTTGATTTGCGTAAAGGTGCCATAATGATGCTCAAGCATATTCCGCATTCTTAATAGCAGCTCTCTCGGATCAAAGGGCTTTACCATATAATCCTCGCCGATCTGCAAACCTTGAAGCTTGCTGTCCATGTCATTGCGGGCCGAGAGAAAAATAACCGGAATGCCCAGCCCCAGCTCTTTGATTTTTGCAGACATTTGATACCCGTCTTCACCCGGCAGCATCACATCCATAATGACCAAATCCACCTTCTGAATCACCGAAAGCACATCCGCTCCATCTGTTTTCCATATCACACGATATCCCTCACGCTGCAAAATCTTTTGCAGCAAATCACCAATCATCACATCGTCTTCAACGATTAAAATATGATAACCCTTCATCTTAGCGAACCTTTCTCATAAACTCCATGGACAGTTTATATATTTGATCAGGCTGATATAAATAAATACTGTGTGTTCCCCTCAGTTCCTTTATATCGGCAGTATTGAATTGAGCTGCAAACGCTTCATAGTCTTTTCGGTTTTGTATAGCATACTTTGAATGTCTATTTTGGTCAGAGACCGCATCTAAAATCAAGACGGGAGTTTCCTTTGGTGCCGGCAGATTCACAGATTTGCTGCCGTTTTGGTAAGACTGTAAAAGCTCATGCTCCATATCTGCATTAAAAAATTGCTTAAAGTTAATGGCTTTATAGATTTCTTTTTCTTCATCAGTTAAAAACGACTGCCGAATCGCCTCAGGATTATATACAGCGGAAGGCATAAACCGATGAAAACCAATCGAGGTTAACAGGTGGAACCCTCTCACTTTCAATCTGTCAACTCCGCTCAATTTATACGTGACGTACTGCTGGGGCAATCCAATATCCATCGCAATAATGGCCTTGATTTCCTTAGGATATTTCTGTGCCCAATACATCGCTTCAATCCCGGATATCGAATGAGGCATTAAAATATAAGGAGGCTTATTTCCGCTTTTCATAAGCGCTTTCCTCGTCTGTTCCAATACCGTATCAATATCTCTGTCATCGTGAGACACTTCACTGTATCCATAACCTGCCCGATCTACAACAGCAATCTTATTTTCTTTTGAAAACTTGCTGTACAGCCCCTTCATTTCATAAGCAGGCGCAGCAATCCCCGAACCGGACATAAACACAAACGTATCCTTCCCGCTTCCCTCTTGATACACATTCATCTTTTTACCGTCAACATCGACTAATGTGCCTTTACCTTTCAGCAGTGCCGCCTCCTTATTTAGCTGGAAATGGTGATAAATAAATACCGAGACGGATACAAGCAAAACCAAAGCAGCCAAGCTGACAAAAACAATTTTGAGGACTTTCCATAATGTTTTCATATAATGCTCCTTTCACGTGATACTGAAAGGATACGATATGAAAATAAATAACTGATTAACTTTGGAACAGTTTTATTTTCACATTTGACTTTGCCCTTACGGAAAGGTGTACATTTGGAGCATAGAGGTGATCACTCGGCTATCGATCGGCGAATTTTCAAAGATATGCAAAGTATCAACAAAAACACTGCGATACCATGATGAAATCGGACTCATCCACCCAGAAGACATTAATCCTGAAATGGATATCGGAGGGTCTATCCGCAAAGTCCGAGAATTTCTTATACGCAGCCTTCTCCAAGGAGAACGACATTGAGAAGGCTACCGCTTATATCAATCTTTCACAAAACATAATTCAGGGGTATTTAATCTATTTATTCCTATTTATTCACACAACAAAGTCACCACAAAGCTTTTTTCTCTTCTTCCTGCTCGATAAACAGATAATTTTCAGGACGTGCCAAAACAGAAAAAAGTGCCAAAAGCAACTTCCAACCTCGAAGCGGACTACCGCATCTAAACTTCAACACTTCTCCTTCCGCTAAAGTAAACCTCAAAGTTGGGCTTGTACACCAAGCAATCTTCACTTGAATAACATGCTCACCAGGCGGTAAATCAATTCGCAGCCTTCCTCCATCTTTGATAGTTCCCATCTCAGCCCCATCAATTAGCACTGAATACTCTCTCATTTTGTTGATGTACTGCGATATCCTCTAATTTCAATATACGTCTCTTGATTATTCACGATGACACATCCTCAAAGTAATGATCTTACAGGCGGGAAGCGCTAGAACCCTTCCGCCATACCGTTATTTCCCTTCCTAGTATATTATAACTTGCTGTGCTTCAGCTCTCTGTCGGCAAAAATCCCTTTCAGCTTCAGTGTGCCTTCTACTTGAGCTTTTTAAAAAAACACCCGCTTGTATAACGAGCGGATGTTAGATCTTTCGAAATTATTGATTGATATCTTTTAGCGCTTGTTTCGGTTGCGAATTGAAAATCAGCAATGATGCAATAATGGCAATCATAACCCCTAACGCACCAACCCAGGTAATCGAGGCCAATGATACGTTTTCCACAAAAACCCCTCCTATTCCTGCGCCGACCGCCATGGCGAATTGCATCATTGACTGATTCATGCTAAGTAAAACACCTGACATTTCCGGTTCTATTGTAGCCAGGTGAAATTGCTGTGTCGGACCGGTGGACCATGCGGCAAACGACCATAATATGAGAATCACCAACACTCCGATATAGAAATGAGTAACAAGTGACAGAAGAATCAGTGTGACGATATGCAACGTCATCCCGCCAACGAGTGTAAAGGACACTCCCCATTTATCGGTGCTATATCCCCCAAACTTTGATCCAACCAAACTGGCAATTCCAAATATAAGCAAAACACCACTGAGCAGCTTGCCATTTATACCTGAGATGTTCAAGAGATACGGTGACAAATAAGTGTAAGCAACAGAATATCCCCCGAGCCAGAAGAAAGTGATTGATAATCCCATAGCCACTTTCCGTTTTTTGAAAAGAGCAAGCTGTTGAAGCAAAGGCACAGGCTTATCCCCTTCAGTATGCGGAAGAGTAAAGAAAATAACGACCATTGCGATCAATCCCAACAAAGCAATTGCTCCAAATACAGACTTCCAGCCTAATGCTACTGCTATCATTCTTCCAAGCGGAACACCAATGATTAAAGAAGCGGTAAATCCCATCACGACCGTAGCGATGGCACTTCCCTGCTTCCCTTCCGATGCAATTTTAGCGGCAATCGTTAAGGCGGTGACAACCACCACACCTGCTCCCATCGCCATAATGATCCGCGCTGCAATAAACCATCCATAACCAGGCAGTACAAAAGCCAGGACATTACCGAACACAAACAAACCTAGGGCATACATCATCAATTTGCGTCTATCCATACTTGCTGTCAACGCCATAAGTACGGGTGTAGAAAGAGCATATACAAGTGAGAAAATGGTAATAAGCTGGCCCGCGGCAGCCAAAGTGATCCCGAGAGTATGAGCAATTTGATCCAAAATTCCCGAAATGATGTACTCTGAGGTTCCAACTAAAAAGCTGACAATGGCTAAAATATAAATTTTCCAAGTGTTAGACATAAAACATTCACTCCTTAATTATTAATAAACATATCACGAATTATCGATATGTTATTATAAAAAATAAACACATCGTAATATGTCGATATGTATGGTGTAAAAATAAACATCTTTTGATGTTTATTTTTATATCTCTGTTTTAAGAAAGTCAGCAAGTTTCCCAATGGCTTCTTCATCTCTTTTGTAATACGTGTACTTTCCGATTCGCTCCGCCTTAATTAGGCCGGCTCTTAAAAGGATGGTAAGATATTGGGAAGCCGTCGATTGCGTCATTTTCAATTTGTCTGTTATTTGACTGACACATACCCCGATTGTGTTCATATCAATCCCTTCATGGGGTGCAAAATGACGATCGGGCTCCTTCAGCCATTGCAAAATTTGCAGCCTTGATTCATTTGATAAGGCTTTGAATACTTCAATTGGTTCCATATCGATTATTATATCGTTATATTCCGATATGTCAATCCGTTTTTTGGATATATTTAATTAAAGGTTTATCTCTGACAATTCCGTGAAATGAAACTGAAGACAGCATATCAATTTTGTTCACCACTTAAATTTATCATCAAGCTTTACGAAATTGGTCTCATAATCATGTCACTAAACACTTGGGGGAACCCGGCAGGCAATTAAAATGAATTTAGTATTGTTCAAGTGACTAATTACCATCATCAAATTCATGTATTTAAAATAGATGTGAAAAAACATCCGCTCATAACAACAGCGGATGTTAGATCTTTCGACAGGAATAACAAAACAGTATACTATGAATTGACATCTCTTTGTCCGCTTAGGATATGAATAAAAGTTATCAATGATGCCATAATTGTAAAACAAAAGAAGCGGCAGTTCATTATGTTCAATTCATAACAGATTCCATACCGTCAAAACATTTTAATTTCTTTAGATTATAAGATCTTTTCCAAATTTTTCTCTAGATCATTACATAATTTAAATACCATCACTCGTTCACCTGTCCGGGAGCTTAAATCAGTATGAAAACTTTTCACTTTTTCTCCGGTTATTTTAAGGATAATATCCTTAAGGCCATCTATACCCGATTCGACTAACTCCGAACGAGTTTGTTTGATAGATAACATACCCTCTTTTGATCCACAAACTACATATTCGGCTGGTGTTAAAATCCCTTTTAAATTGACGATGATCATGTCCCGCAGTATATCAGTCTTAACAGATACAGACCCCCGCCCAAGATAATCCTTCTCCCATTGAGTAATGGACTTACTGATCTCTGATTCAATAGAACCCTTCGACTTTTTCATATCTAATACATCTCCTGAGCAAAAAAATTGGCATATTCTATTTGTGATTTCGTCTCATTAATATTCTCTTACAACATATCCTTCATATACACCTTCAATATCCAAATCAGTTTTACCGTTTCTTGTGACCACTATCATTTTGGATAACATATTTTCTTCCATCATAGAGTGGACATGCAAAAATCGAACGTTTCCTGAATGGGTTTCCTCAACTTCTTCATAAGACTTTAGATGATAAAAATCAATTGCTTTTCTAATTAGTTTTTTCATACATTCCATATTTTCACGATCAAACGAGTTCATTTCCTCTATTGTTTTCGTGACAAAATCAGTTAAATTAGCGCTCATACAATCTCCTTAGAACTGCTTTCTCCATATATGGGTGCGTTTAGAAGTTGAACCTGTATTTCATCATGACAAGCAATGATCAGGTAAGGCTTGACCTGTTTTAACATCAGGAACCTCCACGATTGAGGGTTTTCCATCCTTATGATGAACGAATAAACCTCTAACTTTAACATATGACGGCACTAGGGGATGATGTCGAATCATATCAACACTTTTTTCAATGGTGTCACTGTTATTTTCATTTAGCCATTCATCGACCGTACCACCTAAAAATTCAGGCTTGCAATTTTGAAAGAGATAATCCAATGTTTGTATTTTATCTTTCATTGTTTCAAGTTGAGTTAGTCCATTACCTGCGGAAGTCTTCTTGTCTTTTGTTCCTACTACAAAAATCTCCTCAACATCTTCCTGGTAAATCGCAAAAATAACAGACTTCATGATTTCTCCATAAGGATGTGAAATACTGGCACCATAGCTTTGTATAGTCAACATATTCTCTGCAGAAGTGTTAGTCGCTTCTTGTAAAATAGGCTCCAAACCGTTTTCAATATCCGTCAAAAATAATACTTTTTTATTTTGGTTTACATTCATACAGCACACCTCTTCCTTATGTTTATCATTTTTATTTTGAATAACAAATCCATTTGATAAATGCTTAGATTCATCATTACCAGCTTTCCCAACATCCTTCTGGATCAAGACTAGCCAGTCGGACCCATCCATTTTGAACTTTTTGCAGAAATGCTGAATCATTATTTAATAACCGTTCTACATATTCTCTAGGTGCTTGGATGAGTATCAATAAACGAAGAGGAGAATGATAGGCCTCGTGATCTGATTCCATGACGGATTGCCAAGGCAGTCCGGCTAACAAATCGCTTGCATTCCCCTGCATAACGCCGAGACCTGCAGTAACGGTTTGAGTTGCTTTATTTCCGCTGCCGTAATAATGAGGTGCTACCGTTGATGCGTAATATTGTAAATTAATCCATTGGGCTACAGTTCCAGGTCCTGCAATAATATTTGCTAGGAGTTCACCGCTTTCATCCTGCTTCCAATCATAATTATGGAGAAAGGCTCTTCCTTCCAAATCACAATCCTGAGTTAGTTCACGTTTACCGATAATAAAAGCGGCATTACGAGCCAGTCCCCATTCCGGACGTATCTCACTCCAATCTTCCGCAAATCGGTTTGCCTCAGCCTTTGGATTTTTTAGCTTCGATTGGAAATTCGGTAATTGGGCCAGACGTTCTGCGTTTACATGATGTCTCACTTTCGGCATAACGGCTTCAATTTGTTCAAATGCTTCTTGTGCAGCTTCGGAAAGCTCTGGTACATAAAGCCAATGTAATTCATCTACTGTTGTATTATGTTCAGCTGCTGCAAAAACCGTATCCTCAGGAATTTTAATTCCTTCAGCTAAAAGAGCTTCTCGTACCTCTGATAGATTACATAAAGCAGCTAAAACTCTTGCATTGAATCCACCGGCTGCTCCACCGCAGGCACCACAATCAAGGGCTGCAGAATAAGGATTATTAGTGCTTTGACTGCCATGCCCGCAAATCACGACCAATGGTGCGATGTTTTCCGTTAATCCTATCATTTTTAATGCTTGGCGAGCATAGTTCACTTTTTCTTCATCAGTAAAACCCACAGGTATTTCTGCTTCTGTAGCATCATGATGAAGCGAGAGTTTTGTATCAGGTTTGCGCAACCAAGCCTCACGGAGATTACGAATGAAATGACCCGCCTTTCTTGGCACAAAGCTACGGGCTGCCATTTGCAGAGTAAGCCAAGGTCCGCTTAGCTCAGGCAGTAGTAAGCTCGAGAGCGCATTCTGCTTCATCGTTTTAAAGGTATGGCTTAAAGAATGAATTGCTTGCTTCCGTTGATTGTATTTTTTGAATACATCCTCATCTGCGAACTCTTTTATTTTATTTTGCGGTTTTTGTATGATCGGCAAGGAAGCATGACTGTGTTTACTGCCAAGTTCACAAGTTGCAATCGGCACCCCGAAGAAACCAGCAATACCAATCGTTTCAAACGGGCCTTCTTTTTCTAGTTGACGACGAAAAGGTTCTGATCGTACATCGATGCAGAATGCTAATTGAGCTAATGCAGATTTTTTACGGCCGGTTTCACGTTGTTTCGAGATGATCTTCTGGCTTAATCGATCAGTGTATGTTTGTTCCCAAGCTTCTAACCAAAGTTTCTTGCGAAGTTTCTCATCAAAGCTGTAGGCAAATGATAAATATTCGTTTTGTTCAATGGCCGTCATCTGTGACCATTCTTCTAATGTAAGCCCACCCCAATGAATCCAAGCTGCTATAAGGGGAGCAATTGAAATTTTTTTCTTAGATCGTTCATTAGTCAAAGGTAAGTATGGCTTTATAAGAGCCCACTCCATGGATATTCGAACCGCTAAATATTCTGTTAGGAGTGCATGTTCGTGGCTCGATTGCTGGGAGCGCCAAAGCATCATCCCTGCCCATCCAGGTAATGAAAGTAAATGACCTTCAAGATAAGTCTGGATTTCTGACTCTGGGATTTCTAGTGCGAATAAGGCTTCCTGTAAAGCCAAATGCGCCTCTTTCGGCCAACCCTTTACCCTTTCTCGCTGCTTTTTGCTAAGTGCTGGATCATATTGAATGAGATGCTGCCAAGCACGATAGAAACCTTCCTCACGATTAGGCATTGTCCAGCCTGCTTGAGAGTCATCAAGATATAATTTACTCCACTTAATGACATGATGATCTAGTATATTGACTAGCCTTTCACCATCTTGATTCTCTATATGCGAACTTAGTGGTTGCATAAAAACATTCTCGATATGATCCAATCTACTACATTCACTTACTAATTTCTCCAGCTCATGTGATGATAAAAGGTCGGAAGGCAGGGGATCTAACTTTAATGCAGCATGACAAAATCGCTCTGCTACGTCCCGTGGGATGTGATAGGAATGTGAATCAAGCCAACGCTGCAGCCCCATTTCCACAAAATCTTCATCAATCTCACCTTTATTCTTTGCTGAACGGATCATAGACGCACTAGGGTATATATCAACATCGCGAGTGTTTTTCAACCAACTTGCAACCTGATCAAAAGGTTGGTTTTCAAGTCCCATCCACGGATTACGTGCAGCAAATGTAGAAATAGGCCAAAGTGGCGCAATCACCCGGCTGGCAGATGTAATGAAAACGTTAAGATCCCTTTCTTGAACATCAATATCTGTATCTATCTTTTTTACATTATCTTTCGTTAATACGGATGTAATGCCCATCTCAGATTAGCTCCTTATGAAATATATTGTTTAAGGTAGTCTGGGTGACTCTCTACTGACTTTGGTTTTGCTTCACCTAATCGAACTAACCAAAGATAGAGTACCGCGAAAAAAACGGAAGAACGATGACGAGCAACCCACGTACCTAAAGCACTGCCAAATAGTAAGAGACATACGACAATCATGACAGCTGACATTGGAGGTTGAACACTTTGAAAAATGGTTGTATGCAGCCACTTATAGAAAAGGTTATGAATGATAAAATATACGAGGGCTGCTCCTCCTAAAACAGTTAAGCCGGCAATTCGGCCAATTCGGCCCTCTCCAAAAGCGACAAGCTGAGTCCAAGAAACGGACAATGACCACCCTAAGATCAGCGCACTAATGAATTGATACCCCTCTCCAGGAGCAGCGAGCCAAAAAGCAACGCCTATAACTAAGGATAAAATCCGACCAGCCATGACCCATATATAGGATGTTCTTTCATTAGTACGAGCCGATACTTCATGACGCCCTACTGCTGAACCAGCTTGTAGAAACAACGTAGCTTTGAATAAACCATGTAAAATAAGATGAATAATGGCTGCTATATAGGCGCCTAATGCACACTGAATGAGCATAAACCCCATTTGTCCAATCGTGGAGCCTACTAACTGGCGTTTATAATCAACCTGGACTAAACTAATTCCAGTTCCAATCAATACAGAAATGCCAGCAAGCAGAAGTAAGATAATCGAAGCGATACCACCATGAAATAGAGGTGAAAATCGAGTTAGTATTATTCCTCCAGCATTTACTAAACCTGCATGCATAATTGCAGAAACAGGGGTTGGAGCAACAATAGACTCAACCAACCATCTTTGGAATGGCCATTGAGCTGCAGGAATGATCACCGCCAGTACAATCAATAGCTGAATCCCTATTCTCTCCCATTCTCCCAGCCCAGCTAAACTTTCATTTGTTACAACCAATGATAACTGCCATTGACCTGTGGCATGAAAAAGCCACATCATCGCAAAAAACAAAGAAAACCAACTTAACAAAAATAACCGGCCAGAAATTTTGGCTGCTTCACTAGCCACTTGCCAAGCACTGTTTAACCTAATAAGTAAGGTTAAACCAACAAGAGTTGCTCCCCAAAATATAACCATCAAGCGGAGATCACCACTTAACCATGTCATTGAAGCAGCTCCTGTTGTGAAAGTAAAAAGCATAAAATATTTTCGATAAGATCGATCCCCCATTAAGTAACGTACAGAAAAACGCTGAATGATGAATCCAATTGCAAGAACAAAGAAAGTCATTAAACAAGCTAAGGAATCTAAGTGCCAAGGGCCAACATTTCCACTCACACCACTATTGGCAAGAATCAGTAAGGAAACCAAAAGTGGTAAAGTCAAGATCCCAATATGAATGCGAACAAAACTCAAGGGTACTCGCGGATGTAAAAACAATAGTCCACTAATCCCAGAAGCCATAAGCATAATAAAAAATAATGTTAATAATGATGACAAACTCAGCGAAACTAACATTCTAAATTCTCCCTTTTTTAAAACTCATTATTGGTCAAAAGACCTTTCAATCAGATCATATTTGTTTATTATTTATTTCAATTTTTATTTATCTCTATTTTTTTCCAACAAAAAAGCCGACAACTTCAAAATTTCAATGATTATGTTAGATCATTGAATCCTGAAAATTGTCGGCTTCACTTCAACTAACTTCAGCGAAGTTTTTTGAAGAGCTACCTTATTATTGGTCATTTTACTTTATACAATATTTTAAGTTCATTCTAAAGGAATGAACTCACCGCTACACTTTAATATAGTGCTTGATTATAAATAAATCGACTTATGCTTCTCTTTCATTTAAATTAGGATACTTTTTCATCCTGTCAAGATTAGTTGAAAGAATGCTAAAGACCTAATAATGTAACAAATGAAAATAAACATCTGGTCGCGATTATTAAGATAAGTATAAGATATGCTAAATTTTAAACATTGTCAAGATGTTGGAATACAGAGAATGAAGTATCAAATCCTTCTTTCCCTTTAAATATACATCCTGAATCTTTATCCAAGGCTTATGATATCTATCACTTTAATTTTTTGTAGAAATACAAGAAGATTTTTATAATCATTTTTCTATTTTCTTGTTTAGTAAATAACTGGGTTCAATTAGGAACTATAAATAAATACTGGTTCCTACTTTATTTTCAACAGCCTTAACAACCAAGAAATTGAACTAGCTGTGTGGATATTGTTATAGCTGGAATTCCCCAATTTCTCCGTAGATGTCACTTTCCTTAAAAATACCTTCTTTAATATTTTCATATTCTTATGGCAATCCTAAATATCTGTAAAATTAAACATAGCCATCTTTAAAACAAAAAACCCCTTTGGCTAAAACTGTAGCTTTAAAATAAAGGTTGATCAAAAATAACACATGAACCTTCAGTTTACAGCAAATTTAAAGAATCCATAGAAAAAAAGATAGATCGAAATGGATTCTACAGCTTTGAATACAGATGGAATCTTTATAAAAGAGTTTATCATTTTAGGTTACGATTTTTTGAACATTAGCACCCGATTGTTGAATAAATCTAAAGGTTTTTTGACTTGTTTTCCTTTCTTTTGAAGCGATAAAGAAGTATGTTTTCACATTTTTCATAAATTTTCATGGTAGTTTGAGTAATATTTAGTTTAGGGAATGTTAAATATATAAAAGTTGAAACTGCTAGGCTTATTAATACTCCTGCTAAAACATCAAAAGGATAATGAACCCCAACCCATATACGGGAGACTCCCACAAGAACAGCTAACAATACCCATAAAATTGACCAGCCTCTCTTAAAGAGCCAGAATGAAATACAATATGAGAAGAATAAAATTGTATGGTCACTTGGAAAAGAATTGTCTTTTTCTTTATGTATCAGTTTATTAACCTCTCCCAATTCAACAAAAGGTTGATAATTCGAGTGAAATATCCCTGAAACCTTCCCTATCGTAAAGGCACAAATGAAAGCGATAGATGCACAAAAAATCATAATTCTATTATCCGTATCTCTTGTAAACCAAATAAAAAGGATACTTAGTGCAAGTAAAAAAACCATATATTCAGCAATAAAACTAAATACAGGATTCAAAAAGGGATGTTCTTTTCCTAAGTCATTAACTAGTCTAAACAGTGATATATTAACTTCTGAAATATCCAAACCCAACACCATCCAATCTCTTTTTAGAACATAATAAAAGAAAATTAGATGACCTGCCATCGAATAAAATTACATTATTTGAGATTAAAGTTACATTTTTGTAAGATTGGTGTCACATCTTTATGTAAAAAGGGAGCCCAAAATCAATTGGAATCCCCTTATAATTTTTAGTTACCCGCCTCTTTAGTTAAAATAGAAAAATACCCTTAGACATAAATTATCTAAGGGGAAAAACAACATTTTTATAAACGTCGTAACTTTATTTTAAAGCCGCAAAAATAACCAAAGGGGTTAAACATTTTTACTCCACAGTAACACTTTTCGCAAGGTTACGCGGTTTATCAACATCACAGCCGCGATGCAGTGCAGCATAGTAAGCGATCAGCTGCAATGGAACAACAGATACCAACGGAGCAAGCGCTGGGTTTACTTCCGGCAGTACGAATCTGTCATCCGCATCGTCTAGGCCTTTTAGTGAGATGATGCATGTGTTTGCTCCGCGAGCGGCAACTTCTTTGACGTTTCCGCGGATGCTTAGGTTTACGTGCTCTTGAGTTGCCAGTGCGAATACTGGTGTTCCTTGTTCGATCAAGGCAATCGTTCCGTGCTTTAGCTCACCGCCGGCAAAACCTTCTGCCTGGATGTAAGAAATCTCTTTCAGCTTCAGTGCGCCTTCGACACATACGAAGTAGTCAAGGCCGCGTCCGATGAAGAAAGCGTTTCTGGATACAGTCAGGTATTCACGGGCGATCATTTCCATTTCGTCTTTCTGGTCGCATAGAGCTTCCATTGCGTTTGCAGCGATACCGAGTTCTTTGACGAGGTCAAATCCGATATCGATGCCGTTTTTGTCAGCAGCCACAGAAGCAAGAACCGCAAGAACTGCGATTTGTGCAGTGTATGCTTTCGTTGACGCAACAGCGATCTCAGGGCCTGCATGAAGCAGCAATGTATAGTCAGCTTCACGAGAAAGCGTTGATCCAGGTACGTTTGTGATTGTCAGGGCTTTGTGTCCGAGCGCTTTGACTTGAACGAGAACCGCGCGGCTGTCTGCTGTTTCTCCGCTTTGAGAAAGGAAAATGAAGAGCGGTTTCTTAGACAGAAGCGGCATGTTGTAGGAGAATTCACTCGCTACATGCACTTCAACCGGCACGTTTGCCCACATTTCAATATATTGTTTACCGACAAGTCCTGCATGGTAGCTGGTTCCGCAGCCAATGATATAGATGCGGTCCGCTTCCGCTACAGCGGCAGCGATATCGCCAGGCACAGACAGCTTGCCGTTTTCATCTTGATACGTTTGGATGATTTTGCGCATAACAACAGGCTGCTCATCCGTTTCTTTCAACATGTAGTGAGGGTACGTGCCTTTTTCGATATCACTGGCATCAAGCTCAGCAATATAAGACGCACGTGTAATCACGTCACCATCAAGGTTTTTGATGACAACTTGGTCATCAGTGACGATAACCATTTCTTTATCCATCAGCTCAACATATTCGTTGGTTACTTGAAGCATCGCCATCGCATCAGATGCTACGACGTTGAATGTATCTCCAAGACCTACTAATAGAGGGCTTTTGTTTTTCGCTACAAAAATCGTTTCTCTGTTGTCGTTATCGAATAAAGCAATTGCATAAGAGCCTTTTAACAGTGTAAGTGTTTTGCGGAACGCTTCTTCTGTCTCAAGTCCTCCATTGACGAATTGCTCGATTACTTGAACGACTACTTCTGTATCGGTGTCACTTTTGAGCTCTACATCTTGCAAATATTCTTGCTTCAGCTGAACATAGTTCTCGATCACGCCGTTATGAACAAGTGTAAAGCGGCCCAGTGCGCTTTGATGCGGGTGAGCGTTCAGATAGCTTGGTTCGCCGTGTGTAGCCCAGCGAGTATGCCCAATTCCGGCTTTCGCTTCTACATTGGCATCCACAACTTCACGAAGATCTGCAATGCGTCCTTTTTCTTTGAACACATGGATTCCCTGTTCGTTGGCAACAGCAATACCAGCAGAGTCATAACCGCGATACTCAAGCTTTTCTAACCCTTTTAATAAAATTTCCTTCGCATCAAGCTGACCGATATAACCTACGATTCCACACATATTTTTCTTCCTCCTAAGATTGTAAAAGGAGACGAAGAAAGTCAAATTTCAAGGGGACTTTCAATCGTCCCCTCCTACATGTTTTTTGGAAGATCATGTGATTTCTCTTTGTTCAAGGAGTCACCCCCTTGGTTTGAAGAAATCCTTACGGCTGTGATCTGCACACTCAGCCGGGAGGCATCCGCCGAAAATTCGATAACCTCCATCCTCGTCAACTAAGCCTTTTTCCGGGCGCTTAGTTCGGGCGCTATAATTATAGGTAAAGCAATAATCCCGTCTTCTTTTCCTATTGAGATAATAAGAACAAGACAAGCTTGATTTTACAACATGTGGCATAAACGGTCAATTGTTTTTTAAACAATTTTGCGCTATGTCTCACAATTATCTTATGTAATCCTCGCTTGTCTTGTTCACTTTCTGATAATAGACTTCGTTACTCTAATCCCATTTCTGACCGGACGACTTCAACAATGCGATTGACATACTCATCACACAGCTCTTTCGTCTTCGCTTCAGCCATGACACGGACGAGCGGTTCAGTTCCTGAAGGGCGCACCAAAATTCGGCCGTCGCCGTTCATTTCTTTTTCAACTTCAGAAATAATTGCTTTTACTTTTTCATTTTCTTCAACTTTATATTTATCAGTCACTCTCACATTGACTAACAGCTGCGGGAACTTCTGCATTTCAGCTGCAAGCTCTGACAGCGGCTTGCCTGTTGCTTTCAAAGTGTTCATCAGCATAATAGCAGACAATAATCCGTCCCCTGTCGTGTTGTAATCAAGGAAAATAAGATGTCCTGACTGCTCTCCGCCGACGTTGTAGCCGTCTTTTTTCATTGCTTCTACTACGTAGCGGTCGCCGACAGCTGTCTGCACGCTTTTGATGCCTTCTTTTTCGAGTGCCTTATAGAAGCCGAGGTTGCTCATCACGGTTGAAACCACTGTATCATCCTTTAAACGGCCCTCTGATTTCAGGTGTTTTGAGCATATGTACATGATTTGGTCGCCGTCTACAATATTTCCTTTTTCATCGACAGCAATCAGGCGGTCGCCGTCACCGTCGAATGCAAGACCGAGATCCGCGTTTTTCTCTTTGACAAACGCGCTGAGCGCTTCGGGATGAGTCGAACCGACGCCGTCATTAATGTTTAATCCGTTCGGGGAAGTCCCCATTGTCGAAACATCTGCATCTAAATCAGCAAACAGGTGTGTCGCCAAGGATGACGTTGCGCCATGGGCACAGTCCAATGCCACATGAATGCCTGTGAAATCTTCATCAGCTGTCTGTTTTAAGAATTGCAGATATTTTTGTCCGCCTTCAAAATAATCGTTTACAAGTCCAAGGTCTGCTCCGACAGGTCTTGGCAGCTTATCCTCAGGTTCGTCCATCAGGCGCTCAATTTCAGCCTCCTGTTCATCAGAAAGCTTAAATCCATCTCCCCCAAAGAATTTGATGCCGTTATCCTGCACTGGGTTATGAGAAGCGGAAATCATGACGCCCGCCTCTGCATCCATCGCTTTTGTCAAATAAGATACACCTGGTGTAGAAATGACACCTAGGCGCATGACTTCTGCGCCAATGGATAAAAGTCCGGCGACAAGGGCTCCCTCCAGCATATGGCCGGAGATGCGTGTATCGCGGCCTATCAGCACTTTTGGACGTTGTTTGTCTTTTGTCAGCACATAACCGCCGAAACGTCCGACTTTAAAGGCCAGCTCAGGTGTAAGCTCACT
The DNA here is from genome assembly GCF_058566435.1 of Bacillus sp. SCT118. Lineage (NCBI taxonomy): Bacteria > Bacillati > Bacillota > Bacilli > Caryophanales > Bacillaceae > Bacillus > Bacillus sp. SCT118. The sequence goes on from NZ_CP191225.1 coordinate 3,836,100, forward strand.
ATTGGCGACACCTCTTACACCGTCTGTTCCAAAATACTTGCCCATTTTATAATCGCTCCTTTTTTATTCCGATGAGGATTGTGAATTCGCAGTGGATTCATCCTCATCCTGATCTTGGTTTTGCTCTTTATTTTCGTCTTGGTTTTGATCGTTGCTGTTTTTATCAGTGTTCTTTGTATCTTCTTGCTGATTGTTCTTTTGATCATTTGTTTGTTTATCTGTGTCATCCTGATTCCCTGATGTATTGCTGCTGTTATCATTCGTTGATGTATTGCTTTTCTTAGACGTCAGCTTGATTTTGGCGTTTTTCCGCCCCAAGGACCAGGTTACATTCTGTGGCCCGTTCACTTCAAGCTTCACGCTATGCTCCCCGTCCTCTAAATCTGAAACATTCACATACAATTCAATATCTGATTTTTTCAGTTTTTTTATATTCGCGGGAGAGCCTTTAGCCGTTACGTCTATCGCTTGTGATTCAGGATCAAGAAATTCAATGTTTTGTGAGCTGCTCAGCCCTACAGTCTTGATAGGGACATTCTCGAACTTCTGATCCGCTTCACTATCGACTTCTATATGCAAAGTCACCTTTGACGGCGAGATTTTTTTGACACCGTCAGGAAGCGGAATATCTGCCTCGATATCGGAATCCTTGTTAATTTTACTTAAATCTAAGCTGACGCCGTCAATAAATTCAAGAGAATCCAACACATCCTGTGAGCCGTAAACCGTTACCTCACTGGGGCTGGATTCAATATTCGCTATGCTGACACCGTCAGGAAGGCTTCCTGTCCGTTCAATTTTAAAGGGCACTTTTTTACTCGGGCTTGTCACCGGAACGGTAATCTTGATGACCGAGGGCTCCACGTCGACAGGAAGCGCGTTTCCGTCTTTATCATAGACAGTCACTTTCGCTTCCTTTTCAATCGTTTCATCTGCGTTTTCCAAATTCACTGAAGCTTTTACAAGAGAAATATTATCGATGACATTTTTCGATCCGGTAATCTGCACATTTTTCGGACTGACAATCGGCTGCTCCGGAGAATAGCCTTTTTTCATCTTGCTTTTGTTGTAGTACTCCACTTCTACGGGAAAACTTTTGGTCGTCCGTTCCTGAATGGTCACTGTCGTAACAGACGGATTAATTGAGATTGTCAGCCCATCCGACACGTTTTTGGCCTTAAGCTCAACCTTATGTGTGCCGGTTTTCAAATGTTCCATATCGGCATATATTTCAAAGTTTTTGGTCTGCCGAGCCTTTTTCACGGCGCTTGTCGAGCCTTTTATCGTGACATTAACCGTTTGCGGAACACCCGTCACGACGTAATTTTCATCATCATAATACGCTTTAACCGGAATATCAGTCAGAGTTGCTTCATCAGTTGTTGATGTCGGAAAGAAAGATTCACCCGGTTTTTTCGGAGTCGGTGCTTGGTTGCTGTTAACCGCCACATAAAGCAAGAGCGCGAAAAGCAGAGCAATGATTTTCACAGCCCAGCGGTTGTTTAAGAATTTATCCATTTTTCTTGCCCCTCCAATACCAGCGGTTAGAAGAAGTGTCTCTGGTGTTTTTCTTAAACTCGGCTTCAAGCATTTCTTTCAGCGCTTCTTCTGTAAGCTCTCTGTGAAGGTCGCCGTTCTTTGCCACACTGACGCCGCCGGTCTCTTCAGACACAATAATCGTCAAACTGTCTGTTACTTCACTGATACCGACAGCTGCTCTGTGCCGCGTGCCCAGTTCTTTTGAAATAAACGGGCTCTCAGAAAGCGGCAGATAACAGGCGGCCGCGGCAATTTCATTATTTTTCATAATCACCGCACCGTCGTGAAGCGGGGTGTTTGGGATAAAAATATTGATCAGCAGCTCAGAGCTGACTTTGGCATTCAGTGGTATGCCGGTTTCAATATAATCCCCCATTCCAGTATCCCGCTCAATGGTCAGCAGGGCGCCTATACGGCGTTTCGCCATATAATTGATCGCTTTTGTAATGGCCTCAATCGTTTTCTGCTGCGCTTCTTCAACAGGCGTGCCGCTCCTCGAAAAAAAGCGGCCGCGGCCTAGCTGTTCAAGCGCTCTTCTCAGCTCAGGCTGAAAAATAATAATAATTGCTAAAAATCCCCATGTTATCGCTTGGTCCATCAGCCATTGAAGTGTGCTGAGGCCCAAATATTGGCTGGCCATACGAACAAGCACGATGACTACAATTCCTTTTAACAGCTGAACCGCTTTCGTGCCGCGTATCACCATAATCAATTTATATATCACATACCAAACAAGGAGAATATCAACGGCATTGCCGAGGTACTGCAAAAAAGGGATATCCTCAAAAGCCATTTCCTCGTCCTCCAAGATTTCAGTCATTTCGTATTTTGTGTTTTACGTGTTACGCATATGTACTTTACATAGCGAGCCCATTATACCACATTTCGATTTAGCAAGTGAAATGTGCCAGCCCTCTCAGCCCGCAAAAAAAGAGCAAAGCGGCTAACGCGCTTTACTCTTCTCCGTTCGGACTGAATGCATCGAGTACACTTTTCCCCGCAGACTTCATCTTGTACCATGTCCAGTCGAATAATTGATTGATTTCTTCAATCTGACCGGTGACTTGTCCAGCAGAGGCCATATACTTTTCGCCGTTTACGACGGTTACATCCCCGTCTATTTTGCCTTTAATAATCAGCTTGCCGTTTTTGACAGTGACATCACCTTTGACCGTCTCACCTTCTGGCACGGTCACAGTATGGTTATGAACCACAAGATTCGGCTGCTTGGATACGCTGAAATTGTGGTCATTATGCCAGCTGTTAAAAAAACCTCCGCCCATCAAAATGATGAATACCGCAGCAGCTGCGATAACGGGATGGGTTCTGAACCATCTTTTTACAGAAGCTCTTTTCTTCTCCTTAGGCAATTTTGCCATGACATTAGCGGTAAAATCCGCGGGGGCTTCGACATGCGATGTGCTCCGTACGAGCGCTATGGATTTCTCCATCTCGTAAAAATGCTTTCTGCATTTCTCGCATGTCTCCAGATGTTCATTTAATACGTGTTCATCTTTTGGAAGGATATCTCCATCAAGATGCATATGCATAAGCTGCACAATTTGTTCAGGACAGCTCATTTCATCACCCCACTTAAAGATCCCTTAATTGTTTTCTAAGAGCCTCTCTGCCTCTGTGAATCCGCGTTTTCACAGTCCCCACAGGAATGTTTAGAATCTCCCCGATTTCAATTAATGAGAGTTCGTCAATATACTTTAATACGATGACTGTTCTGTATTTGTCAGGAAGCTTTAAAATTTTCTGCTGTATCGTGTTTGAGAGCTCCAGCGACACAACTGCATCTTCAGGCAAAACACCATCTGCGGCGATTTGAGAATACATGGTCAAGCCTTCCGTACCAGCCACCTCTGCATCGAGGTAATAATCCGGCTTCTTTTTGCGAATGCGGTCAATGGTCAAATTGGTCGCGATTCGATAAAGCCAAGTTGAAAATTTCCGGTTAATATCAAAACTGTCGATATTAACGTACGCTCTGATGAAAGCTTCCTGTGCAATATCCTCCGCCTCATGCACATTGCCAAGCATACGGTAGCAAAGCTGATAAATTTTATCTTTGTAAATATCTACGATGTCCGCAAATGCATCCTGGTCGCCTTTTTTGACTTGTTTAATTCTTTTTTTAATCATCATTTCCATATTTATCTAACCTCTGCCTTCACCGGTCTGTATGTATACGAGCTTCGTTTCAAAAGGTTTCAATTTTTTTATAAAATAAGTTTATCAAATTTTTGGCAGGGTGTAGATGGTAATTCGTGAATAAACTACCTTAACATATTTTTAAAATTATTATACAGACTGAACAGTTAGAAGTTGGAATGATTTTTCCAAAAGAAAAAAGACACCTTTTGATCAAAGGTGTCTGTGACTGGGCTAGCTGGATTCGAACCAACGCATGACGGAGTCAAAGTCCGTTGCCTTACCGCTTGGCTATAGCCCAATAATGGTGGAGGGGGGCAGATTCGAACTGCCGAACCCTGAGGGAGCGGATTTACAGTCCGCCGCGTTTAGCCACTTCGCTACCCCTCCACATAAAATTTTGAAAAAACAGTGCCGGCAAGAGGACTTGAACCCCCAACCTACTGATTACAAGTCAGTTGCTCTACCAATTGAGCTACACCGGCAAGATGGTGGAGGATGACGGGCTCGAACCGCCGACCCTCTGCTTGTAAGGCAGATGCTCTCCCAGCTGAGCTAATCCTCCAAATGGTGACCCGTACGGGATTCGAACCCGTGTTACCGCCGTGAAAGGGCGGTGTCTTAACCGCTTGACCAACGGGCCGTTGTGTTCTCGTCGAGCTGACAAAAGTTATTATATACAGGTCACCCCCTGTTTGTAAAGAGGAAAATTAAATTTTTTATTTTCAAACTTTTTAACTCCTTTTTTAACTGAAAAAGCCTCCCAACTAAAGCCATTTATTTTATGATAGAGACAAGCAAAGCAAGAGAGGAGAAACCAATATGATTCTAGTCAGTTCTTGCCTTGGAGGCATTGAATGCAGATATAACGGCTCTCACGCAGCGTCGGAGAAAATCAGAAAACTCGTCGATGAAAAGAAAGCAGTCATGGCTTGCCCTGAGCTTCTCGGCGACTTCTCTACCCCACGCGAACCCGCAGAAATCATAGGAGGCACCGGCGAGGATGTCCTCAATGGAACAGCGAAAATCGTGACAGCTTCAGGAGAAGACGTCACAGAACTATATATGGAAGGCGCCGCGAAAACATTGGCTTACGCAAAAGAAATCAACGCTTCTGCCGTCATATTAAAAGAAAACAGTCCATCTTGCGGAAGCGGGTTTATCTATAACGGCACATTCTCTGGCAAAAAAATCACCGGCAACGGAGTAACCGCCGCATTGTTAAAACAAGCGGGCTACCGCGTCATTTCGGAAAACGAGCTTGACGACATATTGTAAGGAGGCCACCCCATGACTCAAGACATTTCTTTATCCTTCTATAAGCCTGAACACTTGCCCGAGCTTCAATCATTCACGCTCACTAATGATGACAAACGCTTTACCTCCCTCCCGAAAGAGGTGCTGTCTCAGGCTCTGGGCATACAGGACCGATACCCGGTTGTCATCTTAAAAGACGACCTTCCAGTCGGTTTTTTCATTTTACATGCATCAAAAGAAACGCTTGCTTCCTATTCTAACAATCCATTTGCTTTACTGCTCAGCTCCCTGTCTTTAAACGCTGTGCACCACGGAAAAGGCTATGCGAAAAAAGCCATGATTTTGCTTCCCGCTTTTGTGAGCGGATATTTTCCATGGTGCGACGAAATCATCTTGGCCGTCAATCATCTGAACATACGCGCAAAACACCTTTATATGAAAAGCGGGTTCCTTGATAAAGGACGGCGAAGAATCGGGCCGCTTGGAGAACAGTTGATCCTTCATCATTTCTTATAGTCTTGAGTGAAATAAAATTTCAAAAATTTAAAAACATAGTTGAAATATCATAACAGAAATGAATATACTGAACATTGAGATATATCATTTTAAAACAGGGGGCATCCTCATGTCAGAACCATTAAACCTTCACCGTCTTACAACGGAATCACGCAATAGTCAAACAGTTGAAATCCACAAAGCAAACACTCTCGGCATCCTCAAAATGATCAACAACGAAGATATGAAAGTCGCTGCAGCCGTTCAGGAGGTTCTCCCCGACATCAAAACAGCTGTAGACTGCGCATATGAATCGTTTCAAAATGGAGGCCGGCTCATATATACAGGCGCCGGCACAAGCGGCAGACTCGGCGTCATGGATGCTGTTGAATGTCCTCCCACCTACAGCGTAAGCCCTGATCAGGTCATCGGAATCATGGCTGGAGGCCCCAAAGCCTTTTTACAGGCAGCAGAGGGCATTGAAGACAGTGAGGAAGCAGGAGGTGAAGATTTAAGAAACATACAGCTCACTTCAAATGACACCGTCATTGCCATCGCAGCAAGCGGCCGCACACCGTACGCCGCAGGCGCCCTAAGATACGCCCGCAAAGTCGGAGCACACACCATCGCCCTTACTTGCAATGAAAATTCCGCCATCAGCAAGGATGCGGATCACAGCATTGAGGTTGTCGTCGGACCTGAGGCCATTACAGGATCAACACGTATGAAAGCCGCAACCGCTCATAAAATGATTCTAAACATGATATCTACCGCTGTAATGGTCAAAATCGGCAAGGTTTACGAAAACTTGATGGTAGACGTCAACGTCAGCAACAAAAAACTAAAAGAACGCGCCATCAGCATCATCCAAAGCCTTACAAATGCTTCATACGACACAGCCAGGCACACCCTGGAACAAGCCGATCATCACGTCAAAACAGCAATCGTCATGCTCAAAACAAGCACAGATCAGAAACAAGCAAAGACATTACTCGATGAAGCAAACGGTTTCATTGACAAAGCAATCGAACATTACCATCCATGATAAGGAGAGAACTAGAATGGCCACAGGCGGTTTAGCGATCATCCAATCAATGAAGCATAAGCTCCCTCCATCCGAGCGCAAACTTGCAGATTATATCCTAGCCCATCCTCACAAAGCAATCGAAAGCACCGTCAACGAAATTAGCGCCTTAGCCAATTCAAGTGACGCTGCCGTCATCAGGCTCTGCAAATCACTCGGTTTAAAAGGATTTCAAGATTTAAAAATGAGAGTAGCGGGCGATCTGGCAAAGCCAACTTTTCAGGGCTACCGGGATATTGTTCCCCACGAGCCGCTGCCCTCCATTTCCGAAAAAACGGCCGGCAATGCCATTCAAGCCATTCAGGATACTTCAGACCTGATGGACTACAAAGAGCTTGAACGAGCGGTTTCTCTGCTTCTCAAAGCTCATACCGTGCATTTTATCGGCCTCGGGGCTTCCGGCATTGTCGCCAAGGACGCCCAGCAAAAGTGGCTTCGCATTCATAAACAAGCAACCGCGTTTACAGACACTCATCTTGTGGCATCTTTAATCGCAAATGCAGATAAAGACGACATCGTATTCGCCATTTCGTTTTCAGGAGAGACACAGGAAATCATTGAACTGTTCGCCATGGCCAAGGAAAAAGGCATCACAACGATCAGCCTCACACAATTCAGTCAGACATCCGTCTCCGCACTGGCTGATGTCCCTTTGTATACAGCCCATTCCAATGAAGCCTTGATTCGAAGTGCAGCCACTTCCTCCCGCCTCGCCCAGCTTTTTATAATTGATGTTTTGTTTTTAGGCATGGCGGCTGAGCAGTATGAAACGACAACCGGTTATATCGATAAAACGAGAGCAGCCATACAATCTATGAGAATAAAATAAGGCATCTTGAAGGGGAGGGGTTTTAATGAGCAAAGAAAATAACTACCATCATCTCGCACAGAAAATCCTTGAGCTATGCGGAGGAAAATCCAATATTTCTTCATATACGCATTGCATGACACGCCTGCGCATTACGCCTTACGATGAAAGCAAAGCGGATGCTCAGGCTTTAAGAAAGCTTGACGGCGTATTGGGGGTCGTTGAAGCTGAAACCTTACAAATTATCCTCGGCACAGGAGTCGTCAATCATGTTACAGCTGCTTTCTCAAAGCTCGTGTCAGCAGCAGAAGAAAGTGCCGATGTCAAAGAAGCAGCGGCCAAAAAGAAAGCCGATATCAATCGAAAAAACGCCACTCCTTTTAAACTTTTCTTACGTAAAATTGCCAGCATTTTTATCCCTCTTATTCCCGCTCTAGTCGCTTCCGGTTTAATTACTGGGATTACCAAAGCAATTATTCAAGCAGGCTGGCTCTCTGCAGACTCACAAATTGCGGTTATCCTGACAGTCATCGGATCAGGGCTGTTCACTTATCTCGGCATTCTCGTTGGTATTAACGCTTCGAAAGAATTTGGCGGGACACCCGCACTTGGGGCTTTGGCCGGGATCTTGATTATCAATCCGGAGATCGCAAAAATCAGTTTATTTGGAGAAGAGCTTCTCCCGGGCAGGGGAGGTCTGATCGGCGTCCTTTTCGCAGCCATATTCATTGCTTACACCGAACAATTTATTCGCCGTTTTATTCCTCAATCACTCGATATCATTGTCACACCCACCGTTTCACTGTTAATCACCGGAATCGTAACGTATGTCGTATTTATGCCTTTAGGCGGATTCATTTCTGATGCCATTACATCCGGCCTACTGTCCATCCTGGACATCGGCGGCATCGCTGCGGGCTTTATTCTGGGCGCAACCTTCCTTCCTCTCGTCGTAACCGGACTGCATCAAGGCTTGACGCCTGTGCACATGGAACTAATCAATTCAATTGGCAATGACCCTCTGCTCCCTATTTTGGCTATGGGAGGTGCAGGACAGGTAGGCGCGGCCTTTGCCGTCTTCGTGAAGACGAAAAAAACAACACTGAGGAAAGCAATCGCCGGCGGGCTTCCATCGGGACTGCTCGGCATTGGTGAACCGCTTATTTTCGGAGTGACGCTGCCGCTTGGCCGTCCGTTTTTAACAGCATGTTTAGGAGCTGGAATCGGCGGCGCCTTTCAAGCTTATTTTCAAGTAGCCACCATTGCGATTGGTGTCTCCGGACTGCCGCTTTCCTTTCTAGTCCTGCCTTCGCAAATCATTTTGTATATCATTGGGCTCTTTATTTCCTACGCGGCCGGCTTTTTATTAACCTATGCATTCGGATATAAAGATGAAATGGCTTCACAGTTCGATTAAATTGTTTCTGTATTAGGGATAGTAAACGGGATAGAAGCACAGAAAGGGGCTAGCCTGTGAAAACAAAGACACTGTTCATATTCAGTGCCATTTTAACCCTATCGATATTCGCGCCAAATGAAACCTTCGCACAAACAGCAGACAACTTGGTTGAGCCGAAAACCATAAATGCAGAAACTGCACAATTCTCGACGAAGAAGCTAAGGAAGGTAGATCAGATGATAGAACGGGATATTGCAGCAGGATTTCCAGGCGCCGTTCTTGTGGTGGTGAAGGATGGACGCATCATAAAAAAAGCAGCATACGGCTACAGTAAAAAGTACGAAGGATCAGAACTACTGCGCCGTCCGGCCAAAATGAAAACCCGCACGATGTTTGACTTAGCCTCAAATACAAAAATGTACGCAACAAATTTTGCATTGCAGCGCTTAGTCAGCCAAGGAAAACTTGACGTCTATGAAAAAGTTTCTGCATATTTGCCGGGTTTCAAGGATCAGCCGGGTGACCTCATAAAAGGAAAAGACAAGATACGTGTCATCGATGTCCTCCAGCACCAATCAGGGCTCCCATCAAGCTTTTACTTTTACACGCCGGAAAAAGCCGGCAAGTACTATTCCCAGGAACGGGACAAAACGATTGAATATTTGACGAAAATTCCACTCGATTATCAAACTGGGACAAAGCACGTATACAGTGACATTGGATATATGCTACTCGGATGTATTGTCGAAAAACTCACCGGCAAACCGCTTGATGTCTACACGGAGCAAGAGCTCTACAAACCGCTCAGGCTGAAGCATACCTTGTACAATCCGCTGCAAAAGGGCTTTAAACCGAAACAGTTCGCAGCTACTGAACGCATGGGCAATACACGTGACGGCGTTATTCAATTCCCTAACATCCGCACAAACTCGCTGCAAGGAGAAGTGCATGACGAAAAAGCGTTTTACTCAATGGATGGCGTGTCTGGGCATGCCGGATTGTTCTCAAATGCAGATGATATGGCCATACTGCTGCAAGTCATGTTAAACAAAGGTTCATACCGAAATATTTCTTTATTTGATCAGAAAACAGCCGACCTGTTTACAGCACCTTCAGCAACAGATCCGACATTCGCTCTTGGCTGGAGGCGGAACGGAAGTAAAAGCATGGAATGGATGTTTGGCCCTCATGCCAGTGAAAATGCTTACGGGCATACCGGCTGGACAGGGACAGTTACAATTATTGATCCAGCATACAATTTAGGCATCGCATTGTTAACAAATAAAAAGCATACACCAGTTATTGATCCGGAAGAAAATCCAAACGTCTTTGAGGGTGATCAATTTGCAACAGGCAGTTATGGAAGTGTCATAACCGCGATTTATGAAGCGATGGAATGAATGATTAGACGATAGGAGGAAGTTTCTATGAGACCTGTCTTTCCGCTTATCCTTTCAGCCGTTCTCTTTATTTCATGCTTTTTCGGGGCCAGACAGACAGAAGCCTCTGCATCCAAACGTGCAATCGATGCCAATCAGATTGTCAATCGTATGTCGTTAGACGAAAAACTCGGCCAGATGCTGATGCCTGATTTTAGAAACTGGCAAAAGGAAGGCGAGTCCTCTCCGCAAGCCCTTACAGAAATGAATGATGAAGTCGCCAGCCTCGTCAAGAAATATCAATTCGGAGGCATCATCCTTTTTGCAGAAAATGTAAAAACAACAAAACAAACTGTCCAACTGACAGACGATTACCAAAAGGCAAGTCCAAAAATCCCGCTCATGCTGAGTATTGATCAGGAAGGCGGCATTGTAACGAGGTTAGGGGAAGGCACTAATTTCCCAGGGAATATGGCGCTGGGCGCAGCCAGAAGCAGAATCAATGCGTATCAGACCGGCAGCATCATCGGGAAAGAGCTCTCTGCCTTAGGCATCAATACAGATTTCAGCCCTGTCGTGGACATTAACAATAATCCTGATAATCCTGTAATCGGCGTACGGTCATTCAGCTCCAATCGAGAACTGACATCACGCCTCGGTTTATACACGATGAAAGGGTTGCAGCGGCAGGATATCGCGTCTGCCCTCAAACATTTCCCGGGACATGGAGACACGGACGTTGACAGCCATTATGGACTGCCGCTCGTTTCCCATGGCCAAGAACGGCTTCGTGAGGTCGAGCTTTATCCTTTTCAAAAAGCAATTGATGCCGGTGCTGATATGGTAATGACAGCCCATGTTCAATTCCCTGCCTTCGACGACACCACATACAAAAGCAAACTCGATGGATCGGACATTCTGGTTCCAGCTACACTTTCAAAAAAAGTGATGACAGGTCTTCTTCGTCAGGAAATGGGCTTTAATGGTGTGATCGTTACCGATGCGCTCAATATGAAGGCAATCGCAGATCATTTCGGACAGGAAGAGGCTGTGGTCATGGCCGTAAAAGCTGGTGTCGATATTGCATTAATGCCAGCCTCAGTTACTTCAATGAAAGAAGAACAGAAATTCGCACGTGTTATTCAAGCTTTGAAAGAAGCCGTGAAAAACGGGGATATTCCTGAACAACAAATCAACAAATCAGTTGAAAGAATCATTTCCCTGAAAATAAAACGCGGCATGTATCCAGCGCGAAACAGCGACAGTACAAAAGAAAAAATAGCCAAAGCCAAAAAAATCGTAGGAAGCAAGCAGCACCTGAAAGCAGAGAAAAAAATAGCTGAAAAAGCAGTAACTGTATTAAAAAATGAACAGCACACTTTGCCGTTCAAGCCCAAAAAAGGCAGCCGAATCTTAATTGTGGCACCTTACGAAGAACAAACTGCTTCAATCGAACAAACCATTCACGATCTCATCAAGCGAAAGAAAATCAAATCCGTATCCCTCAGCAAAATGAATTTTGCCAATCAAGTATTTAATGCCGAGCATGCAAAACAAGTAAAAAAGGCTCATTATATCATAACCGGCTCCTATGTCGTCAAAAATGACCCTGTCGTCAACGACGGTGTCATCGACGACACAATATCAGATTCAAGCAAATGGGCCACCGTGTTTCCGAGAGCTGTCATGAAAGCCGCACTGCAGCACAACAAACCATTTGTCTTAATGAGCCTGCGCAACCCCTATGATGCCGCCAATTTCGAAGAAGCAAAGGCACTGATTGCAGTCTATGGCTTTAAAGGATACGCAAATGGCCGTTATCTTCAACCTAATATTCCGGCCGGAGTGATGGCGATATTCGGCCAGGCAAAACCTAAAGGCACACTTCCAGTTGACATCCCATCAGTCACGAACCCGGGGGACACCCTTTATCCATATGGCTACGGATTAAATATCAAAACGGGAAAACCGCTTTAATAAGGAGGGACACATGAGAAAAACAATATTCGCTTTTCTGACAGGGCTCATGATGTTCGGAACGATAACCGCTGCCTCTTCTTCACCCGATCCAAAGAATCAAACGGCTAAAAAGCTTAAAGTCCAAACTGGTATAGACACGCTCTTGCCAGACTATAAAAAACAGCTCAAGGGAAAACGTATCGGACTGATCACCAATCCAACCGGAGTAAACGCATCTCTGAAAAGCAGTGTCGATATTCTTTACGAGAACCCGGATATCAAACTGACAGCTTTATTCGGCCCTGAACACGGCGTCCGCGGTGACGCCCAGGCTGGAGACGAAGTAGGCTCTTACATTGACGAAAAAACCGGGGTTCCCGTATACAGCCTCTACGGAAAAACGAAAAAACCGACTCCAGAAATGCTGAAAAATGTCGATATTCTAATGTTTGACATTCAGGATGTCGGGACCCGTTTCTACACGTACATTTATACAATGGCATACGCAATGGAAGCCGCTAAAGAAAACGGCATTCCATTTATGGTGCTGGACCGTCCGAATCCTCAAGGCGGGAATCATATTGAAGGGCCAATCTTAGAACCTGAATACGCCTCATTTGTCGGATTGTATCCCATTCCATTGAAGCATGGGATGACGATAGGCGAATTGGCTTTACTGTTCAACAAAGAATTTGATATTGATGCCGATCTTACAGTGGTAAAAATGAAACACTGGAAACGAAAAATGGATTTTGACGATACCCGATTGCCTTTCGTCCTCCCTTCGCCTAACATGCCGACGGTGGAAAGCACATTTGTTTATCCTGCAACCGGGCTGATTGAAGGAACAAATATATCCGAAGGGCGAGGGACAACAAAGCCATTCGAATTGATCGGAGCTCCCTTTATCAAAAGCACAGAACTTGAAGAAACATTAAACAGCCTCCATTTGCCGGGCGTTACATTTAGGGCAGCATCCTTCACACCCACGTTTTCTAAACATCAAGGAACACTTTGCCACGGTGTGCAGCTCTATGTGACAGACAGAGATAAGTTTGAAGCCGTTAAAACAGGTCTTTCAGTCATTAAAACCATACACGATCTCTATCCTGAGGATTTTGAGTTCCTGTCAACAGGTTCATTTAATAAACTGGCAGGCAACGGCTGGATCAGGACAAAAATTAAAAATGGAACTTCGATTGAGGACATCATAAACAGCTATGAAAAAACACTCCAACAATTCAACAAAACAAGAAAAAAATATCTCATTTATTAGAACGTGAGCATTGTATGTTACACGTGTAACATATTCTTATCGAACGAAAGACCCTTACTTTTACACACGAGTAAGGGTTTTTTCATACTAAAAACCCACACGCTTTATATAGGAAAACTTTCATTTATTTGGTACAATTTTTATTGAAAATGATTATCAATTGAACGTTTCTGAAAAGGTGGTCTACTCGTGCAAAATGCAGTGATTTATCAACCGGTACAAATTGAATATCTAAAAAAGACAAGTGATCTCTTCTCAGAACAGCAATTAGCCGATTCATTCGTGCTGATTTTTCATTTAAAAGGAAACGGCTATATTTCGATCGGAACAAACACCAATCCTCTGCAAAAAAAGACACTTTATGTTTGTCCGCCTAACGAGACCTTTGGCTTTACGCCAGCAGCCGATGGACATATAGAAGCCTGTCTAATCAGGCTTCAAAGCTATATCAAGGAAACCGGACAAGATATTTTCACACCGTGCATAGAATCGGAATTAGCCAACCTGAAGCTTATGAATGTTTCACATATCGAGAATCTTGCAGTCCGGCTTCAAGAACTTGCCGCACTATGGAATGAATCGTCTCAGCTTTCTCAGCTAAAATGTGTGATTGAAGTACAAAGCCTGATTTATGACCTCTTTACTGCCAGTTTATCTGATCAAACGGATACACATTCAGCAATCGAAAAAACAAAACACTATATCGAAACCCATGCCGATACAAAAATCACGCTTGCCCAGCTGTCGCAAATGGCAGGAATCAGTGCCAAACACTACAGTGAAAGCTTTAAAAAATGGACAGGACAGAGCGTAACAGAATTTATTACGAAAACACGAATCACAAAGGCAAAACGGCTCATGGCAAAATCAAACTGCAAATTGAAAGAAATTGCACACCAAACCGGTTATCAAGATGAATTTTATTTCAGCAGAATCTTTAAAAAACATACAGGCTGTTCACCTACAAGCTATATGAAAAAACGCCGAAAGAAAATCGCCGCATACGGAAGGGGCACAATGGGACATCTCATCCCTCTTCACCACATACCTTTTGCGGCCGCTCTGCATCCGAAATGGACGTCTTACTACTATCAGCATTATTCGACAGATATACCTGTCCAGCTCAGTGCATACCGGTTTAATGAAAAGTGGGAAGAAAACCTGTACACGTTATCACAGGCAGAACCAGATGTGATTGTCAGCACGGATTCTATTTCTCCAGAAGAACAAGATCGCCTGAATCGCATCGCAGAAGTCATGTACCTTCCTTCAGAAGAAAGCTGGAGAACCCACTTTCTGCAAACTGCCTCATTTTTAAAGGAGGAGTCCGAAGCAGAAAAGTGGCTAGCGGATTATGACCAGCAGACAACAGCCGCCAAAAAAACACTTCAGCACGTTCAAGGGCTGCGTTTTCTCTTTTTGAGGCTGCATAAGCAAAACTTCTATCTGGCACATAACCGAAGTGTCCGCGAAGTTTTCTTTGGGGATTTAGGATTCAGCTCGGCAACAACGGCTGACACACCTTCAGAACAAGCGATTTCGTTAGAAAATATCGCAAATTACCAAGCTGACTGTATGATGCTTTTTCTTTTTAAAGAGCCGGAGACCATAGCTTACTACCAGCAATTACAGCAGACAGAAGCATGGCAAAACCTAAGCGCGGTACGGAATAACCGTGTTTATCTTCTATCCCTTGACCCGTGGAATGAATACTCAGCTTGCGGGCATGAACGAATCGTTCAGCAAACTGTTTCTTTATTATCCGGAGATTGTCCATGATAAATCAGGAATTTGTCCATGGTGTTATATCTGTTCATTCTCTATAATTCCAATTGATAATAGTTATCAATTGAACAGGAGGCTCTATAGATGAAAAAGATATCTCTTACCTTATTAATCTTGCTTCTCGCTCTGACGGCGGCAGCTTGCGGCAGCAAAAATGAATCAACTGCCAGCAAGGCAAGCGGCACAGCATCTGAGAAGAAGAAAATTGAATACCTTGATAAATCATATGAAGTAACTGTACCGACAGACAAAATCGCCATTACGGGAAGCGTTGAATCAATGGAAGACGCGAAATTGCTTGACGTTCATCCGCAAGGCGCAATTTCATTCTCCGGCAAATTCCCTGATATGTTCAAAGACATCACTGATAAAGCCAAACCAACCGGAGAAAAAATGGAGCCAAATATTGAAAAGATTCTTGAAATGAAGCCAGATGTTATCCTTGCTTCAACAAAGTTTCCGGAAAAAACGCTTCAAAAAATCAGCACAGCAGGCACAACGATCCCAGTTTCTCATATCTCTTCAAACTGGAAGGAAAACATGATGCTGCTTGCCCAGCTGACTGGAAAAGAGAAAAAAGCAAAGAAAATTATTGCAGACTATGAACAGGATCTAAAAGAAACAAAAACAAAAATCAACGATAAAGCGAAAGATTCAAAAGCGCTTGTCATCAGAATCAGACAAGGCAACATTTATATTTACCCTGAACAGGTGTATTTCAACTCCACACTATACGGTGATTTAGGCCTTAAGGCGCCGAACGAAGTAAAAGCTGCAAAAGCGCAAGAGCTGATTTCATTAGAAAAATTAAGTGAAATGAACCCGGACCATATTTTCGTCCAATTTTCTGATGATGAAAATGCAGACAAACCTGATGCCTTAAAAGATTTAGAGAAAAATCCAATCTGGAAAAGCCTTAAAGCAGTCAAAGAAGACCATGTGTATGTCAACTCAGTGGACCCTCTCGCACAAGGCGGCACAGCTTGGAGCAAAGTCCGTTTCCTGAAAGCGGCTGCTGAAAAATTGACACAAAACTAATTCAGAGTAGGTTTTTGTATGTATTCAAAACAGTGGACACGTATCATATTGATTACTTCTCCATTCGCTATAGCGCTGTCACTTTTGCTTTCAATCCTTTATGGGGCAAAGCATCTTAGCACAGATATTGTTTTTACATCTCTTATTCATTTCGATCCGGGAAACACAGACCATCAAATTATATGGCATTCCCGGATTCCAAGGGCTGCCGGCGCTCTGCTCATAGGGGCAGCCCTTGCTGTTTCTGGAGCGCTTATGCAGGGCATTACGCGCAATTATTTAGCTTCGCCATCCATTATGGGTGTTTCAGATGGTTCAGCGTTTATCATTACGCTTTGCATGGTTCTGCTCCCGCAATCATCTTCGATTGAAATGATGATATACTCTTTTATCGGCTCAGCGTTAGGAGCTGTGTTAGTATTCGGCCTTGCCGCCATGATGCCAAACGGATTTACCCCCGTGCAACTCGCCATCATCGGCACAGTCACAAGCATGCTGCTCAGCAGCTTATCAGCGGCCATGTCGATTTATTTTCAAATTTCTCAGGATCTCAGTTTCTGGTACAGTGCCAGACTTCATCAAATGAGTCCAGATTTCCTGAAGCTTGCCGCTCCGTTTTTTCTGATTGGCATCATAATGGCCATTTCTCTCAGCAAAAAGGTAACCGCTGTATCATTAGGGGACGACATTTCTAAAAGCCTGGGGCAAAAGAAAAAAACCATTAAAATCATGGCGATGCTTTCCGTCATCATTCTAACCGGCAGTGCCGTAGCGCTGGCCGGAAAAATTGCGTTTGTCGGGTTGGTTGTTCCGCATATCACGAGATTTCTCGTCGGCTCTGATTACAGCAGGCTGATTCCGTGCTCCTGTATTTTGGGCGGAATCTTTTTAACCCTGTGTGATCTCGCAAGCAGATTTATCAACTATCCGTTTGAAACACCGATTGAGGTCGTAACATCCATTATCGGCGTACCTTTCTTCCTTTATTTAATTAAACGAAAAGGAGGGGAGCAAAATGGCTAAAAAATATGCATTGTTCATCGCTTTGATTCTTGTTGTCAGCTATTTCAGCTTAACGAGCGGATCATTTTCTGTTCGTCCTGCTGAGCTGCTCTCCACTCTTTTTCAAATCGACCCGAATCCGCAGTATGAAATTTTGCTGTTCGATTTAAGACTGCCGCGGGTTGTCATGGCTGCTATTATTGGACTCGGTCTTGGCATTGCAGGCGGTGTTATCCAGGCCATCACGAGAAACGGGCTTGCTGATCCTGGAATTCTCGGAATCAACGCAGGGGCAGGAGCCGGCATTGTAGCGTTTATGCTCTTATTCCAAGGCCAGAAGGAAGTGACATCCATAGCGGCAGCGATGGGAATGCCGCTCTTTGGATTGATAGGCGGGCTCATCGCGGCAATCCTGATTTACATATTTGCATGGCACAGAGGCAATTTAGATTCAGGAAGAATTATTCTGGTAGGGATTGCGATCAATTCAGGATTCAGCGCCCTGTCTTTGTTTTTATCTTTAAAAATGGACCCGCAAGACTATCAAATGGCCATGGTGTGGAAAAACGGAAGCATCTGGTCTGCCAACTGGACGTATATCACAGCCGTACTCCCATGGATGCTGCTGTTTATACCGATTCTTATCGGCAAATCCCGCCTGCTCGACACCATTCGTTTTGATGAAGACACAGTCAGAAGCCTCGGCATTTCATCAAATAAAGAAAAAACCATCCTGCTCGTAGCCTGTGTAGCAATCATCAGCGCCTGTGTCTCCGTAGCGGGAAGCATGGCGTTTGTCGGCTTAATTGCTCCCCATATCTCACGGAGACTGGCTGGCGTCGAACATCGCTATATCCTGCCACTGAGCGGTTTAATCGGGATGCTTCTTGTGATAAGCGCAGACTTTGCCGGAAAACTATTTTTTCAGCCCGCAGAAGTGCCCGCAGGCATCATTTTGGCGATCCTCGGAGTTCCTTATTTCTTATATTTGCTTTTCAAGCAAAAAAAGGGGGAGAATGCTTGAAAGGATCTCTTTCAGAACACAAAGCCGGCAACAGGAGGTTCACGCTGTACCTCCCTCCTTCCTACAGCACAGACAGCGGGGGATTTCCTGCTGTTTATGTGCAGGATGGCAATTCTTTGTTTCACGACGAAATTGAATTTTTAGAAAACATGTTTCAACAGCAAAGGCTCCCTGAACTCCTGCTAATTGGTATCGAACCCGAAAACCGGCTTGATGAATACACCCCATGGCCGGCTGCATCACTCAGTGATCGGTTCACGGACTTCGGCGGAATGGGATATCACTATCTGTCTGATATAACGAACCAGTTCATTCCGCTAATCGAAGAAAACTGGAACGTCACCAGGGAACCGCAGTCAAGAGGAATGATCGGTGCCTCATTAGGCGGCCTCATCTCAATGTTCGCCTTATTAAAATATCCGTCAATGTTCGGGAAAATAGGCTCTATATCAGGTTCATACTGGTACGAGAACGCAGCGGAAACCATTCATATATCTTTTTTAAAGCCCGGCACTGCACGTGTTTTCATGTCTGTCGGGAGTGAAGAAGGCCGTGAAAAACAATCCATTCAGCGACATATGCTGAAAAAAACAAAGCAAGTTCATCAAAGTCTAAAAGAAAAAGGCTTCACTGAAGACCAGTTGTGTCTTTCAATTGAAAAAGGAGCGGTGCACCACCGCAAGTATTTCTGCAAACAGTTCATCAACGCGCTCGAATGGCTATACGGAAAAAACCGCTCAACCCTATGAGCGGTTTTTTTATGCTTTCTGCAACATTGGTTTTAATTCAAAACGATTCAGCATATAGCCAAACAAAGCAGCCAATATCTGCTGAAACAGCATGCCGATCACAACAGGAACGGCAACCTGAGACGGGAAGAACGTAACGGCAAGAACTGCGCCGGCACTAATATTCCTCATGCCTCCCGTAAATATAAGAGAGACTATTTCCTCTTGCCGCCTTTTCATCATTTTTCCGATCAGCCAAGCAGCGGCATAGCCTGTTAACGCGATAAAGAATACCGTTACAGCTATTCCTGCAAATCTCAAATCAATGGATTTGAAATAAGGAGCAATCGCTGAACTGTTAATCGCAATCACTGCCATCAAGCAAAGCTTTGAAAAAGGCGACAGCGCACTGCTCACAGACGCAGTTCTTTCTGGAGATGACATCTGATTAAACAGCATGCCCAGAAAAGAAGGAATCACGACCATTATAATCAGACCTTTCATCATTCCCCACACATCCATATGAACCTGAGCGCCGGCCAGCAATGAAAGACTCAGCGGTACGATTAGCGGTGACAGCACAGTATCAACTAGAATAATCGAAAGTGTCAAACCGACATTCCCTTTGTACATCGCTGCCCAAATCAAGCTTGTAATCCCCGTAGGAATCACAACAGCCAATGTTAAACCGGTAATCGTCAAAGGATCACCTTTAAAAATAAGATGGCCGCTGCCCCAAGCAAAAAGCGGCATGAAAATATGAAGAACGAATAGTGCAAGAATCATAGGGAGAGGGTGAGACAATGCATGTCTCAAAGATTGAAAGTTCGCGCTTAAACTGCCTGCAAACGTAATAAAAGCAAAGATCCAAGGCACAGCCCATTCATACCCATGTAAAAACTGAGACAGCAGCACGCCCAACACCACACTAGTCGGCGTCAACAGCGGCATAACCCTCCCCAATACACGGTTCAGCTTCTGAAGCATCATATGCAAGTCCCCTATTTAAAATTTCTCTTCTCTCTATTATATCAATGCTGCTTAAGTGTATGTTATATAAAAAAGCCCAGATCTCATTAATCTGGGCTTCTCTATTTTATGCCATCTGTTTCATTAGAGATTTACTCGCTTTATTCAAACCTTTTAACTCAGCTTCAATGCCTTGTTCCTTAAACTTCGCAACAATCTTATCAAGTGCGGCCGTACCAGAATCGTCCCATACGTGAGCTTCAGTTAAGTCAATCACAACCCGCTCAATATCCTCTTGATATATAAACGCATTTGCAAGATCCGTCACTGACGCAAAAAAGATTTGCCCCTTCACTTGATACGTTCTAAGCTTTTGATCCTCTGCATGAGAAACGATTTTCAGCTTCGAGATTTTTGCCACAAAGAACACGGCACTTAAAAGAACACCGACAAATACACCTTTAGATAAGTCATCCGTCACAACAACCGTAACCACAGTCACAACCATGACAATCGAGTCCGTGAGCGGCGCTTTTTTGAGACCTTTTAAGGAAGACCAATCAAATGTGCCGACAGACACCATAACCATTACAGCCACTAACGCCGCCATTGGGATTTTCACCACGACATGACTTAACACCGCAATTAAAAACATCAGAAAAGCACCGGCAACAAATGCTGACAAACGTCCGCGACCACCCGCTTTTGTATTAATGACAGATTGTCCGATCATAGCGCATCCTGCCATTCCGCCAAAGAATCCAGTCACGATATTCGCAATTCCCTGTCCGCGGCTCTCTTTATTTTTATCACTGTCCGTATCCGTCATTTCATCAATAATCTGTGCTGTCAGCAAAGATTCAAGCAACCCGACAAACGCTAAAGCAATTGAATAAGGAAAAATAATTTGCAGTGTTTCAAAGGTAAACGGAACATCAGGGATTAAGAAATGAGGCAATGAACTAGAAATATTGCCCATATCACCAACCGTCCGCACATCCACATGGAAAGTGACCGCAATAATTGTCATCACAATAATCGCCACAAGCGGAGACGGAACAGCAGTCGTAAACCTTGGCAGCACATAAATAATAACCAACGACCCGGCAAGCATCGCATACATGCTCCAAGAAGCACCTTCAAACTGGGGAAGCTGCGCAGAGAAGATAAGGATCGCCAGCGCATTCACAAAACCGATCATCACAGAACGCGGGATGAATTTCATTAATCTTGCAATTTTACTGATACCTAAAATCACCTGAATAATACCTGTCAAAATCGTAGCCGCAAATAAATACTGAAGCCCATGATCAGCAACCAGCGACACCATAACGACTGCCATTGAGCCTGTCGCAGCTGAAATCATGCCAGGTCTGCCGCCAAAAAAAGAAATAATAATGGCGATACAAAATGACGCATAAAGACCGACCATCGGATCCACACCGGCTATAATAGAAAAGCCAATCGCTTCAGGTATTAACGCTAACGCAACTAAAATGCCAGCAAGAATGTCTTTTCGGATATTCCCGAACCATTGCTGTTTTAATGTAAAACTATTATTCAAATATAACGACTCCTTTTTAGTAAAAAATAAATCCGCACCATATCTTTTGTATTGGGAGCTTTTTTTATTTTACGGGAGAAAATGAAAAGAAAAACGACCGGGGAAAAAGGGGAAACGTTGAGTATATTGTATTGAGGCAAGGAGTTGTCATACAAAGAGTATCATAATAAATTTTTATCAATTACGCAAGATGAATGCTGAAGAAAAAAATGGCTCAAATATAGTCTGAGACATTTTATCATATCCGGATGAAACCAAGAATCGTTTTAATGACAGTAATATCTTTTCTCTCATTTGGCAACCCGAGCCGGTTTCCGAACAAACGACAGGCATGCTACTCGTTGCCAATGGATTGGCGGCTCTATCCTGCCAATCGCAGTCGGATGGAGTCTGGATGAGTCTCCCGTACAACCTGCATTTTGATTATTTATGACTCTCAACAGATATAAAATAAAAAACCCAGCTCAATGAGCTGAGTTTAAGCTTGCTTGGCGGCGTCCTACTCTCACAGGGGGGAAACCCCCGACTACCATCGGCGCTGAAGAGCTTAACTTCCGTGTTCGGTATGGGAACGGGTGTGACCTCTTCGCTATCGCCACCAAACAAATTGAGAGTGTTCTCTCAAAACTAGATAACAGGTGTGACATCATTCAAAATGTGGTTAAGTCCTCGATCGATTAGTATCTGTCAGCTCCATGTGTCGCCACACTTCCACCTCAGACCTATCAACCTGATCATCTTTCAGGGATCTTACTTCCTTGCGGAATGGGAAATCTCATCTTGAGGGGGGCTTCATGCTTAGATGCTTTCAGCACTTATCCCGTCCGCACATAGCTACCCAGCGATGCCCTTGGCAGAACAACTGGTACACCAGCGGTGCGTCCATCCCGGTCCTCTCGTACTAAGGACAGCTCCTCTCAAATTTCCTGCGCCCGCGACGGATAGGGACCGAACTGTCTCACGACGTTCTGAACCCAGCTCGCGTACCGCTTTAATGGGCGAACAGCCCAACCCTTGGGACCGACTACAGCCCCAGGATGCGATGAGCCGACATCGAGGTGCCAAACCTCCCC
Source organism: Bacillus sp. SCT118 (assembly GCF_058566435.1). NCBI lineage: Bacteria > Bacillati > Bacillota > Bacilli > Caryophanales > Bacillaceae > Bacillus > Bacillus sp. SCT118. The sequence goes on from NZ_CP191225.1 coordinate 3,858,636, forward strand.
GTCGATGTGGACTCTTGGGGGAGATAAGCCTGTTATCCCCGGGGTAGCTTTTATCCGTTGAGCGATGGCCCTTCCATGCGGAACCACCGGATCACTAAGCCCGACTTTCGTCCCTGCTCGACTTGTAGGTCTCGCAGTCAAGCTCCCTTGTGCCTTTACACTCTGCGAATGATTTCCAACCATTCTGAGGGAACCTTTGGGCGCCTCCGTTACCTTTTAGGAGGCGACCGCCCCAGTCAAACTGCCCACCTGACACTGTCTCCCCGCCCGATAAGGGCGGCGGGTTAGAAGGTCAATACAGCCAGGGTAGTATCCCACCGATGCCTCCACCGAAGCTGGCGCTCCGGTTTCCAAGGCTCCTACCTATCCTGTACAAGCTGTACCAACATTCAATATCAGGCTGCAGTAAAGCTCCACGGGGTCTTTCCGTCCTGTCGCGGGTAACCTGCATCTTCACAGGTACTATAATTTCACCGAGTCTCTCGTTGAGACAGTGCCCAGATCGTTGCGCCTTTCGTGCGGGTCGGAACTTACCCGACAAGGAATTTCGCTACCTTAGGACCGTTATAGTTACGGCCGCCGTTTACTGGGGCTTCAATTCGCACCTTCGCTTACGCTAAGCGCTCCTCTTAACCTTCCAGCACCGGGCAGGCGTCAGCCCCTATACTTCGCCTTACGGCTTCGCAGAGACCTGTGTTTTTGCTAAACAGTCGCCTGGGCCTATTCACTGCGGCTCTCTCGGGCTTGCACCCTAACAGAGCACCCCTTCTCCCGAAGTTACGGGGTCATTTTGCCGAGTTCCTTAACGAGAGTTCTCTCGATCACCTTAGGATTCTCTCCTCGCCTACCTGTGTCGGTTTGCGGTACGGGCACCTCTCACCTCGCTAGAGGCTTTTCTTGGCAGTGTGGAATCAGGAACTTCGCTACTATATTTCGCTCGCCATCACAGCTCAGCCTTATGGGAAACGGATTTGCCTATTTCCCAGCCTAACTGCTTGGACGCGGATATCCAATACCGCGCTTACCCTATCCTCCTGCGTCCCCCCATTGCTCAAATGGTGAGGAGGTGGTACAGGAATATCAACCTGTTGTCCATCGCCTACGCCTTTCGGCCTCGGCTTAGGTCCCGACTAACCCTGAGCGGACGAGCCTTCCTCAGGAAACCTTAGGCATTCGGTGGAGGGGATTCTCACCCCTCTTTCGCTACTCATACCGGCATTCTCACTTCTAAGCGCTCCACCAGTCCTTCCGGTCTGGCTTCACAGCCCTTAGAACGCTCTCCTACCACTGTTCGAAGAACAGTCCGCAGCTTCGGTGATACGTTTAGCCCCGGTACATTTTCGGCGCAGAGTCACTCGACCAGTGAGCTATTACGCACTCTTTAAATGGTGGCTGCTTCTAAGCCAACATCCTGGTTGTCTAAGCAACTCCACATCCTTTTCCACTTAACGTATACTTTGGGACCTTAGCTGGCGGTCTGGGCTGTTTCCCTTTCGACTACGGATCTTATCACTCGCAGTCTGACTCCCAAGGATAAGTCATTGGCATTCGGAGTTTGACTGAATTCGGTAACCCGGTAGGGGCCCCTAGTCCAATCAGTGCTCTACCTCCAAGACTCTTACCTTGAGGCTAGCCCTAAAGCTATTTCGGAGAGAACCAGCTATCTCCAGGTTCGATTGGCATTTCACCCCTACCCACACCTCATCCCCGCACTTTTCAACGTGCGTGGGTTCGGGCCTCCATTCAGTGTTACCTGAACTTCACCCTGGACATGGGTAGATCACCTGGTTTCGGGTCTACGACCACGTACTCATGCGCCCTATTCAGACTCGCTTTCGCTGCGGCTCCGCATCTTCTGCTTAACCTTGCACGGGATCGTAACTCGCCGGTTCATTCTACAAAAGGCACGCCATCACCCGTTAACGGGCTCTGACTACTTGTAGGCACACGGTTTCAGGATCTCTTTCACTCCCCTTCCGGGGTGCTTTTCACCTTTCCCTCACGGTACTGGTTCACTATCGGTCACTAGGGAGTATTTAGCCTTGGGAGATGGTCCTCCCGGATTCCAACGGAATTTCACGTGTTCCGCCGTACTCAGGATCCACTCAGGAGAGAACGAAGTTTTGACTACAGGGCTGTTACCTCCTATGGCGGGCCTTTCCAGACCTCTTCATCTACCTCGTTCTTTTGTAACTCCGTACAGAGTGTCCTACAACCCCAAGAGGCAAGCCTCTTGGTTTGGGCTGATCCCGTTTCGCTCGCCGCTACTCAGGGAATCGCATTTGCTTTCTCTTCCTCCGGGTACTTAGATGTTTCAGTTCCCCGGGTCTGCCTTCTCATATCCTATGAATTCAGATATGGATACCACTCCATTACGAGTGGTGGGTTTCCCCATTCGGAAATCTCCGGATCAAAGCTTGCTTACAGCTCCCCGAAGCATATCGGTGTTCGTCCCGTCCTTCATCGGCTCCTAGTGCCAAGGCATCCACCGTGCGCCCTTTCTAACTTAACCGTTAAAAAGAATCACTATGTGATATCTTGTGTTACTAATTGAATGTGATGTCTACTGTTATCTAGTTTTCAAAGAACACGTTTCGAAGGAATGATCCTTCAAAACTAAACAAGACAGGGAACGTTCTGTTTATAAGACCCAAGGTCTTATATTCCGTATAATATCCTTAGAAAGGAGGTGATCCAGCCGCACCTTCCGATACGGCTACCTTGTTACGACTTCACCCCAATCATCTGTCCCACCTTCGGCGGCTGGCTCCTAAAAGGTTACCTCACCGACTTCGGGTGTTACAAACTCTCGTGGTGTGACGGGCGGTGTGTACAAGGCCCGGGAACGTATTCACCGCGGCATGCTGATCCGCGATTACTAGCGATTCCAGCTTCACGCAGTCGAGTTGCAGACTGCGATCCGAACTGAGAACAGATTTGTGGGATTGGCTTAACCTCGCGGTTTCGCTGCCCTTTGTTCTGTCCATTGTAGCACGTGTGTAGCCCAGGTCATAAGGGGCATGATGATTTGACGTCATCCCCACCTTCCTCCGGTTTGTCACCGGCAGTCACCTTAGAGTGCCCAACTGAATGCTGGCAACTAAGATCAAGGGTTGCGCTCGTTGCGGGACTTAACCCAACATCTCACGACACGAGCTGACGACAACCATGCACCACCTGTCACTCTGCCCCCGAAGGGGACGTCCTATCTCTAGGATTGTCAGAGGATGTCAAGACCTGGTAAGGTTCTTCGCGTTGCTTCGAATTAAACCACATGCTCCACCGCTTGTGCGGGCCCCCGTCAATTCCTTTGAGTTTCAGTCTTGCGACCGTACTCCCCAGGCGGAGTGCTTAATGCGTTAGCTGCAGCACTAAGGGGCGGAAACCCCCTAACACTTAGCACTCATCGTTTACGGCGTGGACTACCAGGGTATCTAATCCTGTTCGCTCCCCACGCTTTCGCTCCTCAGCGTCAGTTACAGACCAGAGAGTCGCCTTCGCCACTGGTGTTCCTCCACATCTCTACGCATTTCACCGCTACACGTGGAATTCCACTCTCCTCTTCTGCACTCAAGTTCCCCAGTTTCCAATGACCCTCCCCGGTTGAGCCGGGGGCTTTCACATCAGACTTAAGAAACCGCCTGCGAGCCCTTTACGCCCAATAATTCCGGACAACGCTTGCCACCTACGTATTACCGCGGCTGCTGGCACGTAGTTAGCCGTGGCTTTCTGGTTAGGTACCGTCAAGGTGCCGCCCTATTCGAACGGCACTTGTTCTTCCCTAACAACAGAGCTTTACGATCCGAAAACCTTCATCACTCACGCGGCGTTGCTCCGTCAGACTTTCGTCCATTGCGGAAGATTCCCTACTGCTGCCTCCCGTAGGAGTCTGGGCCGTGTCTCAGTCCCAGTGTGGCCGATCACCCTCTCAGGTCGGCTACGCATCGTTGCCTTGGTGAGCCATTACCTCACCAACTAGCTAATGCGCCGCGGGTCCATCTGTAAGTGGTAGCCGAAGCCACCTTTTATGTTTGAACCATGCGGTTCAAACAACCATCCGGTATTAGCCCCGGTTTCCCGGAGTTATCCCAGTCTTACAGGCAGGTTACCCACGTGTTACTCACCCGTCCGCCGCTAACATCAGGGAGCAAGCTCCCATCTGTCCGCTCGACTTGCATGTATTAGGCACGCCGCCAGCGTTCGTCCTGAGCCAGGATCAAACTCTCCGATAAAGTAGTTTGACTGACTACGCACATCGCTGTGCGATTTTTAAAAACTGAATTAACAGGTACGTTTTGTCTTGTTTAGTTTTCAAAGATCATTTTGTTTGTCCGCTTTGTTAAAGCGACTTTATTAGTATACAACGTCACTTCTTCAAAGTCAACAACTTTTTTTAAAAATTACACTAACGTGCAATTGCTTGGCGGCGTCCTACTCTCACAGGGGGAAACCCCCGACTACCATCGGCGCTGAAGAGCTTAACTTCCGTGTTCGGTATGGGAACGGGTGTGACCTCTTCGCTATCGCCACCAAACAAATTGAGAGTGTTCTCTCAAAACTAGATAACAGGTGTGACATCATTCAAAATATGGTTAAGTCCTCGATCGATTAGTATCTGTCAGCTCCATGTGTCGCCACACTTCCACCTCAGACCTATCAACCTGATCATCTTTCAGGGATCTTACTTCCTTGCGGAATGGGAAATCTCATCTTGAGGGGGGCTTCATGCTTAGATGCTTTCAGCACTTATCCCGTCCGCACATAGCTACCCAGCGATGCCCTTGGCAGAACAACTGGTACACCAGCGGTGCGTCCATCCCGGTCCTCTCGTACTAAGGACAGCTCCTCTCAAATTTCCTGCGCCCGCGACGGATAGGGACCGAACTGTCTCACGACGTTCTGAACCCAGCTCGCGTACCGCTTTAATGGGCGAACAGCCCAACCCTTGGGACCGACTACAGCCCCAGGATGCGATGAGCCGACATCGAGGTGCCAAACCTCCCCGTCGATGTGGACTCTTGGGGGAGATAAGCCTGTTATCCCCGGGGTAGCTTTTATCCGTTGAGCGATGGCCCTTCCATGCGGAACCACCGGATCACTAAGCCCGACTTTCGTCCCTGCTCGACTTGTAGGTCTCGCAGTCAAGCTCCCTTGTGCCTTTACACTCTGCGAATGATTTCCAACCATTCTGAGGGAACCTTTGGGCGCCTCCGTTACCTTTTAGGAGGCGACCGCCCCAGTCAAACTGCCCACCTGACACTGTCTCCCCGCCCGATAAGGGCGGCGGGTTAGAAGGTCAATACAGCCAGGGTAGTATCCCACCGATGCCTCCACCGAAGCTGGCGCTCCGGTTTCCAAGGCTCCTACCTATCCTGTACAAGCTGTACCAACATTCAATATCAGGCTGCAGTAAAGCTCCACGGGGTCTTTCCGTCCTGTCGCGGGTAACCTGCATCTTCACAGGTACTATAATTTCACCGAGTCTCTCGTTGAGACAGTGCCCAGATCGTTGCGCCTTTCGTGCGGGTCGGAACTTACCCGACAAGGAATTTCGCTACCTTAGGACCGTTATAGTTACGGCCGCCGTTTACTGGGGCTTCAATTCGCACCTTCGCTTACGCTAAGCGCTCCTCTTAACCTTCCAGCACCGGGCAGGCGTCAGCCCCTATACTTCGCCTTACGGCTTCGCAGAGACCTGTGTTTTTGCTAAACAGTCGCCTGGGCCTATTCACTGCGGCTCTCTCGGGCTTGCACCCTAACAGAGCACCCCTTCTCCCGAAGTTACGGGGTCATTTTGCCGAGTTCCTTAACGAGAGTTCTCTCGATCACCTTAGGATTCTCTCCTCGCCTACCTGTGTCGGTTTGCGGTACGGGCACCTCTCACCTCGCTAGAGGCTTTTCTTGGCAGTGTGGAATCAGGAACTTCGCTACTATATTTCGCTCGCCATCACAGCTCAGCCTTATGGGAAACGGATTTGCCTATTTCCCAGCCTAACTGCTTGGACGCGGATATCCAATACCGCGCTTACCCTATCCTCCTGCGTCCCCCCATTGCTCAAATGGTGAGGAGGTGGTACAGGAATATCAACCTGTTGTCCATCGCCTACGCCTTTCGGCCTCGGCTTAGGTCCCGACTAACCCTGAGCGGACGAGCCTTCCTCAGGAAACCTTAGGCATTCGGTGGAGGGGATTCTCACCCCTCTTTCGCTACTCATACCGGCATTCTCACTTCTAAGCGCTCCACCAGTCCTTCCGGTCTGGCTTCACAGCCCTTAGAACGCTCTCCTACCACTGTTCGAAGAACAGTCCGCAGCTTCGGTGATACGTTTAGCCCCGGTACATTTTCGGCGCAGAGTCACTCGACCAGTGAGCTATTACGCACTCTTTAAATGGTGGCTGCTTCTAAGCCAACATCCTGGTTGTCTAAGCAACTCCACATCCTTTTCCACTTAACGTATACTTTGGGACCTTAGCTGGCGGTCTGGGCTGTTTCCCTTTCGACTACGGATCTTATCACTCGCAGTCTGACTCCCAAGGATAAGTCATTGGCATTCGGAGTTTGACTGAATTCGGTAACCCGGTAGGGGCCCCTAGTCCAATCAGTGCTCTACCTCCAAGACTCTTACCTTGAGGCTAGCCCTAAAGCTATTTCGGAGAGAACCAGCTATCTCCAGGTTCGATTGGCATTTCACCCCTACCCACACCTCATCCCCGCACTTTTCAACGTGCGTGGGTTCGGGCCTCCATTCAGTGTTACCTGAACTTCACCCTGGACATGGGTAGATCACCTGGTTTCGGGTCTACGACCACGTACTCATGCGCCCTATTCAGACTCGCTTTCGCTGCGGCTCCGCATCTTCTGCTTAACCTTGCACGGGATCGTAACTCGCCGGTTCATTCTACAAAAGGCACGCCATCACCCGTTAACGGGCTCTGACTACTTGTAGGCACACGGTTTCAGGATCTCTTTCACTCCCCTTCCGGGGTGCTTTTCACCTTTCCCTCACGGTACTGGTTCACTATCGGTCACTAGGGAGTATTTAGCCTTGGGAGATGGTCCTCCCGGATTCCGACGGAATTTCACGTGTTCCGCCGTACTCAGGATCCACTCAGGAGAGAACGAAGTTTTGACTACAGGGCTGTTACCTCCTATGGCGGGCCTTTCCAGACCTCTTCATCTATCTCGTTCTTTTGTAACTCCGTACAGAGTGTCCTACAACCCCAAGAGGCAAGCCTCTTGGTTTGGGCTGATCCCGTTTCGCTCGCCGCTACTCAGGGAATCGCATTTGCTTTCTCTTCCTCCGGGTACTTAGATGTTTCAGTTCCCCGGGTCTGCCTTCTCATATCCTATGAATTCAGATATGGATACCACTCCATTACGAGTGGTGGGTTTCCCCATTCGGAAATCTCCGGATCAAAGCTTGCTTACAGCTCCCCGAAGCATATCGGTGTTCGTCCCGTCCTTCATCGGCTCCTAGTGCCAAGGCATCCACCGTGCGCCCTTTCTAACTTAACCGTTAAAAAGAATCACTATGTGATATCTTGTGTTACTAATTGAATGTGATGTCTACTGTTATCTAGTTTTCAAAGAACACGTTTCGAAGGAATGATCCTTCAAAACTAAACAAGACAGGGAACGTTCTGTTTATAAGACCCAAGGTCTTATATTCCGTATAATATCCTTAGAAAGGAGGTGATCCAGCCGCACCTTCCGATACGGCTACCTTGTTACGACTTCACCCCAATCATCTGTCCCACCTTCGGCGGCTGGCTCCTAAAAGGTTACCTCACCGACTTCGGGTGTTACAAACTCTCGTGGTGTGACGGGCGGTGTGTACAAGGCCCGGGAACGTATTCACCGCGGCATGCTGATCCGCGATTACTAGCGATTCCAGCTTCACGCAGTCGAGTTGCAGACTGCGATCCGAACTGAGAACAGATTTGTGGGATTGGCTTAACCTCGCGGTTTCGCTGCCCTTTGTTCTGTCCATTGTAGCACGTGTGTAGCCCAGGTCATAAGGGGCATGATGATTTGACGTCATCCCCACCTTCCTCCGGTTTGTCACCGGCAGTCACCTTAGAGTGCCCAACTGAATGCTGGCAACTAAGATCAAGGGTTGCGCTCGTTGCGGGACTTAACCCAACATCTCACGACACGAGCTGACGACAACCATGCACCACCTGTCACTCTGCCCCCGAAGGGGACGTCCTATCTCTAGGATTGTCAGAGGATGTCAAGACCTGGTAAGGTTCTTCGCGTTGCTTCGAATTAAACCACATGCTCCACCGCTTGTGCGGGCCCCCGTCAATTCCTTTGAGTTTCAGTCTTGCGACCGTACTCCCCAGGCGGAGTGCTTAATGCGTTAGCTGCAGCACTAAGGGGCGGAAACCCCCTAACACTTAGCACTCATCGTTTACGGCGTGGACTACCAGGGTATCTAATCCTGTTCGCTCCCCACGCTTTCGCTCCTCAGCGTCAGTTACAGACCAGAGAGTCGCCTTCGCCACTGGTGTTCCTCCACATCTCTACGCATTTCACCGCTACACGTGGAATTCCACTCTCCTCTTCTGCACTCAAGTTCCCCAGTTTCCAATGACCCTCCCCGGTTGAGCCGGGGGCTTTCACATCAGACTTAAGAAACCGCCTGCGAGCCCTTTACGCCCAATAATTCCGGACAACGCTTGCCACCTACGTATTACCGCGGCTGCTGGCACGTAGTTAGCCGTGGCTTTCTGGTTAGGTACCGTCAAGGTGCCGCCCTATTCGAACGGCACTTGTTCTTCCCTAACAACAGAGCTTTACGATCCGAAAACCTTCATCACTCACGCGGCGTTGCTCCGTCAGACTTTCGTCCATTGCGGAAGATTCCCTACTGCTGCCTCCCGTAGGAGTCTGGGCCGTGTCTCAGTCCCAGTGTGGCCGATCACCCTCTCAGGTCGGCTACGCATCGTTGCCTTGGTGAGCCATTACCTCACCAACTAGCTAATGCGCCGCGGGTCCATCTGTAAGTGGTAGCCGAAGCCACCTTTTATGTTTGAACCATGCGGTTCAAACAACCATCCGGTATTAGCCCCGGTTTCCCGGAGTTATCCCAGTCTTACAGGCAGGTTACCCACGTGTTACTCACCCGTCCGCCGCTAACATCAGGGAGCAAGCTCCCATCTGTCCGCTCGACTTGCATGTATTAGGCACGCCGCCAGCGTTCGTCCTGAGCCAGGATCAAACTCTCCGATAAAGTAGTTTGACTGACTACGCACATCGCTGTGCGATTTTTAAAAACTGAATTAACAGGTACGTTTTGTCTTGTTTAGTTTTCAAAGATCATTTTGTTTGTCCGCTTTGTTAAAGCAACTTTATTAGTATACAACGTCACTTCTTCAAAGTCAACAACTTTTTTAAAAAACTTTTGGTGGAGCCTAGCGGGATCGAACCGCTGACCTCCTGCGTGCAAAGCAGGCGCTCTCCCAGCTGAGCTAAGGCCCCATAAAAAATGGTCGGGAAGACAGGATTCGAACCTGCGACCCCATGGTCCCAAACCATGTGCTCTACCAAGCTGAGCTACTTCCCGATTCCCTATCTATTCTATTAAAAGATATGGCGCGCCCGAGAGGAGTCGAACCCCTAACCTTTTGATCCGTAGTCAAACGCTCTATCCAATTGAGCTACGGGCGCAATTCAATTTACAATATCCCGTTGGGATAAATGGAGCGGAAGACGGGATTCGAACCCGCGACCCCCACCTTGGCAAGGTGGTGTTCTACCACTGAACTACTTCCGCATATCGCAATAAAAAAAGCTTTCTCCTTATGAGAAACCTTGGTAATAATACATTTAATAAAGCTTCCAAGCGGGCTCGAACCGCTGACCTCTTCCTTACCATGGAAGTGCTCTACCTGCTGAGCTATGGAAGCAATGGCTCCGCAGGTAGGATTCGAACCTACGACCGATCGGTTAACAGCCGATAGCTCTACCACTGAGCTACTGCGGAATAATATAAAGCTTCATAAACAAACATGGTAGAATTAATAAATCTGCTTGGCGGCGTCCTACTCTCACAGGGGGAAACCCCCGACTACCATCGGCGCTGAAGAGCTTAACTTCCGTGTTCGGTATGGGAACGGGTGTGACCTCTTCGCTATCGCCACCAAACAAATTGAGAGTGTTCTCTCAAAACTAGATAACAGGTGTGACATCATTCAAAATGTGGTTAAGTCCTCGATCGATTAGTATCTGTCAGCTCCATGTGTCGCCACACTTCCACCTCAGACCTATCAACCTGATCATCTTTCAGGGATCTTACTTCCTTGCGGAATGGGAAATCTCATCTTGAGGGGGGCTTCATGCTTAGATGCTTTCAGCACTTATCCCGTCCGCACATAGCTACCCAGCGATGCCCTTGGCAGAACAACTGGTACACCAGCGGTGCGTCCATCCCGGTCCTCTCGTACTAAGGACAGCTCCTCTCAAATTTCCTGCGCCCGCGACGGATAGGGACCGAACTGTCTCACGACGTTCTGAACCCAGCTCGCGTACCGCTTTAATGGGCGAACAGCCCAACCCTTGGGACCGACTACAGCCCCAGGATGCGATGAGCCGACATCGAGGTGCCAAACCTCCCCGTCGATGTGGACTCTTGGGGGAGATAAGCCTGTTATCCCCGGGGTAGCTTTTATCCGTTGAGCGATGGCCCTTCCATGCGGAACCACCGGATCACTAAGCCCGACTTTCGTCCCTGCTCGACTTGTAGGTCTCGCAGTCAAGCTCCCTTGTGCCTTTACACTCTGCGAATGATTTCCAACCATTCTGAGGGAACCTTTGGGCGCCTCCGTTACCTTTTAGGAGGCGACCGCCCCAGTCAAACTGCCCACCTGACACTGTCTCCCCGCCCGATAAGGGCGGCGGGTTAGAAGGTCAATACAGCCAGGGTAGTATCCCACCGATGCCTCCACCGAAGCTGGCGCTCCGGTTTCCAAGGCTCCTACCTATCCTGTACAAGCTGTACCAACATTCAATATCAGGCTGCAGTAAAGCTCCACGGGGTCTTTCCGTCCTGTCGCGGGTAACCTGCATCTTCACAGGTACTATAATTTCACCGAGTCTCTCGTTGAGACAGTGCCCAGATCGTTGCGCCTTTCGTGCGGGTCGGAACTTACCCGACAAGGAATTTCGCTACCTTAGGACCGTTATAGTTACGGCCGCCGTTTACTGGGGCTTCAATTCGCACCTTCGCTTACGCTAAGCGCTCCTCTTAACCTTCCAGCACCGGGCAGGCGTCAGCCCCTATACTTCGCCTTACGGCTTCGCAGAGACCTGTGTTTTTGCTAAACAGTCGCCTGGGCCTATTCACTGCGGCTCTCTCGGGCTTGCACCCTAACAGAGCACCCCTTCTCCCGAAGTTACGGGGTCATTTTGCCGAGTTCCTTAACGAGAGTTCTCTCGATCACCTTAGGATTCTCTCCTCGCCTACCTGTGTCGGTTTGCGGTACGGGCACCTCTCACCTCGCTAGAGGCTTTTCTTGGCAGTGTGGAATCAGGAACTTCGCTACTATATTTCGCTCGCCATCACAGCTCAGCCTTATGGGAAACGGATTTGCCTATTTCCCAGCCTAACTGCTTGGACGCGGATATCCAATACCGCGCTTACCCTATCCTCCTGCGTCCCCCCATTGCTCAAATGGTGAGGAGGTGGTACAGGAATATCAACCTGTTGTCCATCGCCTACGCCTTTCGGCCTCGGCTTAGGTCCCGACTAACCCTGAGCGGACGAGCCTTCCTCAGGAAACCTTAGGCATTCGGTGGAGGGGATTCTCACCCCTCTTTCGCTACTCATACCGGCATTCTCACTTCTAAGCGCTCCACCAGTCCTTCCGGTCTGGCTTCACAGCCCTTAGAACGCTCTCCTACCACTGTTCGAAGAACAGTCCGCAGCTTCGGTGATACGTTTAGCCCCGGTACATTTTCGGCGCAGAGTCACTCGACCAGTGAGCTATTACGCACTCTTTAAATGGTGGCTGCTTCTAAGCCAACATCCTGGTTGTCTAAGCAACTCCACATCCTTTTCCACTTAACGTATACTTTGGGACCTTAGCTGGCGGTCTGGGCTGTTTCCCTTTCGACTACGGATCTTATCACTCGCAGTCTGACTCCCAAGGATAAGTCATTGGCATTCGGAGTTTGACTGAATTCGGTAACCCGGTAGGGGCCCCTAGTCCAATCAGTGCTCTACCTCCAAGACTCTTACCTTGAGGCTAGCCCTAAAGCTATTTCGGAGAGAACCAGCTATCTCCAGGTTCGATTGGCATTTCACCCCTACCCACACCTCATCCCCGCACTTTTCAACGTGCGTGGGTTCGGGCCTCCATTCAGTGTTACCTGAACTTCACCCTGGACATGGGTAGATCACCTGGTTTCGGGTCTACGACCACGTACTCATGCGCCCTATTCAGACTCGCTTTCGCTGCGGCTCCGCATCTTCTGCTTAACCTTGCACGGGATCGTAACTCGCCGGTTCATTCTACAAAAGGCACGCCATCACCCGTTAACGGGCTCTGACTACTTGTAGGCACACGGTTTCAGGATCTCTTTCACTCCCCTTCCGGGGTGCTTTTCACCTTTCCCTCACGGTACTGGTTCACTATCGGTCACTAGGGAGTATTTAGCCTTGGGAGATGGTCCTCCCGGATTCCGACGGAATTTCACGTGTTCCGCCGTACTCAGGATCCACTCAGGAGAGAACGAAGTTTTGACTACAGGGCTGTTACCTCCTATGGCGGGCCTTTCCAGACCTCTTCATCTACCTCGTTCTTTTGTAACTCCGTACAGAGTGTCCTACAACCCCAAGAGGCAAGCCTCTTGGTTTGGGCTGATCCCGTTTCGCTCGCCGCTACTCAGGGAATCGCATTTGCTTTCTCTTCCTCCGGGTACTTAGATGTTTCAGTTCCCCGGGTCTGCCTTCTCATATCCTATGAATTCAGATATGGATACCACTCCATTACGAGTGGTGGGTTTCCCCATTCGGAAATCTCCGGATCAAAGCTTGCTTACAGCTCCCCGAAGCATATCGGTGTTCGTCCCGTCCTTCATCGGCTCCTAGTGCCAAGGCATCCACCGTGCGCCCTTTCTAACTTAACCGTTAAAAAGAATCACTATGTGATATCTTGTGTTACTAATTGAATGTGATGTCTACTGTTATCTAGTTTTCAAAGAACACGTTTCGAAGGAATGATCCTTCAAAACTAAACAAGACAGGGAACGTTCTGTTTATAAGACCCAAGGTCTTATATTCCGTATAATATCCTTAGAAAGGAGGTGATCCAGCCGCACCTTCCGATACGGCTACCTTGTTACGACTTCACCCCAATCATCTGTCCCACCTTCGGCGGCTGGCTCCTAAAAGGTTACCTCACCGACTTCGGGTGTTACAAACTCTCGTGGTGTGACGGGCGGTGTGTACAAGGCCCGGGAACGTATTCACCGCGGCATGCTGATCCGCGATTACTAGCGATTCCAGCTTCACGCAGTCGAGTTGCAGACTGCGATCCGAACTGAGAACAGATTTGTGGGATTGGCTTAACCTCGCGGTTTCGCTGCCCTTTGTTCTGTCCATTGTAGCACGTGTGTAGCCCAGGTCATAAGGGGCATGATGATTTGACGTCATCCCCACCTTCCTCCGGTTTGTCACCGGCAGTCACCTTAGAGTGCCCAACTGAATGCTGGCAACTAAGATCAAGGGTTGCGCTCGTTGCGGGACTTAACCCAACATCTCACGACACGAGCTGACGACAACCATGCACCACCTGTCACTCTGCCCCCGAAGGGGACGTCCTATCTCTAGGATTATCAGAGGATGTCAAGACCTGGTAAGGTTCTTCGCGTTGCTTCGAATTAAACCACATGCTCCACCGCTTGTGCGGGCCCCCGTCAATTCCTTTGAGTTTCAGTCTTGCGACCGTACTCCCCAGGCGGAGTGCTTAATGCGTTAGCTGCAGCACTAAGGGGCGGAAACCCCCTAACACTTAGCACTCATCGTTTACGGCGTGGACTACCAGGGTATCTAATCCTGTTCGCTCCCCACGCTTTCGCTCCTCAGCGTCAGTTACAGACCAGAGAGTCGCCTTCGCCACTGGTGTTCCTCCACATCTCTACGCATTTCACCGCTACACGTGGAATTCCACTCTCCTCTTCTGCACTCAAGTTCCCCAGTTTCCAATGACCCTCCCCGGTTGAGCCGGGGGCTTTCACATCAGACTTAAGAAACCGCCTGCGAGCCCTTTACGCCCAATAATTCCGGACAACGCTTGCCACCTACGTATTACCGCGGCTGCTGGCACGTAGTTAGCCGTGGCTTTCTGGTTAGGTACCGTCAAGGTGCCGCCCTATTCGAACGGCACTTGTTCTTCCCTAACAACAGAGCTTTACGATCCGAAAACCTTCATCACTCACGCGGCGTTGCTCCGTCAGACTTTCGTCCATTGCGGAAGATTCCCTACTGCTGCCTCCCGTAGGAGTCTGGGCCGTGTCTCAGTCCCAGTGTGGCCGATCACCCTCTCAGGTCGGCTACGCATCGTTGCCTTGGTGAGCCATTACCTCACCAACTAGCTAATGCGCCGCGGGTCCATCTGTAAGTGGTAGCCGAAGCCACCTTTTATGTTTGAACCATGCGGTTCAAACAACCATCCGGTATTAGCCCCGGTTTCCCGGAGTTATCCCAGTCTTACAGGCAGGTTACCCACGTGTTACTCACCCGTCCGCCGCTAACATCAGGGAGCAAGCTCCCATCTGTCCGCTCGACTTGCATGTATTAGGCACGCCGCCAGCGTTCGTCCTGAGCCAGGATCAAACTCTCCGATAAAGTAGTTTGACTGACTACGCACATCGCTGTGCGATTTTTAAAAACTGAATTAACAGGTACGTTTTGTCTTGTTTAGTTTTCAAAGATCATTACCGCCGCTTAACGAAGCAGCTTTATTACTATAACATTTAGCTTCTTTTAAGTCAACAACTTTTTTCAAAGTACTTAATGAAGCTTTTAGTTGATGTCAGCTGTTTATCAGCGACGAATAATAATATATCACGGATATTATCAAAAGGTCAACACCCAATTTAAGCTGTATGTGAAGAGACATTTTATCGGTTATATTCAATTGTCCATGCTCATAAGATGTAAAACAAGAATGATGGACAAGATAAGGAGGCATCATCAGTGAATCACTTCTATGTGTGGCACATTAAACGGGTAAAACAATTAATTATTATACTTATCGCCGCATTTGCAGCTGCCAGCTTTTTTTATATCCAAAGAGCTGTCCCGCTTCCCGTGTTTTCAACTGACACCGGACCTAAAGCCATTTATAAAGGAGAAACAGACTCTAAAGATATTTCACTTACTTTCGATATCAGCTGGGGTGATGAGAGAGCAGAACCGATACTTAATACTCTGAAAGCAAACGGGATTAAAAATGCAACGTTTTTTCTTTCCGCTTCTTGGGCAGAACGCCATCCCGACACAGTGGCCCGTATCGTAAAGGATGGACATCAAATTGGGAGCATGGGTTACGCTTATAAAAACTATGCCAATTTAGAGAGCAGCGAAATAAAAAAGGACATGAACCGGGCGCAAACAGCCTTTGAAAAGTTAGGGGTCAAAGACATACAGCTATTAAGACCCCCTACCGGCCAATTCAATAAGAATGTTCTAAAGGTCGCAAAGCAATACAATTATACAGTCGTTCATTACAGTGTGAACTCTCAAGACTGGACAAATCCCGGAGTTGAAAAAATCATCGACAATGTGACCAAGCAAGTTTCCGGTGGAGACATTATTCTTTTACATGCCTCCGATTCGGCAAAACAAACAGAAGAAGCATTGCCTGATATCATCCATCAGCTGAAAGAAAAAGGATTAAAAAATGTAACCGTGGGTGATCTCATCGCAAATTCTGATGCCAAATCCGCAGAGGTAAAGTAATTACTTTGCTGCAAACTTCGGCAGCATCAGCAATTGGAAGGCATTACATGCCATTAACGGAAAAAGCATTAAATAAAGCCAGTCCTCATCATTTACTCTTAATGCAGGGAACCATTCTAATGCGGTAATCACAACCATTAAAAACAACGATGACACAAATGTTTTCTTAGAGGACTGCTTTTGCTTTATATAAGCTGTAATCACTCCAAAGATCAATAAAAACACCGGTAACCACGCATAGCCAGCCAGCGATTCTCCGCTCTCTCCAAAAAATAAAAAACGCACGTACATTAAATCAAAAGCAACAAACAGGATGAAAAACAACTGCAGCAAATTCCACAAAGAGGAGGACCTTAATATCTCAAGCGCAAACCGATGAACTGTTAAAAACACGAAAAAACCCATTTGGCTGATCACACTGAAAATCATGCCTACACCGATAAACCAAAATAAAACAGAGAAAATCTGTCCCGCTTCAAATGTTAGAAACAGCCCTCTATATTCTCCCCACTTTAAAGCAAAACCCACAATACTCGTGATAAGCGCTCCGACAGCTAAAATAGAAAAGAAAAAACGAACTAAACCACGGCTTTTCATTTCTTTATTCATCCCCTCAAAAATCGCGAACAGCGATATTTTGTTATGTATAATTCCAAACAGATGAATCATATTAAAGGTAAGACAAGTATGTGAAAGGAGCTTAAGCATGTCAAAAGCCAAAACGCTATTGATGAGCTGTTTTTTGTTATTATCTGTAACAGCTTGCGCTCCAAAAGACCAAGCAGCGGATATGGACTATGATCAGACCAAAAAAATGGTTGTTGATATATTAAAAACTGATGATGGAAAGAAAGCCATTAAGGAATTATTAAATGATGATGCCATGAATGAAGCGCTGGTGATTGACCAAAATGCAATTAAAGGAACAATAGAAAAAACACTCACATCTAAAAAAGGTGAAGAATTTTGGAAAAACATCTTTGAAGACACTGATTTTGCTGAGGGCTTTGCCAAAACTCTTCAGACAGAGCATGAAAAAGTGATTAAAAAGCTAATGAAGGATCCAGATTACCAGAAGATGCTGATGAGCGTTATGCAGGATCCCGGCATGGATAAAAAGTACAGCCAGCTGGCAAAAAGCCAAGAATTCCGCAGTTATTTAGAAGAGGTTATTAACGAAACACTTTCTAGTCCGCTTTACAAAAAGCAGTTCGAAGATGAGCTGAAAAAAGCAGCAAAAGACACAGCAAAAGAAAGTGAATAAAGGGAAAGCCGGGATCTGGAATCCCGGTTCACCTTTTATACCTGCACTGACATTTTTGCATCTATTTTTTTTGCGATGTCCTGATATATTTCTCCGATTGAATGATTTTCGTCATAAACAGACGGAGCAAATTGGTCCTTATCCCAATCTGGCTGTTTCAATGGGATTCTGCCGAGCAAAGGCACATTTAGTTCCTCAGCCAGTTTATCTCCTCCGCCTTTTCCAAAGACATATTCTCTTTCCCCTGTCTTTGCACTTTCATAATAAGCCATGTTCTCTATGACCCCCACGACCTCATGATCGGTTTTAATCGCCATAGAGCCCGCTCTGGCCGCGACAAAAGCAGCTGTCGGATGCGGCGTAGATACGATGATTTCTTTGCAGCTCGGAAGCATTGTATGTACATCGAGAGCAACGTCCCCTGTACCAGGCGGAAGATCAAGAACGATATAGTCTACTTCTCCCCACTCTACTTCGTGGAAAAAGTTATTCAGCATTTTGCCGAGCATTGGCCCTCTCCATACGACCGGGGCATTTTCTTCTACGAAAAAGCCCATTGACATGACCTTTACTCCAAAGCGTTCAACAGGAAGAAGTTTCTCTCCTTCAATTGTTGGACGCACAGTGATACCCATCATGTCCGGCACACTGAACCCATAAATATCCGCATCAATTAAACCAACCTTTTTCCCTAGACGAGCCAGAGAAATAGCTAGGTTTACCGACACAGTTGACTTGCCTACGCCGCCTTTTCCACTTGCTACAGCAAGAAAGACTGGCGGGTTATCCATATTTAATAATGTTTTTTTCTCGGCTGACGGCGCCCCGAATTTAGCAACCGTTTCTTTAGGCAGCTCTTCAAATCGAAGGCCGACTGTCTCAGCTCCTGCCCCTTTTAATACGTTTACGATCTCTTGCTGAATCTGCATTTGTTCTGCAGTTCCTGTTTTTGCAAGAGCGACTTTTACACTGATATGCCGTTTTTCAGGCTTTATTTTAATTTCCTTAACGGCATCCAATTCTCCCAGAGGTCTTTGAAGAAAAGGTTCGCGCATTTCTCCGACTAGTTTTCTTACTTCATCTTCTCTTATCATCGAACCTCACCCTTTTGTGTATTCGTTTACAATTATTATTATATCATACATAAATGGCGGGTGTCTTATGCTTAGAACCGCAAGAAAACCCTCCATTACTCCGGAGGGTCTCCTTTTTCTGTGAAATATCGCAAAATGCCTTTATATATGGAAGATGCCACCTTGTCTTGATATTTCGGTTTACCGAGCAACGTTGCTTCACTTGGATTGGATAAAAATCCGACTTCTATAAGCGCCCCCGGTTTGGTGACGTTTTGCATTAAGTAGATACCATGAATCCGCTTTGCTTTCCGGGTTGTGTTTTCCAGATTTCTTCTCAGCTCATCCTGAATGTATTTTGCGACTTTCTCATTTTCCGCATATTTCCCGTAATAAAAGCTTTGGGCTCCGCTCCATTTTTGTGACGGAATCGCATTAAGATGAATGCTGATATAGAGCTCCGCCTCTGAATGGTTTATTAATTTGACTCGTTGTCTTAGATCCTCAGCTTTACGTCGACTATAGCCTTTTGTTCCTTCTGGAGCGAGATCAGTATCACTTTCTCTGGTCATGATAACAAGCGCTCCTTGTTCTTGAAGATAATCCCTGACTCTAAAAGCCACTTCCAGGGTAACATCCTTCTCTAACAGCTTTCCGCCGACTGCTCCGCCGTCAGGCCCGCCATGACCTGGATCTAGATAAATGATTTTACCGCTCAAGGGCAGGCTCCACGGCTTCCAAGAGTCGTTATTGCTGAACTGATATTTGAACAGAAATAGTAATACGATGAAGCCTAGCAAAAAACCGAGCCATTTAAGCTTTTTCCTCATCCCTTCCCCTCCCGCTTGTCCGTTATTACATAACTATGGGACAGGGCCGGGAAATATGATTATCGCATGCGAAGCTTACACTGTTTTTCTCTTTGAACAAACCCTGCTGTCCACCAATCTTTAATGAACTTGCGTGCCGCTTCATAAACCGTGTTTTTATCAAATGTTGCGTATTGCTCGTGTATCCAATTATAGAGATAATCAAAAAACTCCATACGTAGCTCTTCTTCTTCTCTTGCAGAGCGGGCACTGATACTTTTCATGGATTCTCCGTAATAGCCGAATATCCCAAAACGCCCGCCTAACAAATAAGCTTCAATCGCAAAATCAATACAGCCTTCAGTAATAATATCTCGTTCATCATGTAAAAATGGAAATAATGGTTCCAAACAATCCTTAACAGACTGGATAATTTGTCTCAGAGAGAGTTCTTTGAGCAAGTTCTTTTCTAATTCAAAATCCTTTTGGCGTTTCAAATCCATAAAAGACAGTACTTCTGCCATATAAATTCACTCTCCTTTTACCGATTATTTTGAGGTTTGGATGATGAAACAATGCCCGAATTCGGTTGGAAATTCGCCCAAATGAAGGTGTAAAATCGATAAAAAATCAGCTTTCTGCAGGGTTCGGAACAAACGTTCTGTAATTGGTTATGAAAAAAGCAGCCCCTCTAACAGGTCGCTGCTTTTCATACTTTCACGCTTCTTGTTGCAGAATATGTATGGATATATTGGTCTAATACAAACCCGCCTTTATCTTCATAAAAACCAGTAACGATAAAACCGGCATCAATTTGGCCTTTGATTTGGTCTTCTAAGGAATGGCCGAATTCCAGAGCCTCATTATTTTCGATCAGTTTTTTCACTTTATGTTTCGGAAGATCTTCTGGGTCAGCATATGGAATGGAGTGTTTTACTTTTAAAACACCTTGCTGTTCTAATTCTGTATCAAACAGAAATACAACAGGATTGACAAAACCCGAGATTAGAACACCGTTCCTTTTCAACACACGGTGCGCTTCCTTCCATACCGGGAGGACATTCTCAACAAAAACATTGGCAACAGGATGTACAATGACATCAAATGATTCATCATTAAATACACTTAAATCGTCCATGCTTCCTTTGACAGTGTGTATCGTGAGACCATCTCGCTCAGCAATCATTCTATCCTGATTCAGCTGTTTTTCTGAGTTGTCTAATACAGTGACATCCGCGCCTGCGGCTGCCAAAACTGGACCCTGCTGGCCGCCGCCTGATGCTAAACAGAGTACTTTCAGACCTTTGACAGGCGGAAACCAATCCTTCGGTACATCTTTCATTGGTGTTACCCTTATATCCCAATTGCCTTTTTTTGCTTGTTCGATAACCTGCTGCTCAACAGCAACAGTCCATTCATTGCCTGTTTCTACTTTTTTATCCCAGGCTTTGCTATTATGAGCTACTAACGCATTCATGAATCTTCTCCTTACTTTAATGTATAGAGTATAACAAATATTTCTAGATTGATATCGCTTTCCCTTTGCATATTTAGAAAAAAGTTCATAAAAACGCAAAAAAATCACAAAGGAGATATGTGATTTATATCATCAGATTTACACTTACTTCGTTACATAGTGCCATTAGCAATGAGAGCCCTTGTTTCTCCGGGTTAAGAATCAGCAGTGAACTTTAACGGATGAGATACAGTGGTTAGATGGAGCTGGGCTGATCACATAACGATAATAAACATTGACCGAACTTCCAATTAAATAAAAAATGAAAGCTATCATGATTATTACAGTGAGACCGTTTATAAACAAACAATTTGCTTAACCCCGTCAAGCGTCCATTCAGTTGTTATTTTTATGCGGAGCTGCCACGTTTTATTGAAAGAAAAAAGCTCCCAACCCAAGGTCGAGAGCTTTTTGAAAACGTAAAATTAACGTTTTGAGAACTGAGGTGCACGACGAGCGCCTTTAAGACCGTATTTTTTACGTTCTTTCATACGAGCGTCACGAGTCAGAAGACCTGCACGTTTAAGAGTTGTACGGTATTCTGGATCTGCTTCAAGCAAAGCACGAGCGATACCGTGACGGATTGCTCCAGCTTGACCAGATAAGCCGCCTCCATGTACGTTTACTAAAACGTCATAAGTGCCAGCTGTTTCAGTCAAAGTTAATGGTTGTTTGATATCTTCGATTAAAGCTGCAGATGGGATATGTTCGCTGATTTCACGATTATTAACGACGATACGGCCTTCTCCTGGAACTAAACGCACACGCGCTACAGAGCTTTTACGACGGCCAGTACCGTAATATTGAACCTGTGCCAAATTGGTAACCTCCTTTTTAATTAACCGCGAAGTTCGTAAACTTCAGGTTTTTGTGCTTCGTGTGGATGCTCAGAACCACGGTATACGTTCAATTTTTTGAACATTTGACGACCTAGAGAACCTTTTGGAAGCATGCCTTTGATAGCAAGCTCAAGCATTTTCTCAGGGTAGTTTGTACGCATTTCAAGAGCAGTTCTTGATTTTAATCCGCCTGGATGTTGAGTGTGACGGTAGTAGATTTTGTCAGTTAACTTTTTACCAGTTAACTCGATTTTTTCAGCGTTGATGATGATCACATGATCTCCAGTATCAACGTGTGGTGTGTAAGTTGGTTTGTGTTTTCCGCGAAGGATAGCTGCAACTTCTGAAGAAAGACGACCTAAAGTCTTGCCAGCAGCATCAACAACTAACCACTTGCGTTCAATAGTACTTGCGTTAGCCATAGGTGTTGTACGCATTGAATTTCCCTCCTAAATGATCTGTCATTTTCAATAAACTTCGATTACGTTCTATTTCACAACACAATAAGTTCCGGGGCTTATCGTGGGGTTGAAATACATACCATATGATATCTTATAACTTTATGCAGACTCTGTCAAGAAAATATTATACACCTGGTTTAGTTGTCATAGTAAACGTTCCATAAATATAGTCCGTGCCCCGGCGCTGTGCGCCCTGCTGCTTCGCGATCCTTCGCTTCCAGCATGGATTTCACCTCATCAGGAGAAATTTTTCCAATACCTGCATCAAGCAAAGTACCCGCAATAATTCTGACCATATTATATAAGAAACCGCTGCCTGTGATCCGCATTTGCAGGCCGTCAGCCGTCTCAGTCCAATCAAGTTCGTATATCGTTCTTACCTTGTCCTGCACTTCTGTTTTAGCCGCACAAAAGCTCGTAAAATCATGTGTCCCTATAAGATGCTTTGCCGCTTCTCTCATGTCCTGCACATTAAGGCGATATGAAAAATGGTAAGCGTAATGCCGTTTAAATACGTCCGGGTGTTTCTCCGTGTATACAAAGTAGCGATATTCTTTTTTGACTGCGCTAAATCGTGCATGGAACCCATCATCCGCAATTTCTGCCTGTTTGACTGCGATATCGTCCGGAAGCAGTGCATTTAAGGCATGTGGCCATCTCTCAGCCGGGATAGACAGCGGAGTGTCAAAATGAATCACCTGTCCGGCTGCGTGAACCCCGCTGTCTGTTCTTCCAGACGAAACGACCGGAATTCTGTCTTTTGACTTATGCAGGACAGCCAAAGCCTTCTCCAGTTCATCCTGAACCGTTCTTTTGCCCGGCTGAACCTGATAACCGTTAAACAAATGTCCGTCATAAGAAATCGTGCATTTCAGTCTCATACAGCACCTCTAAGCCCTTAAGAAAAATAACAAAGCAGCTAATACAATTAAGCTGACAATGACAGAAGTGTCTTTTCCTGTCCATACAAGCTTTCTATATTTCGTACGTCCTTCTCCGCCTTGATAGCCTCTTGCTTCCATTGCAACCGCAAGCTCTTCGGCGCGTTTAAATGCGCTGACGAAGAGCGGGACAAGAAGCGGGACAATAGCCTTCACTCTATCTTTGACAGGCCCGCTTGTAAAATCAACGCCTCGCGCCATCTGAGCCTTCATGATCTTATCTGTCTCCTCCATCAGTGTCGGAATAAACCGTAAAGAAATTGACATCATAAGAGCCAGCTCATGAACAGGAAGCTTTAATTTTTTCAATGGGTTCAGCAGCTGCTCCATTCCATCGGTAATCTCAATCGGTGTGGTCGTAAGCGTTAATAAGGTTGTGATTAAAATCAAATAGACGAATCTAAGAGAAATGAATATCCCCTGAACCAGACCGCCCTCATAGACTTTGAAAAAACCTATTTGAAAGATAACCGGTCCTTCATGTGTCATAAGGATGTGAAGAAGGAACGTAAAAAGGACAATCCAGATGATTGGCTTCAGTCCTTTCATTAAAAAAGAGAAAGGAACTCTTGTTAAAGAAACGACGCCAATTGTAAATAAACCAAGCAACGCATATGTCTGAACATTATTGGCTAAGAATACGATGCAGACAAATAAAAAGATCGTGATCAGTTTTGTTCTGGGGTCAAGCCGGTGCACAAGTGAAGTACCCGGTACATACTTGCCGATAATCATGCTGTCCATCATAAAGTCTTCTCCCCCTGAAAAAGAGCACGGATTTCAGCAGCGGCATCTTCGATTGTGAGCATAGGCTCATTAAATCTCACACCCAGTGCAGCTTCAAGGTGTCTTTGGAATTTTATTGTTTCAGGAAGATCCAGCCCCCAGCCGGCCATCTCTTCACCCTTTAAAAACAGATCACGCGGACTGCCTGATGCTTGTATCGTTCCTTTATGCATAACAATCATTTCATCAGCGTATGCAGCTGCATCCTCCATGCTGTGTGTCACAAGGATCGTCGTCAGGTTCCCCCGTTGATGAAGCTCATAAAACATGTCCATAATCTCTTTTCGCCCTCTTGGGTCCAATCCTGCAGTCGGTTCATCCAGAACAAGCACTTCAGGGTCCATTGCAAGTACGCCGGCAATTGCAACTCTGCGCATTTGTCCCCCGCTTAATTCAAAGGGTGACCTGTCCAAAAGCTCTTCTGATAAACCTACAAGTTGCAGCATCTCTCTCGCTTTTTGTTCAGCATCTTCTTTTTTAACACCAAAGTTCATCGGCCCGAATGAAATATCTTTAAGAACTGTTTCTTCGAATAATTGATGCTCAGGAAATTGGAAAACGATTCCGACTTTTTTACGAAGTTTTTTCAGATCTTTATTCTTTTTCCCTGCCTGAATGACAGTGCTGCCTAGTGATATCTGTCCCTTCGTCGGCTTCAGGAGACCATTTAGGTGCTGAAGAAGAGTGGACTTGCCAGAGCCTGTATGCCCGATAACGGCTACGTAGCTTCCTTCTTTAATCGATGCATTGATATCATATAGTGCTAGGCGCTCAAACGGCGTCTTCATTTGATAGCGATGCTCTACATCTTTGATTGTAATGTCCACAGCTCTTTCACCAGCCCTTCCTGAGTCAAATGGTTTTCTTCCAAAGCCAGTCCATTTTCTCTTAAAAGCTGGCTAAGCTGGAATGAGAAGGGTAAATCAAGCCCAATTCGAACAAGTTCTTTATTCAATTTAAAAATCTCTTCAGGCGGCCCTTCAGCATATTTTTTACCGCCATTCATGACAATGATCCTATCTGCTTTTGCTGCCTCATCCAGATCATGTGTAA
Source organism: Bacillus sp. SCT118 (assembly GCF_058566435.1). Lineage (NCBI taxonomy): Bacteria > Bacillati > Bacillota > Bacilli > Caryophanales > Bacillaceae > Bacillus > Bacillus sp. SCT118. The sequence continues at coordinate 3,883,346 of NZ_CP191225.1, forward strand.
TGGATATGACAGTCGCCATGCCCTGCTCTTTTAAATGTCTTACCGTTTCAAGCACTTCTTCTCGCCCGATCGGATCAAGCATGGATGTTGCTTCATCTAAGATAATAATATCAGGACGTGCGGCAATAACCCCCGCAATCGCAACTCTCTGCTTTTGGCCTCCGGAGAGATGGTGCGGCTCTTGATCGAGAAAATCTTGCATATTCACCTGTTTTACTGCCCAGTCTACTCTCTCAATCATTTCTTCCCGCGGTACACCATTGTTTTCTAAACCAAAAGCCACATCATCGCGAACAGTCGTTCCGACAAATTGGTTATCCGGATTTTGAAAGACCATACCTATCTTCTTACGTACTTCCCAAACAGATTCCTCTGTCAATTGAATCCCGGCAACCTCAATGTCGCCAGATTCAGGAAGAATTAAACCATTCAATGCCCGGGCCAGTGTTGATTTCCCTGAACCGTTATGACCTACGATTGCAAGCCATTCACCCTCATACACCTGCAGGGAGACGCCGTCTAGTGCTCGTCTTTCTGCGTCCTTCCGATATCGAAATACGATATCCTCTACCGATATCAACTGATTTTGATTCATGGAAAACCGGCCTCCTCTCAGCTAATGCTCTGCTTTTCTCTCTATTAAAAGTTGCAGTATCTAAAAAAAGGGCATAGATCCAGTTAGAAACTGTCCCGCCCTTCTTTAGATACACAAAAATATGTGATTAAACCAATTCGATAATTGCCATTGGTGCTCCGTCACCACGGCGAGGACCAAGCTTCATAATACGTGTGTATCCGCCTTGGCGCTCCTCGTAACGAGTTGCAATGTCAGAGAATAATTTTTGAAGTGCATCTTGGTTATTTTCTTCGTTTGCAACCTCGTTGCGGATGTATGCAGCAGCTTGACGGCGAGCGTGAAGATCACCGCGTTTGCCAAGCGTGATCATTTTTTCAACTACAGAGCGAAGTTCTTTCGCACGTGTTTCAGTTGTTTCGATTCTTTCGTTGATGATCAAATCAGTTGTAAGATCACGAAGCATAGCTTTACGCTGTGCACTCGTACGTCCTAGTTTTCTGTATGACATGTGATGTCCCCTCCTTTATTGGAATGCTGTTTCTGAATAAAAAACACACGAAAATCCTAGTTCACAAGGGAAACTAGTCAATCGTCTTTGCGAAGTCCGAGTCCAAGTTCTTCTAGTTTCGCTTTCACTTCTTCAAGTGATTTGCGTCCTAGATTTCGAACTTTCATCATATCTTCTTCCGTCTTGTTCGCAAGCTCTTGAACCGTGTTAATACCCGCACGCTTTAAGCAGTTGTAAGAACGAACAGAAAGATCCAATTCTTCAATTGTCATTTCAAGAACTTTCTCTTTTTGATCTTCTTCTTTTTCAACCATGATTTCAGCATGTTGAGCTTCGTCAGTTAAACCAACGAATATATTAAGGTGTTCAGTTAAAATCTTTGAACCAAGCGCAATTGCTTCTTTCGGTCCAGTGCTTCCATCAGTCCAAACATCAAGTGTAAGTTTATCATAGTTTGCAACTTGGCCTACACGAGTGTTCTCTACCTGATAAGATACACGAGAAACTGGCGTATAGATAGAATCGATCGGAATCACGCCGATTGGCTGATCGTCTCTCTTGTTTGCGTCAGCAGGCGTATACCCACGTCCTCTTTGAGCAGTAAGGCGAACTCGGAAACTCGCATTCTCACCAAGAGTCGCGATATGAAGATCAGGATTTAAGATCTCTACATCACTATCGTGTGTAATATCAGCTGCCGTTACAGTTCCTTCACCCTGTACATCAATTTCTAGCGTCTTCTCTTCATCAGAGTAGATTTTCAATGCAAGCTTTTTAATGTGTAAGATAATCGTTGTAACATCTTCCACAACGCCTTCAATTGTCGAGAATTCGTGCAGTACACCATCTATCTGGATTGATGTTACAGCGGCACCAGGGAGTGAGGATAAGAGGATACGACGTAAGGAGTTACCCAGAGTTGTACCATATCCACGCTCAAGTGGCTCTACGACAAACTTACCAAATTTGGCATCGTCGCTGATTTCAACCGTTTCGATTTTTGGTTTTTCAATCTCGATCATTACTTAAAACCCTCCTTCAAAACGTCGAAACCTCGAATAGAATCATATGAGATTCCATCCGAAATTCCCCATTGTTTAGTCCCGTATGTGCTCAGGCAACGAGTCGGTGCATTCGTTTCATAAATAACTGTATCATAACCCATTATTGACAGGGACACAAAATCTATACAAACAAATTACACGCGGCGACGTTTTGGTGGACGGCATCCGTTATGAGGAACAGGAGTTACGTCTCTGATAGCAGTGACTTCTAGTCCAGCAGCTTGAAGTGCACGGATTGCAGCTTCACGGCCTGAACCAGGTCCTTTAACAGTAACCTCTAGAGTTTTAAGACCATGTTCGATTGAACCTTTAGCAGCTGTTTCTGCAGCCATTTGCGCAGCAAAAGGAGTAGATTTACGAGAACCTCTGAATCCTAAAGCTCCGGCACTAGACCAAGAAATAGCATTACCATGAGTGTCAGTGATCGTAACGATCGTGTTATTGAAAGTTGAACGAATATGAGCAATTCCAGACTCAATATTCTTTTTCACGCGACGTTTACGCGTGTTAGATTTACGAGCAGCAGCCATTGTTTAAGAACCTCCCTTACTTATTTTTTCTTGTTAGCTACAGTACGACGCGGACCTTTACGAGTACGCGCGTTGTTTTTAGAGTTTTGTCCGCGAACAGGTAATCCTCTGCGATGACGGATTCCGCGGTAGCTTCCGATTTCGATCAGACGTTTGATATTAAGAGAAACTTCACGGCGAAGGTCACCTTCTACTTTCAGTTTGTCAATAATATCACGGATTTTACCAAGTTCTTCTTCAGTAAGATCGCGCACACGAGTATCTTCTGAAACTCCAGCTTCTTTTAAAACTTGCTGAGCCGTTGTGCGGCCAATTCCGAAGATGTATGTTAAAGAAATAACAACACGTTTGTCACGTGGGATATCTACACCAGCAATACGAGCCATTCTCTGGGCACCTCCTTATAAATTATCCTTGTTTTTGTTTATGCTTTGGATTTTCACAGATCACCATTACTTTTCCTTTTCTGCGAATAACTTTACATTTTTCGCAGATTGGTTTAACTGATGGTCTCACTTTCATGTGTTTCCAACCTCCTTCAGTTTCCGGAGTGCTTTATTTGTAACGGTACGTAATCCTGCCACGAGTTAAGTCATATGGAGATAATTCTACCGTAACTTTGTCTCCAGGTAAAATGCGAATGAAGTGCATGCGGATTTTACCAGATACATGAGCCAAAACAGTGTGGCCATTTTCAAGTTCAACTTTGAACATCGCGTTTGGCAGTGTTTCGACTATAGTACCTTCCACTTCAATTACATCGTCTTTCGCCATTCAAGTGTTCTCCCTTCTTCAAATCAGTAACTTGCTTTCTGACAAATTTCAAAAGAAGTTTGTCACACGCCCTGTTTCGTTTATACTGTTCTGAACTTCCGGAGATACGCAATCATAAAGGGTTAAATGATTGATATTCTTTTTCTTAGGAGAATGAAATGTACGCTTTTCTCCGTCTGCTGTTAGTACATTGATGATGGTTAAAATTCCAACGACAAGCAGCAAGATGAATTCGGTCTTGCCAATGTTCCCCCAAGCTTTCTGCCCTATCAAGCTTGAAAAACATCTGTCTTCGGAATTATTTTCATCATCTAGACTCTCGTCAGTATATCAAAACCCGTTTCCGTAATCGCAATCGTATGTTCAAAATGAGCACACTTTTTCCCATCTACCGTAACAACCGTCCAGTTATCAGCCAATGTTTTCACGTAGCGGCTGCCAGCGTTCACCATAGGTTCAATAGCGAGAACCATGCCAGGTTTAAGCCGTGGTCCTTTGTTGGGCGGACCGTAATGAGGAATTTGCGGGTCCTCATGCAAGTCTTGACCAACACCATGTCCGACATACTCCCTAACAACTGAAAACTGCTCATTTTCGACATACGTTTGTATTGCGTGGGAAATATTCGACAAACGTTCACCTGGTTTTGCTTCCTGCAAGCCTTTATATAAAGACTCCTCTGTCACTTCCAGAAGTTTTTTGTCATCATCGCTGATGTTTCCTACCGGATATGTCCATGCAGAGTCACCATGATAACCATTTAATTTAGCACCGATATCAATACTGATGATGTCACCGTCCTTCAGCACCCTGCTGCCAGGTATGCCGTGAACCAGTTCTTCATTAACTGATACGCAAATGCTCCCGCGAAACCCATTATACCCCTTAAAAGATGGGATTGCACCCTGCTTCTTAATAAAACGTTCGGCAATTTGATCCAATTCTTTTGTCGAGATTCCTGGTTTAATGTGCCTTTTTAACTCTTCATGAGTTAAAGCCACGATTCGCCCTGCTTCCCGCATGATACCAAGTTCACGTGGGGTTTTACAGATAATCATTTTTTTAATCCTCCAAGAAGATCCTTCACATCTGCATAAACGTCTTGAATGTCCTGTTGGCCATTCACGTTTGCAAGATAACCTTTCTCTGAATAGAAATCGAGTAAAGGCTGAGTTTGCTTCATGTTTACCTCAAGCCGTTTAGAGACGGTTTCCTCATTATCATCTGCCCGTTGATAGAGTTCGCCTCCGTCTTTATCACAAATACCCGGCGTTTTCGGCGGATTAAAGACTAAATGATAGGTTGTGCCGCAAACACTGCAAATTCTGCGTCCAGTCAGACGTTCCATAAGAGCGTCTTTGTCGACTTCAATGTTAATGACATAATCAATCGGCTTGCCGTATTCCTCAAGAATTTCTTCAAGAGCTTCGGCTTGAGCGACTGTTCGCGGAAATCCGTCCAGAAGAAAACCTCTTTCACAATCATCTTTGCCAAGTCTCTCTTTTACAATTCCGATTGTGACTTCGTCAGGTACGAGCTCTCCCTTATCAATATAAGATTTTGCTTCGAGTCCGAGTGGTGTTTCTTCTTTCATAGCAGCACGGAACATATCTCCTGTTGAGATATGAGGAATCCCATAATCCTCAACAATTCGTTCGCCCTGTGTGCCTTTACCGGCACCAGGAAGCCCCATTAAGACTAAGTTCATTCGGATTTCCCCCGTCCTCTCTTTATTAAGAGGGAATGGATAAATCCATTTCCTCTAGTTTTTCATAAATCCACGGTAGTTTCGTTTCACCAACTGGCTTTCTAGTTGTTTCATTGTCTCCAAGGCTACCCCGACAACAATTAACAAAGATGTTCCGCCAATTTGTGCACTTTGAGGCAATCCAGCGAATTGAATGAAAAAGATAGGAAGAATGGAAATCACGGCTAAGAATATAGAACCCACAAACGTAAGTCGATACAAAATGCTCGTAATTCTATCTTGAGTCATTTTCCCTGGACGAACCCCCGGGATATAGCCACCCTGTTTTTTAAGGTTATCAGCCATTTGTTCAGGGTTTACCTGTACAAAAGCATAAAAGTACGTAAAGGCAATAATCAACGCAACATATATCGCCATACCCACCGGATGCGTATTATCAAAGTTGTTTTGAATCCACTTTGTCACATCGTTTGTTCCAAAGAATGACGCGATCGTCCGCGGCGTTATCAAAAACGCAACCGCAAAGATTACCGGAATAACCCCTGCAGGATTCACTTTCAATGGAAGGTGTGTAGACTGACCTCCGCCAGCAGGTGAACGACCTGTGCCTTTAGCATATTGAATCGCAATTTTCCGTACGGCTTGCTGAATGAAAATAACTCCAACAATAACTGCTAAAATCGCAATCACAAGAAGTGCGATTTTCACAATATGAATAAACAACTGATCGTTGCTACCGACAAATTGAGTCTCATATATTTGCCCAATTGTTTTTGGAATACTAGACACAATCCCCGCGAAGATAATGATCGATATTCCGTTGCCTACTCCATGAGAAGTAATTTGTTCCCCAAGCCACATTAAAAAGGCAGTTCCGCCAGTGAGCACTAAAGCAATGATAAGATATGTCGATACACCGGATTTTTCGATCAGCATACCGTTTGCCAGATTGTTGAATCCATATGACATACCTAACGCTTGGATGAAACCAAGCACAATCGTAAAGTACCTTGTGAACTGAGCTAATTTACGGCGGCCAACTTCACCTTGCTTAGACCACTCGGTAAACTTCGGTACAACATCCATCTGAAGCAGCTGAATGATGATCGAAGCCGTGATATAAGGAGTAATTCCCATTGCGAAAATGGAAAATTGGTAAAGCGCACCGCCGCCAAATGTATTAAGGAGATCAAAAACACCCATTTGAGACTGCGCCTGTAACGCTTCAGCGTTAACATAAGGCACAGGAATAAACGCACCTATGCGAAAGACGATAAGCATGAGTAAAGTGAATATGATTTTATTCCTGATATCACTCACACGCATAAAGTTGGAGATTGTTTTAAACAAGTTAGATCACCTCAGCTGTACCGCCAGCAGCTTCAACAGCTTCTTTCGCAGAAGCAGAGAATTTATTGGCTTTTACAGTTAATTTTTTCTCTAATTTACCGTTGCCAAGAATCTTTACTCCTGCATTAAGTTTGCTAATAACACCAGTCTCTAGAAGAAGTTCAGGAGTGACTTCCGTTCCTTCTGCAAAACCGTTCAATTTGTCTAGGTTGACTACAGCGTATTCCTTGCGGTTGATGTTAGTGAAACCGCGTTTAGGAAGACGTTGGAATAAAGGCATTTGTCCCCCCTCGAAACCAGGGCGTACACCGCCGCCAGAACGAGCGTTTTGACCTTTGTGACCTTTACCAGCTGTTTTACCGTTGCCAGAACCAATACCACGACCTACGCGATTACGCGTTTTGCGTGAACCTTCTGAAGGTTTTAATTCATGAAGTTTCATTAGGACACCTCCTTATCCGATCAAATATTTTTATTGTTCTTTAACAGAAACTAAATGAGATACTTTATTAATCATACCACGGATCGCAGCGTTGTCTTCATGAACAACAGTTTGGTTTGTTTTCTTTAAACCAAGTGTTCTTACAGTAACGCGTTGGTCTTCCGGGCGACCGATTACACTTCGTTTGAGGGTAATTTCTAATTTAGCCATTAATGTTCCCTCCTTATCCTAACAGTTCTTCTACAGATTTTCCACGAAGCTTCGCAACGTCTTCAGCACGTTTAAGTTCACTTAAACCTTGAAGTGTTGCACGAATCATGTTGATCGGTGTGTTAGAACCTAAAGACTTAGAAAGGATATCAGCTACACCAGCTAGCTCAAGTACCGCACGTACAGGGCCTCCAGCGATAACTCCAGTACCTTCAGAAGCAGGTTTTAACAAGATGTTACCTGCACCGAAACGTCCGATGATTTCGTGTGGAATTGTAGTTCCAACCATTGGTACTTCAATCAAATTCTTTTTCGCATCTTCAACAGCTTTGCGGATCGCTTCTGGTACTTCTTGTGCTTTACCAGTACCGAATCCTACGTGTCCGTTTTTGTCACCGACAACGACTAGAGCTGCGAAGCGGAAACGACGACCACCTTTAACAACTTTCGCTACGCGGTTAACCGTAACTAAGCGTTCTTCTAACTCTAATTTGCTTGGGTCAATACGACGCATAATCATGTGTCCCTCCTTCTTTTATTAAAATTTAAGTCCAGCTTCACGAGCGGCATCAGCCAAAGCTTTTACACGTCCATGGTATAAGTATCCGCCACGGTCAAATACTACGTCAGAAATGCCTTTTTCAGCAGCGCGTTTTGCAACTAATTCTCCAACTTTAGTAGCAGCAGAAGTATCTCCAGTGCTTTCAACGTTCAAGTCTTTATCGAGAGTAGATGCACTAGCAAGTGTTACACCATTTACATCATCGATGATTTGAGCGTAAATGTGCTTGTTAGAACGGAAAACGTTCAGGCGCGGTCTTTCAGCAGTACCGGAAAGTTTAGCGCGAACACGAGCGTGTCTTTTAAGACGAGCAGCATTTTTGCTAGTTTTCGTAATCATCTAGGTCACTCCTTTCTTCACTTTAAGCGATCTTACTTAGCAGATTTACCTTCTTTACGGCGAACAACTTCACCTTCGTAGCGGATTCCTTTACCTTTGTAAGGCTCTGGAGAACGTACAGCGCGGATGTTAGCAGCAATAGCTCCTACGCGTTCTTTGTCTGTACCTTTTACAACTACTTTTGTTTGAGAAGGAACTTCGATTTCGATGCCTTCTTCAGGAACGATCTCAACAGGATGAGAGTATCCAACGTTTAAAACAAGTTTATTTCCGGATTTAGAAGCACGGTAACCGACACCGACTAATTCCAAACCTCTTTCAAATCCTTTAGATACACCTTCAACCATGTTGCCAAGCAGACTGCGAGTCGTACCATGCAGGGCACGGTGCTCTTTTTGATCAGAAGGACGAGCGACTGTAAGCACATTGTCCTCTACTTTAATCTCCATATCAGGGTGAAACGTACGAGTTAATTCTCCTTTTGGTCCTTTCACAGCTACAGTGTTGTTATCATTTAACGTTACTGTAACATCAGAAGGAATCTCAAGTAGCTTCTTACCTACACGAGACATACCAAACACCTCCATTCATGTTAAACTTCTTACCAAACGTATGCTAGAACTTCTCCACCAGCTTGTTTTGCACGGGCTTCTTTGTCCGTTAAAACACCTTGTGATGTAGAAATAATCGCGATTCCAAGACCGTTAAGTACGCGAGGTACTTCATTAGATTTAGCATAAACACGCAAACCAGGCTTGCTGATTCTTTTAAGACCAGTGATAACGCGCTCGTTGTTTTGTCCGTATTTCAAGAAAACGCGGATGATACCTTGTTTGCTGTCTTCTACGAACTCAACGTCACGAATGAAACCTTCACGCTTTAAAATTTCAGCAATTTCTCTTTTCAATTTAGAAGCAGGAATTTCAAGCTTCTCATGACGTACCATGTTTGCATTGCGAATACGAGTTAGCATATCTGCAATTGGATCTGTCATAACCATTATATAATTACCTCCTTCCCTTTCTTGGGGATTACCAGCTGGCTTTTTTCACGCCAGGAATTTGTCCTTTATATGCAAGCTCACGGAAACAAATACGGCAAAGTTTAAATTTACGAATGACTGAATGCGGACGTCCGCAGCGTTCACAGCGTGTGTACTCTTGTACTTTAAACTTTGGTGTACGTTGTTGTTTCGCAATCATAGACTTTTTAGCCACGATTTCGCCTCCCTTTCATTGATTATTTCTGGAACGGCATACCTACTTGAGTTAATAGCTCACGAGCTTCTTCGTCAGTATTAGCAGTTGTTACGATAACGATGTCCATTCCGCGAACCTTTGTTACTTTATCGTAGTCAATTTCAGGGAAGATTAACTGTTCTTTGATACCAAGTGTGTAGTTACCGCGACCGTCGAAAGATTTTTTAGAAACCCCGCGGAAGTCACGTACACGCGGTAAAGATACAGAAATAAGTTTATCAAGGAAATCATACATGCGCTCTCCGCGAAGAGTTACTTTCGCACCGATAGGCATTCCCTCACGAAGACGGAATCCAGCAATTGATTTCTTCGCACGAGTAACGACAGGTTTTTGACCTGCGATAAACGTTAATTCTTCAACAGCACTGTCGATTGCTTTGGCGTTTTGAACAGCGTCACCAACACCCATGTTGATTACGATTTTTTCGATTTTAGGCACTTGCATGACTGAATCATAGTTGAACTTAGTCATTAAAGCAGGTGCAATTTCTTTATTGTACTTTTCTTTAAGGCGGTTCATGAGATAGACCTCCCTTCCTTTTAATACTATTTATCTAGAACTTGCCCAGATTTTTTTGCTACACGAACTTTTTTGCCATCTTCCACTTTGTATCCTACGCGAGTCACTTCACCTGTTTTAGGATCGAGCGGCATAACGTTTGATACATGAATTGGCGCCTCTTGATTAGAAATACCGCCTTGAGGGTTAGCTTGAGTTGGTTTAGAGTGTTTCTTTACCATGTTAACACCTTCAACTAAAACGCGGTCCTTTTTAGGGAAAGCAGCAAGGATTGTTCCTTGTTTGCCTTTATCTTTACCAGAGATAACCATAACTTTATCGCCTTTTTTTACATGCATCCTGATCGCACCTCCTTGAGTAAGGCATTTATTTCATTAGATAACTTCTGGAGCTAGAGAAACAATTTTCATAAAGTTGTTTTCACGCAATTCACGAGCAACTGGTCCGAAGATACGAGTTCCGCGTGGGCTCTTGTCGTCACGGATGATAACACATGCATTCTCATCGAAGCTGATGTATGAACCGTCACTTCTGCGCGCTCCGCTTTTAGTGCGAACGATAACAGCTTTTACGACTTCACCTTTTTTGACAACGCCTCCTGGTGTTGCTTGTTTAACCGTGCAAACAATTACATCACCAATGTTAGCTGTTTTACGTCCAGAACCACCAAGAACTTTAATAGTAAGTACTTCACGTGCGCCAGAGTTGTCAGCTACTTTTAAACGAGTCTCTTGTTGAATCATTATTTGTTACCTCCCTTCGGAAAAAGAATTCCGAACTTTATTAGATAATAACAGCTTCTTCGACAACTTCAACTAGACGGAAACGCTTAGTTGCAGACAATGGACGAGTTTCCATGATCTTAACGATGTCACCGATTTTAGCTTGATTATTTTCATCATGTGCTTTGAATTTTTTTGAGTATTTTACGCGTTTACCGTAAAGTGTATGTTTTTTGTATGTCTCAACAACAACAGTAATGGTTTTATCCATTTTGTCAGAAACAACACGGCCTTGGTAAACTTTGCGTTGGTTACGTTCGCTCATGCTCACGACCTCCCCTCAGTGATTATTTATTAGCAGCAATTTCTCTTTCACGAATCACAGTTTTCATGCGCGCGATAGCTTTGCGCACTTCACGAATGCGAGCAGTATTTTCAAGTTGTCCTGTCGCTAATTGAAAGCGAAGATTGAAAAGTTCTTCTTTAAGAGACTTTACTTTTTGTTCAATTTCAGCAGTGGTAAGGTCACGAATTTCATTAGCTTTCATTTGATTCACCACCAATTTCTTCACGTTTTACGAACTTCGTTTTAATTGGCAATTTGTGAGATGCAAGGCGAAGCGCTTCACGAGCAACCTCTTCAGACACACCAGAAATTTCAAATAAAACTTTGCCCGGTTTTACAACAGCTACCCAACCTTCAGGAGCCCCTTTACCGGATCCCATACGTACCTCAAGTGGTTTAGCAGTGTAAGGTTTAGAAGGGAAAATTTTGATCCAAACTTTACCGCCACGTTTCATGTAACGAGTCATCGCAATACGTGCAGCTTCGATTTGACGGTTAGTAATCCAAGAAGCTTCAAGAGCTTGGATACCGAATTCACCGAAATGTACTTCAGTACCGCCTTTCGCACGGCCACGCATTTTTCCGCGATGCTCTCTGCGATATTTAACGCGTTTTGGTAATAACATATTATTTTCCTCCTTCCTCAGTTTTCTTCTTAGTAGGAAGAACCTCTCCACGATAGATCCAGACTTTCACACCAAGCTTACCGTAAGTAGTGTCAGCTTCAGATGTTGCATAGTCAATGTCCGCACGTAATGTGTGCAATGGAACAGTTCCTTCACTGTAGTATTCAGAACGAGCGATATCTGCACCGCCAAGACGACCAGAAACCATTGTTTTCACACCTTGTGCTCCAGCACGCATAGTACGTTGGATTTGTTGTTTCTGCGCACGGCGGAAAGAAACACGGTTTTCTAATTGACGAGCGATGTTGTCAGCAACTAGCTGTGCATCAAGATCTGCTCTTTTGATTTCAAGAATGTTAATGTGTACACGCTTGCCAGTAAGGCTGTTAAGGGCTTTGCGAAGTGCTTCGACTTCAGAACCGCCTTTACCGATAACCATACCAGGCTTAGCTGTGTGGATCGTAATGTTAACGCGGTTTGCTGCACGCTCGATTTCTACTTTAGAAACAGAAGCGTCAGAAAGGCGTTTGCTAATGTATTCACGAATTTTTAAATCTTCGTGCAGGAAGTCAGCGTAATCTTTACCAGCGTACCACTTAGATTCCCAATCACGAATGACTCCGATACGAAGACCGACTGGATTTACCTTTTGACCCACTACTTATCCCTCCTTCTTTTCTGATACAACGATTGTAATGTGGCTCGTACGTTTGTTGATTTGGCTCGCACGTCCCATAGCACGTGGGCGAAATCTTTTTAACGTAGGGCCTTCGTCAACGAATGCTTGAGAAATAACCAGGTTGTTAGCGTCCATTTCATAGTTATGCTCAGCATTTGCAATAGCGGATTTTAATACTTTCTCGATAATTGGAGAAGCAGCTCTTGGTGTAAGGTTCAAGATTGATACTGCCTCACCTACTTGCTTGCCTCGAATCAGGTCCATTACTAGACGTGCTTTACGAGGAGCAATACGGACTGTTCTTGCAACAGCTTTAGCTTGCATTTAAAAGCCTCCTCTCTTAGCGTCTTGTTTTTTTGTCATCACTAGCATGACCTTTGTACGTACGAGTTGGAGCGAATTCACCCAACTTGTGCCCTACCATATCTTCAGAAATGAATACAGGCACGTGTTTACGTCCGTCATAGACTGCGATTGTGTGACCAATAAACTGTGGGAAAATAGTAGAACGACGAGACCAAGTTTTTACGACTTGTTTCTTGTCTGTTTCATTTAATTTCTCGATTTTAGTCATCAAGTGTCCATCGACAAATGGTCCTTTTTTTAAGCTGCGAGCCATTTTGGAACCTCCCTTCGTGATTGCACTACGGTCCGAAAAGAACCGTAGACAACCCCGTTATTTATTTTTACGACGACGTACGATAAATTTATCGGATTTATTCTTTTTCTTACGAGTCTTGAATCCAAGAGTTGGTTTGCCCCATGGAGACATTGGTGATTTACGTCCGATTGGCGCACGTCCTTCACCACCACCGTGTGGGTGATCGTTAGGGTTCATTACAGAACCACGAACTGTAGGACGGATGCCTTTCCAGCGAGAACGTCCAGCTTTACCAATGTTGATAAGTTCGTGCTGTTCGTTACCTACTTGACCGATAGAAGCACGGCAAGCAGAAAGGATCATGCGAACTTCACCAGAGTTAAGACGTACAAGAACGTATTTACCTTCTTTACCAAGAACCTGAGCAGATGTACCAGCTGAACGTACAAGCTGTCCGCCTTTACCAGGTTTTAATTCAATGTTATGCACAACTGTACCAACAGGGATGTTGATAAGTGGAAGTGCATTACCTACTTTAATGTCAGCTTCAGGACCTGACATGATTTCAGTACCTACTTGAATTCCTTTAGGAGCAAGAATGTAACGTTTTTCTCCGTCTGCATAGTTGATTAGAGCGATGTTAGCTGAACGGTTTGGATCGTATTCAACTGTAGCAACGCGTCCAGGTATACCATCTTTATCGCGTTTGAAGTCGATAACACGGTATTGGCGTTTATGTCCGCCACCTTGGTGACGTACAGTCAATTTACCTTGGTTGTTACGTCCGCCTTTTTTGTGAAGGGGAGCAAGCAAGGATTTTTCCGGCTTGTCAGTCGTGATTTCAGCAAAATCTGAAGTTGTCATGCCACGACGTCCATTAGAGGTCGGTTTATACTTTTTAATCGCCATTTTGAATTTCCCTCCTTCTTTTTACAGATAATTAAGCTTCAAAAATTTCGATTTCTTTGCTGTCTGCAGTAAGTTTTACGATCGCTTTTCTGCGACGGCTAGTCATACCAGTGTAGCGTCCAACACGTTTTGATTTGCCTTTGTAGTTCATGATGTTGACTTTGTCAACTTTCACTCCAAAGATGCTTTCAACCGCGTCTTTCACTTCTGTTTTGTTAGCTCTTACATCAACTTCAAAAGTATATTTTTTTTCAGTCATTAAATCAGCAGAACGTTCAGTAATGACGGGGCGCTTTAGAACATCACGAGGATCTTTCATTATGCAAGCACCTCCTCTACTTTTTCAACCGCTGCTTTTGTAATCAGAAGCTTCTCGTGGTTGACAACGTCTAAAACGTTGATTCCGTTAGCTTCAACAACAGTAACTCCAGGAATGTTACGAGCAGATAATGCTACTGCTTCGTTTGCATCCGCAGTTACGATTAAAGCTTTTTTCTCAACAGATAATCCTTTAAGGATAGCTGCCATTTCTTTTGTTTTAGCCGTATCAAGAGTAAGATCTTCAAGAACGATGATGTTGTTGTCGATCACTTTAGAAGACAATACTGATTTGATTGCCAAGCGGCGAACTTTTTTAGGTAATTTATAAGAATAGCTGCGTGGTGTTGGGCCGAATACGACACCACCTCCGCGCCATTGCGGTGAACGGATTGAACCTTGACGGGCACGTCCAGTACCTTTTTGACGCCATGGTTTACGACCTCCGCCGCGTACTTCAGAACGATTTTTTACTTTGTGAGTTCCTTGACGTAAGGAAGCTCTTTGCATAAGAATAGCGTCGAATACAACACTCTCATTTGGTTCGATACCAAATACAGAAGCGTTTAATTCGATGTCACCAGCAGTAGAACCGTTTTGGTTGTATAATGCTACTTTTGGCATAATCAATTTCCTCCTTTCCTAAGAGAATTATTTAGATTTAACAGCACTTTTAACAGTGATTAAAGATTTCTTCGCACCAGGTACGTTACCTTTGATCAAAAGAAGATTGCGTTCTGCATCAACTTTTACGATTTCAAGGTTTTGAACAGTGATTTGCTCTCCGCCCATACGTCCAGGTAATAATTTACCTTTGAATACACGGTTAGGATCTACAGGTCCCATTGAACCAGGACGACGGTGGTAGCGTGAACCGTGAGACATAGGTCCGCGAGATTGTCCGTGGCGCTTGATCGCACCTTGGAAACCTTTACCTTTAGATACTCCTGTTACATCTACGATTTCTCCAGCAGAGAAAATTTCAACCTTGACTTCCTGACCAACTTCATACGCATCCATTTCCACTCCGCGTAATTCTTTAACGAAGCGCTTAGGAGCAGTTTCCGCTTTTGCAACGTGTCCTTTTTCAGGTTTGTTAGAAAGCTTTTCACGCTTGTCGTCAAAACCAAGCTGGATTGCTTCGTAACCGTCGTTTTCAGCTGTTTTCTTTTGAAGAACAACGTTTGGAGCAGCCTCGATAACAGTTACCGGAATAAGATCACCATTCTCAGCGAATACTTGCGTCATACCAATTTTTCTTCCTAAGATTCCTTTGGTCATTCGTCACACCTCCTATTAAGATCATTCTATATTTTAGAATTAAAGTTTAATTTCGATATCGACACCAGATGGTAAGTCTAATCGCATAAGAGCATCAACAGTTTGTGGTGTTGGGTTCACAATGTCGATTAAACGTTTATGTGTACGCATTTCAAATTGCTCACGAGAATCTTTGTATTTGTGCACCGCACGAAGGATTGTGTAAACTGATTTTTCAGTTGGCAACGGAATCGGACCAGATACGCTGGCACCAGAACGTTTTGCCGTTTCAACAATCTTCTCTGCAGATTGATCAAGGATTCTATGATCATATGCTTTCAAACGAATACGAATTTTTTGTTTTGCCATTATTTTCCCTCCTTTTCGCCTACATCACGTTAGACAGTTCTCCGTGAGAAAAACCTGAACACCTTGCCATGGCAAAGCGGCCGGGTGTGTCAGCAACCTCTCACTTCATCGCAGTCAAAGACCAACATACACCATTATACAGAAAATAGGCGCATGTTGCAAGACTTATTTAAAATATGCATGGTTTGCACACTTTTTTTATTATACAGGGGTTTTTCTTATTTATCAAGGATCTATCATAAATGGTGTCGTGCATGTCGACTTAATGTGTTCGCGAATAATGACGGCTCCTCAATATGCGGGGTGTGAGCTGAGTTCTCAAATTGAAACCAGCGCTTTTCCGGTGCCTCAAGTTCTTGATAATACTGTTTCGATATTTCAGCAGGAACAATTAAGTCATGTTTCCCTGAAATGAAAACACACGGTACTTTAATAGAAGGAACTGATGTAAAAGCATTAAACCGGTACAACTCATCAGTTAAATGTTTTTTACTGAAGCGCAATCCATTGAGGAAGCTGTGCATGTTCCGCACTCCATACTCATTGCCGGTAAGCATTTGAAATAATACAGCTAGAGATTGACGATGACGGCGAGTGAATCCTCCCCTGCTTAGCTCGACACAAAACCGATAGATAAGGTGCTGGATATCCTGCTTCCAAGGCGGAGCACCAATGAAACGTGTGAGGAAAGATAATATGCTGGCTTTTTTTGATTCAGAAATTTCACGAATATGTTGATAAGCAGTTGATTCTTCATCGTGAGGGTTAACAACCTGGCTGATTCCATAATACGCGTAAAATAAATCAGGACACTCCTGCAGCACATGAAGCGCCAATATTGACCCCCAAGAATGACCGGCTAGGTAAAGTTTTGATTTTGAAAAATGAGCTAAAAGCCATTGAGTGACTTGAATTGTATCTTTAATGAAGTGATTTATTGTCATAGAGTGATGCGAAATTCGTTTAGAATAAGAAAGCCCCGATCCTCTCTGATCCCAATGAACTACTGTAAAATACTGTTCCAGCTCTTTTTGATAATGTCTAACATATCCGATTTGCGGCGTTCCCGGCCCGCCATGTAAAAAAAGCAGCAATGGATTTTTCTCGTCAACTCCATTAATCATCAGCATTTGCTTTGTATTTCCAATGCTTAATTCTTTCATGATTGCGATTGATTTCTTTTCAGGAATCATAAATATTAACCCCTCGAATATGATAGATCCTATTATACAAGAAAAAGATAAGCAAACAAAAAACGAGACCCGCAGGGGTCTCGTTTAAAATCATACTATTACTCAGTGATTGTAGAAACAACGCCTGAACCAACAGTACGTCCGCCTTCACGAATAGAGAAACGAGTTCCTTCTTCGATAGCGATTGTAGAAATAAGTTCAACGTTCATTTCAGTGTTATCTCCAGGCATAACCATTTCTACGCCTTCTGGAAGATGGATGATACCAGTTACGTCAGTTGTACGGAAGTAGAACTGAGGACGGTAGTTAGAGAAGAATGGAGTATGACGTCCACCCTCTTCTTTAGAAAGAACGTAAACTTCAGCTTTGAATTTGCTGTGTGGAGTGATTGTACCTGGTTTAGCAAGTACTTGACCACGTTGGATTTCTTCACGAGATACACCGCGAAGAAGGGCACCAATGTTGTCACCAGCTTCAGCGTAATCAAGAAGCTTACGGAACATTTCAACACCTGTAACAGTTGTTTTCTTGTTCTCTTCTTGAAGACCGATGATTTCAACTTCGTCACCGACTTTAACTTGTCCGCGTTCTACACGGCCAGTAGCAACTGTACCACGACCAGTGATTGAGAATACGTCCTCAACTGGCATCATGAATGGTTTTTCAGTGTCGCGTTCTGGAGTTGGGATGTACTCATCAACCGCATCCATAAGTTCGAAGATTTTAGCTTCCCACTCAGCGTCTCCTTCAAGAGCTTTAAGAGCAGAACCTTTAACAACTGGTACATCATCGCCAGGGAAGTCGTATTCGCTAAGAAGATCGCGAACTTCCATTTCAACTAGTTCAAGAAGTTCTTCGTCGTCTACCATGTCGCATTTGTTTAAGAATACAACGATGTATGGTACACCAACGTTTTTAGAAAGAAGGATGTGCTCACGAGTTTGTGGCATTGGGCCATCAGCAGCAGATACTACAAGGATAGCTCCGTCCATTTGCGCAGCACCAGTGATCATGTTTTTAACATAGTCAGCGTGTCCTGGGCAGTCAACGTGTGCATAGTGACGAGTTTCAGTTTCGTACTCAACGTGTGCAGTAGAGATTGTGATACCGCGCTCGCGTTCTTCTGGAGCACCATCAATTTGATCGTACGCCATAGCTGTACCTTTACCAGATTTCTTATGAAGTACTGTTGTGATAGCAGCAGTTAAAGTTGTTTTACCATGGTCAACGTGTCCAATTGTACCAATATTGGCATGTGATTTGGAACGGTCGAATTTTTCTTTAGCCATTCTAAAATCCTCCTTAAGAGCTTTTAATTAGTAATGTATAGAGTGATAGGAAGTGAAAGAAAGCTTTCACTTCCTCATCTTACAATAGTAGTTATACTTGAGTTAAGCGGCAAAATCAATTATTCGCCTTTATTTTTTTTGATAATTTCTTCTGCGACGCTCTTCGGCACTTCTTCGTAGTGATCCATGTGCATAGTGAACGTACCGCGACCTTGCGTATTAGAACGAAGTGCAGTAGCGTAACCGAACATTTCAGCAAGAGGAACCATAGCGCGAACAACTTGAGCGTTACCACGTGCTTCCATACCTTCTACGCGTCCGCGACGTGAAGTGATATCACCCATGATATCTCCCATGTATTCTTCTGGAATAACCACTTCTACTTTCATGATTGGTTCAAGAAGAACTGGGTTACATTTGCTGACTGCATTTTTCAATGCCATAGAAGCAGCAACTTTAAATGCCATTTCGTTTGAGTCAACATCATGGTAAGAACCGTCGAAAAGTTTAGCTTTAATGTCGATAAGCGGGAAGCCTGCTAGCACACCATTTTCAAGTGCATCTTCCAGACCTGCTTGAACAGCTGGGATATATTCACGAGGAACGACCCCACCGACAATCGCATTTTCAAATTCAAAGCCAGCGCCTTCTTCGTTTGGTTCGAATTCGATCCAAACGTGTCCGAACTGACCGCGTCCACCAGACTGACGTACGAATTTACCTTCAACTTTTGCACCGGTACGGAATGTTTCACGGTACGCAACTTGAGGAGCACCAACATTGGCTTCTACTTTAAATTCGCGTTTCATACGGTCAACAATGATATCAAGGTGAAGTTCACCCATACCAGAGATGATCGTTTGCCCAGTTTCTGGGTTTGTTTGAGTACGGAATGTAGGATCTTCTTCAGCAAGTTTCGCTAAAGCGATACCCATTTTATCTTGGTCAGCTTTTGATTTAGGCTCAATAGCAACGTCGATAACTGGTTCTGGGAATTCCATTGACTCAAGGATAACAAGATCCTTTTCATCACATAGAGTATCTCCAGTAGTTGTATCTTTTAGACCTACAGCAGCTGCGATATCCCCTGCGTATACAGTAGAGATTTCTTCACGGCTGTTAGCGTGCATTTGAAGAATACGTCCAACACGCTCACGTTTGCCTTTAGTAGAGTTTTTCACGTATGAACCAGAATCAAGTGTTCCAGAGTACACACGGAAGAACGTCAACTTACCAACGTAAGGGTCAGTCATAACCTTAAATGCTAATGCAGAGAATGGCTCTTCGTCAGAAGAATGACGCTCAATCTCTTCATTTGTATCAGGACGTGTACCTTTGATTGCAGCAACATCAGTTGGTGCAGGAAGGTAGTCAAGAACAGCATCAAGTACTAGTTGAACACCTTTGTTTTTGAAGGCAGAACCAACAAGAACAGGGTAGAATTCAACATTTAATGTACCTTTACGAATTCCTGCTTTTAACTCGTCAATTGTGATTTCTTCACCCTCAAGGTACTTATCCATAAGCTCTTCATCAAGCTCACATACAGCTTCAATAAGGCTGTTGCGAAGCTCTTCAGCTTGCTCTTTGTACTCTTCAGGGATTTCTTTTGCATCAGAACGAGTTCCGAGGTCATCTTCGTAGAAATACGCAACGTTTTCTACAAGGTCAATGATACCTTCGAAGTTATCTTCAGCACCGATCGGCAATTGAATTGCATGAGCGTTTGCTTGAAGACGGTCTCTTAAAGTTCCTACAGAGTAAAGGAAGTCTGCACCGATTTTGTCCATTTTGTTAACAAAAACGATACGCGGTACTCCATAAGTTGTTGCCTGACGCCAAACAGTTTCTGTTTGAGGCTCAACGCCTGATTGCGCGTCAAGTACAGCAACAGCACCATCAAGTACACGAAGAGAACGTTCAACTTCAACTGTGAAGTCTACGTGTCCTGGAGTATCGATGATGTTTACGCGGTATCCTTTCCACTGAGCAGTTGTCGCAGCGGAAGTGATTGTGATACCACGTTCTTGTTCCTGCTCCATCCAGTCCATTTGTGAAGCTCCTTCATGAGTTTCACCAATTTTGTGGATACGACCAGTATAGAACAAGATACGTTCTGTAGTAGTCGTTTTACCGGCATCGATGTGAGCCATGATACCGATATTACGAGTTTTTTCTAAGGAGAACTCTCTTGCCATTGGGTAATTTCTCCTTCCTTATTAGGAAATTGTGTTTTGTTAATCTATAAATCCTACCAGCGATAGTGAGCAAATGCTTTGTTTGCTTCAGCCATCTTATGAGTGTCTTCACGTTTCTTAACAGCAGCACCAGTGTTGTTAGCTGCGTCAAGGATTTCGTTAGCTAAACGCTCTTCCATCGTTTTTTCTCCGCGAAGACGAGCGTAGTTAACTAACCAGCGAAGTCCAAGAGTCGTACGACGTTCAGGACGAACTTCTACAGGAACTTGGTAGTTCGCACCACCTACACGGCGTGCTTTTACTTCAAGTACAGGCATGATGTTTTTCAATGCTTGTTCGAAAACCTCCATTGCATCATTGCCAGTACGTTCTTTAATGATATCGAATGACTTGTATAGGATTGTTTGAGACTTACCTTTTTTACCATCGATCATCATTTTGTTGATTAGACGAGATACAAGCTTAGAGTTGTAAATCGGATCAGGTAAAACATCTCTTTTTGCTACAGGACCTTTACGTGGCATCTGAATATCCTCCCTTCATCAATTATGCGTATTTTCGTATATTATTTTGCTTTAGGTTTTTTCGTACCGTATTTAGAACGGCCTTGTGCACGGTTTTCAACTCCAGCAGTATCAAGCGCACCACGAACGATGTGGTAACGTACCCCTGGTAAGTCTTTTACACGTCCGCCGCGAATAAGTACAACACTGTGCTCTTGCAGGTTGTGACCGATACCAGGAATGTAAGCAGTAACCTCGATTCCGTTAGTCAAACGAACACGAGCATATTTACGAAGTGCTGAGTTCGGTTTTTTCGGTGTCATTGTACCAACACGAGTACATACCCCGCGTTTTTGTGGAGAAGATACGTTAGTGTGCTCTTTTTTAAAGCTGTTGTATCCTTTGTTAAGTGCAGGAGACTTTGAGTTTTCTACTTTACTCACGCGTCCTTTGCGAATTAGCTGATTAATTGTAGGCATGAATTTTTCCTCCCTTCATTACGTTTTATAACCCACATACCCAGGTGGTTCATCAAAAGGCAAAAAACAATGTCTTTACACAAGATGGAATCTTACGCAAAAACAAAAGTACGTTATAAAATAATGGCAACAGCGGCTGCTCCTACCTCAATTCCGCAGGCTTTGCCGAGCTTTTTCATGGATTCAACCATTGAGACAGAGATGCCTTGATCTTCAGCAAGTGAAACAACACTTGACGTGAGTATCGGATCTGCGTCTTTTGCAACGACTACTTCCTTTACTGAACCTCGCTTTAGAGCTTTCACTGTTTGCTTCGTACCAATAATAATTGATTTGGCCTGTGATACTTTATCATAAGACATAAACATATCCTCCAAAGTAACAGGTTTATTTCGAGCACCTTGGTTATATTATCATTCTAGGAGACGAATGTCAACAAGGTATGACATTTTTTAGTTTCTATCTTCTCATAGAGTGACTTTTTCATAAATATATCTGCTGAAAGACCGCAAAAACAGTCTTTCAGCAGAATGAAATCAGTTATTCAACCGGAACCATATCGTCAGTCGGCTGAACATTTGATACTGGTTTTACTTTACGGTATTTCATCATTCCTGTACCAGCTGGAACAAGCTTACCGATGATAACATTCTCTTTCAAGCCGAGAAGCTCGTCACGCTTACCTTTGATCGCTGCATCTGTAAGGACACGTGTTGTTTCCTGGAAGGAAGCAGCAGATAAGAATGAATCAGTTTCAAGAGATGCTTTTGTAATACCGAGTAAGACAGGACGGCCTGTAGCAGGTCGATTGCCTTCAAGCAATACCTTTTTGTTCGCTTCAGTAAATTGGTGAATATCAAGCAATGTACCTGGAAGCACATCAGTGTCACCAGCATCAATTACGCGTACTTTGCGAAGCATCTGGCGAACCATTACTTCTACGTGTTTATCACCGATTTCAACACCCTGCATACGGTAAACCTTTTGAACCTCATGGAGAAGATACTCTTGAACAGTCGTCAGGTCAGTCACTTTAAGAAGTTCTTTCGGATCGATTGAACCTTCTGTCAGTACTTGGCCTCGAGTAATTTTATCTCCTTCCGCTACTTTCAGGCGGGAGTTGTAAGGTGCCGTATAAGAACGTGTTTCCACTGCGCCTTGAACCACAATTTCCTGTTGCTTATCACGAACTTCATTGATCTCAACGACTGTACCGTCGATTTCTGTAATTGTTGCCTGACCTTTCGGATTACGCGCTTCGAAAAGCTCTTGGATACGCGGAAGACCCTGTGTGATATCGTCTCCGGCAACCCCGCCTGTATGGAATGTACGCATTGTTAACTGTGTACCAGGCTCACCGATTGATTGGGCAGCAATGATTCCGACAGCTTCACCGACTTCAACATCGGAGCCAGTTGCAAGATTTCGGCCATAGCATCGTTTACATACACCATGAGGCGTATTACATGTGAAGGCAGAACGGATCCACACTTCTTCAATGCCGGCTTCGACAATCTCCAGTGCTTTATCTTCATCAATCAGTTCGTTTTCATTCACAAGCACTTCACCTGTTTCAGGGTGCTTCACTTGTTTTCTTGCAAAACGTCCGATTAAGCGTTCTTCTAAGCGCTCAATTGTTTCAGTTCCTTCTTTAAGAGGCTTAGCAAGAATGCCTCGGTCAGTTCCGCAATCAGTTTCACGGATGATAACATCCTGCGCAACGTCAACGAGACGGCGTGTAAGGTAACCTGAGTCAGCAGTTTTAAGAGCGGTATCGGCAAGACCTTTACGCGCACCGTGTGTGGAGATAAAGTACTCCAATACTGTCAGACCTTCACGGAAACTTGATTTGATCGGCAACTCAATGATACGTCCAGCCGGGTTGGCCATCAGGCCGCGCATTCCGGCAAGCTGCGTAAAGTTAGATGCGTTACCACGGGCACCAGAGTCACTCATCATGTAGATCGGGTTGAGTTCATCAAGTGATTTCATCAGTTTGCCTTGAATAACGTCTTTTGCAGCACTCCAGATAGAGATGACTCTCTCATAGCGTTCTTCTTCAGTGATAAGACCGCGGCGGAACTGCTTCATAACGTTGTCAACTTTGCTTTGCGCTTCTTCAAGAATTTCTTGTTTATCATCGAGTACGACGATGTCAGAAACCCCAACTGTAATACCAGCTTTAGTTGAATATTTGAAACCTAGGTTTTTCATGCGGTCAAGCATTTTAGACGTTTCCGTAATATGGAATCGTTTAAAGATTTCCGCGATGATTTTACCCAGAATGCCTTTTTTAAACGGCGCATTGATTGGCTGCTGTGCGATAACAGCTTTAACGTCAGCACCTTTTTCTAAGAAGAAACGGTCAGGTGTTTTTTCTTCAATGTTGCTCTTCGTTGGTTCATTCATGTAAGGGAATGATTCCGGAAGAATTTCATTGAAGACAAGCTTACCGACAGTTGTAATTAACAATTTTGAGCGCTGTTCTTCGGTAAATGTCACATTCTTAAGTGAGTTAGCTGCAACAGCTACTCTCGTATGAAGGTGAACATATCCGTTTTGATAAGCAAGAAGCGCTTCGTCTGTATTCTTGAAGACCATACCTTCACCGACAGCACCGGCACGCTCAAGTGTCAGGTAATAGTTACCTAGTACCATATCCTGAGACGGTGTTACAACCGGTTTACCATCTTTAGGGTTCAAGATGTTTTGAGCAGCAAGCATCAAGATGCGTGCTTCAGCTTGTGCTTCAGCAGATAATGGTACGTGAACCGCCATTTGGTCACCGTCAAAGTCAGCGTTGTAAGCTGTACATACGAGCGGGTGAAGACGAATTGCGCGTCCTTCAACAAGCGTTGGTTCAAACGCCTGGATACCTAATCTGTGAAGTGTAGGGGCACGGTTCAGCAGTACCGGGTGCTCCTTAATAACTGATTCTAGTACATCCCAAACTTCAGGCTGTACGCGCTCAATTTTGCGTTTCGCACTCTTAATGTTGTGAGCAAGACCTTTTTCAACAAGTTCTTTCATAACGAAAGGTTTGAAAAGTTCAAGCGCCATTTCCTTCGGTAATCCGCATTGGTACATTTTCAAATGAGGACCAACAACGATTACAGAACGTCCGGAGTAATCAACACGTTTACCAAGAAGGTTTTGACGGAAACGGCCTTGCTTCCCTTTCAGCATGTGAGAAAGAGATTTTAACGGTCTGTTACCAGGACCTGTTACAGGGCGTCCGCGGCGGCCGTTGTCAATTAGGGCATCGACAGCCTCTTGAAGCATACGCTTTTCGTTTTGAACGATGATGCTAGGCGCACCAAGGTCCAAAAGGCGTTTCAAACGATTGTTACGGTTGATGACACGACGATAAAGGTCATTCAAATCAGAAGTCGCAAAACGTCCGCCATCTAGCTGAACCATCGGTCTAAGCTCCGGAGGAATAACAGGAAGCACATCAAGGATCATCCAAGAAGGCTTGTTTCCTGAGTTACGGAAGGCTTCTAAAACTTCAAGACGTTTGATCGCACGAGTACGGCGTTGTCCTTGTGAAGTTTTCAGCTCTTCTTTTAACATATCAACTTCTTTTACAAGATCGATATCTTGAAGAAGTTTATGAATTGCTTCAGCACCCATAGATGCTTGGAATTTATTACCGTATTTATCAAGATAAGCACGATATTCTTTCTCAGACAGAAGCTGTTTCTTTTCAAGCGGTGTATTCGCCGGATCAGTTACAACGTAAGAAGCAAAGTAAATGACTTCTTCTAAAGCACGAGGTGACATATCCAGCACAAGACCCATACGGCTTGGAATACCTTTGAAATACCAAATGTGGGAAACTGGGGCAGCCAGTTCAATGTGCCCCATTCTCTCACGACGGACTTTAGCCCGTGTTACTTCGACTCCGCAGCGGTCACAAACTACGCCTTTATAACGAACTCGCTTGTACTTCCCGCAATGACATTCCCAGTCCTTAGTCGGTCCGAAAATGCGTTCGCAGAATAGACCGTCCTTTTCAGGTTTTAACGTACGATAGTTTATCGTTTCAGGCTTTTTCACTTCACCAAAAGACCATGAACGGATTTTATCTGGTGAAGCAAGACCGATGTTCATATACTCAAAATTGTTCACATCTAGCAAGGGGCCTACCTCCCTTTTTATCTTCGGATTAACCGATGTCACTTGCCTTTATAACTAGAGATTATTCTTTTGTTACTACATCGCGTTCAACGTCTGCAGATGCTGTTTCTTCCGGCTCTTCATCACCTGATAATGCCAGGCCGTCAGCTTGTTTCGCATCTTCTTCGTCTTCTAAATCTCTCATTTCTATTTCTTCTTCATCACCAGAAAGGATTTTGACATCCATACCTAAGCTTTGAAGTTCTTTGATTAATACTTTGAATGATTCCGGAACACCTGGTTCAGGAACATTGTCGCCTTTAACGATGGCTTCGTATGTTTTCACACGTCCAACCACGTCATCAGACTTAACAGTCAGAATTTCTTGAAGAGTGTAAGCCGCACCGTAAGCTTCAAGTGCCCAAACCTCCATCTCACCAAAACGCTGTCCGCCAAATTGCGCTTTACCGCCAAGAGGCTGCTGCGTAACAAGTGAGTAAGGGCCTGTAGAGCGTGCATGAAGTTTATCGTCAACCATGTGAGCTAGTTTGATCATGTACATGATACCGACAGATACACGGTTATCAAACGGCTCTCCAGTACGTCCGTCGTAAAGCACTGTTTTGGCGTCACGAGACATGCCGGCTTCTTCAAGTGTTTCCCAGACATCCTCTTCTCGCGCTCCGTCAAATACAGGAGATGCAATGTGAATGCCAAGGTAACGAGCGGCCATACCCATGTGAAGTTCCAATACCTGCCCGATGTTCATACGTGATGGTACGCCCAGCGGGTTAAGCATGATATCAATTGGTGTGCCGTCAGGAAGGTAAGGCATATCTTCTTCAGGAAGAATCTTAGAGATAACACCTTTGTTACCGTGACGACCGGCCATTTTATCCCCTTCAGAAATCTTACGTTTCTGAACGATATATACGCGTACTAACTGGTTAACACCTGGAGGAAGTTCGTCTCCGTCTTCACGGTTGAAGACTTTAACGTCATGGATAATTCCGCCGCCGCCATGAGGCACACGAAGAGAAGTATCACGAACCTCGCGGGCTTTCTCGCCAAAGATGGCGTGAAGAAGGCGTTCTTCTGCAGTCAGTTCAGTTACGCCTTTAGGCGTTACTTTACCAACAAGAAGATCTCCGTCTTTTACTTCTGCCCCAATACGGATGATTCCGCGGTCATCAAGATTGCGAAGCGCATCTTCACCGACGTTTGGAATATCGCGAGTGATTTCTTCAGGTCCAAGTTTCGTATCACGTGCTTCTGATTCGTATTCTTCAATGTGGATAGATGTATAAACATCATCCTTCACTAGGCGTTCACTCATGATGATGGCATCCTCATAGTTGTAGCCATCCCATGTCATGAAGCCGACCATTACGTTACGGCCAAGTGCAAGTTCACCAAGCTCCATAGAAGGACCGTCAGCAAGGATTTCTCCTTTTACCACTTCATCGCCGACACTTACGATCGGACGCTGGTTGTAGCACGTACCTTGGTTAGAGCGGACAAATTTCAGCAGGCTGTATTTATCCAGGTTTCCTTTTACTTTTTGACCGTCTACTTCTTCATAACGGCGAACCCAAACGTTTTTCGCTTCTACGCGTTCAACGATACCAGGGTGTTTACAAATAACAGCGGCACCAGAGTCTTTTCCTGATACGTATTCCATACCAGTTCCAACAAATGGCGCTTCCGGCTGCATCAAAGGCACAGCCTGACGCTGCATGTTCGCTCCCATGAGGGCACGGTTGGAGTCATCGTTTTCTAAGAATGGGATACATGCTGTCGCAGCAGATACAACCTGCTTAGGCGATACATCCATGTAGTCTACACGATTTCTGGAAACAACAGTGTTCTCCCCGCGGAAACGAGCTACGATGCTGTCATCAATAAAGGCGCCTTCGTCATCAAGACGAGCATTCGCTTGAGCGACAACATAGTTATCCTCTTCATCAGCAGTTAAGTAATCGATTCTGCCCGTTACCTTCCCTGTTTCAGGGTCAACGCGGCGATATGGCGTTTCAATAAAGCCAAAACGGTTTACTTTTGCATAAGATGATAGTGAGTTGATCAAACCGATGTTCGGGCCCTCAGGCGTTTCAATCGGACACATACGGCCATAGTGGGAGTAGTGAACGTCACGCACTTCCATTCCGGCACGCTCACGTGTCAATCCGCCCGGTCCTAATGCTGACAGACGACGCTTGTGCGTTAATTCAGCAAGCGGGTTCGTCTGATCCATGAATTGAGAAAGCTGTGAGCTTCCAAAGAACTCTTTAATGGACGCAATAACAGGACGAATATTGATCAGTTGCTGAGGCGTAATTGTATTCGTATCTTGAATTGACATTCTCTCACGAACCACACGCTCCATACGGCTTAAACCGATACGGAATTGGTTCTGGAGAAGCTCGCCTACAGAACGTAAACGGCGGTTTCCAAGATGATCGATATCATCTGTGTCGCCTACTCCGTGCAGCAGGTTGAAGAAGTAGCTGATTGAAGAAATAATATCAGCAGGCGTGATGTTTTTAATCTCTTCTTCGATGTAAGCATTGCCGATTACATTAATAACCTGTTCTCCTTCTTGATCAGTCGGAGCAAAGATTTTAATTGATTGAAGAGTCACTTCATCTTCAACAACGCCGCCATTCGGATACAGCTTTCTGAAACCGATTCCGTTTTCTAAGTATGGCAGTACTTTATCAAGTGTTCTTCTATCAAGAATCTGGCCTTTTTCAGCAAGGATTTCTCCTGTTTCAGGATCAACAAGCGTTTCAGCAAGTCTCTGATTGAAGAGGCGATTCTTAATATGAAGTTTTTTATTAATTTTATAGCGTCCTACATTGGCAAGATCGTATCGTTTCGGATCAAAGAAACGAGAATCAAGCAAGCTTTTCGCATTTTCTACTGTAGGCGGCTCTCCAGGACGGAGACGCTCGTAAATTTCCAGCAACGCTTTGTCGCTGTTTTCTGTGTTATCTTTATCAAGCGTATTTCGTAAGTATTCGTTTTCTCCTATGAGATCAAGAATCTCTTGATCGGAGCCGAAGCCGAGAGCACGCAAAAGAACCGTAACCGGCAACTTACGTGTGCGATCAATGCGGACATAAACAACATCTTTCGCATCAGTTTCGTATTCTAACCATGCGCCACGGTTTGGAATGACAGTTGCGGTAAAACCTTTTTTACCGTTTTTGTCTACTTTACCACTGAAATATACACTTGGAGACCGAACAAGCTGGGAAACGATAACACGTTCCGCACCGTTAATGATAAAAGTACCTGTATCTGTCATAATAGGGAAATCACCCATGAAGACATCTTGGTCTTTTACCTCTCCAGTTTCTTTGTTAATTAAACGAACCTTCACTCTTAGCGGAGCTGAGTAAGTCACATCACGTTCTTTTGATTCCTCTACAGGATATTTAGGCTCACCTAAACTATAATCAATGAACTCAAGAGAGAGGTTACCAGTGAAATCCTCAATTGGTGATATGTCTTGAAACATCTCTCTAAGACCCTCATCAAGAAACCACTGATAAGAAGAGGTTTGAATTTCAATGAGATTTGGTAATTCTAACACTTCGCTAATGCGAGCATAGCTTCTGCGCTGGCGGTGTCGTCCATACTGAACTAGTTGACCTGTCAACTGATTCACCCCTCAAATCATGCGTATTATATGTGTAATAAGCATTTCTTCCAAAGAAAGAAAATACTTTTACAAGACAAAAGAAAAAAGGGTTTCTAATTAAGAAAACCACATCCAAAAACAAATACCGATTTTATTAGCATTTCCATACTTGTATAATTTATACATAGATATTGACAATTCATCATATCAAGCAAAATATATACATTGGCATTTTACAATATTAACATAGTTAAAATACCGAGTCAAACTTTTTTTGCTTTTATGATATAATAGCCTTTCTTTTTTTGAACGACAGAAACTTCATCGAACAGTTCCTCGAGCTTTTCAATGGCAGAAGGCGCGCCTTGCTTTTTCTGTATGACGATCCACAATTCACCTGAAGCTTTTAAGTGTTCAGCGCTTTTCTCAAAGATAGCATGGACAACTTTTTTTCCGGCTCGGATTGGGGGATTTGTAAGAATAGAAGCAAATGTTTGAGCAGAATCAACGTTTGAAAACAAATCGCTTTGATAAATCTTAACGTTTGTTATTCCGTTCTGTTCCGCATTTTCATTTGATAGTTCTACGGCTCTCTCATTAACGTCAATCATGTGGATAGTCCGGTCTTTAAAGTCGCTGGCGAGCGATAAACCAATCGGGCCGTATCCGCAGCCTACATCCAAAATGCCGCCCTCAACCTCAGGCTCTTCAAAAGAATCAATCAGCAGGCGGGAACCGAAATCAACTTCTTTTTTAGAAAAAACCCCGCTGTCGCTGGTAAACGTGAAATCTTTATTCCGAAGCCTAAAAGACCAGGTTTGCTTGTTGCTTTTCACTGAAGGTTTTTCTGAATAATAGTGCTCACTCATTATTAGAACCTCCTTTTTTCATGGCTTAAAGAATGGCAAAGAAAAAGCTCGCCTCATAAAAGCGAGCTTCCCCTACAGGTAAGTGAAGATTACTTAACTTCTACAGAAGCGCCAACTTCTTCAAGTTTAGCTTTAAGCTCTTCAGCTTCTTCTTTAGCAATACCTTCTTTAAGTGGTTTTGGAGTGTTGTCAACAAGTTCTTTAGCTTCTTTCAAGCCAAGACCAGTGATTTCACGTACAACTTTGATAACTTTGATTTTTTGAGATCCTGCACCAGCAAGGATAAGATCGAATTCGCTTTGCTCTTCAGCAGCTCCGCCTGCAGCAGCTCCGCCAGCTACAGCTACAGGAGCAGCAGCAGTTACGCCAAATTCTTCTTCGATTGCTTTTACTAGGTCGTTCAATTCAAGTACAGTTGCTTCTTTAACGGAAGCAATGATTTCTTCGATATTTAAAGCCATTTGTAATTCCTCCATTTTGTTTTAATTTATGAAAAACTGATTAGATTAAGCGCCTTGTTCTTCCTTTTGTTCTGCCACAGCTTTTGCAGCAAGAGCAAGGTTGCGAACTGGAGCTTGAAGTACGCTAAGCAACATAGAAAGCAAGCCTTCGCGTGATGGAAGTTCAGCAAGAGCTTTCACTTCTTCAACAGTAGAAACTTTACCTTCGATAACGCCAGCTTTGATTTCAAGAGCTTCGTGATTTTTAGCGAAGTCATTAAGAACTTTAGCCGGAGCGACAACATCTTCAGTGCTGAATGCGATCGCGTTCGGTCCAGTTAAGAAATCATTCAAACCATTAAGTTCAGCTTGTTCAACCGCACGGCGAGTCATCGTATTTTTGTAAACTTTGAACTCAACGTTAGCTTCGCGAAGCTGTTTACGAAGTTCAGTTACTTCAGAAACGTTAAGTCCGCGATAGTCAACGATGATCGTTGATTTACTTTCTTTCAGTTTAGAAGCAATTTCTTCAACAACAACTTTTTTTGTTTCAATTGCGCTGCTCATGGTTACACCTCCTGTAGATTCTTGTGTAACACTTATACCGTTAGGTGATCACGACTGAGACGACGGATTCCATATAAAAAGCCTCCATGAGACATGGAGGCTGTATATACAAGCATACGTAACGTAATAGCTGTGATAATATACACCTCGGTAGGATAATTAAGCGGTTAGGCCCCTACTGTCTACGGTATAAATGATATTCTATTTTACAACATTTTGAATAATATCAGAATGTTGATGTCATGTCAATATTATTTTACGTTAAAAGTTGAAGAGTCTACTTTGACACCAGGTCCCATAGTAGAAGTTACAGCAACGTTTTTCACGTAAACGCCTTTAGCTGCAGCAGGTTTAGCTTTAAGGATTGTATCGTACATTGTTGTGAAGTTCTCAACAAGTTTTTCATCCTCGAAAGAAACTTTACCGATAGGAACATGAATGTTTCCAGCTTTATCAACGCGGTATTCAACTTTACCAGCTTTGATTTCGCCGATCGCTTTTTCAACTTCGAAAGTAACTGTACCAGTTTTAGGGTTTGGCATTAAACCTTTTGGTCCAAGTACACGACCGATTTTACCAACTTCACCCATCATGTCAGGTGTAGCTACGATAACATCGAAATCGAACCAGCCTTGTTGAATTTTGTTGATGTAGTCAGTATCGCCTACGAAATCTGCACCAGCAGCTTCAGCTTCTTTCGCTTTTTCGCCTTTTGCGAAAACGAGAACGCGCTGAGTTTTACCAGTTCCGTTTGGAAGCACAACTGCTCCACGGATTTGCTGGTCGTTTTTACGAGGGTCAACCCCTAAACGGAAAGCCACTTCAACTGTAGCGTCGAATTTAGCTGTGTTTGTTTTTTTAACGAGAGCTACTGCTTCAGAGACGTCGTAAGCTTTAGAACGGTCTACAAGCTTAGCAGCTTCAACGTACTTTTTACCTTTTTTAGCCATTTTAAAATTTCCTCCTTATGTGGTTATAGCGGAATAACCTCCCACGAATAAGGGTTGCGAACTTGTTAAAACTCGCAACCCGACAAGAAACAAATTAATCCTCGATTACAATACCCATACTGCGGGCAGTACCTTCAACCATGCGCATTGCCGCTTCAACGTCTGCTGCGTTTAAGTCAGGCATTTTCGTTTCAGCGATTTCGCGTACTTTATCGCGCTTAACGGTTGCCACTTTATTACGGTTTGGTTCACCAGAACCAGACTCAATTCCAGCTGCTTTTTTAAGCAATACTGCAGCAGGTGGAGTTTTTGTAATAAATGTAAATGAACGGTCTTCGTAAACCGAAATTTCAACAGGAATGATTAAACCAGCTTGGTCAGCTGTACGAGCGTTAAACTCCTTACAGAATCCCATGATGTTAACACCGGCTTGACCAAGTGCAGGTCCAACTGGTGGTGCTGGGTTAGCTTTTCCAGCAGGAATTTGCAATTTTACAACTTTAACTACTTTTTTAGCCACGAGACACACCTCCTTAAGTCCGTGATGTGGTAATAGGGTAAACCCTCCCACTCAAGGTTTCATTCTTTATATGAATGACGAAATATCATGCTAGTTGCCTTGGATAAGTCCAAGACGTACCTTTGCTATATTATCATTTATATATAGCAATTTCAAGTTTTTTCACATTACAATTTATCGATTTGGGTAAATTCCAGCTCAACCGGCGTTTCACGGCCAAACATATTAACGAAAACTTTGACCTTGCTTTTATCATAATCAATCTCTTCAATTGATCCTGTAAAGTTAGCAAAAGGTCCGTCTATTACTTTCACTGTCTCTTTCAGTTCAAAGTCAATATCAGTTTTGCGTTCATCCATGCCCATTCTCTTCAGAATGGTTTCTGCTTCGCCCGGAAGAAGCGGCGTCGGTTTTGAACCTGATCCGGCGGATCCTACGAATCCCGTAACGCCCGGTGTGTTGCGGACAACATACCAAGAGTCGTCTGTCATTACAATTTCAACAAGCACATAACCAGGGAATACTTTCTTTTTCACAACTTTTTTCTTGCCGTTTTTGATATCCGTTTCTTCTTCTTCGGGTACGACTACACGGAAAATTTTATCCTGCATCCCCATTGATTCAACACGTTTTTCCAAGTTGGCTTTTACTTTATTCTCATAACCAGAGTACGTGTGAACAACATACCAATTCTTTTCCATTCTATTCAGGACTGTCCAGTCCTTCCCTCCCCGCATTTGGTTTTAATGAATTACCATAACGCTTCAAAAAATAGGCGGCAAGCCTATGATAACTATCATTTTAAGCCACAATAAAAAACCCGCTGAACGGGTTTTGGCAAGTAATATTATGATCTATTATAGCACGTATTGCTGATCATTATTCAACTATTAAACGAATTAATTGAGAAATTCCTGTGTCAAGGAGGGCAAAAAAGATAACAAAAAAGATAACTGTTGAAATTACCGTAATGGTATAACGCGTTAACTCTTTTCCTTTAGGCCAGCTTACCTTTTTCATTTCTTTCCCAACATCTTTAAAGAATTTCATAATACGCATGTAAAAGACCTCCACAATTTAAAAGCGCAAAAACTATTTTGTTTCAAGATGAGCTGTATGTGAATTGCAAGTACTGCAGTATTTCTTTACTTCTAATCGCTCAGCCGCTGATGCAGAGCTCTTCATTGTCGTATAATTACGGTTTCCGCATGTCTTGCATGCTAACGTAATCTTTTTTCTCATGTCATTACACCTTTTTCTAAATAGACATTAGTTCTTATCTTTAGTAACATATCATAGTCAGAAAAATACTGTCAATATAGCATAAATTCCTATTACAAACTGATTTCGCGAATTTCCAAGTACTTCTCCAGCTTGCGTTTCACACGCTGAAGGGCATTGTCGATCGATTTCACATGTCGGTTCAGTTCATCAGAAATCTCTTGGTAACTTCTCCCGTCGAGATATAAGACGAGTACTTTTCTCTCTAAATCACTTAATAGTTCTCCCATTTTCATTTCAATATCATCAAATTCTTCCTGATTAATGATCATTTCCTCAGGATTTAAGGTTTTCGCTCCTGAAATGACATCCAGCAGCGTTCGGTCTGATTCTTCATCAAAAATCGGTTTATCTAATGAGACGTAGGAATTCAAAGGAATGTGTTTCTGGCGAGTAGCTGTCTTTATTGCGGTAATAATTTGGCGGGTAATACATAATTCTGCGAAAGCTTTGAATGAGGTAAGCTTGTCCTCTTTGAAGTCACGAATAGACTTATAGAGGCCTATCATGCCTTCCTGAACAATATCCTCTCTGTCCGCCCCTATTAAGAAATAGGATCTTGCTTTTGCCCGAACAAAGTTTCGGTACTTCGTAATCAAGTAATCTAACGCATCACTGTCCCCAACATGAACCTTTTCAATGACCTGCTCGTCCTCCAACTGGCAAAACTGCTCTTTGTTGAATTTTCCCTTGTTGTTCTGTAGATTCACTCCGATCCCCCCGGCGCACGTAGATAGAAATATTATACAGTATTGGGCAAAAAAGCGTCAACTTAATCTAAGTCTCCCCGCCTCCACTTTTCAAACGTTTTCAAAACCTCTTCCGATAAAGCAATTTTACCCGCCGGCTTTTCGGAAGTGATTTTTCTTACCCGTCTCTCTATTCGCCTTTCAATCGTTTCTACCTCTCTCAAAAGCTCCCGGGCCGATTTCCGCAATGCCCCCTGTCCGAAAATCGCCCACTGCTCAGTATAGTCAGAGGTCGCAACGTGAATTTGAGTCGCAATATTATTCAAAGCCTGAGCGAGCTTTTCTATCCGCTCATCAGCCGTCTCATTTTCTTTTGTAAAAATTACTTCAACTCGATGGTTGGTCTGTTTTTTCTCAAGCCCTTTTACGAGATGCGCGTCAAAAACAACAATAACCCTGTTTCCTGTATACGATTGATATTCCGCCATTTTCTGAATCAGTACGTCTCTCGCCTCTTCAAAACTGTTCGCTTTTAAATCCTTCAGCTGCGGCCAGGCTCCAATCATGTTGTACCCGTCTACTAACAGGATATCCATGGGTCTTTATTCTCCCAGAGGGTTTCGTTTCCGGTAGACTTCATACATCAAAAGACCAGCCGCGACAGATGCATTTAGTGAAGTTACCTTTCCGGCCATCGGGAGTTTAATGAGAAAATCGCACTTTTCCTTCACAAGGCGGCCCATCCCTTTTCCTTCACTTCCGATGACTAGAGCCAAAGGCATATTGCCGTCCATATTGCGGTAATCCTCACGCGCGGACGCATCCGTTCCGACAACCCAGATTCCCCGCTCTTTCATCTCTTCTAACGTCCGTGCCAAATTGGTGACTCTTGCTACAGGAATGTGCTCAATTGCTCCTGTTGAAGCTTTTGCTACTGTTGTTGTCAGCCCGACAGCTCTCCGTTTTGGAATAACGATGCCATGAGCGCCGACCGCATCTGCTGTCCTCATAATGGAACCCAGATTATGAGGGTCTTCAAGCTCGTCCAGAATGAGGAAGAAAGGCTGTTCATTTTTTTCTTCAGCTGCTTTATATAAATCGTCCAGTTCTGCATATTCATACGCTGCAACCTGTGCCACTACGCCCTGATGCTGTCCTGTCACCATTTGATCGAGTTTTTTTCTCGGGACGTATTGAATCGTGATTCCCTGCTTTTTGGCAAGCTCAATCACTTGCTGTGCTTGTCCCTTTACGGTGTTTTCCGCCATCCACAGCTTATACAGCTTCCGATCAGATTTTAACGTCTCGATCACTGCATTTTTCCCTATGACGTAATCATGTTGCTGACTCATTTGTTTTCCTCCCTGACGTCCCGAATTGTATAGCTTCGGCTACGAGCTGACTAAGTCGTTCCTCTTTTTTCTCTAGAAAAAGGTAGCCCAGAAGCGCTTCAAATGCTGTACTGTAGCGGTACGTCTGAACATCTGTATTTTTAGGTGTTGTCCCTGACTTGGCATTTCTGCCTCTTTTCAGCACCGCTTCCTCTTCTTCCGTAAAAAATGATTGATTCTGCAGAAAAAATAGGATCTCAGCCTGTGACTTTGCTGAAACAATCCGGCTTGATTTCTTATGAAGATCATTTGGTTTGGTAAAGCCCTGCTTAAGCAGGTGATGCCTGACATACACTTCAAAAATGGCATCACCTATATAAGCAAGCGCAAGACCGTTAAGCTGCTTAGAATCTTTTATC
Organism: Bacillus sp. SCT118; assembly: GCF_058566435.1. NCBI lineage: Bacteria > Bacillati > Bacillota > Bacilli > Caryophanales > Bacillaceae > Bacillus > Bacillus sp. SCT118. The sequence continues at coordinate 3,919,512 of NZ_CP191225.1, forward strand.
GTATCAAATTCAAGCATCTGTTATTCTCCCCGTTTCCAGCGAGTGCCTTGAGCCGTATCTTCAAGAATGATATTCATGCTTTTCAGCTGGTCGCGGATCTGGTCTGACAATGCAAAATCGCGATTCCGGCGCGCTTCATTTCGCTTTTCGATTAAGTCTTCAATCTCTTGATCGAGAAGTTCCTGCTCACCCAACGAAAAACCGAGGACAGAAACAATGCGGTCAAACATCTCAATAAACGCCGTAATCACATGATCAGCCGTATGATCTTTCTGAAGATAATAATTGGCGTGTTTCGCTAAGTCAAACAAGACTGAAATGGCATTCGCCGTATTAAAATCATCGTCCATCGCTTCTTCGAATGCTTTGCGGTGTTCTTCAACTTTTTCAATCCATTGATCGTCATCTTCGGTTAAATTCGTACTGCTGTTCAGACGGTGCTGAAGATTGCTGTACGCTGTTTTTAAGCGGTTGAACGCGCTTTTCGTATTCTCCAGAAGCTCTTCTGAATAGTTAATCGGATGGCGATAATGAACAGATAGCATAAAGAATCTTAAAAGCTGCGGATCATGCTGTTTAATGATGTCATGGACAAGCACAAAGTTGCCTAGTGATTTTGACATTTTTTCATTATCAATATTGATATAACCATTATGAAGCCAGTACTTCGCAAACGTTTTGCCTGTCAGCGCCTCAGATTGCGCAATTTCGTTTTCATGGTGAGGGAATGTTAAATCCTGTCCGCCCGCATGGATATCAATCTGGTCACCGAGATACTTTTTCACCATTGCTGAGCATTCAATGTGCCAGCCCGGACGTCCTTTCCCCCAAGGGCTATCCCAAGAGATTTCTCCTTCTTTTGCCGCTTTCCACAGTGCGAAATCAAGAGCATCTTCTTTTTTCTCGCCGACTCGGATGCGTGCACCTGATCTAAGTTCATCAATTGATTGCTGAGAAAGCTTTCCGTACCCTTCAAATGCTCTGGTTTTGAAATATACGTCACCTTCTGATTCATATGCGTAGCCCTTTTTCACGAGCTGATCTACGAATTCGATAATGGCATCCATGTTCTCCATTACTCGCGGATGAAGGTCGGCTTTTCGGCAGCCGAGCGCACCTACGTCTTCAAAGTATGCTTTAATAAAACGCTCTGAAATGGTGGGTACATCCTCACCGAGTTCATTTGCCGCTTTAATTAATTTATCGTCTACGTCTGTGAAGTTAGAGACATACTGCACATCATAGCCTTTATACTCTAAATAGTTTCGAACCGTATCGTAAACGATTGCCGGACGCGCGTTCCCGATATGAATGTAATTGTAAACCGTGGGTCCGCATACATACATTTTCACTTTTCCCTCTTCAAGAGGAACGAATGTTTCCTTCTGTCTAGTCAATGTATTATAAAGTGTGATTGTCATTTTTGATTGATCCTTTCTTTTCTGTCTTCAAGTTCTGCCTTCAGCTCTAAAATCTGCTGTTCCAAAGACTTAAAGCGGTCAGCAACCGGATCGGGCAAATCCTGGTGGTTTAAATCGCGTCTTACTTTCTTGCCATTTTGTACAACGACCCGTCCAGGGATACCGACAACTGTTGAAAAATCAGGAACATCATGCAGCACTACTGAACCAGCGCCAATCTTTGAGCCTTCTCCGACCGTAATAGAACCGAGCACTTTAGCACCTGTGGCTATCAATGCGTCATCTTTAATCGTTGGGTGCCTTTTTCCCTTTTCTTTCCCCGTTCCCCCGAGGGTAACCCCCTGAAAAACGGTTACGTTATTGCCGATTTCACATGTCTCCCCAATGACAACCCCCATGCCGTGGTCTATGAAAAATCTTCTCCCGATTGTAGCGCCGGGGTGGATTTCTATCCCGGTAAAAAATCGGCTTACTTGAGATATAAGGCGTGCAAGGAAATAAAATTTTCGTTTATATAAAGCATGTGCAATCCGATGCGCCCATATAGCATGTAAACCGGAATAAGTTAAAATCACTTCAAAATAGCTTCTTGCTGCGGGATCTTGATCGAACACAGTATCAATGTCTTCTTTGAGCATTCTAAAAAACACATGCTTCCCCCCGTTTCTCTATCTGATTTCCTCTACCCAATAAAAAAAGCGTCTCTGCATGTAAACATGACAGAGACGCTTTAACCGCGCGGTTCCACTCTGTTTGAAAAGCAGACTTCTGCTCTCCCAACTTCAGCCTGTAACGGCGGCGGCCGCCTTTGAATACTGATTTCAAAAAACGTTCTTCAAAGGTCTTAAGGGCGCACTTCTAAAACCCGGCTCATGGATCTCTCTCAGCCAATGGAGATCCTTTCTGTAATGGCCTAAAGCTTTATACTCTTCCCTGTCAACAATCATTTATTTAGATATTTTTCAAACGCTGAATTGCAGTCTCTTTACCGATCAATTCAATTGATTGCGGCAGTTCCGGACCGTGAGTTTGCCCTGTTACAGCAACACGAATCGGCATAAACAGTTTTTTTCCTTTATGGCCAGTTTCTTTCTGCACTGCTTTGATCGATGCTTTGATGTTATCCGGAGTGAACTCCTCAAGCTCTTCAAGCTTCGCTGCGAATGTGCTGAGCACTTCAGGAACCTGTTCTTCTTCCAGAACAGCTTTCGCTTCTTGATTATACTCGATCTCATCCGTAAAGAACAAATCAGTCAGCTCAACAATTTCCGCACCGTAGCTTAATTGCTCATGATACAGGGAAATCAGTTTACGAACCCATTCTTGTTCTTCAGCAGAAAGCTCAGTGCCAACTTTGCCGGCTTTTTGCAAATGCGGAAGCGTCAATTCAACAACCTGATCAAGATCCAGCTTCTTCACATATTGGTTGTTAACCCATTTTAGCTTATGCATATCAAACAAAGCTGGTGATTTAGATAAACGATTTACATCAAAAATTTCAATAAACTGTTCTTTTGTGAAAAGCTCTTCTTCTCCAACAGGTGACCAGCCTAACAGGCCGATAAAGTTGAACAGTGCTTCTGGCAGGTAGCCAAGCTCTTTGTACTGCTCGATGAATTGAATAATGGATTCATCACGTTTGCTGAGCTTTTTACGGCTTTCGTTTACGATCAGCGTCATGTGTCCGAACTGAGGAATATCCCATCCGAATGCTTGATAAATCATAATCTGTTTCGGTGTGTTAGAAATATGATCCTCACCACGCAGCACGTGTGTCATTTTCATTAAGTAGTCATCAATCGCTACCGCGAAGTTGTAAGTCGGCGTTCCGTCCTTTTTCACAATAACAAAGTCGCCGATGCCATCTGATTCAAAAGAAATTTCACCTTTTACGATATCATTGAAGGCGATGATTTTCCCTTCCGGCACTCGGAAACGAATACTCGGTTTTCTGCCTTCAGCGATAAATTTCTCCTGTTCTTCCTGAGTCAGGTCTCTGTGTTTTCCGGAATAACGAGGCATTTCTCCGCGGGCAATCTGTTCTTCACGCTCTTTTTCAAGCTCTTCTTCCGTACAGTAACATTTATAAGCAAGCCCTTTTTCAAGAAGCTCTTCATAGTACACTTTATAGATATCGTTACGCTCTGACTGACGGTATGGGCCGTACTCTCCTCCGACATCCACACTCTCATCCCAGTCAATACCTAGCCACTTCAGATAATTCAGCTGGCTTTGTTCTCCGCCCTCAATATTGCGCTTTTTATCAGTATCCTCAACTCGAATGATAAACTTACCGCCTTGATTGCGGGCAAATAAATAATTAAAAAGCGCCGTTCTGGCATTTCCAATATGCAAATGTCCGGTTGGACTCGGTGCATAACGGACGCGTACTTCGTTTCCCATTTTCAAATACTTCCTTTCATGTCATGTATGGCCTCAGGCAAAAATGTATGAATCTATTCTACCACCAAATAGACCCGGCATCAAAACAAGTTAGCCTTTTTGTATCAGTACTGTCGCCTGAGCCGCTATTCCTTCCGCCCGGCCTGTAAATCCAAGCTTTTCTGTCGTTGTTGCTTTTACATTTACTTGAGAAACATCTGCCTCAAGGCCTTCAGCAATTCTTTTTCTCATATCTTCTATGTACGGCAGCATCTTCGGCTTTTGCGCTATGATGGTGCAATCAATGTTCCCAAGGACATACCCCTTCTGTTTCACGATTCCCCAGACATGCTGAAGTAATTTGAAAGAATCTGCGTCCTTGAACTCGGGATCTGTGTCAGGAAAATGCTTGCCGATGTCTCCTTCACCCACAGCTCCCAGGCAGGCGTCAGCGACGGTATGCAGCAATACGTCTGCATCAGAATGGCCAAGCAGCCCTTTTTCGTACGGGATTTCAATTCCGCCAATAATGAGAGGACGGCCCTCCACTAATTGATGCACATCAAATCCTTGTCCAATTCTAAACATGTTTATTCCCACTTTCTGATTCCATGATAGCTTCAGCTGACGTCAAATCGTCTGGCGTCGTCAGCTTAATATTTGTATAGCTGCCTTCTACAACACGGACCGAACCGCCCTCCATCTGTTCAACGAGGCTGGCGTCATCCGTCCCTAAAAATCCCTTGCGCTCGGCCTCAGCGTGAGCCTTCATCAATAAAGAAAGACGAAAAGCTTGTGGCGTTTGGACAGCCCACAAGCTTGAACGTTCAATCGTCTCACTGACTTGTAAATCTTGAACGCGTTTAATCGTATCTTTTACCGGAACAGCAAGGATGGCCGCTCCTGTCTGTTCCGCCTCTGCGATCAGTTCGTCAATTTGTTCATGTTTTATAAATGGGCGGGCACCGTCATGTACAAGGACAATCTTTTCCTGCTTTACGGCTTTCAGCCCCTTATACACACTGTGCTGACGCTCTTCTCCGCCTGCAACAAGCTCAATCGAAGTTTGAAACGGGTAATCGGACAGCAATTGCTGAAAGTGCTCCCGCTCCTGCTCGTTAATCACCAAAATGATTTTATCGCACTGCCGGTGGCTGTCAAACACTCTTAACGTGTGTATGATCACCGGGTCTCCTTTCAGCTCAATGAACAGTTTATTTCTCCCTGCCTTCATCCGCTTTCCCTGTCCGGCTGCAGGAATCACCACTTCATAACTCATTGTTTCTTCTCCCTTTACAGCGCCTTCTCCAACAGCTTAGGCTTCGCAAAAATCATTCGTCCCGCTGCTGTCTGCAGCACACTTGTGACGAGTACATCAATATGCTTGCCGATATAATTCCGTCCTTCTTCAACGACAATCATCGTACCGTCATCCAAGTAGGCAACTCCCTGATTATGCTCTTTCCCGTCCTTAATGACCTGAACATTCATTTCCTCGCCAGGAAGCACAACAGGCTTGACCGCATTGGCAAGGTCATTAATGTTTAATACTGCTACCTTCTGAAGCTCGCACACTTTATTTAAATTAAAATCATTCGTCACGACGACCCCGGATGTCAGCTTAGCAAGTTTGACGAGCTTGCTGTCAACCTCCTGAATATCTTCAAAGTCGCCTTCGTAAATTTCAACTTCAATGTCTAATTCTTTCTGAATGCGGTTCAGGATATCAAGACCGCGGCGTCCTCTGTTTCGTTTTAAAACATCTGAAGAGTCTGCAATATGCTGCAATTCCTCAAGAACAAACTGCGGAATCACGATAACTCCCTCTAAAAAACCAGTCTGACAAATATCTGCTATTCTCCCATCAATAATAACACTAGTGTCCAAAATTTTCAGCTTCTTGTCTTGAACCTCATGTTCTTCATCAGCTGTTCCTTTTTTCTTTTGCATTCTGGCGGAAATGGAAAACAGGCTGATCAATTCATCCTTTTTCTTAAAGCCCACCTGGAAGCCGAGATAACCGAGGAAGAAAGCCAAAAATACAGGAATTATTGTGCTGAATATGCGGTAAGGTATATTGTCTAAAGGAATAACATTTACGATAAGATAAGCAATTATAAGTCCAAAAACTAAGCCAAGACTTCCAAATAACAAATCTGGAACCGGCGCTTTTAACAATGAATCCTCTATCCACTTCACCCAGTTCACAACGTATTCTGTACCCCATATACTGATGAGAAAAAAGATAATTGCTCCTATTGCCGCAGACGTATATGCGTTTGTTATTAAAGGTATGTCCTGTATATTTAACAGTACAAACAATTCAGGTATCAAAAATATACCAACAACGCCGCCAAAAATAATGAAGAACGCCTGAACTATTCGTTTTAACATACCCCCACCTCCTTTTTTAACATTTTAATTTCACAAAGTCTTATGCATCCTACGAATATCAGAATAAACAAAAACCAACATTAATATACCCGTATTCATAAGGTTTTAACCGAAATCACAGTTGTCTGTCTAAATAATGCTTCTCTTGCAGGCGTTTTAATCCTTTTTTGATTTTTTGGGCTCGTACTTCACCGATTCCCTCTACTTCATCTAATTCTTCTGCACTCGCCTCAATAATCCTTGGCAGGACTCCAAATGCTTCTACAACATTTTCAACAATCGGCATCGGAAGACGCGGTATCTTATTTAACAGCCTGTATCCTCTCGGCAATACATAATCATCAAGATTAGTAGAAGCAGGGTAACCGAGAAGCTTATACACAATGGAATCATCCAGCAGATCATAACTGGACATATCCTGCAGCTCCTTCAAGAGAACAAACGGATCTTTAATCTTTTCTTTTACATAGTCCTTAATAAATAAAGCGGCCTCTTCTTCCATATCCGTAATCAATTCAATGACTTGCAGTTTGATCAGATGTCCTTCTGTCCCCAGCTCTTTGATATACATATTAATTTCGTTTTTGATTCTCAGTACCATTTCATAACGATGCATGACAGACAAGACATCACTGAAGGTAACAAGTTCCTCAAACTCTAACGCGTTCAGTGCATTAATCGTTTTATCGAGGATTGTCTTATATTTTTCAAGTGTTTGAATGGCTTGGTTCGCCTTGGTTAAAATAAATCCTATGTCTTTTAGTGTATACTTCATGTTTTCCTGATATAACGTTATGACATTTCTTCTTTCAGAAATTGCGATCACAAGACAGCCAGTTTGCTTAGCTACTCTTTCGGCAGTTCTGTGCCGCATTCCTGTTTCTGATGAAGAAATTGTGGCATCCGGCATCAGCTGAGTATTCGCGTAGAGGATTTTTTGACCCGAATCACTTAAAATGATCGCTCCATCCATTTTAGCCAGCTCATATAAATGCGCCGGAGAAAAAGCCGTATTTATGTGAAAGCCGCCGTCCACCACTTCTTTTACTTTATCATTATATCCAACAACAATCAGACCGCCTGTATTTGCTCTCAAGACGTTTTCCATCCCCGCTCTGAGCGGTGTACCTGGAGCAACAAACTGCAATATAGATGACAGGTCTAACTCGTGTTTCGCCCCTTTTTTCTCTTTTTCCATCTATTATCCTCCTAATGAAGTACGAAGCGCTTCTGCAACATTTGCTACTCCGATAACCTCAATCCCTTTTGGTTTTGTCCATCCATCCAGATTTGCCGCGGGTATGATCATGCGTTTAAAACCAAGCTTTGCCGCTTCTTTCACACGCTGTTCAATTCTTGAAACCCGCCGGACTTCTCCGGTTAATCCCACTTCTCCAATAAAACAATCTGCAGGATTTGGAGGTGTGTCTCTAAAGCTTGATGCGATACTAATCACAATGGCAAGATCAATTGCCGGTTCATCAAGCTTAACGCCGCCAGCCACTTTCAAATAAGCATCCTGATTTTGCAGCAGCAGCCCTACTCTTTTTTCTAACACAGCCATTAACAGAGAAACCCTGTTATGGTCTATTCCCGTTGCCATACGCCTTGGGTTGCCAAAGCTTGTTGGCGAGATAAGCGCCTGAATTTCAACAAGAATCGGTCTAGTGCCCTCCATAGAGGCAGTGATACTCGAGCCTGCGGAACCAGCAGAGCGTTCTTCTAAGAAAATTTCTGAAGGATTCAAAACCTCAGTGAGCCCCTCTTCCCGCATTTCAAAAATGCCCATTTCGTTTGTAGATCCGAAACGGTTTTTTACAGCCCGCAAAATACGGAAAGTATGGTGGCGTTCTCCCTCAAAATATAAAACAGTGTCAACCATATGCTCCAACAGTCTCGGACCTGCAATAGACCCTTCTTTCGTCACGTGCCCTACGATAAAAATCGGAATACCTTTTGTTTTTGCAATTTTCATCAGCTCAGCGGTACATTCTCTGACTTGTGACACACTGCCTGGAGCCGATGTAATATCGCTTTGGTAAACCGTCTGAATAGAGTCAACAACGACAAACGCTGGATTCATCTCTTGTATAGCAGACGAAATATACTCCATATCGGTTTCAGATAAAACATGCAGTGACGGATTATTAATGCCGAGCCGGTCTGCTCGCAGCTTCGTTTGCTTTACAGATTCTTCTCCCGAAATATACAGCACACTGTTTGATGAGCCTGATAATTGAGCGGAAACCTGCAGTAATAGCGTTGACTTTCCGATACCAGGATCACCGCCGATTAAAACGAGGGAGCCTTTAACGACACCTCCGCCGAGTACTCTGTTAAACTCGCCAAGCTGTGTTTTGACGCGGGGTTCTTCTGATGTTTCGATTGATGTAATAGGTGAAGGTTTCTGTACAGTTTGAACAGAATGAGAAAAAGCCGCTCTCCGATTGGCCGGTGCTTTTTTAATCATTTCTTCCACCATTGTATTCCAAGCACCGCAGCCCGGACATTTCCCCATCCATTTTGGAGACTCGTAGCCGCAGGATTGGCAGATGAATTTCGATTTTGTTTTAGCCATATATAGTGTAAGACCTCTCCCTTGTTCTATTTCTTGATATGAAAGTGAGGCATACACTTACATGCTGTATGCCTCATTTCCGTCTTCTATATTAATTCGTTTTAGCAGTCGTTTTTACGACAAATTCGCCATCTTCTACATCAAGAACAATATGCTGTCCTTTATGAATATTTCCTCTGAGGAGTTCTTCAGATAAACGATCCTCGACATGTTTTTGGATCGCTCTTCTTAACGGACGGGCACCGTATTCCAGGTCAACGCCCTCTTCCGCGACTTTCGCTTTTGCAGCATCTGTCAATTCGATAGAAAGATCTTGTTCTTTCAGGCGTTTCGTTAATTGATCAGACATTAATGACACAATTTCAGTAAGATGTTTTTTCTCAAGTGAATGGAAGACAATGATTTCATCAATACGGTTGATGAACTCAGGTCTGAACGCTCGTTTCAATTCACCCATCACTTTATCTTTCATGTCTTTATGATTTTGAGTTTCATCCTGAACGTTAAAGCCGACATATTTATTGCGTTTCAGCTCACTTGCTCCGACGTTTGATGTCATGATCAGAATGGTATTGCGGAAATCGACTGTGCGTCCTTTAGAATCAGTCAATCGTCCGTCTTCAAGAACTTGCAGAAGGATATTGAAGACATCAGGGTGCGCTTTCTCGATCTCATCAAGAAGCACGACAGAGTAAGGTTTTCTTCTGACTTTCTCTGTCAATTGACCGCCTTCATCATATCCCACATATCCCGGAGGTGAACCAACAAGTCTTGAAGTTGAGTGTTTTTCCATGTATTCAGACATATCAATTCTGATCATGGATTCTTCATCGCCAAAAATGGATTCAGCGAGTGCTCGTGCAAGCTCTGTTTTACCTACACCTGTAGGGCCTAAGAAAATGAATGAGCCGATTGGGCGTTTAGGATCTTTCAACCCTGCTCTCGCACGTCTGACGGCTTTTGCAACAGCTACAACTGCCTCATCCTGGCCGATGACGCGGGAATGAAGAATGTTTTCCATATTGAGAAGCTTATCAGTTTCAGTTTGGGCGATTTTAGATACAGGCACACCGGTCCAGCTGGATACAACCATCGCAATATCATCCACAGTAACCTCTGAGTTTTCCTGCCCTTGCTTCTCTTTCCATGATTTCTTCGTATCCTCTACTTGCTCGCGCAGGCGTTGTTCAGTATCACGCAAGGAAGCAGCTTTTTCAAACTCTTGGCTTTGCACTGCCGCATCCTTCTCTTTACGAACCTCATCAAGCTTCTGCTCAAGCTCTTTTAAGTTAGGAGGCGTTGTAAATGAGCGCAGTCTCACCTTTGAACCTGCTTCATCGATCAAGTCAATTGCTTTATCCGGAAGGAAGCGGTCAGAAATATATCTGTCAGAAAGCTTAACCGCAGCTTCAATGGCATCATCAGTGATAGAAACGCGGTGGTGGGCTTCGTATCTGTCACGCAGACCTTGTAAAATTTGAATACTTTCATCTACAGATGGCTGATCAACCTGAATCGGCTGAAAACGGCGTTCCAGTGCTGCATCTTTTTCAATATATTTACGGTACTCATCAAGAGTCGTTGCACCAATACATTGGAGTTCGCCGCGAGCAAGTGATGGTTTTAAAATATTAGATGCATCAATAGCACCTTCTGCTCCGCCTGCCCCGATTAGTGTATGGAGCTCATCGATGAATAGAATGATATTTCCTGCCTGGCGAATTTCATCCATGACCTTCTTCAGGCGATCCTCAAATTCTCCACGGTATTTTGTGCCGGCAACAACTGTTCCCATGTCTAATGTCATCACACGTTTATCACGCAAAATTTCGGGTACTTCATTATTGATAATTTGCTGTGCCAAACCTTCTGCGATAGCCGTTTTACCTACACCTGGTTCCCCTATGAGAACAGGGTTGTTTTTCGTTCTGCGGCTTAACACTTCAATGACACGCTGGATCTCCTTGCTTCTGCCGATTACAGGGTCAAGACTGTCTTCCTTCGCAATAGCAGTTAAGTCTCTTGCCAAGCTGTCAAGCGTAGGCGTATTCGCATTGCTGTTTGTTCCTGCCGCTGATGATCCTGTTTCATTACTTCCTAGAAGCTGGAGCACCTGCTGTCTTGCTTTATTTAAGCTGACACCGAGATTATTCAGAACTCTCGCAGCAACACCTTCTCCTTCACGAATCAGACCAAGAAGAATATGTTCTGTTCCAACATAAGAATGACCGAGTTTTCTTGCTTCATCCATTGAAAGCTCAATGACTTTTTTAGCTCTAGGAGTATAATGAATCGTTTGAGACATTTCCTGCCCGCGCCCGATCAAACTTTCTACTTCTTTCTGAATTTTATCTGAACCGAGTCCAAGCGCTTGAAGAGCTTTAGCAGCAATGCCCTCTCCTTCTCTTACCAGTCCTAATAAAATATGCTCAGTGCCAATGTTATTATGACCTAACCGAAGTGCTTCTTCCTGTGCTAGCGCCAGTACTTTTTGAGCTCGTTCTGTAAATCTTCCAAACATCATATCGATTCATCCTCCTGTCTTTTCCCATTCATTTCTAAGTGAAGCCGTTCTCTGATGAGAGCCGCTCTTCGAATGTCCCTTTCGTTCGGACGCAAAGCGCCTCCCGAGTATTGCTGTAAAAACCCTGGCTGCGTCAAAATCATAAGTTCGTTAAGTATGTTGCTTGAAAGTCCTTTTATAATGCCTAGGTCTATGCCTAACCGAACATCTGAAAGGCACTTTGCAGTTTCTTTCGATTCTATCATCCGGCAATTAGACAAGACCCCATAAGACCGATATACCCGATCCTCAAGTTCGATTTTAGAAGTTTGATAAATCGCTTCTCGGGCAGATCGTTCTTGTTCAATCAACTGAGCAGCAACACTGTTAAGATCCTCTACAATATCCTGCTCTGACTTACCAAGCGTGATCTGATTTGAAATTTGAAAGATATTCCCTACTGCTTCGCTGCCTTCCCCATAAATTCCTCTAACAACTAAGCCTAATTGATTAATTGCCGGTATAATTCGATTTATTTGCCTAGTTAAAACCAGTGCCGGCAGATGCATCATGACCGAAGCCCTTAAACCTGTACCTACGTTTGTAGGACAGCTGGTTAAGTATCCTCTTTGCTCATTGAATGCATAATCAACTTTTTCTTCAATCCAGTCGTCGACCTGGTTTGCGGCTTTCATTGCTTCTAAAAGCTGAAATCCAGGGAAAAGACACTGAATTCTAATATGGTCCTCTTCATTTAGCATGACGCTTACTTCCTCATTTTCAGAAAGCAAACAGCCGCCAAAAGGAGACTCTGTCAGATTCGGGCTGATTAGATGTTTTTCAACAAGTACACGCTTCTCTAAAGGCTGTGCATCATTCATTCTAATCAAAACAAATTTGCCGATTCCGGGAATTTCTTGCTCTGAAAACTGATCTTCAAATTGCTGTATGATGGATGAGGCTTCTTCATTGGAATACCGCGTAGGGAACCGAATATGCTCAAAGTTCCTTGCTAAACGTATGCGGCTGCTGAGTACAATGTCACTTTCAGGTCCTTTCTGCTTCATCCAACTGCTTAGTGCGTCCTGAATAAAATGCTTTAGCGACATTACTCCTGTTCCTCCTCACTATCTGTACTTTTGAGTGATTGTTCTAATGAACGAATTTGATCTCTTACATGAGCTGCATTTTCAAATTCTTCTTGATGGATTAAGGATTCTAATTCCTTTTTTAGCATATCAATCTGCCGTCTGACATGAAGATTGCCGCCTATTCGTTTCGGTATCTTACCTGCATGCACAGTGTTTCCGCTGTGCACTTTACGTAGGATTGGTGTAATGTTGCTATGAAATGTTTTGTAACATTCAGAACATCCAAAACGGCCAATTTTTCTGAATTGCTGAAAAGTCATTCCGCATTTCGGACAAGCAGATATTTGCTCCGAGTGACTGAACATTTGAGTTCCTGCATTTTGAAATGAAGAATCCATGTTCAGTAAACCCGAAAGTAAATTATGAATAGAGAAACCCTGATTTGCACTTATACCATATGAATCACTATTTTCTTTGGCACATTGTTCACAAATATGAACTTCTATTTTTTCTCCGTTAACAACCTTTGTAAAGTGAAAAGTGGCTGGTCTCTCGTGGCACTCTTGACAAATCAATCTTTTCACCCGCTTATTTTAATTTTAAAGAAGTCAGCATTGCCTTCATCATTCTCGCTCTTAATTCATCACGTTCAGGCAAGTCAATGTGTAAAACTGAGCGGTCCATTACGCTGACCATCATTTTTGCTTCTCTTTCTGAAATTACCTTGTCTTCTAATAGCCTTAAAATAATGTCATCAGAGGCTGCTTGAGACAAATGGGTATTAATTTGAGAAATAATATTATTGATCAGGACAACTTCATTGTTCATTTTAATTTTAATGATTCTGATGTAACCGCCGCCCCCGCGTTTGCTCTCAACAATATATCCTCTTTCGCTTGTAAATCTGGTGTTGATGACATAATTTATTTGGGAAGGAACGCATTGAAATTTATCTGCAATTTCACTTCGTTTAATCTCTAAAATTTCCTTGCCATTTTGATCTAACACTCGTTTTAAATATTGTTCAATGATGTCAGAAATATTATGTCCCACTCAACCCCCTCCTTTACTGACTTTGACTATATTTGACTTTAATCTTACTATAAGCCGTTTCTCGAGAATTTTCAACTTTCTCGCTCTATCCTTTATTATTTCCATTTTCCCGGTCCACAAAACCTGATTGCTGATTTAAAATTCGGTATAAAGTTATTATATTATACAGTTAAGTGGAATTTTATGATACCAATAAACCAAAATACAAAAAACCCAGCTCAATGAGCTGGGTTTAAGCTTGCTTGGCGGCGTCCTACTCTCACAGGGGGAAACCCCCGACTACCATCGGCGCTGAAGAGCTTAACTTCCGTGTTCGGTATGGGAACGGGTGTGACCTCTTCGCTATCGCCACCAAACAAATTGAGAGTGTTCTCTCAAAACTAGATAACAGGTGTGACATCATTCAAAAATATGGTTAAGTCCTCGATCGATTAGTATCTGTCAGCTCCATGTGTCGCCACACTTCCACCTCAGACCTATCAACCTGATCATCTTTCAGGGATCTTACTTCCTTGCGGAATGGGAAATCTCATCTTGAGGGGGGCTTCATGCTTAGATGCTTTCAGCACTTATCCCGTCCGCACATAGCTACCCAGCGATGCCCTTGGCAGAACAACTGGTACACCAGCGGTGCGTCCATCCCGGTCCTCTCGTACTAAGGACAGCTCCTCTCAAATTTCCTGCGCCCGCGACGGATAGGGACCGAACTGTCTCACGACGTTCTGAACCCAGCTCGCGTACCGCTTTAATGGGCGAACAGCCCAACCCTTGGGACCGACTACAGCCCCAGGATGCGATGAGCCGACATCGAGGTGCCAAACCTCCCCGTCGATGTGGACTCTTGGGGGAGATAAGCCTGTTATCCCCGGGGTAGCTTTTATCCGTTGAGCGATGGCCCTTCCATGCGGAACCACCGGATCACTAAGCCCGACTTTCGTCCCTGCTCGACTTGTAGGTCTCGCAGTCAAGCTCCCTTGTGCCTTTACACTCTGCGAATGATTTCCAACCATTCTGAGGGAACCTTTGGGCGCCTCCGTTACCTTTTAGGAGGCGACCGCCCCAGTCAAACTGCCCACCTGACACTGTCTCCCCGCCCGATAAGGGCGGCGGGTTAGAAGGTCAATACAGCCAGGGTAGTATCCCACCGATGCCTCCACCGAAGCTGGCGCTCCGGTTTCCAAGGCTCCTACCTATCCTGTACAAGCTGTACCAACATTCAATATCAGGCTGCAGTAAAGCTCCACGGGGTCTTTCCGTCCTGTCGCGGGTAACCTGCATCTTCACAGGTACTATAATTTCACCGAGTCTCTCGTTGAGACAGTGCCCAGATCGTTGCGCCTTTCGTGCGGGTCGGAACTTACCCGACAAGGAATTTCGCTACCTTAGGACCGTTATAGTTACGGCCGCCGTTTACTGGGGCTTCAATTCGCACCTTCGCTTACGCTAAGCGCTCCTCTTAACCTTCCAGCACCGGGCAGGCGTCAGCCCCTATACTTCGCCTTACGGCTTCGCAGAGACCTGTGTTTTTGCTAAACAGTCGCCTGGGCCTATTCACTGCGGCTCTCTCGGGCTTGCACCCTAACAGAGCACCCCTTCTCCCGAAGTTACGGGGTCATTTTGCCGAGTTCCTTAACGAGAGTTCTCTCGATCACCTTAGGATTCTCTCCTCGCCTACCTGTGTCGGTTTGCGGTACGGGCACCTCTCACCTCGCTAGAGGCTTTTCTTGGCAGTGTGGAATCAGGAACTTCGCTACTATATTTCGCTCGCCATCACAGCTCAGCCTTATGGGAAACGGATTTGCCTATTTCCCAGCCTAACTGCTTGGACGCGGATATCCAATACCGCGCTTACCCTATCCTCCTGCGTCCCCCCATTGCTCAAATGGTGAGGAGGTGGTACAGGAATATCAACCTGTTGTCCATCGCCTACGCCTTTCGGCCTCGGCTTAGGTCCCGACTAACCCTGAGCGGACGAGCCTTCCTCAGGAAACCTTAGGCATTCGGTGGAGGGGATTCTCACCCCTCTTTCGCTACTCATACCGGCATTCTCACTTCTAAGCGCTCCACCAGTCCTTCCGGTCTGGCTTCACAGCCCTTAGAACGCTCTCCTACCACTGTTCGAAGAACAGTCCGCAGCTTCGGTGATACGTTTAGCCCCGGTACATTTTCGGCGCAGAGTCACTCGACCAGTGAGCTATTACGCACTCTTTAAATGGTGGCTGCTTCTAAGCCAACATCCTGGTTGTCTAAGCAACTCCACATCCTTTTCCACTTAACGTATACTTTGGGACCTTAGCTGGCGGTCTGGGCTGTTTCCCTTTCGACTACGGATCTTATCACTCGCAGTCTGACTCCCAAGGATAAGTCATTGGCATTCGGAGTTTGACTGAATTCGGTAACCCGGTAGGGGCCCCTAGTCCAATCAGTGCTCTACCTCCAAGACTCTTACCTTGAGGCTAGCCCTAAAGCTATTTCGGAGAGAACCAGCTATCTCCAGGTTCGATTGGCATTTCACCCCTACCCACACCTCATCCCCGCACTTTTCAACGTGCGTGGGTTCGGGCCTCCATTCAGTGTTACCTGAACTTCACCCTGGACATGGGTAGATCACCTGGTTTCGGGTCTACGACCACGTACTCATGCGCCCTATTCAGACTCGCTTTCGCTGCGGCTCCGCATCTTCTGCTTAACCTTGCACGGGATCGTAACTCGCCGGTTCATTCTACAAAAGGCACGCCATCACCCGTTAACGGGCTCTGACTACTTGTAGGCACACGGTTTCAGGATCTCTTTCACTCCCCTTCCGGGGTGCTTTTCACCTTTCCCTCACGGTACTGGTTCACTATCGGTCACTAGGGAGTATTTAGCCTTGGGAGATGGTCCTCCCGGATTCCGACGGAATTTCACGTGTTCCGCCGTACTCAGGATCCACTCAGGAGAGAACGAAGTTTTGACTACAGGGCTGTTACCTCCTATGGCGGGCCTTTCCAGACCTCTTCATCTACCTCGTTCTTTTGTAACTCCGTACAGAGTGTCCTACAACCCCAAGAGGCAAGCCTCTTGGTTTGGGCTGATCCCGTTTCGCTCGCCGCTACTCAGGGAATCGCATTTGCTTTCTCTTCCTCCGGGTACTTAGATGTTTCAGTTCCCCGGGTCTGCCTTCTCATATCCTATGAATTCAGATATGGATACCACTCCATTACGAGTGGTGGGTTTCCCCATTCGGAAATCTCCGGATCAAAGCTTGCTTACAGCTCCCCGAAGCATATCGGTGTTCGTCCCGTCCTTCATCGGCTCCTAGTGCCAAGGCATCCACCGTGCGCCCTTTCTAACTTAACCGTTAAAAAGAATCACTATGTGATATCTTGTGTTACTAATTGAATGTGATGTCTACTGTTATCTAGTTTTCAAAGAACACGTTTCGAAGGAATGATCCTTCAAAACTAAACAAGACAGGGAACGTTCTGTTTATAAGACCCAAGGTCTTATATTCCGTATAATATCCTTAGAAAGGAGGTGATCCAGCCGCACCTTCCGATACGGCTACCTTGTTACGACTTCACCCCAATCATCTGTCCCACCTTCGGCGGCTGGCTCCTAAAAGGTTACCTCACCGACTTCGGGTGTTACAAACTCTCGTGGTGTGACGGGCGGTGTGTACAAGGCCCGGGAACGTATTCACCGCGGCATGCTGATCCGCGATTACTAGCGATTCCAGCTTCACGCAGTCGAGTTGCAGACTGCGATCCGAACTGAGAACAGATTTGTGGGATTGGCTTAACCTCGCGGTTTCGCTGCCCTTTGTTCTGTCCATTGTAGCACGTGTGTAGCCCAGGTCATAAGGGGCATGATGATTTGACGTCATCCCCACCTTCCTCCGGTTTGTCACCGGCAGTCACCTTAGAGTGCCCAACTGAATGCTGGCAACTAAGATCAAGGGTTGCGCTCGTTGCGGGACTTAACCCAACATCTCACGACACGAGCTGACGACAACCATGCACCACCTGTCACTCTGCCCCCGAAGGGGACGTCCTATCTCTAGGATTGTCAGAGGATGTCAAGACCTGGTAAGGTTCTTCGCGTTGCTTCGAATTAAACCACATGCTCCACCGCTTGTGCGGGCCCCCGTCAATTCCTTTGAGTTTCAGTCTTGCGACCGTACTCCCCAGGCGGAGTGCTTAATGCGTTAGCTGCAGCACTAAGGGGCGGAAACCCCCTAACACTTAGCACTCATCGTTTACGGCGTGGACTACCAGGGTATCTAATCCTGTTCGCTCCCCACGCTTTCGCTCCTCAGCGTCAGTTACAGACCAGAGAGTCGCCTTCGCCACTGGTGTTCCTCCACATCTCTACGCATTTCACCGCTACACGTGGAATTCCACTCTCCTCTTCTGCACTCAAGTTCCCCAGTTTCCAATGACCCTCCCCGGTTGAGCCGGGGGCTTTCACATCAGACTTAAGAAACCGCCTGCGAGCCCTTTACGCCCAATAATTCCGGACAACGCTTGCCACCTACGTATTACCGCGGCTGCTGGCACGTAGTTAGCCGTGGCTTTCTGGTTAGGTACCGTCAAGGTACCGCCCTATTCGAACGGTACTTGTTCTTCCCTAACAACAGAGCTTTACGATCCGAAAACCTTCATCACTCACGCGGCGTTGCTCCGTCAGACTTTCGTCCATTGCGGAAGATTCCCTACTGCTGCCTCCCGTAGGAGTCTGGGCCGTGTCTCAGTCCCAGTGTGGCCGATCACCCTCTCAGGTCGGCTACGCATCGTTGCCTTGGTGAGCCATTACCTCACCAACTAGCTAATGCGCCGCGGGTCCATCTGTAAGTGGTAGCCGAAGCCACCTTTTATGTTTGAACCATGCGGTTCAAACAACCATCCGGTATTAGCCCCGGTTTCCCGGAGTTATCCCAGTCTTACAGGCAGGTTACCCACGTGTTACTCACCCGTCCGCCGCTAACATCAGGGAGCAAGCTCCCATCTGTCCGCTCGACTTGCATGTATTAGGCACGCCGCCAGCGTTCGTCCTGAGCCAGGATCAAACTCTCCGATAAAGTAGTTTGACTGACTACGCACATCGCTGTGCGATTTTTAAAAACTGAATTAACAGGTACGTTTTGTCTTGTTTAGTTTTCAAAGATCATTTTTTGTCCGCTTTGTTAAAGCAACTTTGTTAGTATACAATATCACTTCTTCAAAGTCAACAACTTTTTTAAAAAACTTTTGGTGGAGCCTAGCGGGATCGAACCGCTGACCTCCTGCGTGCAAAGCAGGCGCTCTCCCAGCTGAGCTAAGGCCCCATAAAAATGGTCGGGAAGACAGGATTCGAACCTGCGACCCCATGGTCCCAAACCATGTGCTCTACCAAGCTGAGCTACTTCCCGATTTCCCATCTATTCTATTAAAAGATATGGCGCGCCCGAGAGGAGTCGAACCCCTAACCTTTTGATCCGTAGTCAAACGCTCTATCCAATTGAGCTACGGGCGCAAAACATAATGCCGAGGGCCGGACTTGAACCGGCACGGTAGTCACCTACCGCAGGATTTTAAGTCCTGTGTGTCTGCCAATTCCACCACCCCGGCGTGGATGGTATAGTTGGAGCGGAAGACGGGATTCGAACCCGCGACCCCCACCTTGGCAAGGTGGTGTTCTACCACTGAACTACTTCCGCAGACAGGATGTCCAGTTTTTCTAACTGTTATCCTATATAATGCGGGTGAAGGGACTTGAACCCCCACGTCATAAAGACACTAGATCCTAAGTCTAGCGCGTCTGCCAATTCCGCCACACCCGCGTAAAATGGTGAGCCATGAAGGACTCGAACCTTCGACCCTCTGATTAAAAGTCAGATGCTCTACCAACTGAGCTAATGGCTCTTCTACAAGAGACTTGAGTATTATATCATATAAAAGTGGTGCCGGCAAGAGGACTTGAACCCCCAACCTACTGATTACAAGTCAGTTGCTCTACCAATTGAGCTACACCGGCATAATGGTGGAGGATGACGGGCTCGAACCGCCGACCCTCTGCTTGTAAGGCAGATGCTCTCCCAGCTGAGCTAATCCTCCATAATTGCACTAACGTGCAATTGCTTGGCGGCGTCCTACTCTCACAGGGGGAAACCCCCGACTACCATCGGCGCTGAAGAGCTTAACTTCCGTGTTCGGTATGGGAACGGGTGTGACCTCTTCGCTATCGCCACCAAACAAATTGAGAGTGTTCTCTCAAAACTAGATAACAGGTGTGACATCATTCAAAATATGGTTAAGTCCTCGATCGATTAGTATCTGTCAGCTCCATGTGTCGCCACACTTCCACCTCAGACCTATCAACCTGATCATCTTTCAGGGATCTTACTTCCTTGCGGAATGGGAAATCTCATCTTGAGGGGGGCTTCATGCTTAGATGCTTTCAGCACTTATCCCGTCCGCACATAGCTACCCAGCGATGCCCTTGGCAGAACAACTGGTACACCAGCGGTGCGTCCATCCCGGTCCTCTCGTACTAAGGACAGCTCCTCTCAAATTTCCTGCGCCCGCGACGGATAGGGACCGAACTGTCTCACGACGTTCTGAACCCAGCTCGCGTACCGCTTTAATGGGCGAACAGCCCAACCCTTGGGACCGACTACAGCCCCAGGATGCGATGAGCCGACATCGAGGTGCCAAACCTCCCCGTCGATGTGGACTCTTGGGGGAGATAAGCCTGTTATCCCCGGGGTAGCTTTTATCCGTTGAGCGATGGCCCTTCCATGCGGAACCACCGGATCACTAAGCCCGACTTTCGTCCCTGCTCGACTTGTAGGTCTCGCAGTCAAGCTCCCTTGTGCCTTTACACTCTGCGAATGATTTCCAACCATTCTGAGGGAACCTTTGGGCGCCTCCGTTACCTTTTAGGAGGCGACCGCCCCAGTCAAACTGCCCACCTGACACTGTCTCCCCGCCCGATAAGGGCGGCGGGTTAGAAGGTCAATACAGCCAGGGTAGTATCCCACCGATGCCTCCACCGAAGCTGGCGCTCCGGTTTCCAAGGCTCCTACCTATCCTGTACAAGCTGTACCAACATTCAATATCAGGCTGCAGTAAAGCTCCACGGGGTCTTTCCGTCCTGTCGCGGGTAACCTGCATCTTCACAGGTACTATAATTTCACCGAGTCTCTCGTTGAGACAGTGCCCAGATCGTTGCGCCTTTCGTGCGGGTCGGAACTTACCCGACAAGGAATTTCGCTACCTTAGGACCGTTATAGTTACGGCCGCCGTTTACTGGGGCTTCAATTCGCACCTTCGCTTACGCTAAGCGCTCCTCTTAACCTTCCAGCACCGGGCAGGCGTCAGCCCCTATACTTCGCCTTACGGCTTCGCAGAGACCTGTGTTTTTGCTAAACAGTCGCCTGGGCCTATTCACTGCGGCTCTCTCGGGCTTGCACCCTAACAGAGCACCCCTTCTCCCGAAGTTACGGGGTCATTTTGCCGAGTTCCTTAACGAGAGTTCTCTCGATCACCTTAGGATTCTCTCCTCGCCTACCTGTGTCGGTTTGCGGTACGGGCACCTCTCACCTCGCTAGAGGCTTTTCTTGGCAGTGTGGAATCAGGAACTTCGCTACTATATTTCGCTCGCCATCACAGCTCAGCCTTATGGGAAACGGATTTGCCTATTTCCCAGCCTAACTGCTTGGACGCGGATATCCAATACCGCGCTTACCCTATCCTCCTGCGTCCCCCCATTGCTCAAATGGTGAGGAGGTGGTACAGGAATATCAACCTGTTGTCCATCGCCTACGCCTTTCGGCCTCGGCTTAGGTCCCGACTAACCCTGAGCGGACGAGCCTTCCTCAGGAAACCTTAGGCATTCGGTGGAGGGGATTCTCACCCCTCTTTCGCTACTCATACCGGCATTCTCACTTCTAAGCGCTCCACCAGTCCTTCCGGTCTGGCTTCACAGCCCTTAGAACGCTCTCCTACCACTGTTCGAAGAACAGTCCGCAGCTTCGGTGATACGTTTAGCCCCGGTACATTTTCGGCGCAGAGTCACTCGACCAGTGAGCTATTACGCACTCTTTAAATGGTGGCTGCTTCTAAGCCAACATCCTGGTTGTCTAAGCAACTCCACATCCTTTTCCACTTAACGTATACTTTGGGACCTTAGCTGGCGGTCTGGGCTGTTTCCCTTTCGACTACGGATCTTATCACTCGCAGTCTGACTCCCAAGGATAAGTCATTGGCATTCGGAGTTTGACTGAATTCGGTAACCCGGTAGGGGCCCCTAGTCCAATCAGTGCTCTACCTCCAAGACTCTTACCTTGAGGCTAGCCCTAAAGCTATTTCGGAGAGAACCAGCTATCTCCAGGTTCGATTGGCATTTCACCCCTACCCACACCTCATCCCCGCACTTTTCAACGTGCGTGGGTTCGGGCCTCCATTCAGTGTTACCTGAACTTCACCCTGGACATGGGTAGATCACCTGGTTTCGGGTCTACGACCACGTACTCATGCGCCCTATTCAGACTCGCTTTCGCTGCGGCTCCGCATCTTCTGCTTAACCTTGCACGGGATCGTAACTCGCCGGTTCATTCTACAAAAGGCACGCCATCACCCGTTAACGGGCTCTGACTACTTGTAGGCACACGGTTTCAGGATCTCTTTCACTCCCCTTCCGGGGTGCTTTTCACCTTTCCCTCACGGTACTGGTTCACTATCGGTCACTAGGGAGTATTTAGCCTTGGGAGATGGTCCTCCCGGATTCCGACGGAATTTCACGTGTTCCGCCGTACTCAGGATCCACTCAGGAGAGAACGAAGTTTTGACTACAGGGCTGTTACCTCCTATGGCGGGCCTTTCCAGACCTCTTCATCTACCTCGTTCTTTTGTAACTCCGTACAGAGTGTCCTACAACCCCAAGAGGCAAGCCTCTTGGTTTGGGCTGATCCCGTTTCGCTCGCCGCTACTCAGGGAATCGCATTTGCTTTCTCTTCCTCCGGGTACTTAGATGTTTCAGTTCCCCGGGTCTGCCTTCTCATATCCTATGAATTCAGATATGGATACCACTCCATTACGAGTGGTGGGTTTCCCCATTCGGAAATCTCCGGATCAAAGCTTGCTTACAGCTCCCCGAAGCATATCGGTGTTCGTCCCGTCCTTCATCGGCTCCTAGTGCCAAGGCATCCACCGTGCGCCCTTTCTAACTTAACCGTTAAAAAGAATCACTATGTGATATCTTGTGTTACTAATTGAATGTGATGTCTACTGTTATCTAGTTTTCAAAGAACACGTTTCGAAGGAATGATCCTTCAAAACTAAACAAGACAGGGAACGTTCTGTTTATAAGACCCAAGGTCTTATATTCCGTATAATATCCTTAGAAAGGAGGTGATCCAGCCGCACCTTCCGATACGGCTACCTTGTTACGACTTCACCCCAATCATCTGTCCCACCTTCGGCGGCTGGCTCCTAAAAGGTTACCTCACCGACTTCGGGTGTTACAAACTCTCGTGGTGTGACGGGCGGTGTGTACAAGGCCCGGGAACGTATTCACCGCGGCATGCTGATCCGCGATTACTAGCGATTCCAGCTTCACGCAGTCGAGTTGCAGACTGCGATCCGAACTGAGAACAGATTTGTGGGATTGGCTTAACCTCGCGGTTTCGCTGCCCTTTGTTCTGTCCATTGTAGCACGTGTGTAGCCCAGGTCATAAGGGGCATGATGATTTGACGTCATCCCCACCTTCCTCCGGTTTGTCACCGGCAGTCACCTTAGAGTGCCCAACTGAATGCTGGCAACTAAGATCAAGGGTTGCGCTCGTTGCGGGACTTAACCCAACATCTCACGACACGAGCTGACGACAACCATGCACCACCTGTCACTCTGCCCCCGAAGGGGACGTCCTATCTCTAGGATTGTCAGAGGATGTCAAGACCTGGTAAGGTTCTTCGCGTTGCTTCGAATTAAACCACATGCTCCACCGCTTGTGCGGGCCCCCGTCAATTCCTTTGAGTTTCAGTCTTGCGACCGTACTCCCCAGGCGGAGTGCTTAATGCGTTAGCTGCAGCACTAAGGGGCGGAAACCCCCTAACACTTAGCACTCATCGTTTACGGCGTGGACTACCAGGGTATCTAATCCTGTTCGCTCCCCACGCTTTCGCTCCTCAGCGTCAGTTACAGACCAGAGAGTCGCCTTCGCCACTGGTGTTCCTCCACATCTCTACGCATTTCACCGCTACACGTGGAATTCCACTCTCCTCTTCTGCACTCAAGTTCCCCAGTTTCCAATGACCCTCCCCGGTTGAGCCGGGGGCTTTCACATCAGACTTAAGAAACCGCCTGCGAGCCCTTTACGCCCAATAATTCCGGACAACGCTTGCCACCTACGTATTACCGCGGCTGCTGGCACGTAGTTAGCCGTGGCTTTCTGGTTAGGTACCGTCAAGGTACCGCCCTATTCGAACGGTACTTGTTCTTCCCTAACAACAGAGCTTTACGATCCGAAAACCTTCATCACTCACGCGGCGTTGCTCCGTCAGACTTTCGTCCATTGCGGAAGATTCCCTACTGCTGCCTCCCGTAGGAGTCTGGGCCGTGTCTCAGTCCCAGTGTGGCCGATCACCCTCTCAGGTCGGCTACGCATCGTTGCCTTGGTGAGCCATTACCTCACCAACTAGCTAATGCGCCGCGGGTCCATCTGTAAGTGGTAGCCGAAGCCACCTTTTATGTTTGAACCATGCGGTTCAAACAACCATCCGGTATTAGCCCCGGTTTCCCGGAGTTATCCCAGTCTTACAGGCAGGTTACCCACGTGTTACTCACCCGTCCGCCGCTAACATCAGGGAGCAAGCTCCCATCTGTCCGCTCGACTTGCATGTATTAGGCACGCCGCCAGCGTTCGTCCTGAGCCAGGATCAAACTCTCCGATAAAGTAGTTTGACTGACTACGCACATCGCTGTGCGATTTTTAAAAACTGAATTAACAGGTACGTTTTGTCTTGTTTAGTTTTCAAAGATCATTCTGTCCACTTCGTTCAAGCGACTTTATTATTATAACTCGTTGACTCAGTGAAGTCAATAACTTTTTTTAAGTTATTTTTTCGTTATCGCCTTGTTTAGCGGCAACGAATAATAATATACCACCTAGTAAATAATAGTGCAATAGTTTTTTTGAAGGAATTTAAAAAGAGCGGCATCCTTTCTCTATGGAGGATACCGCTCTTCTTTATTAGCGTTGTCTCATTTGCGGGAATAACAGCACATCGCGAATAGAAGGGGCATTCGTCAGCAGCATAACCAGACGGTCGATACCGATGCCTAAACCTCCTGTTGGCGGCATACCGTATTCCAGAGCTTCAACAAAGTCTTCATCCATTAGATGAGCTTCATCATTACCGGCTTCACGCTCTTTTAATTGCGCTTCAAAGCGTTCTCTTTGATCAATAGGATCATTCAGCTCTGTAAACGCGTTGGCATGTTCACGGCCAACGATAAACAGCTCAAAACGGTCTGTAAAACGCGGGTCCTCAGGGTTTTTCTTAGCAAGAGGAGAAATTTCTACAGGATGCCCGTAAATAAACGTTGGCTGAATAAGCGTTTCTTCAATTTTTTGTTCGAAGAATTCGTTGATGATATGCCCTACTGTCATAGAATCTTTAATTTCTACACCATGTTCTTTTGCATATTCACGCGCCTGCTCAACAGTAACCTCTTCCCAGAAATCAACGCCGGTCGCTTCTTTGACTGCGTCAACCATATGGATTCTTTTCCACTCCGGTTTAAGGTCGATTTGCTCTTCCCCGTATTGAATCGTAGTTGTGCCAAGCACTTCTTGGGCGATATGAGCGACAAGGTTTTCAGTTAAGCTCATGATATCTTTATAGTCCGCATATGCTTCATATAACTCAATCATTGTAAATTCAGGGTTATGACGTGTTGAGACACCTTCGTTACGGAAAACACGGCCGATTTCATATACTTTTTCTAAACCGCCGACAATTAGGCGTTTTAGGTGCAGTTCGATAGCAATACGCATATAGAGTGGAATGTCTAACGCGTTGTGGTGAGTGATAAACGGACGTGCAGAAGCTCCCCCAGGAATGCTGTGCATTGTAGGTGTTTCTACTTCTAAGTATCCATGATCATCAAGGTATCTTCTCATAGCTTGAATGATCTTGCTTCGTGTAATGAATGTATGTTTGCTGTCTGGGTTTACGATAAGATCCAGGTAACGCTGACGGTAGCGCTGCTCAACGTCTTTTAAACCATGGTATTTGTCAGGAAGCGGACGAAGCGCTTTTGTCAGCAATTCAAAGGAAGTTGCTTTAACAGACAATTCGCCTACATTTGTTTTGAAGACTTTTCCGGTTACACCGATAAGATCACCGAGGTCAGAAGACTTGAAGATTTCATATTGGTCGTCACCGACACTGTCTTTTCTTACGTAGATTTGGATTTGGCCTTCTAAATCCTGAAGATGGGCAAAGCCGGCTTTTCCTTTTCCGCGTTTTGTCATCATGCGGCCTGCGATTGTAACTTCAATCGCTTTTTCTTCTAACTCTTCTTTGGTTAGATCTTGATATGCCGAAATAACTTCTTGAGACTGATGAGTTCTTTCAAAACGTGCGCCGAATGGATCGATGCCGTTATCTCTCAGCTGATTCATTTTATCGCGTCTGACTTGCAGCTGATCATTCAATTCTTCATGGTTATGCTCTTCTTGACTCATTGTTATCACTCCATTACAGATATTGTTTCATGAAAAAAGCAGAAAAACTGCCAGCGTAAAACTAGCAGTGAGCAGCAAATAGAGGTAAGTATTATCCTACTTTTGCATTTTGAAGCTCTTTTGCCTCAACTTCAACCGTAAATGCATCTAAAAGCTGTACAAACTCTTCTCTCGTCTCGCAATGATTGATTTCATTACGAACGTTCGCATTGCCTTTTACGCCTTTCAGATACCATGCAGCGTGCTTTCTCATTTCTCTTACCGCTACGTTTTCACCTTTTAAGTCAATCAGACGGTCAAGATGCAGTTTGCATACGGCCATTTTTTCGCGTACTTGCGGCTCTTCTTTTAATTCACCTGTTTCAAGATACTGAACCGTACGGTAAATCATCCACGGGTTGCCCAATGCAGCGCGTCCGATCATCACCCCGTCTACTCCTGTCTCATCGAGCATACGCTTAGCATCCTGCGGTGTCTTAACATCGCCGTTTCCGATAACCGGAATCGATACTGATTGTTTTACTTCTTTGATGATATCCCAGTTTGCCGTTCCTTCGTACATCTGCACTCTCGTACGGCCGTGAAGTGCCACTGCTTTACCGCCCGCACGTTCTACAGCCTGTGCATTTTTCACTGCGAAAATGTGGTCTTCATCCCAGCCCATTCTCATTTTCACTGTAACTGGTTTATTAACAGCATCCACTACTGCAGAAACCATTTCGTAAATCTTATCAGGGTCGAGAAGCCATTTGGCTCCCGCATCGCATTTTGTAATCTTCGGCACGGGACATCCCATGTTAATATCAATGATATCAGCAGTTGTGTTTTGGTCTACAAACTTCGCCGCTTCCACAAGGGTTTCCTTTTTTCCTCCGAAAATTTGAAGGCTGAGTGGTTTCTCACGTTCATCGATATAAAGCATACCCATTGTTCTTGCATTGTTGTAAAGGATCGCTTTGTCACTGACCATTTCAGCGCATACCAATCCGGCTCCGAATTCCTTTACAGTCAATCTGAACGCAGAGTTGCAGACACCAGCCATAGGTGCGAGCACAACCCGGTTTTTCAATTGAATATCTCCGATTTTGAACAATTTTTCTCCTCCTTTCATTTGTTCTATTTTTCTGGCGGCGCCAATTCGTCCGCACTTATATTTAAAACATCTGCTGCATCTTGAATGATGGCAGCTGACGGCAATCGGTTTCCGCGTTCAATTTCGCCGAGAATAGAAACTGATATACCTAATGCTTTTGCAAATCCTTCTTGAGTATAACCTTTCAGCTTTCTGAATGCACGAATTCGTCTACCCCAGATTTCTGCTTCCATACTCTTACACCTTCTTGGTCTGTTTCGGCGTTTGTAGCCTCTTTTTCAACCTGCTGGCAAATTTCCGCAAGAGGCGCAAGGACAAACAAACGCTCATACATTCTCGGATGCGGAACAATTAGTTGCTCTGTTTCAATATTTTCACGATTAAATAACAAAATGTCAAGGTCTGCCGTCCGCGGCCCCCATCTTACTTCCCTTGTTCTGCCTAATTCATTTTCTATCTGCTGCGTCAGTTCAAGGAGTTCAAAAGGGTTCAGTGATGTCTTGATTTCAACAGCCATATTCAAAAATTCAGCTTGGTCTTCGTATCCGACCGGGTCAGTTTCGTAAATAGACGACACTTTAGTGACTGTCACCGCAGCATGCTGATGCAGTAAAGCCACTGCTTGCCTTAAATACGTTTCTCTATCTCCAATATTAGATCCAAGTGCAATATAAGCTATGTTGTTCATGACTTTTTTCTCGTAATTTCAATTGCTACTGATTTATAGTGTCCGGGAATTGGCGGGTCTGGCTTAATCACTTTCACCGTACATTGCTGAACAGGCTGAAATTTTTCGAGAACAGTGCCAGCAATACGTTCCGCCAGCGTTTCTACCAATTTTACAGGCTCCCCTTCCACGATATCTTTACATACGTGATAGAGCTCAGCATAGTTGATCGTTTGCTCAAGGTCGTCTGTTTGTCCAGCTTTGCTCAAATCCAGCTCAGCAGTTAAATCGACTTTAAACCGCTGGCCAAGCTTGTTTTCTTCTTTGAACACACCGTGATATCCGTAAAACTCCATACCTTCTACATAAACTTTATCCATGGTACACCC
Source organism: Bacillus sp. SCT118 (assembly GCF_058566435.1). Classification (NCBI taxonomy): domain Bacteria; kingdom Bacillati; phylum Bacillota; class Bacilli; order Caryophanales; family Bacillaceae; genus Bacillus; species Bacillus sp. SCT118. Next base: position 3,947,795 of record NZ_CP191225.1, read on the forward strand.
CTCCCTTATTCAGCATCGCGTCCATCATTTTCGCCATTCTGGCAATTTGCTTTACATCATGGACCCTGACAATGTCACAGCCTTTTTGAATGCCGAGACACACAGTCGCGCCTGTGCCCTCAGCCCGCTCCTCAGGCGGAAGATCCAGAACACGTCCGATGAATCTTTTTCGGGAGGTTGCCAGAAGAACCGGATATCCCAACCCGCTGAAAATCTCTAGTTTGTTCATCACTGCCAGGTTATCGTGATAGGTTTTCGCGAAACCGATACCGGGATCAAGAATAATGTTCTTCTCGTCTACTCCGGCCTCAACAGCAATTTTTACACTCTCCATTAAGTCCGACAGCATATCCGGCAATAAGTCATTGTAGTTTCTTTCAGGGCGGTTATGCATGAGAACAATTGGAACATTATGTTCAGCTGCAACGGAAGCCATCTCCGGATCATGTTTGGCTCCCCAAATATCATTGATAATGGATGCGCCGGCTTTCACTGCTTCATCTGCGACAGAAGCCTTGTACGTGTCTACAGAAATAGGAACACCAAGCTCTTTCGTAATCCGCTCAATCACCGGAATGACTCTGGACATCTCCTCATCCTCAGATACGCACTCAGCGCCAGGCCTTGTCGATTCCCCTCCGATATCAATGATATGGGCACCATCATCGATCATCTCTTTCGCGTGCAGCAGCGCCTTGTCCAAGCTGTCATATTTTCCGCCGTCCGAGAAAGAGTCAGGCGTTACGTTTAAAATTCCCATCACCAGCGTCTTCTCTTTATATGATAAAGCACTGGGCTTAGTGTGGATTACTTGTGTTTGATCTATTGTGTGCTGCGCCATGCTCTTCCTCCCTTTTCATGAATCATGTTCTTTATTTCTTTTTTGTATAACAATTGAAGAGCGGAGGTTGCTTCTCCGCTTTGGCTTCCATAGTTTACTTCTTCTATTTTAGTAAACGGGATGATTTCAAGAACCGAGTTCGTCATCCACGCTTCGTCAGCTGTCAAGAGAGCTTCTAGCTCATATCGGCCCGTTTTGAGCTCCAGGCCGATATTCTTTGCATTTTCTATGATAAAACGTCTCGTGACGCCGTCCAGAATACCGGTATCAAGCGATGGCGTATAGATACAGCGACCTTTTCTCCAGAAGACATTAGATATGATACCCTCTGCAACAGCTCCATCCTCCGTTAGGAAAATTCCCTCGACACGCGGATCATTTCCAATTTCCCGTTTCGCATACATATTATTTAAATAATGATGAGATTTTAACCGGAACGACCCCTCAGGAGTGTTTCTCCGTATCGATAAAATCTTCCCTTCTTTTTGCAAAGGAAGACTTTCTGGTTTCAGCTGATTCACAAAGCATAAAACGGTCGGCTTATCGTACGTCTGGGCGACAAAACCTTTATCGCTGATCCCCGCTGATATGTTCAGTCTGACGCGGGCATTGCCATCCTTGATATCATTTAGCTTAAGCAGCTTGTCCAGCATCTCAAGGATCTCATGCTTTGAAACAGTATATTCGATTTGCAGATCCTTAAGTGCGCGTTCAAGCCGTTCTATATGCCAATCAAGCAGAAACGGGCAGCCTTCGTAGAGCCTGAAGGTTTCGAAAACACCGATCCCATATAAAAACCCATGGTCAAAAGGAGAAAGAACTGCATCTTTCTCCTCCATATACCGGCCGTTTACATATATCATCACGCAATAACTTCCTTGCGGTATGTCTCAATAAAATTTCTGAGCATTTCTTTCCCAAAGGAGGTCATAATAGACTCTGGGTGAAATTGCACGCCCTCTATCGGGAGGTCATTGTGGCGAATAGCCATGATTTCTCCTTCTTTCGTTTGTGCTGTTACTGTAAAACAGCTTGGCAGCGTCTCAGGTTTTACGATCAGCGAGTGGTATCGCGTCGCAACAAGGGGATTTTTCAACCCTTCAAAAATGGTCTTGCCGTCATGCTCGATATCCGAGGTTTTCCCGTGCATAAGCCGTTCTGCCCTAACAACATCACCACCGAACACTTGTGCGATGGACTGATGTCCGAGACATACACCGAAAATAGGAATTTTCCCTGCGAAATGTTTAATTGCTTCGAGGCTGATTCCCGCCTCATCAGGGCTGCACGGTCCGGGAGATATCATCAGAAAGTCCGGAGACAGTTCTTCAATTTCTTCGATTGTGATGCTGTCATTGCGTTTCACAACCAGCTCTTCCCCAAGCTCGCCCAAATACTGTACCAAGTTGTACGTGAATGAATCGTAGTTATCAATCATTAAAATCATTTCTCCGCTCACCTCATCTAATTTTTGTCTCTTCTTTGCTCAGCTCTAATGCTCTTTGCATCGCAAAAGCTTTTTTGAATGATTCCTTGTATTCGTGCTTCGGAACAGAATCAATCACAACTCCTGCGCCGGACTGCATAAATGCCTGCCCTCCGGTTGCATAAATGGTTCGAATGACGATATTAAACTGCAGATCGTGATTATATCCAAACCATCCTATAGATCCAGTATAAAGCCCTCGGCGTGTCGGCTCAAGTTCTTCTATAATTTCCATCGTTCTTACTTTCGGTGCACCAGTAATGGTTCCTCCGGGAAACACAGCATGAATAATATCTACAGCATCATACCCATCCTGCAGTTCACCTTGGACATTAGACACAATGTGCATCACATGCGAGTATTTTTCAATTGCCATGAATTCATTTACGCGCACAGACCCGTAACGTGATACTCTTCCCAGGTCATTTCGCTCAAGATCAACCAGCATGACATGTTCCGCGCGTTCTTTTTCATTGTGGATCAATTCGTTTGCAAGCGCCTCGTCTTCTTCATTTGTTTTCCCTCTGGAACGGGTGCCCGCAATCGGTCTCGTCTCTAATAGCTTGCCCTTTTTGCTGACAAGCAGTTCAGGCGATCCGCAAATGATTTGGAAATCAGGTGTTTCTAAATACGCCATATAAGGAGAAGGATTTACTTCTCTCAAGGTTTTGTATATTTGATATGGGTGGGCAGACAGTGACTGTGACTGCCTTATTGATAGATTGACTTGAAACACATCTCCGCTGGCAATGTATTGTTTGATTTTCTCTACAGCTTGTGAGAACCCATCCTCGGTAAATGGCGCCGCGAAGGAACCATCTGTTTCAGGCTTCATCTCTCGCGAAGAGACAGCGGGAAGCTCAGTCAGCCACATCTGCTCTAACTCAGATAGTTTCACATCCGCTGTTTCCTGATCAGAACCATTAACATGAGTAATCAGCCATAGAGACTCTTCTTGATGGTCATAAACTGCTATATCATCAAAAACAAGAAAATAAATATCTGGTGTTTCTAGATCATCTAATGAGAGCATTTTAAAATTTTCAATGTACCGTGCGTAATCATAGCTGAGAAACCCGATTGCCCCGCCCTGAAAGTCAGGGAACTCATGATTCGTTTCTGTTTCCAGCGTTTTAAACCAGCTGTGGAAGGCCCGTAATGGATCACCTTCTTTAAACAGCATCTCATCACCATGCTTAATTGTAGTTATTCCGTCTTTTCCTTTCACAGTCGCAATTGGATCAAGACCGGCTATACTATATCTGCCGCCTCTTGCACTTTCGAGAAGTACATGATGTTTTCGGGATTGCGCAAGTTTCTCAAATTGTTGTAAGAATGAGTCTTTTTGAAAAGGTACTTTTTTGCCTGCCGGTCTGCGTTGTGCCATTTGTATCATTCCTCTATTTTCTTTTTTACTTGTTTTAATTGTAAAGCAATGTTGTTAGTGAAAAAAGTGAATTTCTCTTCCAAGAATAACATTCGTCGCAGACATGGCATATTTGATGCACGAAATATAAAAAAACTCCCGGCGGACCGGGAGTTTTGGCTTTTTTTAATCGAATTGATACAGCGGCGTGCTTAGATAACGTTCGCCGTTACTTGGAATGATGGCCAATACTTTTTTGCCTTTTCCGAGTTTTTTTGCTACTTGAAGAGCAGCATAAATTGCCGCACCTGATGAGATGCCTCCGAGAATTCCTTCTTCACGTGCAGCTCTGCGGGCATATTCGAATGCTTCTTCATTCTTCACAGGGAAGATTTCATCATATACTTCAGTGTTTAAGATGTCCGGCACGAATCCAGCTCCGATTCCCTGAATTTTGTGGGGGCCTGGTTTTCCTCCTGAAAGCACTGGGGAATCTGACGGTTCAACAGCATAAATCTTGATGGAAGGGTACGCTTCCTTCAGCACTTCACCCGCTCCCGTAATCGTTCCGCCCGTTCCGATTCCGGCTACAAATGCGTCAAGCTGATCATCACCGAATTGCTCAACGATTTCTTTACCCGTTGTTTGGCGGTGAATTTCTGGGTTAGAAGGGTTGTTAAACTGCTGCGGCACAAAGTATCCGTGCTTTTCAGCAAGCTCTTCAGCTTTCTTAATGGCGCCTTTCATGCCTTCCGCACCAGGAGTCAGCACAAGCTCAGCACCGTATGCGCGCAGAAGGTTGCGGCGCTCCATGCTCATTGTATCAGGCATAACCAAAATGGCTTTTAATCCTTTAGCAGCAGCAACCATTGCAAGCCCGATTCCTGTATTTCCGCTTGTCGGTTCAATGATTGTATCACCGGCTTTTAATTTTCCTTCTTTTTCAGCCGCTTCAATCATGGCTAAACCGATACGGTCTTTTACACTGCTTCCAGGGTTCATGTATTCAAGTTTTAGATATACATCCGCACTGTTTTCATCTGCAAGGCGATTTAATTTAACGATTGGCGTATTCCCAATTAATTCAGTAATGGAGTTTGCTACACGTACCATTCTCGACACCTCAATTTCCGACTATTTGTATTGGTATTATGTATATAATCTATCAATTTCAAAATTTTTTGTCAATCACTTAGTACTTTTTTCCCCATAAAACCAAGATACATCGGCTTCTTTCCAAAGTGTCTTAACTGTCGCTTTATCGCCTAGCTGATCCATTGCGATTTGCCGTCTGATCTGGTCCTTTACTTCATCAAATGAGAACGTTCTTGCCTTTAGTTTTTCTTTCAGCTGGATAATGGCATATCCGTTGCTGACCTTTATTGGTTCCTGAGACCATTCATCCTCTTTGAGTGTTTTCGCCTCTTCAATGTATGCTGACGGAATGTTGTCTGATGCCTCTGTGACAAAACCTAAATCTCCACCGTATGGTGATGTATATCTGTCTGTAGATCTTTCGGCAGCAACAGCTTCAAAGCTTGATCCGCCTTTCAGTTCTTTCAGGACTTCTCTCGCTTCTTCTTCATCTTTTACAACAATGTGCCGAATTCGATACGAATCATCAAACTGATATAGTTCCTTATTTTTATTATAGAATGATTCCAGTTCTTTGTTTGAGATATCGATATCCCTTGTTAACAAATCCTCAAGGAGGATATTATAACGAATTTGGTCTTTCCACTCTTTCTCCGTCGTATGTTCATCTTCGTAAAAGGAATTATTGACCGCTTTAATCAGCAAAAACTCACGATCAACTTCGCTTTTGGATATTTTAAGGTTGTTCTTTTTAGCCAGCTGCTCAACAACTCGGACATTGATCATGTCTTCAAGCGTTGACTTACCATACTGGTCTTCCATTTCTTTCAGCCATTCTTCTCTTGTCACACTCTTGCCTCCGATAGTCGCAATAGACTCACCGGATGACGATGCGCCGGCTTGGGATTTCGTCAGCGTATATGCAACAGCAATACAGCAAACCAACAGCGCCCCTAAAATAATGGTCCAGATTGTTCTTGATTTCAAACCTGCTTTCAGCCCCTTTTCTCAAATTAAAAACCCGCTAAAGAGCTTAGCGGGTAGTTTGGTCACGAAGCCCTTCCAGCTCTTCTTTTGTAAATAAGTACTTTTCATTACAAAAATGGCATACTGCTTCGGCTTGTCCATCTTCTTCTATCATATCTTGAATTTCTTTTTTGCCTAGTCCTAAAATGGCTGTTTCGAACCGTTCTTTTGAACAAGGGCAATGGAATCTGACAGGCATCGTTTCCAAAATCTCAGGTTTCTCACCTAGGACTTCTTCTAAAATTTCTTCTGGTGTCAGCCCTTTTTGGATGAGCTTAGAAATCGGCTCTACTTGAGATAGACGCTGTTCAATTTTTGTGATTGTTTCATCATCTGTTCCCGGCATCAGCTGAATAATAAAGCCCCCTGCCGCAAGAATGGTATTGTCAGGATTCACGAGCACACCTACACCCACTGATGAAGGAACCTGCTCAGATGAGACAAGATAGTAAGTGAAATCATCTCCTAATTCTCCTGAAACGATTTCTACTTGTCCTGTGAAGAACTCGCGCAAACCTAAATCTTTTACGACACTTAACGTTCCGTTTGTTCCAACCGCACGTCTGACATCAAGCTTGCCTTGTTCATTTAAATCAAAATGAACTTGCGGGTTAGAGACATAGGCTCTGACTTCTCCTTTGGCATTGGCATCAGCTACAATAGCTCCGATCGGACCTCCGCCCTCGATTTTCACGGTCAGCTTATCATCGCCCTTCAGCATAGCGCCGAGCATAAGTGCAGCTGTCATTGTGCGGCCCAATGCAGCGGATGCTGTCGGCCACGTACCATGGCGTCTCTGTCCCTCATTTACCATATCAGTCGTTCTCGCAGCATAAGCCCGAACTTTTCCGTCATACGCAAGTGCTTTTACTAAATAATCCATTACTAAACCTCCTATACACTTCCTACGCGGTTTCTTTCATAAATCAATTCCAGCCCTTTAAGGGTTAAGAATGGATCAACGATGTCTATACAATCTGATTCGTTCGCAATGAGCGGCGCCAGGCCTCCTGTCGCAATGACCTTTGGTTCCTGTTTTGCCTGCCATTTCATTCGCTTAACGATTCCTTCCACTTGGCCGACATAGCCAAATAAAATCCCAGATTGCATCGCGCTAACAGTGTTTTTTCCGATAATATTGTCGGGCCGGGTGATTTCGATACGCGGAAGCTTTGCTGCACGCGAGTAAAGCGCCTCTGTCGAAATTGTAATCCCAGGGGCAATCGCCCCGCCCATGTATTGTTTGTTTTCATCAATATAGCAGTACGTTGTGGCGGTTCCGAAATCTACAACAATTAATGGATTGCCGTATAAGTGTATCGCAGCGACAGCATTTACGATTCTGTCTGCCCCCACTTCTTTCGGATTATCATATTTTATATTTAAACCGGTTTTCATACCAGGACCAACAATTTGCGGCTCGATATGAAAGTATTTTGTGCACATTCTTTCTAACGCAAACATGATTGGCGGCACTACTGACGAAATAATAATGCCATCTATCTGTTCAAACATAAGCCCGGAGTGATCAAATAAGGAGCGCAAAATCATCCCAAACTCATCTTCTGTTTTATGCCTGCTTGTTTCTATACGCCAGTGATATTCTAATTTTCCATCATGATATACACCAAGTACAGTATTGGTGTTCCCCACATCGATAACCAGTAACAACCTCTATCACCACTTTTGAATAGTTTCTCTACTTTACTTTTCACAAACATTCTACAATACCATACACGATCAGCGGCTCATTTGTAAACAAATCGATACCAGAATTGGATGATTGTAAAAGCCGCATCTGAGCCCATCATTTACATAAAAAAACTGCCAGCGTCAGCCGGCAGTTTTTTTAGAAAGAAAGCGAATTACTCTTTCGTATCGTCTTTCTTTTCTTCTGTTTTTGTCAGAATGTTTACTTTCACATCATCGTTCTTTTCATCATCTGAGAAATTACGCTCAGGTAATGTTCCATGATCGATAAGGTGTTTGATCTGTTCAGCGTCAAGCGTTTCAACTTTCAGAAGCGTTTGGGCAATCAATTCAAGCTTGTCACGATTTTCAGTCAGGATTTGTTTCGCACGCTCATAACATTCTTTGATGATACGCTGAATTTCCTGATCAATTTCGTAAGCGATTTGATCACTGTAATTCTGTTCGTTGTTGAAATCACGGCCTAAGAATACCTGGCCGCCCTGAGACTGTCCAAATTGCAACGGTCCCAGTTTTTCTGACATACCGAATTCCGTAACCATTCGTCTTGCAATGTTCGTCGCACGCTGGAAGTCATTGTGCGCCCCTGTGCTGACTTCACCGAAGATAATCTCTTCAGCAACACGTCCGCCCAAGAGACCGACAATTTTATCAAGCAACTCCGGCTTTGTTTGGAAATAACGGTCTTCTCTTGGCAGCATAACAGCATAACCGCCAGCCTGGCCCCGAGGAACAATCGTTACTTTATGAACCATATCTGCCTCATCTAAAACGAGACCGATAACGGTGTGTCCGCCTTCGTGATAAGCCACGATATTGCGTTCTTTCTTGGAGATAACGCGGCTCTTCTTAGCAGGTCCGGCAATTACACGGTCCGTCGCTTCGTCAATATCACGCGCATCGATTTTTTTCTTGTTTTGACGAGCCGCTACAAGCGCAGCTTCATTCAAGAGGTTTTCTAAGTCAGCGCCCGAGAAGCCTGGTGTTCTCATGGCAATTGATTTTAGGTTAACCGTTTCATCCAGCGGTTTGTTTCTCGCATGGACTTTCAATACAGCTTCACGGCCAATGACATCTGGGCGGTCCACTGTGATTTGACGGTCAAAACGTCCCGGACGAAGTAAGGCTGGGTCCAAGATGTCCGCACGGTTCGTCGCAGCAATGATGATAATTCCTTCATTAGCGCTGAATCCGTCCATTTCAACAAGCAATTGGTTTAGCGTCTGTTCACGTTCATCGTGTCCACCGCCGAGACCAGCGCCACGCTGGCGTCCAACTGCGTCAATTTCATCAATGAAGATCAAACAAGGCGCATTCTTTTTCGCATTTTCAAACAAGTCACGCACACGGGAAGCACCGACCCCTACAAACATTTCAACGAAATCAGATCCGCTGATGCTGAAGAAAGGTACGCCGGCTTCTCCTGCACAAGCCTTGGCAAGCAATGTTTTACCGGTACCCGGAGGTCCGACTAAAAGCACGCCTTTCGGTATTCTGGCGCCGAGCTCGGCAAACTTGCGGGGATCTTTCAGAAACTCAACAACTTCAACAAGTTCTTGCTTTTCTTCGTCAGCCCCTGCAACGTCTTTAAATTTGACGCGTTTCTTTTCCTCTGTATACAGCTTCGCTTTACTCTTGCCAAAGTTCATGACACGGCTGCCGCCGCCTTGAGCCTGATTGAGCAGGAAGAAAAACAGAATAAAGATAATGACAAATGGGATGATGGTCGTCAGGAACGTCACCCATCCGCTTGTTTCTTGAGCGGGCTCAACCTTTACGTCTGTCTTTTTCAAAGCGTTAAATATCTGGTCTGCTCCCTTTCCTTCAGGAACATGAGTCAAAAAGTATTGATCTTTGTCGTAGTTTTTCAGCTGCCCTTTTACCTCATAAACACCTCTGACAGGCTGAACCGATACGCTATCAACTTTCCCGTCATCCAGGTTTTTGATGAACGTACTGTACGACATATTTTCTGTTTTCGGATTTGAGGTCTGGAAGTAGCTCACAACCCCGATTACTACTAATAAAATAAGTAAATAAAAAATGGTATTACGGAAGACCCGATTCATTCCTTACCTCCTCCCACAGTAAGCACAACTATGTTCAATAGTACCATAGAAAATCATTCCAATACAAACAATAACCATCTCGGAAGCAGGCTGCCGATCAGCTTTCATAAACTGCCGGTTTTAACACTCCGATATAAGGCAGATTGCGATAGCGCTCAGCATAATCAAGTCCGTAACCCACTACAAACGCGTCAGGAACTTCAAAACCGACAAAGTCTGCTTTGATGTCCGCTTTTCTTCCGCTCGGTTTATCCAAAAGGGTAACAATCTTAATTGATTTTGCTTTACGGTATCGGAAGAGCTCTACGAGATAACTTAAGGTTAACCCACTGTCGATGATATCTTCAATAATTAAGATGTCCCGGCCCTCTACAGATGTATCCAAATCTTTAATGATTTTGACTTCTCCAGAAGAAACCGTAGAATTTCCGTAGCTTGATACATCCATGAAATCCATTTCCAAATATGTATCAATATGCTTGATAAGATCCGCCATAAAAGGAAGTGCTCCTTTTAACACACCTATTGCCAACGGAAATGTATCTTGATACTCGCTCGTTAATTCTGCACCTAACTCTTTTACTTTCTTTTGTATCTCTTCCTCTGAGATCAGTACTTTCTCGATATCATGTTTCATCATGATTTTGCTTGCCCCCTACACTTTTCATGCTGTCTATATTGTAATACAATGCGGTCGCTGTTTGGAATCACAAGATCTTCAAAAATTGATTTTTTCAAGCCAGGTATCCAGATAATTTCACCGCTTGCGTCCGTCACAATCGGCCAGTTGTCTCTTTCTTGGAGAGGCAGTTTCTTATCAATAAATATATCCTTTACCTTTTTTGAGCCGTTCATCCCTTTTAGTTTGATCCGGTCTCCAGCTTTTCTCGTCCGGATTGTTAAGGGAAACCGCACCTTTTTTTCACTTGTGATAAAAACAGCATTCCCATGTTCTTCAGGCGAGTCCGCATAATGCTTTGCCTCTATCAGATATCCATTGGGGAGCACTGCCGTTTCATCAGCAGCTCCGCTAATTTGGTATTCAAAGGGAACATTTTTGCACTGCCATTGTTCAAATGTAAACAAACATGTCTGATATGATTTGACCACCTTCAGCCCTTTCGGAAAGTCCAATACTCCTGAAGGACTGCCATTTTCCGCCCAATCGAGAAACTGCTGAATGTGATGGGCTGAAAAGGATGATGGAACGTTTTCATAAAGATAGTTTAATATTAGTTGAACTCCTCTTCTTTGTAAAGGCATCGGGAGGGCAAGCAATTGAGAGGAATTGATTTCAACTGATGTATTAGACTGGCTTGTGATTACTTTATTCATTTCATCTTTCGTTAATGACTGTAAGAATTGCTCATCTTCCGTCAGTGCTTCACTCACTTTCTGAAACCTTTTATGCACATCAGGAGATTCCTGCTTCAAAAACGGGAGCACTGTTTTTCTGAATCTGTTTCTTGTGTAGTCATCTTTGGCGTTGCTTTCATCCGTCCGGTAGCTCAAGCCATTTTCACGGCAATAGTGAAGGATCTCTTCCTTTGTAATGGTTAAGAACGGCCTGATGATCCGCCCCGTCCCAAATCGTCTAACCGGCTGCATTCCCGCAAGTCCCGTTCCAAGCGTACCCTTAGCCAGTTTCATAAGCATTGTTTCAACCTGGTCATCACCATGATGTGCAAGCGCCAGATAGTCCGCTTGGTGCTTCGACATAATTTCCTCAAAAAACCGGTAGCGGCAATCGCGTGCTGCAGCCTGCTTATTGAGTCCTTTTTCCTGTGCATATGCGGTTACATTGATTTGAGCCGTTTCGCACACGAGCTGTTCAGCTTTACAATAAGCTTGGACGAAACGCATGTCCTCCTCGGATTCCGCACCTCTGAACCGATGATCAACGTGAGCTGCAATAACATTCGCTGAACGGCCGCATAATGTATGCAACGCGTGAAGAAGAGCCATTGAGTCCGGACCGCCGGAAACGCCTACAATGATTGTCGCCCCTTTTAACGTAAGATTGTGTTTGTTTAAAAAATCTTTGACACTTTTCACAATGTCCTCCTCACAATGAGCAGGTATTTTAAAGATATTCATATCCTAACACTTTCAACCCCTCCAAGCAAAGAAGAAGCATAGGCTCTGCAGTTTGCACCATTCAGATTAAGAAAAAGACAATATAGGCGAAATAAAGCGCTAAAACACTGATCACGATAAGCGTTGTTTCAAATAACCCCCCCGACTTAGCCGGTTTCTGTTTTGGGGTATATCGCGTCTTCGTTATTTTTCCTTGGCGCGGTTTTTGCTGTCTTTGTCGTGTGGCAGGCTGCGGTGATGCTTTTATAGGCTGTTTTCTTTGTGCTGCTTTTTGCCCCGCGTCTAGCATATCCTTCTTCATTTCATCTGCGGATTGATAATCTCCGTTCAAGGCTGAAAAAAGCACTTTTTTATACTTTTGAAGCAGCGGGTTTCCTTCGATGAGAGACCTAAGCTGTTCTTTGGGCTGGTTCGTTTTCTTAAATTCTTTTTTATGCACACTGTTGATCATAATCATGGCAACTGCGAACAGATCATAGGATGGCTCTGCCTTTCTTGTTCCATACCCCCAATAGCCTCTGTCATAAAACTCCGTATACTCTTTTATCGCCCGGCCTTCCTTTGTCGTGCCGCCCACATCAATGCAGCGGATCCTTGCGGGCGGACCAGTTACGATCAGATTATCAGGTTTAAGATCGCCGAATATCCATCCTTGCTGGTGAAGCACCGATAAGCTGGATAACAGCTGAATCATTAATACCGGTATCCACTCTGCTCCTTTATCACTGACATACTTCAAAAGCAGCGGCCCTTTTATGTATTCCATTGCATAAAATGAAACTTTCGTATTGGCACTGGGAATATAGGCATCATCCGTATCAAAAAAAGAAGGCCCCATCGTAACGGACTGGGCCTTTGAGAAAGATTTCAAGACATTCACTTCAGAAGTAATAGACAGGCTGTCATCACTCACCTTTAAGGCAACATGTCCATCTGATGCTTCTGCCAAATACACAATTCCATTGGCCCCTTTACCAAGCTGTTTACGCAATGTATAAGTGTTTCCATTCCACTTGCCTTTGATTGTCGTACCCGGCTTGAGGCTACATGCCAAACTCGTCAAAGCGTCGTTCATCATCTGCCAGCATGCCCCTTCTTGAGCGTATTTTTTCAAACTGCAGTGTCGCTTCACGAATTGCCGGACCTGTCGGCGTGATGCCGCCTGTCGAAAGCTTTGCAAAGAGTGTGGAAAGAGATTGCAGCTTCGGTGTCCAGTTCAGCACAAGCTCGACCTCTTGTTTTTTCCCGGGAAATATACACATCGCAAATTCGTTATTCCCGATTCGGGAATTGAGGCTTACAGACAAATCAATCAGCGCCTCTTTTACTGTTGGAAGCTTTGGCGCCATACTTGCACTTGTATCAACAAGAACCAAAACTTGAAGATGCACCGTTTCTCCAAGCTCATCTACCACTTCCATGACTTCGCCGCGTTTTTCCGGAGAAAGCTCTTCCATTTCCACATTCTTTCCGAGAATCTGTTTCAGTTCTTGATTGACTACACCTTGTAAGGTTTGCGTCATCGCTTTTTTTGTTACCATTTGAACAGTTTGTGAAAGCTGAGATGCATAAACGACTTGGTGCACGCCTCCTCCGGCAAGTGCAATCCCTTCGACTTCCTTCATTGCCTCAGGGTCAATTTGATTTTCTTCCATTATACCAATGACATTTACCGTAATCCCCTGCTCTTTAGCAAAAGCAGCCATTGCAAGCGGGTCTTCCCCATGGTTTGAGCAGCCATCCGTTATCAGCAAAATTTGATTTAAATGTCCGTTGTTCACATTCATTCCTCCTGGAGAATACGAGGATTCTCAGATTCATATATTCCCATCTTCGCCAGAAGAAATTTGATTTATACGGAAGCGTTATGAAATTTCTTGTTTGTTTTGAAAGATTGCCGGAACAGGAATGGATGCCCACTTCGGTGTATTGTGATCAATCCGGACGACAACAACAGTCATATCGTCCTCAATTTGACCGGATCTTGTGCGGATGACTTCTTCCATAAGCAAATCGGCAATCTCCTGCGGGTCATTTGTTTTCAACCCTTTCATTTTACGCTTCATCCATAAGTCGTGATTTTCCACATGCTTAGGCCCCTCAAAAATGCCATCACTCATCATAATTAAGAGGTCACCCGCTTTCAGCTGTTCACTCACAACCTCCACATCGAATTCATTAATAATACCGATTGGCAGATTGCTCGCTTGAACTTTCATGACCTGGTCACCCCGTTTGATAAAGCTGGGCGTCGATCCAACCTTCAAAAATTTACAGCTGGCATCTTGAAGATCGATAATAGACAGGTCAAGCGTGGAATATATTTCGTCAGTTGTCCTTAGAGACAGTATGCTATTGATCGTTTTAATTGCTATTTTTTCATCAATTCCCGATTCAAGGATTTTTTCAAGAAGCTTGATCGTTTCATTGCTTTCAAAATGCGCTCTTGCGCCATTGCCCATTCCGTCACTGATTGCTGCAGCATATTTTCTGGCTCCAAGCTCCATCATGCTGTAGCTGTCGCCGGAGACAAGGCCGCCGCCCTTCGCAGCGTGAGCAGCTCCCGTGGACACCCTGTATGATTTTGTTGAACCAAAGGCGACATGGCTGTATCCATTCGGATGCGGAGAGTGCTGTTCGGCTTTCACAAGAATTTGTTCTTCCAGAATGTCAGACAGCATAGGGGCAATGATTTTTTCACTTTCTCCATGTCCGCTGAACGGAATGGTCATTTCAATATCGATATTTCCTTGTTCAAGGCTATAGATCTCGACATGCTGAATCTCAATTCCGAAATGCTGAAGCGCCTCTATGATTTGCTCTTCCTGCAGAAAGTGCTGTTCTCGCTCTCTTTTTATTTCCCGAGAAAAGTCGGCCATGACTTCAGAAACGCCTAAAAGCTGTTCAGCAACAAGACGCCTGCTGTCTTGGACTTTTTTCTTGAGTGTCAAATGGGCATGATGATGTGCGAGCTCATCCTCAATCAGCTCTTCAACCTGCTTTGATTTAGAACAATGCTGTTGAAACTCTTTTTTCAGCCTTCGGTTTGATGCATATTCTTTTTCCTCTGTTTCAAGCATAACTTGTTTCATTAAGTCATATGTTTTATCAAAGTTCTGTACCCAGCACCTGTTTTTCTTGTAGCACGTCTGACAGGAATGCTCCGTGATTTTGCTTAAGAACAGATCAACTTCGCTGTCATCTGTCTGTTCGTCTGATGCTTGGTAAAAGGTTGCAAAGCTTTCAGACAGCGCGTGAAATACATTGGAGAACTGGTCTACCTTCTGAGCAGTGACATCACGGATTTTTCTAGCGTATTGCTGTTGCTCTTGAAGATGCTCGACAGTTCCCGGAATATATCTCGCCACTTTCCTTGTAATAGATTGAGGTGTGAGCAAAAACAGGCCGACTGCGATTAATGACTCATAGAGCGTTGTCATCAGACCGGCAGAGCCTTCACCATATAAAGATATAAGAAGTGATCCAACGATCAGACCGATTGCTGCACCCGCTTTTTTTCCTTCCTTCAGCAAACCGCCTAATAAACCGGAAAAAGCAAGCAGACTCATCTGATAGAGGTTTCCGATATTCGCCAAGCCAAGAATCAGGCCGGTCACAACACCAACCGTACAGCCAATGCTTGCTCCGCCAATAAAGGAAAAACTCAATACAACATAACGAGCCAATATATGTTCTGCCTGCATTCCTTGGTAGGACAAGCCGGCCAGCCCCGTTAAAACAGAAGCAATAAGAATCATAAAGCAGATAATTTCCTCTATTTTTAATGATTGTTTCACTTTTTTCACAGTGAAAATCGGAAGGCTCTGGAGAAAAATCAGTGTTAAGATAAACGAAAGTCCAGCCTCAACGATAGCCATTACATAATCATAGGTTGTAAATACGCCATTTTGGGCATAAACAAACCCGGCTCTTGCTGCAGTCATGGAGAAGAACACGACAATCGGGAGTGCTTTTACACGATCGTCGGTAATGAAGGCAGCAACTTTAGAAAATACAAAGAATGCCAGCAATGCCGCCAGTATGAGCAATGAGTGCTTTGGAGAAATGGTCAGCGCACCTGCAAGCACAGCCAAAACCGCATAAAACGCTTTGTCTCTTCTGATGAGAAGCATCGCTCCAAAGAAAGGAAGTGCGAAAGGAAGCACTTCGGATAATATGAAAGCACGTCCAAGCAAAAATCCGATGACAACATAAATGAATCCTTTATAGAAAAACAGTGAATGCAAATGATGAGTCACCAGCTTCGTGCCCCTGTTAAAAAACGATTGGAGTTTTTCCAAAGCTTGTCCCGCCATTGGCCCGTTCACTCTTCTTTCTGCTTTTTCCATTCCTCTCATCTCCCACCTGTTATATTCGTTGCCTGTCATTATAGCGAAAGCACAGATAGGATTTTGTCAAAAGAAGGTAACAATACCAAAGAAATCTTCGACGGTTTCTGCCTTGATATTCGTTTATGTCCGAAATGTTGTCTAAAAATGAAAAAAATCGGCTTCTGCAAGAGAAACCGATTTTTTAGGATGACCCGTACGGGATTCGAACCCGTGTTACCGCCGTGAAAGGGCGGTGTCTTAACCGCTTGACCAACGGGCCAAACAAATATGGTAGCGGCGGAGGGGATCGAACCCCCGACCTCACGGGTATGAACCGTACGCTCTAGCCAGCTGAGCTACACCGCCATATTGTTTTGTGCTTCTAAGCACAAGTTATATAATACAAAGGTTTGTCTCTTTCGTCAACAGAAACTTTAATGTTGTAATTTTCTGACTCTTAAAGAGGGTGAGGATAATAAAAAAGCATCCGTCGGGATGAACGGATGCTTCATTTATTTTATAGAAAGCAGCAAGTTATCCTCTTCTTGCTCCGCGCCCTCCACGTTTTGATTCCGTATTGCGTTTTAAAGATGACAAGCGATCTTCGCTGTCTTTTAAAAACTTATTCATTTTCTGTTCAAAAGATTCTTTCGGACGGAAATCATTTCTAGGTCTGGCTTGCGGACGGTCTTTAGCTTTTTTAATAGATAAACCAATTTTCCCGTCTTTTTCAACGTTGATGACTTTCACTTCAACTTGGTCGCCGACTTTTAAGTGGTCGTTAATGTCTTTGACATAATTATCAGCTACCTCACTAATGTGAACGAGACCGGTTGAGCCTCCAGGCAATTCAACAAATGCTCCAAAATTTGTAATACCTGTAATTTTCCCTTGCAACTTGCTGCCAACTTCAATCGACATAAAAAAAGTGCTCCTCCTTAGGCTTATAAAAAGATCGTTTGCTTAATTATACCTAAATAAAAATTTAAGTGTCAACAAGGCTACTTGCTCTTCTTCTCCACATTGAAGATAATTTCTCCGTCTCCAGACATGAATAAGTCCCTTCTGGCAAGCTCTGTGACGTAATCCTCATCCTTCAATTTGGATATTTCTTCTTTTAAATCCGTTTGTTTTGTCTTTAAACTTTTCAGTTCTTTTTCAAGCTGTTCTTTCTTTTCTTCTTTTGCACTAAGGGAAGATGTTTGGGACCATACAGAGCTTGCCAGCACAATTGCCGTCAGGAATACTAGGGCGCCGAATACAGTTAACCGTCTGTACAGCCCTTTGCGTCTTCGTTTCTTCAGCTGATTTTGCCGTTCTACTTGTTCTTTATAGTCATTTTGTATTTCAGTTATCGTTCGTTCCCTGGAAAAATTCAAACCAGACGGTCCTCCTTTCATTTCTTCAAAAACCGTGTAATGGTCGTTCTTATGGTTATCAATAGTTTCTTCTTCTTTTTGAGAATTCCTGCACCTTTTTCAAAATAACGTCTAAAAGTTAGACGCATTTTCACAGGAAGAAGTTTCAAACATTGTTTCGCGATAAAACGGATCGGAAAACACAGAACCATGACTATTTTATATAGACACAGCAGGAGAAAACCAATCAGGCTGTATGTTTTATTGAATAAAAATGCCACCATCCAGATGATCGCTCCGCATGTCCACACAATAGGACGAAATAACACGTGCTGAATGAGTTTTTTGAAGAATTGATAAACAGAAACAACAAGGTAAATGATGAATTTCAGTATTTTTATATAGATTCGTTTGCAAAGGCTCTGATACGTCGCAACGCCCAGCAGAACCGCTAAAAAGATGTAAATCCTGAATTCTCCCTCATTTACATGAAGCAAGACATAAAAGAAAAGCAGCCCTTGCACAATCCAGAAAAGAATATCATGAATAAATAATAGCCATCTGGCTGTTTTGGCACGAATGACAAAGAGCCGGTATGTATCAAGCGAAGCACCAAGCCAGAGACCCATACCGGACATCGCCAGCATTGTATAGAATTGTGTCGTCAGCGTCATTTAAACAACTTGCTAAAAAACCCTTTAGCTTTATCCCCTTGTTGTTCGTCTAAGTACACTAAATCAAATACCCTGCCTTTAATCGAAACAATCCCTTTTTCCACATCAAGATTTTTCATCTGCAGGTTTTGGCCTCTGACGGAGAGCATTCCCATCACCGTTTCCAGCAGGAATTCTTCGTTATCAAAACTCTCCACATGCTTAACCCCAGAAATATCTAAATGCTTCCGGCCTTTCATTGTCACATCATGCTGTTCCGGAACAGACGAAGAACCTTTTTGATCATAATATGAATTCATCTATTCAGCCCCCATATCCTCGATACTTTTAGCATTATTACTGCATTGTATGAGGTGGGGGATTTTTTTAGAACAAGCCTATTCGCCGAGTTTTTCTTCTTTTAGAATCGTGTACATGTTTGCAGCTTCTTCTTTTTTCGTCGTGTCTTTCAATTCATTAACTTGAACCGTTACAAGCTTTTGGCCGAAGCGGACCGATAGTTCATCTCCCGGTTTTACGTCAGAGCTTGCTTTAGCTTGGTTTCCGTTAATAGAGATTCGTCCTTGGTCAGCTACTTCCTTCGCTAGTGTACGCCGTTTGATCAGCCGTGATACTTTCAAAAATTTATCTAATCTCATATCTATGATCTCCTCTCAGTTTCTTTTGCTTCATTCCACAGTTTGTCCATGTCCTCAAGGGACATATCAGCCAGCTCGACTCCCTTTTCCTTCGCTGTTTCCTCAATGTACGAGAACCGTCTCCGGAATTTGTCATTAGTCATGGCCAGCGCTTCCTCCGGCTCTATTTTGTAAAAGCGGGCTACATTCACCAGCGCGAACAAAATGTCGCCAAACTCGGCTTTAAGATTGTGTTCGTGAGGAGCTTCAGAAACCTCAGAAGAAAATTCTTTCATTTCCTCACTTACCTTTTCCCAAATATCGCTGACGTCTTCCCAGTCAAAACCGACCTTCGCTGCTTTTTTCTGCAATTTAGCAGCTTTCGAAAGAGCTGGAAGGGTTTTCGGTACGCTGTCTAGTAACGATGATTCAGATGTATTTTTTTCGGCCTTTTTTATATCTTCCCAATTGGCCAAAACATCGTTTTCATCCTGAACCTTAACATCTTTAAACACATGGGGATGTCTTCGGACCATTTTTTCACTGATTCCTTTTATGACATCATCAATTGTGAAATAACCTTCATCTTCACCAATTTGCGCGTGAAGCAAGACCTGAAGCAAAACGTCGCCAAGCTCTTCGATCATATGGTCTGTGTCTTCTTCGTCAATAGCTTCGAGAAGCTCATAACATTCTTCAATCATGTACTGCTTTAATGACTGATGCGTCTGCTTTTTATCCCACGGACATCCATTAGGTCCGCGAAGCTCTCTGATGATGCTTCGGAACGTGGAGAATTCGTGATAAAGCAGCTTCTCTTTTTTAATCGGCGGAATATACACACTTGTTAAGTTGTTCAAGGCGACATTGCGGTCCAGCTCAAATAATGGCACTGTCCTGATCTCCTCACCACGGCTGCCTGCTGCAGTCACAATGACGACCTCATAATCATCAGGCAGCTTCTCCATCAATGTCAGCTTGACTTCAGAAGCCGTCATTTGGTCGTAAACCTGACATATGATCAGATGATGTCTGAGCTCAAGCTCATCCGCGGACAATGTGCCGGCATCCACAAATTGAAAACCTTCAATCGGGTCAATTTGCAAAGAATTAAATGTGGCATCAAGAAAGCTTTGTCCTCCCGCTACTTTCACTTGAACATTTTCCTTTTCCTGCCGCTCCGTCAGCAGCTGAACTGTTTTTTCTGCGACAAAAGGGTGTCCCGGCACAGCATAAACCACGTCCTCACGCCGCGCCGCTTCAAAGAGGATATCAGCAATTTCTTCATATACCGCCTCGAACTGATCATGTTTCTCATATATATCATCAAAGAAACGGATGTTCTTCGTTTCTTTTTCAAGCTCCTCAATTAAAGGATGATCCTTGGTTCTGACATACAGCGTATCTGCCTTCGTCAGCAGCTTGTGTATACCAATTGTCAATTGGTCCATGTCTCCGGCACCAAGTCCGACGACAGTAATTTTACCAGCCATTTTGTTCTCTCCTTCTCATGAATTTGCTTAACTTGCTGCCGAATGGCACACTGTTCAGCTCTTCATCTGTAAATATTCCCAATCTCATCATACAATAAATAAACACCGCGCCACCAATGACAACAGCAGAAAGACTCTCAATCACAGCCGCTCCTCTTCCTGTTGCAGGAAACAAGAAAGTCCATAGACGCGTATACGCAAGCAAAACAGCTGACATCAAAAGAGCAGATCCAATAATCGGAATCAAAACGCCTCTAAGCTTATCGAGCCATTCCTTTTGCCGAAGCTGATACAAGTTAAGGCCGGCGACAGCCGCAAAGGAAGCCGCCGTCGCAAGCGATGCGCCTTCAATCCCATAGCGCGGAACCAAAAGTGTGTTTAACACCCATTTCACTGCAACACCCGCTCCCACCGCTATCGCAGGAAAAACTGTGTACCCCGCTCCCTGTAAGACTGCCGCTGCCGTTACCGCCAAGGATGCAAATAAAATGGAGCAGCTAAATACTTGTAACGCACCTGTCCCTTCTCCATTTTGAAACAGCATGATATTCACCGGCTTTAGAATGCAAATCAACCCAGCCGATGCGCCCGTACCGAGCACAAGGCATAGTTTCAAAGATGACGTGATTTTTTCTTTCATGATCTTCAGCTCATTGTTTTTTACGGCCATAGAAATATACGGAACGAGTGACGTCGCAATGCTCACCGCGAAAATTGAACCGAGCTGCAGCAAGGGTTGTCCCCTATCATAGATCCCCTTTAGGCGTTTTGCTTCTTCGCTTGCCTCACCGCCCGAAAGCAATGCATATAAATTCAAAGCATCAACAAGCTGGATAAACAAAAGCAGCAAACTGCTTACACAGATTGTAACCGAATATAAAAGCAGTTTTTTCGTCAATTCTTTTGTTGTGATGACATTTTCGTTTTGCCTATCCGTTTGGTTGTCTCTTTTCGTTTTGAACCAAAAAAACCCCAGTATCACCAATGCAACCAAACTTCCGGCAAGAGAGCCTGAAGCGGCTGCCGCTCCCGCAGTATAAAGCGAGGCTCCCTTTTTCACGAGCCAAAATGATAAACCCAAGAGCACCGCAACACGCAGAAACTGCTCTGTCATCTGTGATAAGGCTGAAGGGAGCATTTCGTGCCGCCCCTGAAAACCGCCTCTAAGCAATGCGACAAATGGGAACAGCAGAAACGCGTACGCGGCCACTTGAATTAACACGGCTAGATGCGAATCCCCCATAAAGAGTGCAATAGGAACAGCACCCAGATATAAACAAAGAAATAATAAAATACCGATTAAAGACAAAAATAACGCTGATATTTTTAATATGGTGTGATGATTTTTTTCACTATAATCATTCATCAGCTTTGAAATAATGACTGGAAATCCTGATGTGGACAGCATGACCGCAATACCAAGAAAGGGATATACCTGCTGATATATATAAAATCCAACATCGCCGACAATGTTTTGAAACGGGACTCTGTAAACGGCACTTAAAATTTTTGTGATGACGCCTGCCAGAATTAAAACAAAAGCCCCCTGCCAAATCCAATGCCGTTTAACGCCTATTGAATCGTCCATCCAAAAGCTCCTTCCCAACGTCAGGGGCAATACGGTTCACGTATTACCGCGGCACAAATAAAAACGAGGTTATTATACCACATCCCAACCCTTGGATTCCTTTTTCGGCACGCATGAAAAAGAACAGCGTCCCAAGGAGAGCTGTTCTTTACATACCTATTTTCGAAGAAAGGAATAAGACCTACTGTTCCATTTGACGAGCCAAAAATCCAGCTGCTGTTTCAACGGCTTTATGCTCTACTTCGCCCATTGTCTGATCTTTTGAAAAGATTACCACAGCACCTATCGGATCACCGTTCGCCACAATTGGGCCGACAGTATAAGAATTCATGTCCTCATCAATTCCATTCACAAGCTGTACTGATTTCGCATCACTCTCAAGCACGGAGCTGCGCTGATCCATTGTTCTTTCCAGCATTTCGCTGATTGACTTGTTTAAGTAATCTTTTTTGGAGCTGCCGGACACGGCAATATATACATCACGATCACAAATCAGCACTGAATGGCCGAGGCTGTCGTAAAGCGCGTCTGCATACTCCTTTGCAAAGTCTCCAAGCTCACTGATCGGAGAGTACTTTTTCAAAATCACTTCTCCGTCACGATCTACAAAAATCTCAAGCGGATCGCCTTCCCTGATTCTCAGAGTTCTTCGAATTTCTTTAGGAATCACGACCCGACCTAAGTCATCAATACGACGTACGATACCGGTTGCTTTCATCTCTGGTGCCTCTCTTTCATTTGATGGTATATACATGTGGGAAAGACCTAAAGCAGTTACTTTATGTACCTTCCGCCTCGCTTGAAATTAGTATCCGTCACATCAAATGTAATATACACCAGAGAGTAACAAAATTTACGTTGATGAAATGGTTTGCTTTTTCACATCTTTTAAGCCCTTCAGCATGCCCAGCACGGTGTCGAGCCATTCATCAGCACTACGGCCTTTCGTCTGTATGGAGATTTTGAGTTTTTTCCCTTCCATTCCCAGTCCGATTTGTCTGCCATATTGATTGCCAAGCTCAAACAGCTTCTGTCCGTCAATTTCAGCACTTGCTTCTTCAGAAATCGTCAATCTGACAGCATCTTTATCCTGCTTAATCAGTTCGACACGTTCCTGTCTCGCATAGACCTTCATTTCTGCAACAGTAAACAAGTATTCGACTTCTTTTGGATAGTTTCCAAAGCGGTCGATCATTTCATCTTGAAGCTCATTCTTCTCTTCGATTGTCGCCACAGACCTGAAGCGTTTATACATATCAATTTTCTGTTTGCCGTCTTGAATATAAGTTTCCGGAATATACGCATCAAGCTCGACATCAATTTCTGTTTCAAACTGCTCTGTCTTCGCTGTGTCTCCTTTACGCTCCTCAATGGCCTCCTTCAGCATTTGTGAATAGAGGTCAAATCCGACCGAATCAATGAAGCCATGCTGCTGGGCACCAAGAAGATTCCCGGCTCCGCGAATCGTTAAGTCACGCATTGCGATTTTAAAACCGGAACCTAGCTCTGTGAATTCTTTAATAGCCTGCAGCCTTTTTTCAGCCACTTCTGTCAGCACTTTATCCCGGCGATACGTGAAGTACGCATACGCCACACGGTTAGAACGACCGACACGCCCCCGCAGCTGGTAAAGCTGAGAAAGTCCCATCTTGTCGGCGTCAAATACGATCAACGTATTGACGTTCGGGATGTCCACGCCAGTTTCGATAATGGTTGTGCTGACGAGAACGTCTGATTCTCCTTCAAGGAAACTTAGCATAACGGTTTCTAATTCATTTTCTGTCATTTTCCCATGCGCATATGCTACCTTCGCGTCAGGGACTAGCATTGAAATTTCATCCGCTTTCCGCTCAATGTCCTCTACCCGGTTGTACAAGAAATAGACTTGGCCCCCGCGTGCAAGCTCACGTTCAATTGCCTCTCTGACAAGAGCTCCGTTGTATTCCACAACATACGTCTGTACAGGGAACCGATTTTCCGGCGGAGTCTCGATGACTGAAAGGTCCCTTACGCCAAGCATAGACATATGCAGCGTACGCGGAATCGGCGTTGCTGTTAACGTTAATACATCAACATTGGCTTTTATTTGCTTGATCTTTTCTTTATGGGTTACACCGAAACGCTGCTCTTCATCAATGATGAGGAGCCCTAAATCTTTATACACGACATCCTTTGATAGCAGCCGATGCGTCCCGATGACGATATCAACCGTTCCGTTTTTCAGCCCTTTGATTGTTTCGTTTGCTTCTTTTCTCGTTCTGAACCTGCTGAGAAGGCCGATATTAATCGGATAGTCCTGGAAGCGCTCTTTTATGGTTTCATAGTGCTGCTGTGCCAAAATTGTTGTCGGAACGAGCAGAGCTACCTGCTTTCCGTCACCGATCGCCTTAAACGCGGCACGTATGGCAACCTCTGTTTTACCGTAGCCCACATCTCCGCACAGCAAGCGGTCCATCGGACGTTCTCTTTCCATGTCTTTTTTGATTTCGTGAATAGAACGGAGCTGATCCTCAGTCTCTTGATAAGGGAAAGCCGATTCGAATTCACGCTGCATCTCATGGTCAGGAGAAAACGCATAGCCCTTGCTCGCTTCTCTTTCGGCATACAGCTTAATTAAGTCATCAGCAATATCCTGAACGGATGTCTCTACTTTTTTCTTGACCCGCTTCCATTCACTTCCGCCTAATTTATACAGCTTTGGCTCTTTTCCTTCGGAGCCGACATATTTTTGGACCTGATCAATTTGTTCTACAGGGACGTAAAGCTTGTCACTTCCCTGATAATGTATATTTAAATAGTCTTTATGAATGCCGTTGATTTCAAGAGTCTCAATCCCCAGGTATTTTCCGATCCCGTGATTAATATGAACGACATAATCTCCAATTTGAAGCTCAGAATAGCTTTTGATGCGCTCTGCATTGGTAAGCTTCTGTTTTCGCGGCTTCTTCTTTACACGGTTTTTGAACAGTTCTTCTTCCGTGATAACGGCAAGCTTCATTAACGGCAGCTCAAATCCCGATTGGAGCTCGCCTTCCATGATATAGACCTGTCCCTGAACAAGCGCTTTTTTGCTGTCTGTCACGGCGGCCTCGATATCATAATCAGCCAAAACAGATGACAATTTCTGTGTACGTTCCTTGTTTGCTCCTAAGAACACAACAGTGAAATTTGATTTTTTAAAACGCTCCATTTCGCCCGCAAGCACGTTCATTTGGCCATGGAAACTCTGCATTTGCCGGCCTGACACATTGACGATATTTTGCGGGCTCGTATGGTGTACATGCCGCAAAAATAAAGAGTAGTACAGCAGAGGCCGTTTTTGCTCAGCCACTATTTTTTGGAAGCTGAATGACAAACGAATGTCATGCAAAATCTTCCCTTCCTCAAGAAGATTTGTGATAAACTCCGCTTCTTCTTTTTGAAGCTGTTCTTCCATCTCATGAATCCGACTGACTTCATCCAAAATCAGAAGTGTATTATCAGGTGTATAATCTAGTAAACTAGCAGGCTTTTCATAGAAATATGAGAGATACTTCACGAGCTCCTGATCTGTCTGGCCTTCAGACAAGCGTTCTTTATCGTGAGAAATATTCGCATGAAGTATTTCTTTTTGTTTGTCAGCCTTTAATTTTTTCAGGCTCGCGGCAAGACCACTATCGATTTTCTCCATCGCCCGCGCTTTTTCTTCCGGTCTGATAATTAATTCCTTCGCGGGACCGATATTGATCGAGGTAAGGGTCTCAATTGACCGCTGATCATCTGAATTAAAGCTGCGGATTGAATCCACCTCGGTGTCAAAAAGTTCAATTCTCACCGGATTCTCTGAAGTCAACGGATAAATGTCAATGATTCCACCGCGAATACTGAATTCCCCGGGCGCAGAAACCATATCAGACCGCTCATACCCTACCTCTACCAGCCGTGAGGCAAGCTGGTCAGGTTCGATATCATGGCCTACTTGAATGAGCATCTGGCTGCTTTTCCACACCTCTACAGGCGGCAGCATTCTTCTGATTGCAGCTACCGGAGCAACGACAATTGGCGCTTCTCCATTCGTTAGTCTATTAATGACATCTAATCGCTGTGCCCGCAATTCAGGGCTTGCAACTGCGATTTCTGATGAAATGAGTTCATTGACGGGATACAAAAGGACAGACCGATCCTCTAGAAGTGAAGTCAGATCATCTGTTACTTTCTGGGCTTGATATAAGTTATGGGTGATTAGAAAGATAGGCTTATTCGTTTCATTAGCCAGAGCAGAAGTAAAAACAGAACGCGCGGAACCCGACAGACCCGCGAGCAGCTGTTCCTTCAGGCCCTCGTGTAAACCGTTGATGATGGATTTAAAGTCATCGCTTTCTTTTATAAAGGTTTGAATGTTGTCCATATGGCCCCTCCTCTCTGTTTCCTGTGAGAACAGAAAAACGCTTTGGTCTAGTGTCTACACCAAAGCTTTTTATTGAATAAATGTGTGATTTTCGTGGTAATGCGGATTTCGGTCAAGCGCCTCTTGGCAGTCTTCACATATCGTCAAAACATGGACATCTCCATTTTCTTTATAAGAAATCATATCGTTTCTTTCCTCATTTGTTAAGTGCTGAAATCCAAGTGAGTCTGTCGATACCATTGAAGATTCGAGACTGCCTACTTTCACTCCGCAATGACGACAATAATAATGCAAAGCCATACAAGGGACCTCCTGATGAAAAAGTCATTTTGGTGTAGTATGGACTTTGTTGTTACATTTTATACCTTTGCGTTAAATTCGTTCATGACTTCTAAAAACGGTTTACTCAAAGAAGCCTCACAAGCCTTCACTGATTTATCAACCGCTCCTTCGATCTCAGGTGCCTCCTCCTTGGTAAAGGAGCCTAACACATAATCAACGACCTTCATGCCGTTTACAGGCCGGCCGATTCCGATGCGGATACGGTCAAACTCGGATGTACCAAGATGCTGGATCAGTGATTTGATGCCATTGTGCCCTCCGGCGCTTCCTTTCGTTCTTAAACGGATCTTGCCAGTAGGAAGGTCAAGGTCGTCGTAAATGACTGTCAAATCTTCGTTATCGACATCATAGTAGTCCATTAAAGGCCGCAAACATTCTCCTGATAAATTCATATATGTAAGCGGTTTTACAAGTAGAACCTTTTTGCCGGAAACAAATCCGGTTCCGTATAATCCGTTAAATTTATTTTGATTCAGCTCTATATTCCATTCCTTTGCAAGCTGATCTATCACCATAAATCCGACATTATGCCGTGTATTTTCATAGTTCTTCCCCGGGTTTCCGAGACCGGCAATCACAAGCATGGCGAATCCTCCCTTAGTCACATAACTCCCGTCTTCATAAACGGGCTATAATTCTTCTCATTCTAGCACAAAAGACGTAACCGCGGGAGGGTTACGCCTTAAGCTATTATTGTTCGTTTTCACCTTCTGGCTGAGCATCGGCAGATTCCTCTTCATCGACCTCAGCTGCTTCCTGCTGCTGCGGAGGAAGGATTGAAGCCACAACCTCATCTGATTCATGATTAAAGGAGTAGTCACCGCCAGCAGGCAAATCCGCAATCGTCAGTACTTCATTTACATCGAGGCTTGAAATATCAGCCTCAATCGTTTGCGGAATGGCTTTTGGCTTGGCCTTTACAGTAAGTGCATATAACGGCTGCTGCAGTACGCCTCCGTTTTTCACTCCAATGGCTTCTCCGGTCAGATGAATCGGAACTTCCACTTCAATGTCCTCACTCATATTAACTACTTGAAAATCAGCATGAGTGATTTCATTTTTCAGCGGATCCGTCTGCAGGTCTGTTACCATGACTGAGTGTTTTTCTCCGCTGACCTCAAGCGTAATGACTGCATTTTTGCCTTCGTCCCTCAGCGTTTTGATGAGCTCCACACTGTCTAATGACACAGGTTTGTTGCCCGTATCCTTCCCATATATGATACCTGGAACATGTCCTGAAGTACGGATATTCCGAAGAGACGA
Source organism: Bacillus sp. SCT118 (assembly GCF_058566435.1). Classification (NCBI taxonomy): domain Bacteria; kingdom Bacillati; phylum Bacillota; class Bacilli; order Caryophanales; family Bacillaceae; genus Bacillus; species Bacillus sp. SCT118. Next base: position 3,975,538 of record NZ_CP191225.1, read on the forward strand.
ACGAGTAAAGTCCGTTCTTTCTTTTGCCGTTAAAGTTGCCATATTCAGCACCATCCTATTGTCGTTTTAGTTGTCCTATTACAAACAATACCCAAAACGATAAAGGTTTAAACCTTTCAAAATCGGTTTAGCTGAAAAGGTAGCTGACTGATTGCTGCTCATGAACGCGAATAATCGCTTCGGCCAGAAGCGGTCCGACTGAAAGCTGCTTAAAGCGTTCAATTTTCTTTTCTTCAGGAAGCTTGATGCTGTTTGTCACAACAAGCTCTTTAATTGTTGAATTATTAATCCGTTCAACCGCAGGGCCTGATAGTACAGGGTGTGTACAGCATGCATATACTTCTTTCGCTCCGTTTTCAACGAGCGCATTAGCAGCAAGTGTAATCGTACCTGCAGTATCAATAATGTCATCGATGAGGATAGCAGTCTTCCCTTCGATGTTACCTACAATATTCATGACTTCCGCCACGTTTGGACGCGGACGGCGTTTATCGATAATCGCAATCGGCGCTTTTAGTCGGTCAGCCAGTTTGCGGGCACGTGTCACACCGCCATGGTCTGGTGAAACAATGACGATATCTTCAAGATTTTTGCCTTCAAAATATTCTCCTAAAATCGGAACACCCATTAAGTGGTCAATCGGTATATCAAAGAATCCTTGAATTTGCGGCGCATGCAGGTCAAGTGCAATCACACGAGTCGCACCGGCTGTTTCAAGCAGGTTAGCGAAAAGTTTAGCTGTGATTGGCTCACGGGATCTTGCTTTTCTGTCTTGACGCGCATAACCGTAATAAGGAATAACAATGTTAATCGTTTTTGCAGAAGCGCGTTTTAACGCATCTACCATAATCAGCAGTTCCATAATATGCTCGTTAACGGGGTCACTTGTAGACTGGATGATGTAACAATCACATCCGCGAATACTTTCTTCGATATTAATTTGGACTTCCCCGTCACTAAATCTTGTGACAGAACATTTCCCTAATTGAACTCCAACTATATCTGCGATTTCTTTTGCAAGCTCTGGATTCGAATTCAAAGAAAAAATCTTTAAATTCTTATCTCCGTATTGATTAGACATGGATAAACCTCCGAATTTAGGATTATTTTTTATGAATATTTTTCACATAATCGTCTTTATTTACTTGTCTCGCTCTGGCAATAGCAAGTGCTTTTCCAGGGACATCTTCCGTAACAGTTGAACCTGCCGCCACATAAGCGCCTTCTCCGACTGTGACAGGGGCAACCAAGTTGGAATTGCAGCCGATAAACGCGCCATCTTCAATTTTTGTCAAATACTTATTCTTTCCATCATAATTGACAGTAATTGAACCGCAGCCCAGGTTTACATCAGTGCCTACCTCAGCATCGCCGACATAGCTTAGATGAGATGCCTTGCTTCGGTCTCCGAATTGAGTCTTTTTAATTTCTACAAAATTCCCGATCTTCACTTCATTCCCGATGACAGAATCAGGTCTGATGTGAGCAAAAGGTCCTATGTTTACATCATTCCCCACTTTACTGTGATTGACTACCGATTGTTTAATCACAGTACGGCTGCCAATGGCACTATTCATAATCTCCGTATGAGGTCCAATAATCGTATCTTCTCCGATTTGCACCTCACCTTTAATCACAGTTCCAGGGTAAATCACAGTATCGCTTCCGATAACAGCGTCAGGAGAAATATACGTATTCATCGGGTCAATCAACGTCACGCCATTTTGCATATGCCGTTTATTAATACGCTCTTTCATAAATTGTTCTGCCTGAGAAAGAGCAACTCTATCATTAACTCCGAGCGTTTCTTGGAAATTACCAGTCTGGTAAGCGGCAACAGTTTCGCCTTCATTTTTAAGAATCTCTATGACATCCGGCAAATAATACTCGCCTTGGGCATTATCATTAGACACCTGATCAATAGCCCGAAATAGCGCTTCATTGTCAAAACAATACGTACCGGTATTGATCTCAGTTACAAGACGTTCCTCTTCAGAGGCGTCCTTATGCTCAACGATTTTTTGAACCGCTCCGTTTTCGCTGCGAATAATGCGGCCGTATCCGGTTGGATCTTCTGCAACCGCAGTTAAAATCGTAGCTTTCGCTTCTCTTTGTGTATGTTCTTTCAGCATCTGTTCCATCGTCTCTGCTGTCAAAAGCGGCGTATCTCCGCAAATGACAATCGTGACGCCTTTTTCGTCAGCAAGAAATGGCTGTGCCTGTTTTACAGCATGAGCAGTGCCAAGCTGTTCTGCTTGAAGCGCGTACTCGCTTTTATCACCAAGCTGCTTTTTCACTTCTTCCGCACCATGTCCGACAATCGTGACAAGCTTCGATAAAGATAATTTTAAGGCTTCGTCCACGACGTGCTCTACCATAGGCTTACCGCAAACTGGATGAAGGACTTTATAAAGCTTCGATTTCATTCTCGTTCCTTGTCCAGCCGCTAAAACAACTGCAAACCGCTTATCCATTTATTGGCCTCCAATATCCCTTTTATCCATAGAAAAATATATCCTAAATATCTTCTGATTTCAAGGAGACTTCATGAAGTGCAAGAATTTTCTATTGAGTGCAACTAAGTTTGAAAAATCAGAATTAAAAAAGGACCGCCGGCAAAAGGCTTATGTCAGCCCTTTCAGCAGTCCTTGCTTTTTGGTTATTTTTTAAGAAGCTCCAGCTTCTTCGAATTCTAATGCTTCAGTGTCACCCAGACGATGATACTCATTTAACACGGCATCTTGAATCTTTCCTCGCGTGCTTGAATTAATAGGATGAGCAATATCGCGGAACTCTCCATCAGGGGTGCGTTTACTCGGCATCGCAACGAAAAGACCATTGTTTCCATCAATCACACGAATATCATGTACAACAAATTCGTGATCCAGCGTGATGGATGCAATCGCTCTCATGCGACCATCGGTATTCACGCGGCGTAATCTTACGTCAGTAACTTCCACAGTAGTTCACCACCTTTTCCCTATATAAAAGCATTAGTGTATCAATTCCACGATTTTTTCTGAAATCCTGCTCGTTTTTAAAATATTTTTTGAAAAAATAGGATATAGTTACACAATTAGGTCATAAAGCTTTCATTTCGGGCATAAGGTAAATAAAAAAGTGATCCCGGGCTCTCCCAGAATCACTTTTCTTATTATTTCACCAGTGCAATAACTTCAATCTCGACTAACGCATCCTTCGGGAGTCTCGCGACTTCAACACAAGATCTCGCCGGTTTGTGAGTGTCAAAGTATTGTCCGTACACTTCGTTTACTTCCGCAAACTGTTCCATATCCGCGATAAATACAGTTGCTTTTACAACTGTTTCAAAAGAAGCACCCGCTTCTTCCAGAACCGCCTTTAAATTGCTGAATACTTGATGAGTCTGCTCCTTAATATCGCCGTTCACCATTTCGCCTGAAGGAGTCAAAGGGATTTGACCTGAGCTGTAAAACATATTGTTGACGATAATCCCTTGTGAGTAAGGCCCGATTGCCGCTGGGGCATGTTTTGTGTGGACTGCTTTTGTCATGATTCTGTCTCTCCATTCTTTAAAAGATTGTCTTTAAAAAAACGCAGAAAATTGCCATTCTGAATTTCAATGGACTTCTCTTTCATGTTGATGGTTGAAAGAGTAAGAAGTGACATATATTCATCAACAAGACGTTCATCTACTCCTTCGGCTTCAACTAAGACGCCGATTCCCGCCACATTTGCGTTAAACTCATCCAACAGGTTAATCATACCATTAATTGTGCCGCCTGCTTTCATAAAGTCATCAATAATGAGTACGTTTGAACCCGTTTTCATGCTTCTTTTCGCAAGTGACATTGTTTGAATGCGGTTTGAGGAGCCTGAAACGTAATTAATGCTGACTGTGGAGCCCTCTGTTACCTTATTGTCTTTACGAACGATCACAACAGGCACATTCAAATAGCTTGCAGCTGCGTACGCAAGAGGGATGCCTTTCGTGGCAACGGTCATGACAACATCAATTTCGCGCTCTGCAAACACGGAAGCAAACAGCTTCCCTACCTTGGAGAGTACAGATGGCTTTCCTAAGATATCCGTTAAATATACATAACCGCCCGGAAGGATACGCTCAGGATTTGCCAGCGACTGTCCAAGTGTCTGCACAAACTCTTCAGCTTCGGCCTGCTTCATTTTCGGAATATATTTAACGCCTCCGGCAGCTCCGGGAACAGTAAGCAAAGTACCGATCCCCTGCTGTTCAAAGGTTTGTTTAATAATTGTTAAATCTTCACTGATCGATGATTTTGCAGATTCATACCGCTCAGAGAAAAAGGTTAGCGGTATTAACTCGTGCGGATGGGTTAACAAATAATTTGTTAAGTCCACCAATCTGCCGCTGCGACGAAACTTCATGAACTTACCCCCAAAATCCGAATATTTTAAGATCAATATAACTTAACATACGGATTTAATCAAGAGCGTTCTGTTCGCCGATCATTCTCACCGCATAAACTTGATCGCAGAAGCCTCTTAACCCGTTATAAATTCTCTGCACCTTTGACTCATACTGAACCAGTCCAAACACTGTCGGGCCGCTCCCGCTCATTAACACGGCATCTGCACCAAAGCGTTTCATCTGGTTTTTGATCATCGCAACTTCAGGATGCATATCGAGCGTAACAGATTCAAGCACATTGCCTAAACGGCTGCACATTTTCTGAAAACTCTTTTCTTCTATCGCCTCGATCATGCCTTGTACATCAGGATGCTCTATACCATCCAGTTTCAGCGCTCTGTACACTTCAGCAGTTGAAACACCGATTGTCGGCTTCGCTAAAATGACCCAGCAGTGCGGAGGCGTGCTGATATGTTTAATTTTCTCGCCGCGCCCTGTTGCTAATGCAGTTCCGCCATAGACACAAAATGAAACGTCAGAGCCAATTTCCGCTCCAAGCTCAGCAAGCGTTTCCGCGGACAGATTTAAATTCCACAGTCTGTTCAGCCCTCTGAGCGTCGCCGCCGCATCACTGCTTCCGCCGGCAAGACCGGCAGCCACCGGAATTACCTTCGTAATCATGATGGAAACTCCCTTTTTCACGTTGTATCTGTCCTTGATCAGCTTGGCAGCCTGATAAGCTAAGTTTCTTTGGTCATCAGGCACAAATCGGTTGTGGGAGGAAACCCTCACTTCATCCTCTGCAAGCTCCGTCAATTCAATTCGATCAGCTAAATCAATTGTCGTCATGATCATTTCGACTTCATGATAGCCATCCGGGCGTTTTCGGGTGACGTCAAGTGACAGATTGATCTTAGCTGGCGCTTTTTCTAAAATACGCATAGCTTTCACCTACTTCTCCATCTAAACATAAGTATGAACATTGTATCACATTTGAAGTACAGGATGAACATATCCATATTCAGCCCATTATGTATTTATATCCAAAATAAAAAAACCAGGGAACAGCACGTCCCCCGGGTCACATCCTTATCGGTTATTCTGATTCTGAGCCATTTGCTGTTCGGCGATTTCAATAGCACGCTTCACCATGTTACCGGCATCGCGAGCCCGAATTTCGCCCCAGCCGCCATTTTTTACTGTGTCATAAAAACCAAGGTCTTTAGCCAGCTCATATTTAAACTCATCTGACATAACTCCACGACGTCTGCCCAAACGAAACAACCCCTTTTTTAGAAGTGATAGCCATTCGTGCACGTCACGATAATATGTGACTGTTTTATCTTTTGTTAAATTAGATGGAACTTTCGTTAAAATTAATGGAAACAAAAAAGGGCAAAACAAAAAGCAGTAAACAAAAGGTTCACTGCCCGTTAAAATGCCACTGAGCTTGCGGCGTCATCATTAAATGTCAGCTCAACAGTCTCAGTCAAAATATCAGCATAACTGTATGAAACTCTTTCAAACGAGTTCTCGTCTTGATCTAGTTGTATCACAAAAACAGAAGGGTACGTCTCAGCTAAAATGCCCGAACGCTCAATCGTTTTTCGGCGGCCACCGTTTGCTTTTAACGTCAGCCTTTTACCTAAATTCCCATCAAGCGATCTTTTAATATCGGACAACGTCTTCGCCATTGCATCCACCTCACTACATTTATTGTACAACACGAGCCCATTTTTGTCAAATAAAATTTAAATTATATCAACGTTAACAAGACGTTGTCAATAAAATTATTTTGACAAAATTCTATGATTCCTCAATTATGTTCCGCAAGTTTCGGTAAATTATGTATCATTATGTAAAATAAAAAACCCGCATAGCTCTCCTATGCAGGTTTTCAACTGTTAATTGGACTTATAAGGCATACCAATTCTCAGAACTCCTCTTGTTTCAATACCTCCAAGCCCTTTCTCTCTTGTCAGCGTATTACGGAGCACTTCCCATACATTAATCCGTTCCATAAACGGCGTAAAGCTGATCTTCGCGACGATATATACCGGATCAAGCGCATGAATATTGACTCTTGACGGTGAACTCGCAAAATTCGCACCCGCTCTGATGAGTGATTCAAAATGGGATTGGCAGGCCCCCGCAAAAATAACAAGCTGATCTAAGTGAGGGATCTTTTTTCGGGCTGTTTGAACTGTTTCAACAAAGTGCTTAGAATGTCTGTACGCATTCAAATCATCAATACCGCCCTTTTGCTTCGAATACGCATCATGCCCTGTGATCACCAGGATATCAGGTCGATATTTGTCGAGCAATTCTTCAATAGAAGCAGACATTTTCTTTTCATGGCAATGGATGCCATAGACCGGCACTCCAATTTTTTTATAGACATTCAGGCATTTTTTCAGATATGCTTCGTCACCATCCAGATGAAGCACTTTGCCCGGCATATGGAAATAATGCTCCTGATGCTGATATTGGCTTGTCGCATAGTACTCCTGCTTTTCTCTGAGCAGTTTATAATCCTGGCGGAGTAATTCGAGCGACTCATTCATTCTGCTCTCATCTTTCTTTTTCCGCATCATCTGCTCATCTTTTTTCACTGCTACCAGATCAGAAAAATCCGAATCAGCAATCAGCCTGACTTCATCTCCATGCAAAATGGCAATTGAATTTCCTTTGCTTGTTTGCTCTATTCTTATAATTCGAAACAAAACATCCATCTGATAGGATTTTCTGGCTACCATATCCCCTATTTGAAATTGCACGTTCCTCACTCCACACATAGACTAAGCCTCATCATGAAAGAAAGAGCCTTGAGAAAGCGCCTTTTTTCGCTGAGTCCAAGTTTTTCTTATCATTGAATGAAAGGTCCTTCTCTAGCCTATGTAGCGGCAGTCCATGTGGTGCGCAAAACAAAAAGCCCTTTTAGAAAAGGGCTTTATACAATCCGTTAGACAGCGCTGCGAATTCCTCAATAGACAGGGATTCACCTCGGCGCTTGCCGTCAATATTTGTTTCTTCGAGCACTTGTTCAATCGTTGATTTTTGCGCTTTTCCTTCAGGCAGATTGTTAACTAAGTTATTGAGCAGCGTTTTACGGCGCTGTGCAAAGCTTGCCTTGATGAGCTGAAAGAAAAAGGATTCGTTTTCCACGTCCACTGCCGGGCCGTCTCGGAGAATCAGCCGGATGACTGCGGAATCGACATTAGGCTGAGGAACAAATACGGTTTTCGGTACGATCATCACCGTTTTGGCTTCTGTATAAAACTGCACCGCGATTGAAAGCGAGCCGTACTCCTTAGATGAAGGATCAGCCGCCATGCGCTCAGCCACTTCTTTTTGCAGCATGACCACAATCCCTTTCAGCGGAAGATGTTCTTCAAGCAGTTTCATGATAATCGGTGTTGTTACGTAATAAGGAAGGTTGGCAACTACCATGATCTCATCACAATCTTGAAATTGTTCTTCAATGACTGATTTGACATCAGCCTTTAACACGTCCTGATGAATGACAGTGACATTGTCGTAAGGTGACAGTGTATCCTTCAGAATCGGCAATAATCGCTGATCAATCTCAAATGCCACGACCTTTTTCGCCCGCTTGGCAAGCTGTTCGGTTAAAGCCCCGATTCCCGGGCCGATTTCAATGACACCTGTTTTCTCCGTCACTTCTGCGTGATCGACAATTCTGTTTAAAATGTTCGTATCAATTAAGAAATTCTGTCCTAAGCTCTTTTTAAAAGAAAAACCATATTTCTTCAGTATCTCTTTCGTTCTAATCGGTGTCGCAATATCTTTATTCATTCTGTTCCTCCCGCATAACGGTATCGAGCGCACTCATAAAATCACTTTTTTTAATTTGAAACATTTGCAGCCGTTTTTGAAGTTGTTTGCCATTTGTATAGCCGATTTTCAACAGATCACCCAGTCGTTCCCGGCGGCGTTTGGCCGCAGGTCCGCCTATTAGTCCGGCATGAATCAAATCCTCAGCTGAAATGTCACTCGGCTGCGCTTCCATCTCCTCATGCACATTTTCTAAACATGCCCTAATGCTTTCAACCGATGCATGCTCCACACCAATTCCCCGCTTGTTTTTAGGTTTGGCAAGATGCTTTGGCAAAAATGCATGCTTACAGCCGGGTACAGCCTCTGAGATGGTTTTGCGAATCTTCTCTCCCGGAAAGTCCGGATCCGTTAAAATAATGACGCCTCTGGTCTTCTGGGCCAAACGGATTTGGTCAATCACATGATCATCGATGGCTGAACCATTTGTTTCAATTGTGTCTGCATCAACAGCCAATTTGATGCGGGCCGTATCGTCACGCCCCTCGACCACAATGATCTCTTTTATTTTCATTATTTCCTCCAAGACAAAATAAAAACTTTTGTATATTCATGAAACTTTTTCTTATGTCGAGCGTCTAATAAGCAGAAAATGCACTTTGTCTATTATAACGAAAAAAACAGAGGGCGCAAAACCCTCTGAATACATAAGTATATACTAATTTAAGATTTTAATTTTGACTGTTTTATTTCCCCATCGGTACGCCGATGATTTCTCTGGGAAAAAGACGTCTATCTTGTTCCCTTTAATCGCTGAACCGGTATCTGCAGCAATGGCATATCCATAGCCTTCCACGTGGACTTTGGAGCCTAGCGGAATGACATTTGGATCCACAGCGATGACTTTGGCATTCGGATTATTTTTTAAATTGACGCCTGTCGCTGTATGTCCTGAACAACCGCTGCAGCTTGCCGTATAAGCCGTAGATGATACAGTCATGACTTTGCCTGTTGATTCATTGCTGCGGGACACAACTGTTTTTGAATCGCCTGAAGCACTGACCGTTTCAACTTTTGGACTGGTTTGCTTTGTGCCGACAGCAATCACTTTATCTTTGCTTTGTTCAGCTGTTTCTTCTTTTACAAGCTCTCTGGACACTTCTTTACCGTTTTCTTTAACGACTTCGAAATGTTTTTTTAGCTTGCCTTCTTTTCCTTTTTGGACGACCTTTTCTTTCCCTTTTTCAAGAGAAGCGTCTTCTTGCTTTTTCACATCAAACGCAATCTTCTCTTCAACTACATCGGTGACCTTTTCGATACGAGTAATTGTAATATCAGCCTTTCCTTTCGTCAGCTTTGCATCTAACGCAGGCTTGATTTTATCTTCGTCTTTTATGTTCATCTTTTGCTGTTTTAAAAAGTCAGCGACCGTAGTCGAAGTCGTCCAGATCTTCTTTTGTTTCCCTGCATCATTCACAGTAACCTGAAATGCGGGCTCTATGTTAATCTTCATGTCTTTCGAAATATCTGTATCTATTGCGGGATCAATTTGATCTTGTTCTTTCACATCAACATCTTGTTCGTCCAGTAATGCACCGACCGTTTTTGCTGTTGACCATAACGTCTTTTCTTCCCCGTTTATTGTAAGCTTCACAGGTTTTGCAGCCTCATACACAACGTCCATGTCTGCTGTTATCTTTGTCTGTTTAGCAGGTGTGATCTTGTCTTCGTCTCTTGTCTTTATATCAAGCGTCTCCAAAAGATCACCGACTGTATTTGCATGTGTGCGTATATGTTTCTTTTTGCCATTGATAGAAACTGAGACTGATTGTTTCGTCAGCTCATGAGCCGCGTACGCAGTCCCGCTTCCTGCCAAAAGCAAACAAGCAGCAACCAGAATGACTTTGCTTTTGCTAAGCTTTACGGAAAACAGCTTTTTCATTTTTTGTGTGATGAAAAACGCCTCCTTCTCCTCGGAGAGATTATATAGAGTATCTAAAAGGCTGTCAACCCTCCCTTCTCTTTCTCCCAAAAGCTCAGTGTCCTCTTCATTATCCTGAAATACACTGAGAAACGGAAGAAAGACTTGTCGACAAACCTATCCTATGAGGAGAAGAAAGCATGTAGAACTTTTATAGAAAAACGCTGTAAGGGACAAGCTCTTACAAAACCCGCTAGCGTTTTTTGTCAGTTTATACGGAAAAGTCTTTTTGCATTTTCAGTCGTGATGGAAGCAATCTCTTCAAAGGTCATTTCTTTTAATTCGGCGATTTGTTCTGCCACATATTTCACATAGCTTGGCTCATTTCTTTTCCCACGGAAAGGATGCGGTGTGAGAAACGGGCAGTCCGTTTCAATCAGCAGCCGGTCATTGGGAATTTCCTTCACTACTTCCTTCGGTTTCTTCGCATTTTTAAATGTCACCGGTCCCCCAAATGATAAATAAAAATTCATTTTCATGCATTCTCTTGCCACTTCCGCACTTCCTGTAAAGCAGTGCATGATTCCGCCCACAGCTTCTGCGCCTTCCTCTTTTAAAATGGTCACGACATCCTCCGTTGCATCACGGTTATGAATGATAATAGGCAAATTGACCTCTTTCGCTAAGGCGATTTGTTTTCTAAACACCTCTTTTTGAATATCTTTAGGTGATTTATCCCAATGATAATCCAGTCCCATTTCCCCTATCGCTACCACTTTCTCATGAGCAGAAAGCTCTTTAATCCACGCTAAGTCTTCCTCTGTCATGTCAATAGCGTCAACAGGGTGCCAGCCAATGGCTGCATAAATAAAATCATATTCCTCAATCATTTCCATCGCACGGGTAATCGTCGGACGGTCAAAACCAACTACGACAATTCGTTCAACTTTTTCAGCTTTTGCCCGTTCAATAACCTCTTCAAGATCAGTATCATATTGTTCTGCATTTAAATGCGCGTGTGTATCAAACAACATAAGTGAAAAACTCCTTTCTTGTCGAAACACAAAAGGTGTTCGACGAATTGTTACACGTGAAACACCTTTTGTTTTATCATTATTTAATTCTTGTGCCTTTTGGTAACGACTGATCGATAGACACGACCTTTAAAACGCCGTCTGCTTCTCCTGCAAGGATCATACCTTGGGAAAGCTCTCCTCTGAGTTTAACCGGTTTTAGATTTGTTACACAAACGAGTTTTTTTCCAACAAGCTCTTCAGGCGTATAATGCTTCGCAATGCCGGATACCACTTGGCGCTTTTCAAAACCAAGATCAAGCTGCAGCTTCAATAAACGGTCTGCTTTTTTCACTGGCTCTGCCTCAATGACCTCAGCTACGCGAAGCTCTACATCCATGAATTGATCAATCGTAATTTCAGGTAAACGATCGACCTCTTGCGGCTCTTCTTCTTTTGTTTCTTCTTTCGCTGGTGCCGAACCTTGCATTTTCCCTTTGATGTAAGCAATTTCTTCTTCTGCCTCTAAACGAGGGAACAATGGCTCGCCTTTTTGTACTTTTGTATCTTTCAGCTGGCCGAAAGTTGTAATGCTGTCCCAAGCTTTTAAAGATTCATCAGTAATGCCCAGCTGCTCGAACATTTTTTCAGGTGTTTTTGTTAAGAATGGCTGAAGCAGTACCGCTGAAATACGCAATGATTCAGCGAGATGATACATAACTGATCGCAATTCTTCTTCTTTTGCCGGATCTTTCGCAAGCACCCATGGAGCTGTCTCATCAATGTATTTGTTTGTGCGGCTGATGAGCTGCCATAAAGTCGAAAGTGCTACCGAGAACTCCATATTTTCCATTGCTTTCTCATAAGCTTTCACTGTTTCTTCAGCAACCGAAGTAAGCGTTTGGTCAAATTCCGTAACAGCACCTTTGTAAGAACCGATTTGTCCGTCAAAATACTTATTAATCATCGCAACAGTACGATTCAATAGATTTCCTAAATCATTCGCTAAATCATAGTTGATTCGCTCAACAAATCCTTCCGGCGTAAATACACCGTCAGATCCGAACGGCACTTCGCGAAGCAGGTAATAGCGAAGCTCGTCTAAACCATAGCGTTCAATTAATGTAACCGGATCTACAACGTTTCCTTTTGATTTCGACATTTTTCCGTCTTTCATCAAAAGCCAGCCATGCGCGAATACCTGCTTCGGCAGCGGAAGATCCAGCGCCATCAGCATAATTGGCCAGTAAATAGTATGGAACCGTACAATCTCCTTACCGACTAAATGAACATCGGCAGGCCAATATTTTTGATAAAGCTCATCATTTTCTGTATCATAACCGAGTGCTGTTAAATAGTTAAATAGTGCGTCAATCCAAACATATACAACATGCTTTGGATTTTCCGGCACCTTCACGCCCCAATCAAAAGTGGTACGTGATACTGCCAAATCCTCAAGTCCAGGTTTGATAAAGTTATTAATCATTTCGTTTTTGCGTGATTCTGGCTGAATGAATGTCGGGTTTTCTTCATAGTATTTCAGAAGACGATCCGCGTATTTCCCCATGCGGAAGAAATAAGATTCCTCTTTGATCAATTCAACTGGGTGACCGCTGTCAGGGCTTTTTCCGCCGATGACCTCTCCCTTTTCATTCCGCTCAATATCAACGAGCTGAGTTTCCGTGTAGAACGTTTCATCAGGGATGCTGTACCAGCCTTCATACTCATCAAGATAGATGTCCCCGTTATCAAGAAGCTTTTGAAACACCTTTTCAATGACAACTTTATGCCGTTTTTCTGTCGTGCGGATAAAGTCGTCGTTTGAGATTTCAAGCTGCTTCCACAGTTTTTGAATATCTGCCGCTGCGCGATCCACATACTCCTGAGGTGTAATGTTTTCCTGTTCAGCTTTTTGCTGGATCTTTTGTCCATGCTCGTCCGTTCCCGTTAAATAGCGAACATCGAACCCTTTTAATCTTTTGTAACGTGCCATTGCATCTCCCGCGACTGTCGTATATGCATGGCCGATATGTAATTTTCCGCTCGGATAATAAATCGGTGTTGTAATGTAAAATGTATTGTTTTCTTGCGGCATCTTGAAACCTCCTAATCAGAATGTCAAAAAGCTCCCGCCCAAAGGACGAGAGCGGCGATAAGTGCAAATCATATATGAATATTATTTATATTTATCCTTTATCTATGATACCATCTTAGCCTTTAAGATCAAGAATATATACATACACCCTGAAAAAGAATAATTAAAATTAAAAATCTTTAATGAAAATAAAAAAAGTCTGTTCGTGTCGAATTTTGTCGTATATAATCAAATGAAATAAAAAACTTTGGTTCGAAAGTCTTGATTTAAAAGGATTTTTAGTAGGATAATAGCTTTATTAAATATTTATAAAATGCTGTTATTTCGGTAGTTTCTAAGACATTACTGACTATAAGAACTAATTCTTACAATCAATAGTAAACAAAATGATTGACGATTATTGGAAACCTTGTTATGCTATGAAGGTAAGGATTTTGTCGAATAATGACGAAGAAAAATATAATTTAAACAAATAAGTATCTCTTGGGAGGAGAATGTTTATGAAATCTACTGGTATTGTACGTAAAGTTGATGAATTAGGACGTGTAGTTATTCCTATCGAACTGCGTCGTACTCTTGGAATCGCAGAAAAAGATGCTCTTGAAATCTATGTTGATGATGAAAAAATCATCCTTAAAAAATATAAACCAAACATGACTTGCCAAGTAACTGGTGAAGTTTCTGATGATAACCTTAAACTTGCAGGCGGTAAATTGGTTCTTAGTAAAGAAGGCGCTGAGCAAATCATCAGCGAAATCCAAAACCAGCTTCAAAACCTTAAATAATCATTTCTTGTACAAAAAACGTTCTTGTTATGACACAAGAACGTTTTTTTATTGCTTAATATGGTAAGCATCGTACACTTCACGCTTTGGTACATTGCGATCGACTGCTGCTTTTTTAATGGCTTCCTTAGACGTAGCGCCTTTCGAGATGTAATGCTCGACATGTTCTTTCGCAGTGAGGGTTTCCCACCATTGTTCTTCCTCATCTGCCTCTTCATTATTACTTCCTTCTACGACAAGACAAAACTCGCCGCGTATCTGATCCTCGTTTGCCCATCCAATGACCTCAGATATCGTTCCTCGGATAAACTCTTCATATTTCTTAGTGAGTTCACGCGTTACAGCAATTTCCCGATCTCCTAATATCTCTGCCATCGCTGACAATGTTTCCTTCAATCTGTGAGGCGCTTCATAAAAAATGATCGTTTCGCGCCGTTTTTTAAGGGCTTCAAGCTCCTTCTTCTTTTCTTTTTTCTGTCTGTTGAGAAAACCGTAAAAGAAAAAAGGCTGCGGTACAATACCTGAAGCAATAAGAGCTGTTAATGCAGCATTTGCCCCCGGCAACGGAACAACATAACCGCCTATATCCGTAAAGTCCTTTACAATTTCCGCTCCGGGATCAGAAATCGTCGGCAGACCGGCATCACTGACAAGAGCAATGTTTTTTCCCGATTTCAGCCATTCAATAATTTTGTGCCCACTGCTTTCTTTATTGTGTTCGTGATAGCTGACGAGCGGTGTTTCAATTTCATATACATGACAAAGCTTTTTCGTTTGCCTCGTATCTTCCGCAGCAATCGCATCCACTGATTTCAGCGTGTCGATCGCCCGGAATGTCATGTCCTCTAGATTTCCGATTGGGGTTGGGACCAAGTAAAGAATTCCCATGTCCGACTTTCCATTAAAGCTCATTTGGCGCCTTAACATATACAGCCTCCTTGGTGTTCCGCTTTTCTTCTATATAAAGCTCTTTTTTCTTTCGAGTTAGTTTTTTGAAATAATATTCCGCCTGCATAGCTTCCCGCTTTGTTGAAAAGCTCTCGGCAAAAATTAATTCAACCGGACGTCTTACTTTTGTGTACTTTGCGCCCTTACCATCATTGTGTGTTTTCACTCGTTTATGCAGATCGTTGGTATACCCGGCATACCAGCTATTGTCCTTACATTTCACGACGTAGAAGAAATGGTTATTTGTCTCCATATAAAATGGTCCTGATTTCTTTTGTATATTCATTTTGTTCATCATAAACGAATAAAGGAGGAAGAATTTTTAAATCCGGGCGCCCGCCTTTGATACCTTCAACCAAAATGGTATTGGCTTCTTTCCCTTGCTTCGGATAGACAAATTGTACACGTTTTGGCTCGATTTGATAAGCCTTCATCAGTTCAAAAATCTCTAGAAGCCTTCCCGGCCGGTGAACAAGAGCTGCTTTTCCCCCTTGCTTGAGCAGCTTGCTGCTGACTGAAATGACATCCTCCAGTGTGCAGTGGATTTCATGTCTTGCGATTCGGAGATGCTCGTTCATGTTTTGTTCAGTTTGTTTCGGCGTTTTAAAATACGGCGGATTGCAGGTGACAACATCATATCGATTATGTCCAAGTTTCTCCGGCATGTTTTTCAGGTCATCATGTATGATCTGGATCTGATCGTCCAACTTATTATACTCCACGCTGCGAACAGCCATATCATGCAGCCTTTCTTGAATTTCGACTCCCAGAATGTCTGCTTTTGATCTTGTACTGAGCAGCAGCGGCACAATACCATTGCCGGTGCATAAATCAACAATTTTCCCTTTTTGAATCGGAACGTACGCAAATTTGGACAGAAGCACAGCGTCCAACGAAAAAGCAAACACTGTTGGGCTTTGTATGATTTTCATGTCCTCTGCCAGCAAATAATCTAATCTTTCATCATCATGTAATGAAACCATCTTCTTATCCTTTCAGTACCTTTGAAAAAGGCTCCCGTCTTATGCGGAAGCCTTTTCCCTATTTTTTATTTAAGAATGACAGACAGAAAAGACAATCTTCTTTTCGAACACTACCATAGTGGACATTGCAGATATGAAATCCTTCTTGATACAGACGTGCCAGATTATCATATCCTTCCCCTATATCAGTTTGCTCTGTCTTCTGTGTTTTTGATTCTTTTTTATCAGCTTTGAACTTTTCAATCTGCTGCGTCGTATCGTCCAGCCGTTTGCGCAAATGCTTGTTTTCAAGCTGTAAATGATGATTTTCCTCAATCATCTCACCGATATGCTGCTTCAAATCCCCCAGCTGCCGGTACAGTGAGCCGATTTGTTCTTCTAAGTTAATGACTGTATCAAATAACTCTTTTTTATCCAAGGTTCCACACCTCGTTAATCTGTGGTTTGTGCGGATACGACGCCCTCTTCCAAGAGCTCTTCCCAAGTATATTCTATCACTTTTTCACGGTTTATCAGTTCCACCTGAAGCACCCGTTCCAGAATATTTAGTCCGACGACCTTCGCGGGACCGTTTGCTGTCGTAATCATTTCTCCTATATCCGGAAGCTGTTCTTTTGCCGTCTCATACTCATCGTTCTCATATTTTAGACAGCACATCAATCGTCCGCAAAGACCCGAAATCTTCGTAGGATTTAAAGACAAGTTCTGATCCTTGGCCATTTTAATGGAAACGGGTTCAAAATCTCCAAGGAACGTTGAACAGCAAAGCATTCTTCCGCAAGGACCGATTCCTCCGAGCATTTTTGCCTCATCCCTTACTCCTATTTGGCGCAGCTCAATCCTTGTCTTAAAGATAGATGCCAAATCCTTTACAAGCTCTCTGAAGTCGACTCGGCCGTCAGCAGTGAAGTAAAAAATGACTTTATTGCGATCAAACGTGAATTCAACATCGACCAGCTTCATATCCAAGCCATGCTCAATCACTTTCTTTTGGCAGATATCAAATGCTGATAGTGCTTCCTGTTTATTTTCTTCTACAATGAGAAGATCGCGCTCGTCAGCCACACGTATCACTTTTCGAAGGGGAAGCACCACATCATGCTCATCCACCTGTTTATTTGCAATTACGACCTGGCCGTACTCAACGCCTCTGACAGTTTCTACAATTACGCAGCTGTCATGTTCTATATGAAATCCATTCGGATCAAAATAATATATTTTACCCGCTTTCTTAAAGCGGACACCAATTACATTGTACAAGCTTATCCCTCCTGCAACATTAACACCAAGTGCTCCATTAATCCTTGTACATTCACATTGGAATGAAGCCGTTTCTTTGCTTCTAAAACAGCAAGTATCTGATTCGTAACGCTTTGTTGTGTTGATTGTAGCGCATGCTGTTTTATTGATTGGAATAAGTCTTGATAAATCAATTTATCTTCATTTCCTATTTGGATGGACAACACATCACGATATATCAATAAGAGCATATCAAGACCCATTTCTTGATGGGTTTTTTCTTTGAAAAAGGGCATCCATTGATCTTGAATAAAGAAAAAAGCATGTCCTTTCCGCTGGTGTAGGACTTCATACAATTTTATCACTTTCGCTCTAGACTCTGCAAACTCATCATTTCGACTTAATTCGACTGCTTCTGCTACATTATTGGTCATGTTGGCCAGAAGCCTTGCCATATGAAGCGAGACGTCCTGTTCAATCAGTCTGTCTTCAATTGCTTTCGGCTGCAAAGGCTGAAAAGGAAGGGTTTGGCATCTTGAAATGATGGTATCCAATAACCTTTGGGGCTGCTCAGTGATGAGGACGGCCATTGTGTCTTTGTTCGGTTCTTCTAAAAATTTCAGCAGGCTGTTCGCCGCATTTGCTGTCATTTGATCTGCGTGCGAAATAATATACAGCTTTTTATGCGATTCAAGTCCTGTCTTAGAAAACTCTTCTTGGAGCGCTTGAATTTGCGCCTTTTTGATTGATAAGCCATCAGGCTGAACAAGATGGAGATCAGGATGGTTCCCTGACTCTATCCGTTTACAGTTTCGGCAGCTCTCACAAGGCTCCGCGCCATCCTCCAGACAAAAGAAGCTTTTTGCAAGAAGCAGCGCGGCATCAAGCTTGCCTGTTCCTTTTTTCCCCTCAAACAAATAAGCGTGTGATAGTCTGTCCTTCTCAATACTATTATATAAAAGCTTCATCACTCTGGGCTGAAGCTCGTTCATTTCCTTCCAGGATATTGCCATTGTATCACTCTCTATGTGTAAAGGTTAATTAATAAACCTTTTATTTCGCCAATACGCTCCAGCAAATCAATTGCCGGTTTTTCCTGATCCATCATCTCTTCCGTAAGCTGTATCAATTTGTCATCTATTTCTTTCACAAGTCCCAGCGTTCTGCTGTTCCCGTAAAGGTCAAAGCTTTTCGATGTTTCATGTGAAAGGCCGCTGTCCACAGCTTCTTTGACAAAACGTTTCACAAGTCCTTTAAATCTCGCTAAGTCTTTAAAATTCCGAGATTTCGTTAGCCTTTTTCCGAATGCCTCTATATCAGATAACAGCCTGGTAAGCTGATCTAGCTTCATT
This sequence comes from Bacillus sp. SCT118, assembly GCF_058566435.1. Taxonomy (NCBI): domain Bacteria; kingdom Bacillati; phylum Bacillota; class Bacilli; order Caryophanales; family Bacillaceae; genus Bacillus; species Bacillus sp. SCT118. The sequence continues at coordinate 3,994,038 of NZ_CP191225.1, forward strand.
TTACTGCTTTGGTTTTCCATTGATGTTTTAAACGATGCTGTGATCTCAGATGTTTTCACAGAGGGAAGCTGCTTATTATCTATAAATGTACGTATATCTTTATTAATTTTCACAGTTTCAAATCCTTAAAATTGATGAAATTCATCGACTGGAAGGACAAATACTGTCGCTCCGCCAACTTCAACTTCGACTGGATAAGGGACATAGGAATCAGCATTTCCGCCCATTGGAGATACAGGGGCAATCATCTGATCACGTTTCTGCCCGTTTTCTTTAATGAGACTCAACGCTTTATTGACGCGTATATCCTCGACACCGATCATAAACGTTGTATTGCCTGATTTAAGAAATCCTCCTGTCGTCGCAAGCTTTGTGACTCTGAAGTTGTGATCCGTTAAGGTTTTCAAAAGTCTGTTGCTGTCCTGATCTTGTACAACTGCCACTATCAATTTCATCTGTGAAGGCCTCCTTTAGATTGGAAACAACGCGATCTCGTTTACATTATTATATCAACTATTGGGAAACAGGTCACAATTGAATTTTTTTTAACGCTTCATCGATCACCTTTAGAACATCCTGAACGACGAGGTCTTTGGATTGCCCGGCATCAACTGAATGAAATCTTTCCGGAAATCGCTTCATCAGCTCTTGATAACCTTCTTGTACTTTTGTATGAAAGTCCAGTTTTTCTAAATCGAGCCTGTTTTTCTCCCGTGAGCCATTTGCGTAAATACGCTTCAGTCCTTCTTCCGGATCAATTGAAAAATAAACCGTTACATGGGGCATCATATCTCCAATGGCAAATTCATTAATGGACAGAACCTCATCAATTCCAAGTCCTCTTGCATATCCTTGATAAGCAAGAGAACTGTCTATGAATCTGTCGCAAAGAACGATAAACCCCTGTTCTAAAGCAGGTTTTACTTTTTCAACTAAATGCTGGCGTCTTGCAGCCGCATATAAGAGAGCTTCTGTTTTTGGGTCCATTAATATGTTGTTCTCATTCAGAATAACCTCTCGAATTTGTTCTGCAATATCTATTCCGCCTGGCTCTCGAGTTGCCATAACCTGAAGGCCTTCTGCTGTCAGTATGTTTTTGATTTCCTGCAGAACAGTCGTTTTTCCCGCACCTTCAGGACCTTCGAATGTAATAAATAAACCGCTCATGATTTCTCCTCTTCTATATAAACAAGTAGTTGTTTCTCTTTGATTTTCATATTCCCTTGAACATGCGTTTTCATGCTGATCAAGCGGCTGAGCTTTTGCACACTTTCTTTTGTTATTCTTTCTCCCGCCATAATCATCGGGATACCCGGAGGATAAGGGATGATATCTTCTGCATTCAGCCGGCCAGCTGCTTCCTCAAAGTCCACATATTCTTTCTTAAGCGAATGTAAGACCTTTTTTGGATAAGGCAAGACAGTAACAGGCTGCACTCCCCATTCTGCAGAAACAAACGTCTGATCCGGAGGCGTTTTCTCAATCTCTTCATCAATGCTTCTAATGGTTTCAGCATTTATTCTCCGTTTTCCTCCCAATGGGAGAACGAGCAGTACTTGATTTTCATCAGCAAGCTCAGTGAATAGGTTGGCACGCTCTAATATGCTTTGCAGCGTATAGCCAGAATGCCCGCGTTTTGAACGAATTGTGAGCTTTAGCGGATCCGTGATGATCAGTGGATTAGCAGGGTTAACAGCTTCTGCATTTGTAAGTGAATCAAACGTTTGTTTAAGTGTTTGTATCCGCTGCAGAATGTCAGAAAGCTTTTGTTCTTCTATAATATGCTGTACATAAGCGCGGGCAATATCTAACGAAGCCATAATCGGATAAGACGGGCTGCTGCTTTGTAATCGGTTTAAATACTCTGCCACCCGATCCCTGTTAATCCTGCAGCTGCTGTTGAGATGCAAATAAGAACCCATCGTCATGGCAGGCAACGTTTTGTGGGCCGACTGAACAACAATATCTGCCCCCATTTTTAAAGCTGAGACCGGAAAAGGCTCACCTAAAATAAAATGTGCGCCATGCGCTTCATCGACCAAAACAGGTATCCCGTAATGATGGGCTTCAGTAATGATCTCAGTCAAATCAGCACTATGTCCGTAATATGTCGGATTGGTCAGTACCAAGCCTTTCGCATCTGGATATGCTGCCAGGGCCTCTTTAATTGTTCCAAGCGGAACATGCGTAGGCACATGCATCGCTGAATCAACGTCAGGTGCAAGATAAACCGGATCAGCACCGGCCAAATCAACAGCATGGAATACAGATTTATGACAGTTTCTTTGAACCAGAATTGTATCACCAGGTTCACAAACAGATAAAATCATCGCTAAGTTTCCGACAGTCGTACCATTTACCAGAAAAAAACTTTCCGCCGATCCATATAATTGACTGGCAAGCTCCTGAGCTTCCTTAATCACCCCGGAAGGATGATGGAGATCATCCAGTCCTGCCAGTTCAGTTACATCAATGGTGAGAAGCGGATCGAATATTGACTTAGCGTCATCAAAAAAGACATCTCCATTGTGATGTCCCGGAACATGAAATGAATGAGAATTTCTTCTCGCATGTTGAATTAATGCTTTATATAAAGGTGTGTTCATGAAAACAATCCTTTGAATGTGTCTTCTTACACCTTATTATATCGTGCCTCTGAGAGAACTTAAAGCCAGACTTACTGGTAACTATCTTTCCTTTATTGTAAGCAGCTTTTGCTTCAGGTCGCCTTCCATCATCATAAGCTCTTCTTCTGCCTGACGGCGTTTGATTCGTCCTTCTTCTTGTATAGTCAGTGTTTCTTCAAGCGTGCTTATTAAGCTTTCCTGCACCTTCTTCAGGGTATCTATATCAACAAGACCTCTTTCATTTGCCCGTGCAGTTTCAATTGTATTGGTTTTTAAAAGCTCCGCATTTTTCAGCAAAAGCTCATTGGTTGTATCAGATACTTTCTGTTGTGCATCCACTGCATTGCGCTGCCTTAAAAGCGTCAGTGCAATGGCAACTTGATTTTTCCATAGCGGAATCGCTGTCACAATGGATGACTGGATCTTTTCAGCTAACGCTTGGTTTGTATTTTGAATCAGCCTGATTTGCGGCGCACTTTGGATTGTAATTTGCCTGCTCAGCAGCAAATCGTGCACCCTTTTATCTAACCGATCAGCAAATTGAATCAAATCATTTACTTCTTGAACGGCCATTTGGTTATGATCACTCGATTCAGCCTGTTGCTTCAGTTCAGGAATCGTTTTTGTTTTTAATTCCTCCAGCTTCAGTTCTCCTGCAGCAATATAAACATTCAGCGCGGCAAAATATTCTTTATTTTTTTCATATAACTGCTCTAACAGCTTGTTGTCACTGATTAAAGCATTTTTAGAGTGCTCCAGCTTCAAGCTGATTCTGTCTATCTGCACACTGGTCTTTTGGTATTTAGACAGCACCTCTTGAAGAGAACTTGATACTC
>NZ_CP191225.1:4002500-4030869 GCF_058566435.1 Bacillus sp. SCT118
ACGACTTCACCCCAATCATCTGTCCCACCTTCGGCGGCTGGCTCCTAAAAGGTTACCTCACCGACTTCGGGTGTTACAAACTCTCGTGGTGTGACGGGCGGTGTGTACAAGGCCCGGGAACGTATTCACCGCGGCATGCTGATCCGCGATTACTAGCGATTCCAGCTTCACGCAGTCGAGTTGCAGACTGCGATCCGAACTGAGAACAGATTTGTGGGATTGGCTTAACCTCGCGGTTTCGCTGCCCTTTGTTCTGTCCATTGTAGCACGTGTGTAGCCCAGGTCATAAGGGGCATGATGATTTGACGTCATCCCCACCTTCCTCCGGTTTGTCACCGGCAGTCACCTTAGAGTGCCCAACTGAATGCTGGCAACTAAGATCAAGGGTTGCGCTCGTTGCGGGACTTAACCCAACATCTCACGACACGAGCTGACGACAACCATGCACCACCTGTCACTCTGCCCCCGAAGGGGACGTCCTATCTCTAGGATTGTCAGAGGATGTCAAGACCTGGTAAGGTTCTTCGCGTTGCTTCGAATTAAACCACATGCTCCACCGCTTGTGCGGGCCCCCGTCAATTCCTTTGAGTTTCAGTCTTGCGACCGTACTCCCCAGGCGGAGTGCTTAATGCGTTAGCTGCAGCACTAAGGGGCGGAAACCCCCTAACACTTAGCACTCATCGTTTACGGCGTGGACTACCAGGGTATCTAATCCTGTTCGCTCCCCACGCTTTCGCTCCTCAGCGTCAGTTACAGACCAGAGAGTCGCCTTCGCCACTGGTGTTCCTCCACATCTCTACGCATTTCACCGCTACACGTGGAATTCCACTCTCCTCTTCTGCACTCAAGTTCCCCAGTTTCCAATGACCCTCCCCGGTTGAGCCGGGGGCTTTCACATCAGACTTAAGAAACCGCCTGCGAGCCCTTTACGCCCAATAATTCCGGACAACGCTTGCCACCTACGTATTACCGCGGCTGCTGGCACGTAGTTAGCCGTGGCTTTCTGGTTAGGTACCGTCAAGGTACCGCCCTATTTGAACGGTACTTGTTCTTCCCTAACAACAGAGCTTTACGATCCGAAAACCTTCATCACTCACGCGGCGTTGCTCCGTCAGACTTTCGTCCATTGCGGAAGATTCCCTACTGCTGCCTCCCGTAGGAGTCTGGGCCGTGTCTCAGTCCCAGTGTGGCCGATCACCCTCTCAGGTCGGCTACGCATCGTTGCCTTGGTGAGCCGTTACCTCACCAACTAGCTAATGCGCCGCGGGTCCATCTGTAAGTGGTAGCCAAAGCCACCTTTTATGTTTGAACCATGCGGTTCAAACAACCATCCGGTATTAGCCCCGGTTTCCCGGAGTTATCCCAGTCTTACAGGCAGGTTACCCACGTGTTACTCACCCGTCCGCCGCTAACATCAGGGAGCAAGCTCCCATCTGTCCGCTCGACTTGCATGTATTAGGCACGCCGCCAGCGTTCGTCCTGAGCCAGGATCAAACTCTCCGATAAAGTAGTTTGACTGACTACGCACATCGCTGTGCGATTTATAAAAATGAATTAACAGGTACGTTTTGTCTTGTTTAGTTTTCAAAGAACTTTGTTTACCGCTCGTTTAAGCGACTTTATTATCATAACATTTACCGCCGCTACTGTCAACAACTTTTTAACATTTTCTTTTCGAAAAAGCTGTTCGTCATCAGCGACGTATATTAGAATAACACCTTCAATTATCTAAGTCAATACATAATATCAATTAAATGATAAATTGCTTAATAACGACTAACGCAGCTATTCCGGGTACCCCTAAAATTCCGCTGATAGCTGTTGTAACCAGATTAATCGGCACATGAATGCCAAGACTGCCGCCAAACATATTTACACAAACCAGCAGCAAAGCACCTGCCACAAATTTAACAGCTGTGATGCCCATCCACTTTAAAGGCTTTGCAGCTGAACCTGATAAAAAAAGAAGAATAACCAGTCCTAAAATAATCCCAATAATAAAAATAGGCTCCATGAATCTTCTCATCTCCTTCGCTTGTTCTAGTACAAGCTTATGAGAAGATCCAGGAGTTTAGACCACTTACTTCCACCGGCTGATTTTTAAATTTCGCTGCTTCGCTTCCCTTAAGTAAAAAAAATACTTCGCTTCAGCTACTTTCAGTTCGTATAACACTTCAGCAGACGGTTCTAAGCTTTTTTCAACCAGCTTTTTTTGCCTGTTCCACTCTTCCTTTTGCTTAAAAAGCTGCTCGGTTAGTTTTTCATCAAACTCTCTTCTTAATGTTTTCTTGCGAAGAAAACCCATGGATCGCTTTTTCCTCCTTACAATTCACGTCTTCCTTCAAGTGCTTTAGAAAGAGTGACCTCGTCAGCATATTCCAAGTCACCGCCGACGGGCAGTCCGTGGGCAATACGGGAGAGCTTAATACCAGACGGCTTGAGGAGCCTAGATATATACATCGCCGTTGCTTCCCCTTCTATATTAGGGTTTGTCGCGAGAATCACTTCTGTCACTTGATCATCCTGTAATCGTTTTAACAATTCTGGTATTTTAATATCCTCCGGTCCGATGCCGTCCATTGGAGAAATAGCGCCGTGAAGAACGTGATACTGTCCGTTGTATTCCTTCATTTTCTCCATAGCGATAACATCCTTAGGGTCTTGCACAACACAGATAACAGACTTATCCCTGCGCGTATCTTCACATATATAGCAAGGGTCCTGGTCTGTAATATGCCCGCAAACTGAACAATATGTCAGGTTGCGTTTCGCATTTACTAATGCTTTCGCAAAATCTAATACTACATCTTCTTTCATACCTAGAACAAAAAAAGCCAGACGAACCGCTGTTTTCGGTCCGATCCCTGGCAATTTCATAAAGCTGTCAATCAGCTTTGATATTGGTTCAGGATATTGCATGTTCTTTTATCCCCCTAGAATAAACCTGGCATGTTCATTCCCTTTGTAAATTGACCCATTGTTTCGTTTGTGATTTCGTCAACTTTTTTCAAAGCTTCATTCGTTGCAGCAAGCACTAAATCTTGAAGCATATCAATATCTTCAGGATCAACGACTTCTTCTTTGATGATAACATCCAGGATTTCTTTTTGGCCGTTTGCTTTTACTGTTACCATACCGCCGCCTGCAGTTCCTTCAACAACCTTTTCTGCAAGCTCTTCTTGAGCCTTCGCCATGTCCTTTTGCATTTTTTGCATTTGTTTCATCATTTTTTGCATATTACCCATTCCGCCACGCATAGCATTCACTCTCTTTCATTTTGTTAGTCTTTTATTTCAATTAGATCCGCTCCAACAAGCTTTTTCGCTTCGGCAATAAGCGGGTCTTCTTCAGCCGGTTCATTTGATCCTTCATTTTCCTGCTGATGATCTTCTAAAAATTCTTCTCTTATTTTACCCCATTGTGCTTCTGGAACGCCAATCAAATCCATTCTTTTTCCGAGCATCGATTCTAAAATCTGCTCAAGATTAGTCCGGACTCCGTTGTTATCCTCAGCGACCATTTTACAATGAATTTCATATTTGAATTTCAGAACAAATGCCGCCGATCCGGCAGCCACAGGTTCACTGTCATTCAGCAAAGCGGCATGTGATACTTTGTTTTGCTGTTTGAGATGAGCAAGAAGCTTGCCCCAACTGTTTCTGAGCAGATCAAGATCCGGTCTTGTGGCTTCCTTCAAAATCTCATGAATTCTGCCTACTGGCGCTTTGTAATTGGATTTCCCGCCCTTTGGCACACGCGGCGCTTCTTTTTTCGGGCTTTCCGCAGCTGCTTTTATGCCCGTTGTTTTGAGCCGCTCTACTTCCTGTTCGAGCTGCTGGATTTTTTTCATCAGCATATCCACTTCCGGGAGATCAGCAGCAGATTGATGTGAGGTTTGGCAAATCTTCACAACGGCCACTTCGAAAAAGATACGCGGATGATTTGTCCATTTCATTTCCTGATGGCTCTTGTTCAGAATTTCAATCATTTCATATAGGGCCTGAGCCGGAATTTGTTCACTTAGTTCCCGGAACGTTTCATCGACTTTTACTTTCTCAAGCACTCCCTCTAAGCCAGGGGCTGTCTTGTACAGCAGCATGTCCCTGAAATAGAAAATCATATCTTCTATCAGCTTAGCTGGATCTTTTCCTTGCTGAAGCAATTCATTTAATGTTTCCAGTGCGTCAGAAACGTTTTTATCATGCAGGGATTGTGCAAGCTTCCCGATATATAATTGAGAAACAGCACCCGTAATTAAAAGCGCATCTTCGACTTTCAGGATATCGCCGCTGAATGATATGGCCTGATCAAGAAGGCTCAGGGCATCCCTCATCCCTCCGTCTGCAGCACTCGCAATGATTTCCAGCGATCCTTCCTCCACTTGCAGCTGTTCAGCATCAACAATTTTATTCATGCGGCCTACAATCGCTTGGGAGGTAATTCGTTTAAAGTCAAAACGCTGACATCTAGAGATAATGGTTAAAGGAATTTTGTGCGGTTCAGTTGTTGCTAATATGAAAATACAATGCTCAGGCGGCTCTTCTAATGTTTTTAGTAATGCATTAAAAGCGCCGATAGAAAGCATATGCACCTCATCTATGATATATACCTTATATGTGACGGCCGATGGGGCAAACTTCACTTTATCGCGAATGTCACGAATCTCATCAACACCGTTATTAGAAGCGGCGTCAATTTCTATGACATCGGATATTGACCCGTTTGTTATCCCTTTACAGGCCGCACATTCGTTGCATGGCTCATCAACAGGAGCATGTTCACAGTTGACAGCCTTAGCAAATATTTTGGCTGCACTGGTTTTTCCGGTTCCTCTAGGCCCGGAAAACAGATAGGCGTGAGAAAACTTTTTTTGCAAAAGGGCATTTTGCAGCGTTTTTGTAATGTGTTCTTGTCCGACCACATCTTCAAAGCGCTGAGGCCTGAATACTCGATATAAAGCTTGGTAACTCACGGGTTTGCCCTCCTCCGTTATTCATCATTCCCATTATACATGAACCTTGTTTCGATTCCAAAAGCTCTTTTTACATAACAAAAAACTCACCTAATGTTAGGTGAGTCTGAAAATTTGATGATTGATTTACCGTGCACCTTCTGTCGATTCGCTACCCTAAGCGTTACTTAAGCAGTTAGCTCGGCCCAGGCAACCCTGCGGCACATGAGAGGTTTCACTTAATGCTGCTTCCTTCCGGACCTGACATGGTTCATGAATTCCCATTGCGCAGGACCCAAACGTCAACACCACTTACTTAAGGCAGGCCTTAAAGTAAACGAACCTCGAGAAGGGATTCGGCCCTGCTAGAGCGGATTGCAGGTACAGGGCACCGCTACCTCCCCGCTTAGCACGGCAAAATAAATATCAAATTTTATGTTGCATCTATTACGATGCACACTTAAGTATATCTGTTTCCCCTAAAAATTGCAACCGTACTATTCAGACAAGTTTTTCCTGGCGGCTTTCTTCTTTTTTCTTAGTTCTCTGAAAAACGCACTGAGCATACCGCCGCATTCTTCTTCAAGCACACCGCTCACCACTTCAGCCTGATGATTAAAGCGATCCTCCTGAAGAAGGTTCATTAGCGTGCCTGAACAGCCGCCTTTCGGATCAAATGCGCCAAAAACCACTTTTTCCACTCGAGAAAGTACGACTGCACCAGCACACATTGGACAAGGCTCAAGCGTCACATAAAGAGTCGCACCTTCCAGCCGCCATGTTCCCAGTGCCTTACACGCTTCATCAATCACGAGCATTTCTGCATGGGCAATAGATCGCTGCTCAGTCTCTCTTAAATTATGTGCACGCGCTATAATTTCATCATTAACGACAAGCACCGCACCTATCGGCACTTCACCTTTCTCTTCAGCCTTTTTCGCTTCTTTAATTGCTTCTTTCATATAAAGTTCATCTTGTGTCATAAGGATAAGCTCTCTTTTCAAAGTTTTTTCATTGCCTAAAAAGGCTACATATTAACTATAACTGAAACGGAAAGGAGACTGTCGATTGTCCAAAGCAGATACAGCCCTTCTCATTGTAGACATGATCAATAATTTTGAATTCGATATGGGAGAAACCCTCGCTAAAAAAACAGAAAAAATCGTTCCTCATATTTTATCATTAAAGGAGCACGCGAGACAAAATGAATGGCCGATTATTTACATCAATGATCATTATGGACTTTGGCAAGCTGACATTAAAAACATTCAGCAAGAATGCACAAATGAAAGAAGCAAGGATATCATCACAAAGATAGCTCCGGAAGATGCTGATTATTTTTTAATCAAACCAAAACATTCCGCTTTCTACGAAACTGCACTTCACACCCTTCTTACTGAGTTGCAGGTGAGACATATTATCTTAACAGGTATAGCCGGCAATATATGTGTGCTGTTTACTGCTAATGACGCTTATATGAGGGAATACAGCATCACGATTCCTAAGGACTGTATCGCGTCAAACAGTGACGAAGATAACGAATTCGCCTTAACTATGATGGAGAATGTTCTTTTCGCAGAAATTACGACGGAAGAACAAATTACAGAAAAATAAACATGATCAGCGCTTTTCTTTCATACATTGATAGCGATATGAAAGGAGGCGTTTTTCATTCAAATTTATGTGGTAAAACAAGGCGACACTCTTTCTGCTATCGCTTCACAATACAGAACAACCGTAAGTGAGATCACTGAATCGAATGAAATACCGAATCCCGACAGCCTTGTTGTCGGACAAACCATTGTCATTCCAATAGCTGGCCAGTTCTATGATGTGAAGCGAGGTGATACCCTGACATCCATCGCCCGGCAGTTCAATACAACAGCAGCCGAGCTCGCAAGGGTTAACCGCATCCAGTTAAATACCGTGCTTCAGATTGGTTTCCGTTTATACATCCCACCAGCTCCTAAACGAGACATCGAATCAAATGCTTATTTGGAGCCCCGAGGAAATCAAGTCAGCGAAAATCTCCAGCAGGCGGCCAGAGAAGCGTCACCCTACTTAACGTACCTTGGCGCATTCAGCTTCCAGGCACAGCGTAACGGAACCTTAGTCGCACCGCCTTTAACGAATTTAAGGAGCATTACAGAGAATCAAAACACGGCATTGATGATGATTATAACGAACCTAGAAAACCAGGCATTCAGCGATGAACTCGGCCGGATCCTTTTGAACGACGATACTGTAAAAAGAAGACTTTTAAATGAAATAGTCGAGAATGCAAAAAGATATGGTTTCTATGATATTCATTTTGACTTTGAATATTTGCGGCCTGAGGATAGAGAAGCCTATAACCAATTTCTCCGCGAAGCAAGGGATCTTTTCCATCGAGAAGGCTTAGAAATTTCTACGGCGCTTGCCCCAAAAACAAGCGCAACACAGCAGGGCAGATGGTACGAAGCCCATGATTACAGAGCCCATGGCCAAATCGTCGACTTTGTTGTTCTCATGACATATGAATGGGGCTATAGCGGCGGGCCGGCTCAAGCTGTTTCTCCAATCGGGCCTGTTCGGGATGTCATAGAATATGCTTTGACTGAAATGCCTGCGAATAAAATTGTCATGGGCCAGAATTTATATGGGTATGACTGGACACTGCCATACACAGCTGGCGGAACTCCGGCAAGAGCAATAAGCCCTCAACAAGCCATTGTCATTGCCGATCAAAACAATGCAGAAATTCAGTATGACCAAACCGCTCAGGCCCCTTTCTTCCGCTATACTGATGCAGAAAACAGAAGACACGAGGTATGGTTCGAGGATGCCCGCTCGATTCAAGCAAAATTCAATCTGATTAAAGAGCTGAATTTAAGAGGCATCAGCTATTGGAAGCTGGGTCTTTCCTTTCCGCAAAACTGGCTGCTGCTGTCTGATCAATTTAATGTTGTCAAAAAGACGTTTCGATAATTTGGAAACGTCTTTTTTTCATGGGGGCACCCAAGGGTTGTGATACAATATGAAGGTCGGTAACTGACGCACGTTTTTCAGATATAAGGAGGATTCCGATGAATACAGCCCCTTTTATTGCAATAGAAGGTCCTATCGGGGCAGGAAAAACAACTCTCGCAACGATGCTCTCACAAGAATTCGGATTCCCTATGATCAATGAGATTGTAGAGGATAACCCGTACCTTGATAAGTTTTATGACAATATAGAGGAATGGAGCTTCCAGCTCGAGATGTTTTTTCTTTGTCACAGATACAAACAGCTTGAAGACACCAGTGATCACTTTTTAAAAAAGGGACAGCCTGTAATAGCTGATTATCATATTTATAAAAATGTGATTTTTGCGGAACGCACCTTGTCTCCACATCAGCTGGAAAAATACAAAAAGATATATCACCTGCTAACGGATGATCTGCCAAAGCCGAATTTCATCATTTACATAAAGGCCAGTCTGCCTACGTTGCTACACCGCATTGAAAAACGCGGGCGCCCCTTTGAGAAAAAAATTGAAACTAGCTATTTGGAGCAGCTGATTTCAGATTATGAAGTCGCCATCAAGCAGCTGCAGGAAGCAGACCCTGAACTTACAGTGTTAACCGTAGATGGTGATTCAAAGGATTTCGTTTTGAATAAGAGCGACTTTGAACGCATTGCCGCCCATGTAAAGGAGCTTATCGTATGAAGGAACATCATATCCCTAAGAATTCAATTATTACAGTAGCAGGAACAGTAGGTGTCGGAAAATCGACTTTAACAAAAACTTTAGCCAAACGGCTTGGATTTAAAACATCTTTGGAGGAAGTCGATCATAATCCATACTTGGAAAAGTTCTATCATGATTTTGAACGTTGGAGCTTTCACCTTCAAATTTATTTCTTAGCTGAACGCTTCAAAGAACAGAAAACAATTTTTGAAGCCGGCGGAGGTTTTGTACAGGATCGTTCGATTTATGAAGATACAGGAATTTTCGCAAAAATGCATGCTGACAAAGGGACAATGTCAAAGGTTGATTATAAGACTTACACAAGCCTTTTCGAAGCAATGGTAATGACACCGTATTTCCCACACCCAGATGTGTTGATCTATTTAGAAGGAGATCTGGAGAACATTTTAAACCGGATTGAACAACGCGGCCGTGAGATGGAGCTTCAGACAAGCAGGTCTTATTGGGAAGAAATGCATGCACGCTACGAGAACTGGATAAGCGGTTTTAATGCCTGCCCTGTTTTAAAACTTCGCATTGAAGATTATGATCTGCTGAACGATGAAAACTCGATTGAAAATATTGTAGATCAAATTGCTTCAGTTATTCATGATAATCAAAAAAAGTGAATCTCAGTCGAGATTCACTTTTTCTTTTAAATAAAAAATCCGCCGCACCGAATGCAACGGACAAAACAATCTCCAATATATGCTTGTGTTTCATTAGAATTAAAATCAATATGGCGGAGGAAGAGGGATTCGAACCCCCGCGGGCTTTGACACCCCTGTCGGTTTTCAAGACCGATCCCTTCAGCCGGACTTGGGTATTCCTCCGTATCGACAAGACTTACTATATCACGTATGTTCTTGTGTGGTCAAGCATTTTTAAAAACTTTTTTTGTTTTTATGAAAATGCCGTGTTTACATAAGCAAAAAGGCGCACCTTGTCAGGCACGCCTTTCCATAATTTACGGTTTCATTACTTCTCTATTCCCCATATAAGGACGAAGCACTTTCGGAATCACAACGCTTCCGTCTTCCTGCTGATAATTTTCTAATATAGCGGCAACTGTTCTTCCAACCGCCAGTCCTGAACCGTTCAGTGTGTGTACGTGCTCAGGCTTGCCTTTCGCTTCACGTCTGAAACGAATATTCGCACGTCTCGCCTGGAACGCTTCGAAGTTGCTGCAAGAAGAAATTTCTCGATATGTGTCTTGGCTCGGAATCCAAACTTCGATATCGTATTTTTTCGCAGCCGTAAAGCCTAAGTCACCCGTACACATGCTCATGACACGGTATGGAAGCTCAAGCAACTGAAGAACCCGTTCTGCTTGGTTTGTAAGCTTCTCTAATTCTTCATAAGAATCTTCAGGCTTCACAAACTTTACAAGCTCAACTTTATTAAATTGGTGCTGACGAATTAATCCGCGTGTGTCACGTCCTGCTGAACCAGCTTCAGAACGGAAGCAAGCACTGAATGCCGCATAGTTGATCGGCAGGCTGTCACCTGAAAGGATTTCATCGCGATGCATGTTTGTAATCGGCACTTCCGCCGTTGGAATTAAGAAATAATCTTCTTCCCTGATTTTAAATGCATCCTCTTCAAATTTAGGAAGCTGCCCCGTTCCCGTCATGCTTGCGCGGTTTACCATATATGGCGGGATCACTTCAGTGTAGTTATACTCATCCACATGCAGATCAAGCATAAAGTTATAAAGCGCACGCTCCAGACGAGCACCTAAGCCTTTATAGAACACGAAACGGCTTCCTGTTACTTTGGCAGCACGTTCAAAATCCAGAATACCCAGCTCATCCGCAATATCCCAGTGCGGCTTCGGCTCATAAGCAAATGAAGGCTTTTCACCCCATTTACGCACTTCTACGTTGTCGTCTTCTGTTTCACCGACAGGTACAGACTCATGCGGAATATTCGGGATTGAGAGAAGGATTGTATCAAGCTCAGCTTCCACTGTCCGTAATTCTTCATCAAGCTTTTTAATTTCCTCGCCGACTTCACGCATTTCTTTAATAATGTGATCCGCGTCTTTTTTCTCACGCTTCAGCACAGCAACCTGCTGAGAAACTTCATTTCGTTTTCCTTTTAACTCTTCAACCTTGCCGATAAGCTCTCTTCGTCTATCATCCAGCGCCTCAAACTTATCAAAATCAGTTAAGTCTTCGCCTTTGTGTACAAGCTTTGCTTTAATTTCTTGAAAATTTGCTCTCAGCATTTTCGTATCAAGCATGCGAAACACTCCTTTTTTTATTGATTTGTCGAAAATAAAAAGAGCCCTCATCCCCATAAAGGGACGAGAGCTCTCGCGTTGCCACCCTGATTGAAAACAAATCAAAGACTCGTTTTCCACTTTCAAACATAACGGTTATCCCGTAAATGCCTACTTGTTTCAGCATTTCGCTCAAGGATGGATTCAGACAGCATCTTTCACCGATTCGCACCAACCATCGGCTCTCTTAGAAAGAGAGGCTCCCTACTAGTTCCTATCAACGCTTTTCGATCTTTATTTGTGCTTATAATGTACTATAAGTTTCCACAGCTTTCAACTGTTTTATACAAGTGCCTTCTGCTTATATTCCTCAACCATTTCAACAAACAGCTGTGTCACTCGGTGATCTTCTGTCAGCTCCGGATGGAATGAGCAGCCAAGGAATTGCCCCTGTTTCGCGGCTACAATACGACCATTATGCTCCGATAAAACTTCAACATTTTCACCAGCTTCTAAAATATGCGGCGCACGGATGAATACCCCTGTAAAAGGCTCGTCCAAGCCTTTAATTGTTAAATCAGCTTCAAAGCTGTCAACCTGCCGGCCAAATGAATTACGTTCTACAACCACATTCAGAAGACCTAAATGAGGATTATCTGAACCGGCAATTTCTTTTGCTAATATAATTAATCCGGCACATGTTCCAAACATCGGTTTGCCCTGAGCAGCGAATTCACGAAGCGGCTCCATGAATTGATACGTATCGATCAAACGGCGCATCGTCGTGCTCTCACCGCCCGGCAAAATCAACCCGTCAACTTCGTTCAGCTGCCCCGGACGTTTTACGACAAGACCAGCCGCGCCGCATGCTTCAATCGCATGGATGTGCTCTCTAACTGCTCCTTGAAGTCCTAGTACACCTATTGTTAACATGTCAGCAGCGCTCCTATGTTCTTACCAGCCGCGTTCTTGCATACGCTGTTCTGGAAGTAAGTTTGAGATTTCAATCCCTTTCATTGCAGTACCAAGCTCTTTTGACAGCTCAGCGATCAATTTGTAATCAGTAAAGTGAGTTGTTGCTTCCACAATTGCTTTCGCAAATTTAGCAGGGTTGTCTGATTTGAAAATACCAGAACCAACAAATACTCCGTCAGCACCGAGCTGCATCATGAGAGCAGCATCAGCTGGAGTTGCTACGCCGCCAGCGGCAAAGTTAACGACAGGAAGCTTGCCGTCTTTTTTAATTTGAAGAAGAAGCTCGTAAGGAGCACCTAGATTTTTCGCTTCTGTCATTAGTTCATCCTCACTCATCGCAACTACTTTGCGCACTTGAGCGTTAACTTTGCGCATATGGCGAACAGCCTCAACAATATTACCTGTTCCAGGCTCACCTTTTGTGCGAAGCATAGAAGCACCTTCCGCAATACGGCGTGTTGCTTCACCAAGATCACGGCAGCCACAGACAAAAGGAACTGTGTATTCATTTTTATTTAAATGAAATTCTTCGTCAGCCGGCGTCAGAACTTCACTTTCATCAATATAGTCAACACCCATAGCTTCAAGCACACGCGCTTCAACAATATGTCCGATACGCGCTTTTGCCATTACCGGGATAGATACTGCATTCATTACTTCTTCCACGATTGTAGGGTCAGCCATACGGGCAACTCCTCCAGCCGCGCGAATATCTGCTGGCACACGTTCTAGCGCCATTACAGCGACAGCTCCAGCTTCTTCAGCGATTTTCGCTTGTTCCGCATTGATGACGTCCATGATGACGCCGCCTTTTTGCATTTCTGCCATTCCGCGTTTTACACGTTCAGTACCTGTTTGAGCCATTTCTTGGTCCCCCTAATCAAGGTATAGTTATATGATTTCTAATCCTTATTGTATCCTAGAAATCCAATAATTCATATGGATATATACTATTTTATTCGGTTTTTAGCGCTTTGAAAATCATTTTTTATTAAAAATTGAGTTTTTTCAGTATATTACGCGAAAGAGCCCTAACATCCATCAGAGCTCTTTCAATTGATTAAAACCAGCCGGTTACCGTATCAACAATGCTTCCCCAAATTCCGGCAAAAAATCCGCCGATACTGCGCATTGTCAAAACAAACCAGTTTGCTTTTTCTACATTTTCTTTTGTAACAAGGTCTACGCCAGCCAGATCGCTGTTAAGGAATCCGTAATCCTTTTCATCACCTGTGTATTCCGCAGTCAGCTTCCCAACCTTGGTTCCTTTTTTCACAGGAGCAGTTAAGTTGTCTTTATTCAGTGTGACCTTCGCTTTGTAATTCTTTTCTTCACCATTTTTGACAGGAAGAGAGAACGCCTTGTTTGTCACAATGCCTACTTCTTTCTCTTTACCCTTATCAACTGAAATTGTTTTATGGCCTTTTACTTGATCGCCTTCAGCATAAATTTCTTTCATGGAGAAATTGTCGAAAGCATAATCAAACATTTTTTTCGTTTCATCGAAACGGCCTGTATGAAGGTTGCCCTTTGCGTTTAAAACAACAGTGATGACACGCATACCGTTGCGTTCAGCTGTTCCTGTAAAGCATGAACCCGCAGAGTCAGTAGAACCTGTTTTCAGTCCGTCTACAGTCGCTTTTTTATACTCGCTGACAAGCCCCTTCAGCATAAAATTCCAGTTCGGCATGTCCATTTCATCATCGGTGCCTTCTCGGAATTTCGTTTTGGCGATACTGGAAGTCTCCAGTATCTCAGGGTAGTCAGTAATCAAGTGATCCGCAAGAATTGCCATATCCTTTGCAGAAACTTCACTTTCTTCATTTACGCTTGTCCCCTCAGGCTGATGGCCGTGAAGATCTTTGTTTTCAAGACCTGTTGCGTTAACAAATTTGTAATCTGTTAAGCCTAGTTCTTTTGCTTTTGCATTCATTTTTTCAACAAACTTAGTTTCAGAACCGGCAACGATTTCTGCAATCGCTATAGCAGCAGCATTTGCAGAATAAATTGCTGTAGCTTGATATAATTCTTTTACTGTGTATTTCCCGTCTTTCCGAAGAGGAACGTTTGATAAGCTGTTATCTTGGGAAATTTCATACACATAGTCATCAGGCGTATAGGTTTGGTCCCATTTCACTTTACCTTGATCAATTGCTTCCAATAACAGATACTCTGTCATCATTTTTGTCATACTCGCAATTGGCAGTCTCTTATCTGCATTTTTACTGTAAAGAATTTTACCTGAAGAAGCTTCGATCATAATAGCAGCAGATGCATTGATATCAATTGGATCGCTGGCTGCTTTTGCTTTTGACATTGGAGCCAGACACGTGACAGCTAGAGTTAACACAACCAATGACATCAGTAGCTGTTTACATTTCTTGATGTTCAATCGTACGACCTCCGTATTTCATTTTCTTCATCTATAATTAAGCCGTTAAGGACATTTTCAATGCACAACAGTATAAATTTTATCATAATCAGTATAAAAAAAATAGACAGAGTCAGAGACCCTGTCAAATGTTTTTAATTTGTAACAATTTATTATGAAATTGTATAGTTAGGTGATTCTTTTGTAATCTGTACGTCATGCGGATGGCTTTCGCGAAGTCCTGCGCCAGTCATGCGAATGAACTGAGCTTCTTCTCTTAGCGCACGCAGATCTTTGGACCCGCAATACCCCATACCAGAACGAAGGCCTCCGACTAGCTGATAAACGGTTTCTTCAACTGGTCCTTTGTAAGGTGTGCGTCCTTCAATTCCTTCTGGAACAAATTTTTTGTTTTCTTCTTGGAAGTAACGGTCTTTACTTCCTTTTTCCATTGCAGCAACTGATCCCATGCCGCGGTATACCTTAAATCTTCTGCCTTGGTAGATTTCAGTTTCACCAGGGCTTTCTGAGGTGCCTGCAAGCAAGCTTCCGAGCATAACAGCATGTCCGCCGGCTGCCAATGCTTTAGTGATATCGCCAGAGAATTTAATCCCACCGTCGGCTATGATTGTTTTGCCGTGTTTTCTTGCTTCAGTCGCACAATCATAAATTGCTGTAATTTGTGGAACACCGACGCCGGCTACAACACGTGTAGTACAAATTGAACCAGGCCCTATTCCAACTTTGACAACGTCTGCTCCAGCTTCGATAAGCGCTCTTGTCGCTTCAGCTGTTGCTACGTTCCCAGCAATAATGTTTAATTCTGGATACGTTTCACGGATTTTTGTGACTGTGTTTAAAACGCCTTGAGAGTGTCCGTGAGCTGTATCGATAACAATCACATCAACGTTGGCTTCAACAAGCTTTTTGACGCGAGTCATTGTATCGCCAGTTACACCAACTGCCGCGCCAACGATCAGGCGGCCGTGAATGTCTTTAGATGAGTTCGGAAACTCAATGACTTTTTCAATGTCTTTAATTGTGATAAGACCTTTTAATTTATTCTGGTCATCTACGAGAGGAAGCTTTTCAATTTTATGTTTCTGCAAAATCTTTTCAGCTTCATCCAGAGTAGTTCCTACAGATGCAGTAACTAGCTCTTCTTTCGTCATGACATCGCTGATTTTCATTGAGTAGTCAGAAATAAAACGAAGGTCACGGTTTGTAATAATTCCAACAAGCTTCTGGTCTTCTTCGTTATTTACAATCGGAACACCGGAAATTCTGTATTTCCCCATCAAATGCTCCGCATCAAATACTTGGTGATCAGGAGTTAAAAAGAAGGGATTTGTGATAACGCCGCGCTCAGAACGCTTTACTTTATCAACTTGTTCAGCCTGCTGTTCAATGGACATATTTTTGTGAATGATGCCCAAGCCGCCCTGTCTTGCCATTGCAATTGCCATTGCTGATTCTGTTACTGTGTCCATACCTGCGCTGATGACAGGAATATTTAGCTTTAACGTTTTTGTAAGTTCTACAGATAAATCCACATCACGCGGAAGTACCTCAGACTTTGCTGGCACAAGCAGCACATCGTCGAACGTTAAGCCTTCTTTTGAAAATTTACTTTCCCACATTAGTAAATCCCCCTCTTTTCGGCAAAATATTATATGTAGATTATCAACTAGCCAAGAGCATGTCAAGGAAGCGGGAAAGAGTTGAAATATTTAGATAACGGAAAGGATTAAGAAATATACATGGCATATCATGAGTGGAAAGACTTAGCGCTATTTTACTCCGTCGAATCAACCCAGAAATTTCTAGAAAAGGTTTATACCTTAAACGGTATTGACGATGCGAAAAAAAACTCTTTTAAAAACAGTGAACGGTTTATTTATTTCTTAAAGCATGCCGAATCGTTTTATAAACAAGCCGCATATTCTCCCTTAGAAATCAAACCGATTCTTTTATTTTATGGAATGGCACAGCTTATCAAAGCATGCTTAATTACACGTGATCCTCATTATCCAAGCCATACATCAGTACTGGCACATGGTGTAACAACAAGAAAACGAAAGAAACAAAACTATTGTTTTAGCGATGATGAAGTGAAAATACAACGGAATGGCCTATGCGTACATTTTATGAAACATTTATTCGGACAATCGGATATAGTAGATGAACGGTATACCATGAAAAAATTATTAATGGCCATTCCAGAACTTAGCGATATTTTCTACTTTCAGCAGAAAGAACGATTTATGACAATAGTTGAGAAGGATAAGAACGAAATTTTTGTACCGGAGGAAGTAGTAATCAATTACAAAATGTCTGATTCAAGGTTTGCTGAATACATGTCCCATCATTATCAATGGTCTTTTACAAAAAAAAATGAACACGGGCTGCTGTTCGAAGTTTCGCCACAAGACAAGGAGCCATGGACATCGACCAGCTTATTGTTTGACATGGAAAAGAACCAATATTATATCCCTTCTCAAAGGGAGCAATTTCTTCGGCTTCCCGAAATGACAATTCATTATTTGATTTTGTACAACGTTGGGATGATTGCAAGGTATGAAACAGAATGGTGGTATGAGTTATTAACACAGCATATAAGTGATGACTACGTGTTAATTCAGCAGTTTTTATTAGTAACAGAAAAGAAATTCCCTAAATACGCTTCACAGTTTCTTCTTCATTTTTAACAAACAAAAAACCCAGCTCAATGAGCTGGGTTTAAGCTTGCTTGGCGGCGTCCTACTCTCACAGGGGGAAACCCCCGACTACCATCGGCGCTGAAGAGCTTAACTTCCGTGTTCGGTATGGGAACGGGTGTGACCTCTTCGCTATCGCCACCAAACAAATTGAGAGTGTTCTCTCAAAACTAGATAACAGGTGTGACATCATTCAAAATGTGGTTAAGTCCTCGATCGATTAGTATCTGTCAGCTCCATGTGTCGCCACACTTCCACCTCAGACCTATCAACCTGATCATCTTTCAGGGATCTTACTTCCTTGCGGAATGGGAAATCTCATCTTGAGGGGGGCTTCATGCTTAGATGCTTTCAGCACTTATCCCGTCCGCACATAGCTACCCAGCGATGCCCTTGGCAGAACAACTGGTACACCAGCGGTGCGTCCATCCCGGTCCTCTCGTACTAAGGACAGCTCCTCTCAAATTTCCTGCGCCCGCGACGGATAGGGACCGAACTGTCTCACGACGTTCTGAACCCAGCTCGCGTACCGCTTTAATGGGCGAACAGCCCAACCCTTGGGACCGACTACAGCCCCAGGATGCGATGAGCCGACATCGAGGTGCCAAACCTCCCCGTCGATGTGGACTCTTGGGGGAGATAAGCCTGTTATCCCCGGGGTAGCTTTTATCCGTTGAGCGATGGCCCTTCCATGCGGAACCACCGGATCACTAAGCCCGACTTTCGTCCCTGCTCGACTTGTAGGTCTCGCAGTCAAGCTCCCTTGTGCCTTTACACTCTGCGAATGATTTCCAACCATTCTGAGGGAACCTTTGGGCGCCTCCGTTACCTTTTAGGAGGCGACCGCCCCAGTCAAACTGCCCACCTGACACTGTCTCCCCGCCCGATAAGGGCGGCGGGTTAGAAGGTCAATACAGCCAGGGTAGTATCCCACCGATGCCTCCACCGAAGCTGGCGCTCCGGTTTCCAAGGCTCCTACCTATCCTGTACAAGCTGTACCAACATTCAATATCAGGCTGCAGTAAAGCTCCACGGGGTCTTTCCGTCCTGTCGCGGGTAACCTGCATCTTCACAGGTACTATAATTTCACCGAGTCTCTCGTTGAGACAGTGCCCAGATCGTTGCGCCTTTCGTGCGGGTCGGAACTTACCCGACAAGGAATTTCGCTACCTTAGGACCGTTATAGTTACGGCCGCCGTTTACTGGGGCTTCAATTCGCACCTTCGCTTACGCTAAGCGCTCCTCTTAACCTTCCAGCACCGGGCAGGCGTCAGCCCCTATACTTCGCCTTACGGCTTCGCAGAGACCTGTGTTTTTGCTAAACAGTCGCCTGGGCCTATTCACTGCGGCTCTCTCGGGCTTGCACCCTAACAGAGCACCCCTTCTCCCGAAGTTACGGGGTCATTTTGCCGAGTTCCTTAACGAGAGTTCTCTCGATCACCTTAGGATTCTCTCCTCGCCTACCTGTGTCGGTTTGCGGTACGGGCACCTCTCACCTCGCTAGAGGCTTTTCTTGGCAGTGTGGAATCAGGAACTTCGCTACTATATTTCGCTCGCCATCACAGCTCAGCCTTATGGAAAACGGATTTGCCTATTTCCCAGCCTAACTGCTTGGACGCGGATATCCAATACCGCGCTTACCCTATCCTCCTGCGTCCCCCCATTGCTCAAATGGTGAGGAGGTGGTACAGGAATATCAACCTGTTGTCCATCGCCTACGCCTTTCGGCCTCGGCTTAGGTCCCGACTAACCCTGAGCGGACGAGCCTTCCTCAGGAAACCTTAGGCATTCGGTGGAGGGGATTCTCACCCCTCTTTCGCTACTCATACCGGCATTCTCACTTCTAAGCGCTCCACCAGTCCTTCCGGTCTGGCTTCACAGCCCTTAGAACGCTCTCCTACCACTGTTCGAAGAACAGTCCGCAGCTTCGGTGATACGTTTAGCCCCGGTACATTTTCGGCGCAGAGTCACTCGACCAGTGAGCTATTACGCACTCTTTAAATGGTGGCTGCTTCTAAGCCAACATCCTGGTTGTCTAAGCAACTCCACATCCTTTTCCACTTAACGTATACTTTGGGACCTTAGCTGGCGGTCTGGGCTGTTTCCCTTTCGACTACGGATCTTATCACTCGCAGTCTGACTCCCAAGGATAAGTCATTGGCATTCGGAGTTTGACTGAATTCGGTAACCCGGTAGGGGCCCCTAGTCCAATCAGTGCTCTACCTCCAAGACTCTTACCTTGAGGCTAGCCCTAAAGCTATTTCGGAGAGAACCAGCTATCTCCAGGTTCGATTGGCATTTCACCCCTACCCACACCTCATCCCCGCACTTTTCAACGTGCGTGGGTTCGGGCCTCCATTCAGTGTTACCTGAACTTCACCCTGGACATGGGTAGATCACCTGGTTTCGGGTCTACGACCACGTACTCATGCGCCCTATTCAGACTCGCTTTCGCTGCGGCTCCGCATCTTCTGCTTAACCTTGCACGGGATCGTAACTCGCCGGTTCATTCTACAAAAGGCACGCCATCACCCGTTAACGGGCTCTGACTACTTGTAGGCACACGGTTTCAGGATCTCTTTCACTCCCCTTCCGGGGTGCTTTTCACCTTTCCCTCACGGTACTGGTTCACTATCGGTCACTAGGGAGTATTTAGCCTTGGGAGATGGTCCTCCCGGATTCCGACGGAATTTCACGTGTTCCGCCGTACTCAGGATCCACTCAGGAGAGAACGAAGTTTTGACTACAGGGCTGTTACCTCCTATGGCGGGCCTTTCCAGACCTCTTCATCTACCTCGTTCTTTTGTAACTCCGTACAGAGTGTCCTACAACCCCAAGAGGCAAGCCTCTTGGTTTGGGCTAATCCCGTTTCGCTCGCCGCTACTCAGGGAATCGCATTTGCTTTCTCTTCCTCCGGGTACTTAGATGTTTCAGTTCCCCGGGTCTGCCTTCTCATATCCTATGAATTCAGATATGGATACCACTCCATTACGAGTGGTGGGTTTCCCCATTCGGAAATCTCCGGATCAAAGCTTGCTTACAGCTCCCCGAAGCATATCGGTGTTCGTCCCGTCCTTCATCGGCTCCTAGTGCCAAGGCATCCACCGTGCGCCCTTTCTAACTTAACCGTTAAAAAGAATCACTATGTGATATCTTGTATTACTAATTGAATGTGATGTCTACTGTTATCTAGTTTTCAAAGAACACGTTGGTGGAGCCTAGCGGGATCGAACCGCTGACCTCCTGCGTGCAAAGCAGGCGCTCTCCCAGCTGAGCTAAGGCCCCGTTATATAAGATGGTGGGCCTGAGTGGACTCGAACCACCGACCTCACGCTTATCAGGCGTGCGCTCTAACCAGCTGAGCTACAGGCCCATCTTAACTTATTCAAGGAACAAAGTTCCTTCAAAACTAAACAAGACAGGGAACGTTCTGTTTATAAGACCCAAGGTCTTATATTCCGTATAATATCCTTAGAAAGGAGGTGATCCAGCCGCACCTTCCGATACGGCTACCTTGTTACGACTTCACCCCAATCATCTGTCCCACCTTCGGCGGCTGGCTCCTAAAAGGTTACCTCACCGACTTCGGGTGTTACAAACTCTCGTGGTGTGACGGGCGGTGTGTACAAGGCCCGGGAACGTATTCACCGCGGCATGCTGATCCGCGATTACTAGCGATTCCAGCTTCACGCAGTCGAGTTGCAGACTGCGATCCGAACTGAGAACAGATTTGTGGGATTGGCTTAACCTCGCGGTTTCGCTGCCCTTTGTTCTGTCCATTGTAGCACGTGTGTAGCCCAGGTCATAAGGGGCATGATGATTTGACGTCATCCCCACCTTCCTCCGGTTTGTCACCGGCAGTCACCTTAGAGTGCCCAACTGAATGCTGGCAACTAAGATCAAGGGTTGCGCTCGTTGCGGGACTTAACCCAACATCTCACGACACGAGCTGACGACAACCATGCACCACCTGTCACTCTGCCCCCGAAGGGGACGTCCTATCTCTAGGATTGTCAGAGGATGTCAAGACCTGGTAAGGTTCTTCGCGTTGCTTCGAATTAAACCACATGCTCCACCGCTTGTGCGGGCCCCCGTCAATTCCTTTGAGTTTCAGTCTTGCGACCGTACTCCCCAGGCGGAGTGCTTAATGCGTTAGCTGCAGCACTAAGGGGCGGAAACCCCCTAACACTTAGCACTCATCGTTTACGGCGTGGACTACCAGGGTATCTAATCCTGTTCGCTCCCCACGCTTTCGCTCCTCAGCGTCAGTTACAGACCAGAGAGTCGCCTTCGCCACTGGTGTTCCTCCACATCTCTACGCATTTCACCGCTACACGTGGAATTCCACTCTCCTCTTCTGCACTCAAGTTCCCCAGTTTCCAATGACCCTCCCCGGTTGAGCCGGGGGCTTTCACATCAGACTTAAGAAACCGCCTGCGAGCCCTTTACGCCCAATAATTCCGGACAACGCTTGCCACCTACGTATTACCGCGGCTGCTGGCACGTAGTTAGCCGTGGCTTTCTGGTTAGGTACCGTCAAGGTACCGCCCTATTCGAACGGTACTTGTTCTTCCCTAACAACAGAGCTTTACGATCCGAAAACCTTCATCACTCACGCGGCGTTGCTCCGTCAGACTTTCGTCCATTGCGGAAGATTCCCTACTGCTGCCTCCCGTAGGAGTCTGGGCCGTGTCTCAGTCCCAGTGTGGCCGATCACCCTCTCAGGTCGGCTACGCATCGTCGCCTTGGTGAGCCGTTACCTCACCAACTAGCTAATGCGCCGCGGGTCCATCTGTAAGTGGTAGCCGAAGCCACCTTTTATGTTTGAACCATGCGGTTCAAACAACCATCCGGTATTAGCCCCGGTTTCCCGGAGTTATCCCAGTCTTACAGGCAGGTTACCCACGTGTTACTCACCCGTCCGCCGCTAACATCAGGGAGCAAGCTCCCATCTGTCCGCTCGACTTGCATGTATTAGGCACGCCGCCAGCGTTCGTCCTGAGCCAGGATCAAACTCTCCGATAAAGTAGTTTGACTGACTACGCACATCGCTGTGCGATTTATAAAAAATGAATTAACAGGTACGTTTTGTCTTGTTTAGTTTTCAAAGAACTTTGTGTGCTTCTCTCGAAGCGACTACTTAATAGTAACATTTTTAGTTAACTAGGTCAATACTTTTTTAAAAAAGTTTTTACTAGTCATAATGGTCATGCTTGTGTCTTTAAAAAGACAACAGAAATGATTATACCATAATTTTTATGACTGTAAAGGGTTATGACACAAAAAAGCGCAGCTATTTCAGCTGCGCTTTTTCTCACACTTCTTCTTGTTCTTCTTCATTCTCATCTTCTTCGTTTTTCTCTACTAAAGCTACTGTAGCAACATGCTCTTCTTCTGCCATTCTAATGAGACGCACACCTTGAGTGACACGTCCGGTGATGGAGATATCATTGATGTCCATTCTGATGAGTACGCCGCTAGCTGTAATAATCATTAGATCCTCTTCACCTTTAGTAGCTTTCACTGCTACTAGTTGGCCGTTGTTCTCGGTGATTTTCGCTGTTTTGAGTCCTTTTCCGCCCCGGCTTTGGGTTCTGTACTCTTCAGCCGGAGTTCGTTTTCCGTACCCTTTTTCAGTTACGATAAGGACGTGTGATTCTTCCTCTAAGATCTCCATGCCGACAACAACGTCGTCATCCGTCAGGGTGATGCCTTTTACGCCCGCCGCAGTTCTTCCCATCTCCCGGACATCTGTTTCAGGGAAACGGATCAGTAAACCGTTTTTCGTTCCAATGATGATTTGTTTTGTGCCGTCAGTCAGACGTACACCCATCAGTTCATCATCTTCACGAAGACTCAGAGCAATTAGACCATTGTTTCGGATATTAGCGAATTGAGATAGCGATGTTCGTTTTGAAACCCCATGCTTTGTAGTGAAGAAAAGGTAAAGCTCCGCATTGAATTCCGTGACTGGAATAATCGCGTTGATCCACTCACCCTTTTCTACCTCCAGCAGGTTAATAATCGGGATTCCTTTTGCCGTTCTGCCGTATTCAGGGATTTCATACCCTTTTGCACGATACACTTTCCCCTTGTTCGAGAAGAAGAGAATCGTGTCATGAGTTGACGTAGAGATCAAATGTTCAACGAAATCATCTTCGTTTGTTCCCATACCTTGTACACCTTTTCCGCCTCGTTTTTGACTGCGGTAAGTTGATGCAGGAAGACGTTTGACGTATCCGTTGTGCGTCAGAGTAACTACGATATTTTCTCTCTCGATGAGATCTTCATCTTCAATTGTCTCCAGTCCAGAAGTGACGATCTCAGTACGTCTTTCATCGTTAAAACGCTCTTTGATTTCCGTGAGTTCTTCACGAATGATCTCAAGCACTTTATATTCATTTGCCAAGATGTCTTTTAGCTCTGCAATTAATTTAACAAGAGATTGGTATTCTTCTTCGATCTTTTCACGTTCCAGTCCCGTTAAACGCTGGAGCCTCATGTCAAGGATTGCTTGTGCTTGCTTCTCTGTCAGTGAGAATTGTTCAATTAAACCTGTTCTCGCAATTTCAGCCGTTTGAGAATTACGGATAAGGGAGATAACTGCATCGAGATGATCCAGTGCAACTCTCAATCCTTCCAAGATATGAGCTCTCGCTTCTGCTTTACGCAATTCATAAGCAGTACGGCGTCTAATGACAACTTTTTGATGGTCAAGGTAATGCTCCAGGCATTGCTTAAGAGTTAAAACTTTCGGCTGTCCATCAACTAGTGCAAGCAGGTTGATGCCAAAAGATGTTTGTAGAGCAGTTTGTTTGTACAGATTGTTTAAGATGACATTCGCATTGGCATCGCGTCTGATTTCAATGACAATTCTCATACCTGTACGATCTGACTCATCACGCAGATCTGTGATACCCTCTATCTTTTTGTCCCTTACGAGATCAGCAATTTTCTCAATTAATTTCGCCTTATTTACTTGGTAAGGTAACTCTGTAACGATAATTCTTTCTTTACCCGAAGATGTTTGTTCGATCTCAGCTTTTGCCCGGATCGTGATAGAGCCTCGGCCTGATTCGTATGCTTTCCGGATACCGCTGCGTCCCAAGATTTGACCCGCAGTCGGGAAATCAGGCCCTGGAATGACTTCCATAAGCTCTGGAATTGTAATGTCCGGATTCTCACTGACAGCAAGTACACCGTCAATGATTTCTCCCAGCTGGTGCGGAGGAATGTTTGTTGCCATACCTACCGCAATGCCGGCAGCACCGTTCACGAGCAGATTCGGGAACCTTGAAGGCATAACGACAGGTTCTCTTTCTGACCCGTCATAGTTATCCTGGTAATCGATTGTGTCTTTTGTGATGTCGCGAAGAATCTCCATTGAGATTTTAGACATTCTTGCTTCTGTATAACGCATGGCCGCCGCTGAGTCTCCGTCAACAGAACCGAAGTTTCCGTGACCGTCAACGAGCATATAACGGTAGTTGAAATCCTGAGCCATTCTGACCATGGATTCATATACCGCTGAATCACCGTGCGGGTGGTATTTCCCGATAACTTCTCCAACGATACGCGCGGATTTTTTATAAGGCTTGTCACTTGTCATGCCTAAATCATTCATTGCATACAAAATCCGTCTATGAACCGGTTTTAAACCGTCTCGAACATCCGGAAGAGCACGGGACACGATAACGCTCATTGCATAATCCAAGAAGGACGTACGCATTTCCTGACTGATATTTATTTCACGAACTTGTGGTGTGTTTTGTTCACTCATTAAAAAACCTCCCTGAAGTATCACATGAAATATGTGGGAGTAGATTGTCCATTATGACCTTCAATACGATTTCACTATTCTCCATTATATCAATAAACTTATGATTATACACATTAAATTGCTAGAATATAAAGGTATTGCAAGCATTGCTGCATCTGATCTTGTTTAGAAAAAAGCCTTATTTCTTATTGGAAATAAGGCTTTTTATGATTAGATGTCAAGATTTTTAACGTATCTCGCATTCGCTTCTATGAAGTTTCGGCGCGGTTCTACCTTGTCGCCCATAAGCATTTCAAAAGTCTCGTCCGCATCCATTGCATCTTCAAGAGTTACCTGAAGAAGTGTTCTGGAGCTAGGATCCATGGTTGTCTCCCAAAGCTGGGTGGCATTCATTTCACCAAGACCTTTGTAACGCTGCAGTCCAGGCTTAGGCGTTTGAGGAAGAGTTTTTAACAGCTCTTCAAGCTCCTTGTCATTGTACGCATATTCAACGCGTTTCCCTTGTTGAACCTTGTAGAGCGGCGGCTGTGCAATGTACACGTAGCCATTTTCGATAATTTGGCGCATATATCTGTAAAAGAACGTTAACAGCAGTGTTCTGATGTGCGCGCCGTCAACATCGGCATCTGTCATAATGACAACTTTGTGGTAACGGGCTTTCTCAAGGTTGAAGTCTTCCCCGATACCTGTGCCGAGCGCTGTGATCATAGAGCGAACTTCGTTGTTAGAAAGGATTTTATCCAGTCGGGCCTTTTCAACGTTTAGGATTTTACCTCTAAGCGGCAAAATGGCTTGGAAATGTCTGTCGCGTCCTTGTTTAGCAGATCCTCCGGCAGAGTCACCCTCTACGATATATAACTCGGAAATGCTCGGATCTTTTGAAGAGCAGTCCGCTAACTTACCGGGCAAGTTTGAAATTTCCAAAGCACTCTTACGGCGTGTTAGTTCACGCGCTTTTTTCGCAGCCATTCTTGCTCTTGCCGCCATTAAGCCTTTATCGACAATTTTTTTGGCCGCATCTGGATTTTCCAGCATAAATGTTTCCATCGCCGTAGAAAATAACGTATCGGTGATTGTCCGTGCTTCTGAGTTGCCCAGCTTTGTTTTCGTTTGGCCCTCAAACTGCGGATCAGGGTGTTTGATTGAAATAATCGCTGTCAGCCCTTCCCTTACGTCATCTCCGCTTAGGTTTGGATCATTTTCTTTAATAAGCCCTTTTTTTCTGGCGTAATCGTTGATAACACGAGTCAGGCCCGTTTTGAAGCCAGCTTCATGGGTACCGCCTTCGTACGTGTTAATGTTGTTTGTAAACGAGTAAATGTTGCTTGTGTAGCTGTCATTGTATTGCAAAGCCACTTCAACCGTAATGCCGTCCTTTTCGCCTTCAATGTAAATCGGCTCTTCATGGACAACCTCTTTAGAGCGGTTTAAATACTCTACATAACTTTTAATTCCGCCTTCGTAATGGTATTCATTTTTGCGCTCTTGTCCTTCACGTTTATCTTCAATCGTGATGTTTACGCCCTTTGTTAAAAAGGCCAATTCACGCACGCGGTTGGCAAGCAGATCGTAATCATACTCGGTTGTTTCTGAGAAAATTTCAGGGTCCGGGACAAAATGTGTCGTCGTTCCTGTATGATCCGTTTCGCCAATGATTTCAAGGTCTGTAACCGGAACTCCGCGTTTATAGGTTTGGCGGTGAATTTTACCGTCACGGTGAACCGTCACATCAAGCTCTGTTGATAGTGCGTTTACGACCGACGCACCTACACCGTGTAATCCTCCGGATACTTTATAGCCGCTTCCGTCAAATTTTCCTCCGGCATGAAGCACCGTCATAATGACTTCTACCGCAGGACGGCCCATTTTTTCATGAATACCGACTGGAATACCGCGGCCATTATCTACAACCGTGATACTGTTGTCTTTTTCGATTTGGATATTGATATCCGTACAATAACCGGCGAGGGCTTCGTCAATACTATTGTCGACAATTTCCCATACCAGGTGGTGAAGGCCTTTGCTGTTTGTCGAACCGATATACATCCCCGGTCTTTTACGAACAGCTTCCAATCCTTCTAGTACCTGTATCTGATTTTCATCATAACTGTTTTGCTGCTGTTCCATAGCCACGTCATTCACCTACACTTTTCTAAACGATATATTCGTGATAAAAAATTTCTAAGAATCTATTTCAAACATAAATTGCGCACGTTTTTTTAATGTGCTGGAAGATAAGGGAGAGTAATATATATTCTGAACCGTGACTACGATAGATTTGGGCGTGCCGTTTACGGAAGGCACCACCTTGTGTTTCTGTTTTTTCAGAAATTCTTCAACAATAGGCGACATGTTGGCTTTAAAGTCAAAAATGCCGACAATATCTCGTGTTGAAACCACAAAGTCATCACCTAAATGAATATACAATTGCTCACCTCATTTCTTCACTTCACTAACGCACCATTTTGCACACGGAACATTCCTGCTTGACGTAAGGTTTCGTGATCAATGCCATCAACGCTTGTCGTTGTGACAAACGTTTGTACACGGCCTTGGATCGTATGAAGCAAGTGTGACTGGCGATAATCATCCAGTTCACTCAGTACATCATCCAATAGTAAAATGGGATATTCTCCGATTTCTTCATGGATCAGGTCAATCTCCGCCAGCTTAAGGGACAACGCCGTCGTTCGCTGCTGTCCTTGAGAACCATACGTCTGCACATCGCGTCCGTTCACATAAAAAAGAACATCATCGCGATGAGGCCCTGACAGCGTCACACCACGCTCAATTTCTTTTTCTCTTAATTTAGAAAACGCTTCTTGATAGCTATCTCCTATTTTCGACAAATCTAGGGGATCTGATACATCAAGAGCTGTATGGTATTTCAGGGTCAGTTCTTCAAGCCCTCTTGAGATGCCTGCATGGATGGGCTGCGCCCATTTCTCGAGCTGTGCTGTAAACTGCAGGCGTTTTACGACGACTTTTGCTGCAACTTCTACAAGCTGATCGGTCAGAACATCGAGCATCGTCCGGTCAGTTTGTTTTCTTGTTTGCAGCTGTTTCAAAAAATGATTCCGCTGGGAAAGGATTTTCTGGTAAAGAGAAAGATCATGAAGGTAGACGGGAGAAACCTGTCCGATTTCCATGTCAAGAAACCGCCTTCTCACTTGAGGGCTTCCCTTTACAAGATTTAAATCTTCCGGCGCGAACATAATGGTGTTGAGGGCCCCGACATACTGGCTGAGCTTTTGCTGTTCAATATGATTGACCTTGCCCTTTTTACCCTTTTTGGAGATGACGAGCTGCATCGGGATCGACCCGTTTTGCTTCATCACTCTTCCCTCTATTTTAGCATAGTCTTTGTCCCACCGTATAAGTTCTTTGTCATTTGATGTCCGGTGCGATTTCGCCATGGACAAGACATAGATCGCCTCCATGAGGTTTGTCTTCCCCTGAGCGTTTTCTCCGATGATCACATTTACTTTATTTTCAAATTGAAGTTCAGCATGGTCGTAGTTGCGGTAAGATGTCAGTTCTAAGTTCTGGATATACAATCAGTGTCACCCGCTTTAATTGACGACTTGAAATGAACCAAATCCTTCAATCTCTACCACATCTCCAACATACAGCTTTCTGCC